>CAVPLC010000055.1:0-33051 GCA_963705835.1 uncultured Actinomycetes bacterium
CCGCGACGGACGCCGAAGGACGGACCGCGCAGGGGAACGCGCACGTCATCGCCGGACCAGGCACACGGGCGGGCCGCCGGCCGCGGTGACGAACGACCTCGCGGGACGGCGCGACCGCGTTCGTCGGCCGACGGATCGCGCGTGGCCGGCCAGGGCCCGGCACCGGGCGGGCCGCGCAGGACCGGTCGGCCACCGGAGACGGGAGTTTCGCGGCCAAGGGCCGGCGCTGGGCAGCGCGGTACCGGCCGCACCGCCTCGGGAGACGAGCCGCGCTATCAGGGAGACCGACCGCGCTCCCAGGGCACCCGGCCGCGCTCACCGGGGGCCGGATCTCGCTCTGAGGGAGCTGTACCGGGCCACCGGACAGCTCGACCGGGCTCGCAAGCCGGCGAGTCGCGTTACCGCGGTGAGCGTGCCGAAACAGGGACCGGCTTCCGGCGCACGGCACGACCCTCCGGGGACTCCGAGCGCAGGCGCCCCGGAGCCAGGACCGCAGAGGCCAGGACCGCCGCGAGACAGGACGGCAGGAGGCCGCGGCCGGGGGTACGGAGACAGCGGCCGGGCGTACGACAGCAGGCCTCCTCGAGCGCAGGCCGCGATAACGCCAGGTCAGCGCCGCGAGAGCGGACCACGCGTCCCCGACGCGATCACCGCCCAGCAACTCGACTCCGAGGCCCGTGCCCAGCTGCACAGCCTGCCCAACGACCTTGCCGACAGCGTGGCCCGCTACCTGGTGGCCGCGGGAATGGCCGACGACCCGGAGCAGAGTTACTCGTACGCGCAGGCCGCACGGCGCCTGGCGGCACGGGTGGGAGTGGTCAGGGAGGCGAGCGGCATCGCCGCGTACCGCACCGGGCGATGGGCGGAAGCGCTCGCCGAGCTCCGTGCCGCCCGGCGCATGACCGGGCGCGACGATTACCTTCCCCTCATGGCCGATAGCGAGCGTGCCCTCGGCCGCTTGGACCGGGCGCTGGCGCTGGTGCGCGAGGCGGATCCCAGCCGGCTCGACCGCGGCGCGCAGATCGAACTGCGCATTGTCGAGTCGGGGATCCGGCGCGATCAGGGGCTCGCGGACGCCGCCGTGCTGGCCTTGCAGGTACCCGAGCTGACCAGCGGCCGGCTGCGCCCTTGGTCCGCGCGGCTGTTCTACGCGTACGCGGACGCGCTGCTCGCGGCGGGCCGCACCGACGAGGCCCGGGATGCGTTCGCGCGCGCCGCTGCTGCCGACGCCGACGGCGAGACCGATGCGGCCGACCGCCTGGACGAGCTGGATGGCATCGAGTTCGAGGACCTGGCCGACGAGGACCTGGCCGAATCCGACGATCCCGAGGACATCGACGGGGAGGAGCCCGGCAGGTCGTCCTAGGCCTGGGCGGGCAGCCCGGTTGCTTCCGCGAGCAGCCTGGTCGCCTCGATCAGCTCGGACTCGCTCGGAAGCGCGAAACCGAGGAGGAGCGCCGGTGGGGACGGCGCGTGAGTCGTGCAGTGCCGGTGCAGCTCATGTACGCCGACGCCGGAGCGGCGGGCCCGCATGGCCGTCTCGTGCTCATCGACACCGTCCGGAAGCCAGGCGAGGACGTGCAGTCCGGCGGCGGTCCCGCTGACGCGGACCGCGGGGAGGTGCTTGCCAAGCTCGCCGAGCAGGACGTTCCGCTTCGCGTTGTAGCGGCGGCGCATCGAGCGCAGGTGACGCTCGAGCGCGGCGTCTTCGATGAACGAGGCCATGGCGATCTGGTCGAGGGTCGGCGGTGTCACCCCGGTGACCAGCAGCGCGTTCTCCACGTCGTCGATCAGGTGCGAGGGCGGGACGACCCACGCGAGGCGCAGCGCGGGTGCCAGCGTCTTGCTCGTCGTCCCGACGAACGCGACGAGTTCGGGGGCCAGGCCCTGGAGGGACGCCGTCGGATCCCGGCCGAACCGGTACTCGACGTCGTAGTCGTCCTCGACGATCAGCGCCCCGCGCTCCCGCGCCCACGCGATCAGGGCACCACGGCGCTCGGCCGTCATGACCACCCCGGTCGGGTAGTGATGGGCCGCCGTGGTCACCACCGCGTCGACGTCGGCCGCGGCGAGCTCGCTAACGACCAGACCGTCGGCGTCCACCCGGACCGGAACCGCCTCGAGCCCGGCATGCTCGACGGTGAGCCGCTGCCAGCGCCAGCCGGGGTCCTCGATCGCGACGCGGCGCCCGCCCTGGGTCCGGACCGCATGCCAGAGCACGGTCAGCGCCTGGGACGCCGCGCAGCAGACCACCACGTGCTCGGGCTCCACGACCACTCCCCGCACGCGGGCCAGGTACCCGGCCACGGCGTTCCTGAGCTCGGCGACGCCGCTGTGGTTGGCATAACCCAGCCGTGTGTCGGGCAGCTCGCGCAGGGCGCGCATCAGCGCCGCCTTCCAGCGTGCGCGGGGGAAGGCGTGGTAATCGGCCTGTCCGGGCCGCAGGTCATAGCGGTAGCGCTCCGGCGGGCTCAGCTGCCGCCGCGTCGGCGGCCTTCCGGAGGCGGCCACCGAGGCGACGCGGGTGCCCGATCCGCGCTTGGCCGCCAGGTAGCCCTCGGTCGCCAGCTGAGCGTAGCTGTCGACCACCACGCCGCGTGATACGCCAAGCTGCTCGGCCAGGTCCCGGCTCGGCGGCAGCACCGATCCCGGCAGCAGCCGGCCGGAACGAATCGCCACCCGCAACGCGTCCTCGAGCTGGCGGCGAAGGGAGGGACCGGTCCTGAAGTCGATCTCCAGATTCACGTCCCGAAGCTACCTGAGGTCATGGGCGCCGGCCGCGATTGGACTCATTTTCCGAGAGGCAATTGGACCCGCCCGTAAGACCACTCGGCGGTTAGGCTGGCCAACGCCAGGCAACGGGGGCGAGCACATCGCCGTTTGGCGGCAAACCACGGTCATTACGGGAGAGTCCTATGAAGTTGGTCGTTCACACGTTCCTGACGCTCGACGGGGTCATGCAGGGGCCGGGCGGGGCGGACGAGGACCGCAGCGGGGAGTTCGACCGGGGCGGGTGGCTGATCCCGTACTCCGACGCCGACATGGGCGAGATCGTGGAGAGCTGGTTCGCCCACACCGAGGCGATCCTGCTCGGCCGCAACACATACGAGTCGATGCGCTCCTACTGGAGCCAGGTCACCGATCCGGACAACGTTGTCGCGGCCAAGCTGAACTACGGACGCAAGTACGTCGTGTCGAACACCCTGACCAGCGCCGACTGGGGCGACACCACCGTTCTCAAGGGCGATGTCATCGGCCAGGTGGCGAGCCTGAAACGCGACGGCGGCCCCGATGAGCTGCAGGTGCACGGCAGCGCGCGGCTGGCCCAGTCACTGCACGCGGCGGGGCTCGTCGACGAATACCGGCTGCTGGTGTTCCCGGTCACCGTCGGAGCCGGCAAGCGGCTGTTCACCGACGACGCGCCGCCGTCGGGGTACACCCTGCTCCACTCTCGAACCACTGGTACCGGCGCCCTGTATCAGGTTCTCGTCCCGGAAGCCTTCAAGGCCGGCGACCTCATCGTGCAGGATGGCAGGGAAGCCGCCGTCCGTTGACCCTAGCCTCGAAAGGGCGGTGCAAATGAGCGACGGAGTGCTGACCGAGGCGTATGAGCGGTTTCACCGCACGGGGCCGGAATGGGGCGCCGATCAGCTGACCAACCACGGCCCCATGGCGGTCGAGGTGCTCGTCCGCCGCGGTCGGCCCGAGGTCGTACCGGCGTGGGTCGACGGCTACATCCGCCGTCTCGACGAACTGCCCAGGGCCACCGGTAAGATCACCGAGGCGTCCTGGGCGCAGGCTCTGGGCGACGGCCACCGGATCGGCGACTGGACCGAATTCTTCAGCCGCCAGCTCGCCGAACAGCCGTGGGGCCAGGTGCTGGCCACCTGGTGGCCGCGGCTGCTGCCGGGCATCGCCGCCGGCGCGACCCACGGGGTGATCCGGACCGGTCACGTCGTGCGCGCGCTGCTGGCCGATCCGGAGCCGACGGAGAGCGCCAGCGAAAAGGCCACGCTCGACGAACTCGCGCACGCGCTCGCGTTCTGGGCCGCCCGTTCCCGGTCCGTGCCGCCCGCGGCCGACCCGGCTGGCTCGCTGGACCCGCTCGCGGCGCTGGACGCCGTCCCGCGTATCGCCAGCCAGCAGGGCAACCTCGCCGCCCGCTTCGGCCAGCTAACCGAGGAGTCAGGCTGGCCGGCGTCCGTGGGGCGGCTGCGCCCGGCCGCCAGCTCAGCCGAGGTCCAGGCCCGCCTCGCCGACCTGGTCACCGCGGCGACGCTGCGGTACCTGAGCCACGGACATGGCCAGCCGGTGCTCCTCGTGCACACCGCCACCGCGCCCAACGCGGTCCTGCACGCCCTGCCGGCCTTGCCGGCTGACCTCTGGGTACCCAGCCTGACCGCGGTCTGGGCCGCCAGCGCGGCGATCTTCGCCGCCTACGCTCCGCCCGAGGGTGCCGCGCCCGGTCCGCCGTCACCCCTCCCGGCCGGACCGGGCGCGGTAGCGGAGGTGCTCGACCGCGCCGTCGACCACGGCGACGAGCACGTCATCAAGTTCACCGACACCGCGGCGGAGGTCTACGCCCGCACCGGCCAGGTCCAGGCCCTCGCCGCCGCGCTGCATGTCGGTACGCTCATCCCGAGCCCCCGGCGCTGACATGCCAACCGTCGAGCTACCCACCGTCGCGATGTGGTACGACGAGCGTGGCCATGGCGATCCGTGCGTGATGTTGCACCCGGGCGGGGCCGGAGTCGACTCCCGCGCCCTGGCGCCCACCATTGAGGGACTGTCCGGGCTGTTTCAGGTCTACGCTCCCGAGCAGCGCGGCCACGGGCACACGCCGGACGTCCAGGGTCCCATCAGCTACGACCTCATGGCTAGGGACACCGTCGAGCTTCATTGAGACCGTCATCGGCCGGCCGGTGCACCTGCTGGGCTGCAGTGACGGCGCTATCCTCGCGCTGACGGTCGCGCTTGGCCGCCCTGACCTGGTACGCCGGCTCGTGCTCGCGGCAGGGGTGTTCCACCACGACGGCTGGGCCGAAGGCATCCTGGACGATGAGCCGCCGGAGTTCCTCAGGACCAGCTACGGCGAGGTCTCACCGGACGGCATCGGCCACTACGACGTGATCGCGGCCAAGCTGGCCGCGATGCACGCCAGCCAGCCCGCCTTCACCGAGGGCGATCTGGGCCGGATCGGCTGCCGCACGCTGGTCATGGTGGCCGACGACGACCAGGTCCGCCTGGAGCACGCCGTCGCCATGTACCGGAGCCTGACCGACGCCGAATTCGCCGTCGTCCCCGGCACCTCTCACGGCCTGCTGGTGGAGAAACCGGACCTGTGCAACCTGCTGATCACGCAGTTCCTGACCCAGGACCCGGTCCAGACGTTCGCGCCCATCCGCCGGGCGGCGCGTCAGCCCGGCTGAGCAAACCGTCACTGCTGCTGGTCGAGCCAGTGCATGATGCCGGCGACGTTCGAAGCGGTACCGCTGATCCGCTCGAATCTCTTGGCCAGCTCCGGATCGGCGCCCGGCTGCAGCGCCGCGTACCGGTCGTTGGTGCGTTCGCGCACCATGGCCACGGCGTGGTCCAGGTCGAGGCCTGCCGCGTGCGCCTGCCGTGTCTGCTCCACCCAGATCCGGATTTCCTCCGCTGAGCGGTCCAGGGTCTCGGCGACCTCGCAGACCGGACCGTAGTGACTGAACAGCAGCCGGGAAGGCTGCAGCGCGGCGAACGTCCGCAGCGAGCCGAGCGCGGTGTCCATGTCGAAATCGGGGGGCGGTGTCGCGGGCCGCAGGTCTGCCGTCTCCGGGATGTACACCCCGGCCGCGTCGCCGGTGTACAGGTCGCCGCTTTCGGAGTCGATCAGGCCGACATGGTGCTTGGCGTGGCCGGGGGAGTAGTAGCTGTCCAGGCGACGGCCGCCGCCCAGGTCGATGGTTGCCGTGTCGTCGAGCGCGACGATGCGGTCGGCGGGCACCGGCGCGAGCACGCCGAACAGCCCGTCGAGCGCGTCGCCGTAAACCTGCCGCGCGCCGGCCATCAGCCGGCTCGGGTCGGCCAGATGCCGCGCGCCGCGCTGGTGCACGACGATCCGGGCCGCCGGGAACATGACGGCGATGTCGCCGGCCCCGCCCGCGTGGTCCAGGTGGATATGGGTCACCACGACGGTCGCGAGGTCACCGGCGCCGATCCCGAGCCGGGCCAGCGCGTCGCGGACCACCGGCGCCGACGGCGCGGTACCGGTTTCCACGAGGCACGGCCGGTCGCTGCGGATCAGGTAACCGGCGGTGATCCCCTCGTACCCGGCCATCCGCGTGTCGATCTGGAATACCTCGCGTCCCAGCGCGGTGATCTGCGTCGCGGTGTCCGGATTCGCCGTTTCAGCTGCGGTTTCGTCGCTCACCGGACCATTGTCGCAGACCGCCGGCCCTCGGCCGGGTGCGCTGCGCCGGGGCTCAGCGGCCACGTCCAGTGTGCCGGGGCGAGGAGCAGGGCGGCGGTGAAGGCGAGGATCAGGGCAAGGCGGGTATCGCCGAGGATCTGCGGGTTCCGCGTGATCTTGGGCAGGCCGCTGAGGACGAAGATCGACAGCAGTGACCACAGCGGCCAGGGACGGCGCGGGCCAGCGGTGTCCCAGATCAGCGCGCCCATCACGATGCCCGCGGTGTAGTAGCCGTGGACGCCGGGATCCAGGGCGATCCTGGCGCCAGCGCCCAGCAGGATGACCGCGGCCCAGCGCCGGCGCGCCACGGCGGCAGCGCCCAGCGCCCAGCCAAGCAGGATCTGGGCGGGCCGGTCCCACCCGGGAGTCTTGGGGCTGGTGACGCCCAGGGCGCGCAGCGCCGAATCGCCCGTGTTGGTGATGGCGTAGCGGGCCGCGGTGATGGTGCCGGAGTCCGCGAGCACGAACGGCAGCCAGGCCGCGGCCAGCATGACCACGGCTGCTGCGACGGCGCGCCACCAGACGCGGAAGGGCAGCAAGAGCACGATGGGCAGGAAGACCAGGGCCCAGGGCTTGGCGTCGGCGGCCAGCCCGACACACACTCCGGCCAGCACCGGCCGGCCCGCGGCCGCGGCCCGGACCGCCGCCACCGCGAGCAGCAGGGCCAGGCCGTCGTCCAGGTGGGTGTAACTGACCGCCAGGTCGGTCCAGGCGTTCAGGAAGGCGGCCCCGCCGATCAGCACGGTCAGCCGCCGCGCCAGCGGCCGCGAGGCCAGGTCCGGCCGCATCGCCAGGGCCAGGCGCTCGATGGCCACGACGGCGTAGAGCCCGGCGGCGTCCAGCAGCACCTCGGCGGTCACGACGCCGTTGTCCGGGCCCAGGTGCCGCAGCACCTCGGCGACCGCGAACGCGGCCGGACCGATCTGCAGGTACGGATTGCTCGCGTACAGGTGCAGGCCGCCCGGCGGAGTGAACTTCCCGGTGCCGCCGAACAGCCCCGCGGTCCCCTCCTCGAAGTAGATCCAGGCGATGCCGCCACCGGGCGCCATGATCAGGAACCAGCCCAGCGCCCACACGCCCAGCGCCACCAGATGCCAGTTACGCCCGAGCCAGGCCCGCGCGTGGCGCCACATCTCGCTCGCACGCAGGGTCAGGTCGACGGTCGGCATCGGGCCCAATGTATCCGGCCCGATGTATCGGGTGCGCTAGTCCGCGGGGCCGAACGTGCGCAGCACCAGGCCCGTGCGCGGCTTGGGCCCGAACGACGTGGATTTTCGCGGCACCCGCTCCCCCTGCGCGGCGATTCCGATGACGGCCTCGAACGAGGGCGCGTTCGAGACGACCGCGGTGGCCCCCAGGCCGGACGCCGTGCGCACGGCGTCGGCCGCGTCATGATTGATCAACACGTCACGCTCGCTGTCGGTGATGCCCCACATGCGGCCGATCAGCAGCTCCTGCAGCACCGACGCGTCCAGGGCCTGCCAGCTCGCGGAGGCCCCGGCCGGCATCGCCGCCGCGACCTGCACCGGGTCCGGGTGGCTGAGCAGCCAGAAGGCAGCGTCTCCGGCCAGCAGGAACGCGGTCCCGGCGTGCCCGGCCTCGGCCAGGCACTCCAGCGCGCCGTCCAGGTCGATGCCGGCCGGCAGGTCCTGCACGGTGAACGCGCCCTTGGCCAGCTCGGCGGCGCGTTCGGGTTTCAGGCCGGGCAGCACCCGGTGGATCGCGCCCAGCCGTGGCGGGTAGGCGCCGGAGTCGACGAGGAACGCCAGCCCGTAGTCCCACGGCCCGGCGCTCAGGCCCGCGGCCTGCATCTCGGCCTGAACGTCCAGGTAGGCGGCGTACCTGTGGTGGCCGTCCGCGATGAGCGCGCGGCGCCCGCCCAGGTCGGAGGTGATCGCGGCCTGCTCCGCGGGGTCGCCGAGCCGCCATAGCCGGTGCGTCACCCCGTCCTCGGTGGCGATCGAGACCAGCGGCGCGCGTTCGGCCGCGATCATGTCGATGACCCCGGCCGCCGTGCGGTCCGCGACCTGCGGCTCCGCGGCGGGTCCGG
This sequence comes from uncultured Actinomycetes bacterium, assembly GCA_963705835.1. Taxonomy (GTDB): domain Bacteria; phylum Actinomycetota; class Actinomycetes; order Streptosporangiales; family Streptosporangiaceae; genus Palsa-504. Next base: position 8,499 of record CAVPLC010000055.1, read on the forward strand.
ACACGGCCGGCTCGCCGTCGTAGATCAGCAAGATCGGCTCCAGGTTCGCCTGCGTGGCCGCCATCAGCTCCCGCCGGTCCGCGACCAGGCCGGGCAGCACGCCCTCATGCGGCAAGATGCCCGCCGATTCTGGCGAGCCCAGCCGGACCAGGCCGATGATGCCTCGCTGCAGCCACGATGCGGCCGCTCCGGCCTGCTCGTACAGGTACAGCGCGGGCATCCGGTCCCTGATCAGCACGCCCGACGACAGCCATTCGCGCAGCAGGCTCGCCGCGGCTTGGTTCGCGTCGGCGGCTTCGCCTGGCAGGATGAGACGGACAACATTGTGCGGGTCGGCCGCCCGCAAGTGCTCGAGGCTGCCGCTGCTGATCACGTCGTACGGTGGTGAGGTGACGTTTGCGATTCCGCTTACCCGGTCACGGGCGTAACGGATGCCGCGGAAGGGCGCCAGCACGAGACCGGAACCAGAGTCGGACGGAAGGGTCTGCACACCATGTCAGAAGGACCGAAAGCGAGCGGTGATTCCCGTTCGGAGGAAAACCTCCCTGGCCAGGCCCTTCCCGAAGGAGATGTGCACGACTGGTACCGGCGCGGAATGGAACTTCTCGGCCGCGGCAGCCCCGCGGCCGCGGCCCAGGTCCTGCAGCGCGCGTCCGCGGCCGAGCCCACGTCGCGCAGCGTCCGGGAGGCCCTGGCGCGGGCGCAGTTCGACGCGGGCCGGTACGCGCAGGCAGCGGACAATTTCCGGGTGATCGTGGAGGCGAGCCCGTCGGACGACTACGCGCACTTCGGGCTCGGGCTCGCCCTGGCCAGGACCGGGGACTACGCGGCCGCGGCCGAGTACCTGGCCCTCGCCGCAGCGATGCGGCCCGACGCGGCGCACTACACCGAGGCCCTGCGGTCGGTGCGCGCCACCCTGCGAGCCCGGGAGCAACCGGCCGGCCCGCCGCGAAACGACCAGGGAGACGGCCGGTGACGGGTACCGCACCAGCCCCGCGCGGCAGCGCCGAGCCGCTCGACACGGCCTACGACGTCGCCCTGCTCGACCTGGACGGGACGGTCTACCTGAGCGGCGCCGCGATCCCCGGAGCGGCCGAGGCGCTCCGCAAGGCCGGCGCCTCGGGCATGCGGCTGGCCTACGTGACCAACAACGCCTCCCGCACGCCCGCCGCCATCGCCGCGCTGCTGACCGGTTTCGGCGTCCCGGCCGCCGTGCAGGACGTGGTGACCTCGGCCCAGGCCGCGGCGCGGATGCTCGCCGAGCGCCTCCCCGCCGGTGCTCCGGTCCTGGTGGTCGGGGGCAGCGGCCTGCGGATGGCCCTGCGGGAACGCGGCCTGCGCCCGGTGAGCACCGCCGCCGACCAGCCGCGGGCCGTGGTCCAGGGCTATTCGCCCGACATCACCTACTCGCTGCTGGAGCAGGGCGGCCTAGCCGTCGCCGCGGGCGCCCTGTTCGTCGCGTCCAACGCCGATCTCACGCTGCCGACACGTCACGGCGCCGCAGCCGGGAAACGGGTCGTACATCCAGGTGATCGCCACCGCCACCGGCGTCAGGCCGCTGGTGGCGGGCAAGCCCGAGGCGCCGCTGCACCACGAGTCGGTGCTGCGCACCGGCGCCAAGCGGCCACTGGTCGTCGGGGACCGGCTGGACACCGACATCGAGAGCGCGCAGCGCGTCGGCGCGGACAGCCTGCTCGTGCTGACCGGGGTGACCAGCCCGGCCGAGGCCGTTCTCGCGCCGCCGTTGCAGCGCCCGACCTACCTGGCCGAGGACCTGACCGGCCTGCTCGAGCCGCATCCCGCGGTCACCAGCCAGGACGGCGCGTTCGGCTGCGGCGGCTGGACGGCGCGCCGGGACGGGGACCGGCTCGAACTGACCGGCGCCGGGGAGCGCATCGACGGCCTGCGCGCGCTGTGCGCCGCGGCCTGGGCGGCGACAGAAGGCAGCCCGACGCGGGAATCCGTGCGGTCCGCCATCCAGCGTCTGTACCAGACACGCTGAATTTCAGCGCCCCGTGGCTACCGGGGGTCACATCCCGTGTATGCTATCGGCCATGTCAGGCCGCGCAGTCCGCGAACACGGTGACCACGCTGGTGCCGCCGCGATGATGCTGCGCGTGTTCTGTCCTTCGTGTTGTCGCTGACAACGACCCTCAGCTGACCGTTGTCGCCCGGGGCCAGAGCCCCGCACACGAAGGATTCCGCGTTGATCGCCGACATGTCTGTTGCCCCCGAGATTGCCATGCTGGCCGAGCCCCGCAGGCCAGCCGAGCCCCTGGCGTTCGTCCCCGCGCAGCCCGCCGCGCCCCCGGCGCTCGTGCCGCTGACCCTCGGCACCCTCGCCGGCCGGCTCCGCTCGATCGCGGCCACGCCGGAGCGCTGGTGGGGTCTGGTCCGCTTCGATCCGGACCGTTCGGTGAAGATAATGATCGAGGAGTCCTCGTCGCACCAGGCCTGGCTGGTGGTCCTGCCGCCTGGCGATGCCGGGCACGGCTGCGACTGCGACGTCGTCACGATGATCGCGGGCGAGGCCGCCGAGGGCACGCCCACAAGCGCCGAGGGCACGCCCACAAGCGCGGTCCTGCGTCCCGGCCCGGTGCGCGTCCACGGCCAGAAACAGGAGCACGGCTTGCACGGCCGCGGCGCAGGATATTCGATCAGCCTTCACGCCCGTACGCACCCGCGGTCATAAAGAGGTAATAGGCGGAACGGGCCGTGGTGGCACTTTCCGGGGGTCGTGTGCCGCGAATCGTGCGTGACCCAGCTCCCGGGTCAGCGCAGGCGGGTGAGCAGGTTGGTGTCCCAGACCATGACGGTGTAGCCGACGTACCGGTAGACCCGCTGCGGATGGCCGAAGGTCCGCACCGCGGCCGACCACGCGCCGGAAAGCGGAAGCGGGCCGCCGGTGACGACGAAGTTCGCGTAGTGCCGCGACGGGTTGTAGCCCGAATCGTCGGTCTCCCACTGGTACGGCACCAGGTCGCCGTGGCCGCCCAGCGTCACCCCGCTGACCAGGACGCGGCCGCCGCTGTCCACCGTGGTGCTGCTGGCCTGCCAGTATCCGGCCAGCCCGTCGGTGAGCCCGTGGCCGACCAGCCACGACGCCAGCGGCTGGTTCTCGGGCGGAGCGGCGGGCTGCGCCGCGCCGTACACCAGGGCGCCCAGGTAGCCCGCCGCGACCACGGCGAGTGCGGGCCGGAACCACCTCTTCGCCGTCGTCACCGCCGCGAGCGCGCGCTCACCGAACAGCCGCCGGCCAGCACCGCGCCGAGCGCGAGCACGCCGGCGATCTCGCGAGTGTCCACGATGCCGTGGGAGCGCGTACTGGTCAGGTAAGCACCGAGGTTGAGCAGGATGCCCACCGCGAGGACCGGTATCACCAGGTCCTGAAAACGGAAGAACCGGGCGAGCGCCAGGACCAGGGCACAGACCACCAGGATCGCTCCGACCAGGTGCACCGCGGCGAAGACGACCGCGATCGGGGGTCCCGCCTGGTAGACGTTCGCGCCGAAGAGCTCAAGTACCCCCCAGAAGGTCCACGTCGCTCCGCGCGCCCACAAGTCGACGGGCGCCGGTCCCGACCAGGCGGGCCACTGCCGGTATCCGCCGAGCGCCGCGATAGCGCGCGGCGCGAGAATACCGAGCCCGCCGATCGCGCCGGCCCCGGCCAGGTACAGCTCGTACCACCTCGGCTCGGTCCGTTCCCCGCGCATCACCCCTGGGCAGGCTCGCACAAGGCACACCAGCACCAGCGGTACGATGCCCGTGAGCAGCACGGACGCGTCGGCGATCGCCGTCGCGGCCAGGATGACGCCGACCACCACCGGAACGAGCCAGCGCCGTCGCGCTCCCGGGCCAACACGATCGATGACCAGCCAGGCGACCAGCACGGGCACCGAGGTACCGGCGTGCTCCGGCTGCCGGAGGACGATCTGGGTGGCGCTGATCTGCGGCGACAGTATGACGCCCGCTGCTATCAGGGCGCGGGCCAGGCCGGCCTTGCCCTGCGCGTTGCCCTTGGCGACCAGCGCGCAGAGCACCACGAGCAGCGTATAGGTCATCGCCGCGGCCACGTGCACCACCCAGGGACTGAGCCCCAGCACCACCTCGATCAGCATGTACTGCGGCAACTCGGTGGTGTAGAAGGACACGTCCGACACCCACCAGTTGTGCAGCAGCAGATTCCCGTGCAGCATGCTCTGGGCCTGCAGCACATTCGCCGCGCCGTCGGAGGACATCGGCGTGAGCAGCGACTGGCGCAAGTACAAGGTGAACAGGACCGCGACGATCAGCGCGACGACAGCGACCGGCCAGGCCGCACGCGCCCGAGTGGGCCCAGATGCCGCGGTACGCGCTTGCGTTGGCGCGCTCACAATGACGAAGACTACGGGCCTGCTAGGGTGCCGCGCCCGCGATGATCGCGGAATACTTGACGGCTTGCACGGCCGCGGCGCAGGATATTCGATCACCCTTCACGCCCGTACGCACCGCCCGGCCATCAAGAGGTAATAGGCTGAACGGGCCGTGGTGGCACTTTCCGGACGGTGCCACCGGAAGGGACTCATCCGATGATTGAGGTACGGGGGCTCATTAAGCGATACGGCGTGAAAGTCGCCGTCAACGACCTGTCATTCGACGTCGAGCCGGGCCACGTGACCGGTTTCCTCGGCCCGAACGGCGCAGGCAAGACCACGACGATGCGGCTGATCCTCGGCCTGGACTACCCGGACGCCGGCACCGTCAAGATCGACGGGAAGCAGTTCGCCAGCCTGGCCAACCCGATGCGTGAGGTGGGCGCGCTGCTCGACGCGAAGGCCGTGCACGGCGGCCGGTCCGCCTACAACCACCTGCTGTGCCTGGCCCAGACCAACAACCTGCCCAGACGCCGGGTGGGTGAGGTCCTCGAACTCGTCGGCCTGACCGAGGTGGCGCGCAAGCGGACCAAGGGCTTCTCCCTCGGCATGAGCCAACGGCTCGGCATCGCCGCCACCCTGCTCGGCGACCCGGCCGTGCTCATGTTCGACGAGCCGGTCAACGGGCTGGACCCCGAGGGGATCCTGTGGATCAGGAACCTGATGAGGGCGCTGGCCGCCGAGGGCCGGACGGTGTTCGTGTCCAGCCACCTGATGTCGGAGATGGAGAACACCGCCGACCACCTGATCGTGATCGGCCGAGGCAGCCTGCTCGCCGACTGCACCATGGACGAGTTCATCGCCCGCAGCTCCGGCCAGACCGTCCGGGTGCTCACCCCGCAGCCCGACGTGCTCACCAAGGCAGTGACCGAGGCGACCCCGGCCGCCCCTGCACCCACGACCAACGCCGACGGCTCACTGACCGTGCACGGCCTCACCGCGGCCCAGGTCGGCGATCTGGCCTTCGATCACGGCGTCCGGTTGCACGAGCTGACCGTGGTCCGCGCCTCCCTCGAGGCGGCCTTCATGGAGCTGACCGCGGACAGCGTGGAGTACCGGGCCGGCGACGGCCGGCCAGCAGAGCAACCGTTCCCAGTCAGCGAAGGGGTGAACTGACATGGCGGCCACGACGCAGACCCAGCCGGTCCTGACCGCGCTGCCCCCGGCTTCGGGGCGGGCGGGCTTCCGCGGCACGCTGAACTCCGAGTTCACCAAGATCCGCTCGGTGCGCTCCACGTACTGGACGCTGCTCGCGCTGCTCGCCGTCAGCATCGGGATCGGCGCGGCCATCACCGGCGGGACCGCGGCCAACTGGTCGCACATGGGCCCGTCGGACCGGGCTAGCTTCGACCCGACGCAGGCCAGCGTGGCGGGGCTGTTCTACCTAGGCCAGCTGGTCATCGTGGTGCTCGGCGCGATGACGCTGACCGCCGAGTACTCCACGGGGATGATCCGCACCTCGCTGACGGCGATGCCCCGGCGCGTCGTGATGTACTCCTCCAAGGTCGTCGTCTTCGCGATCGTCGCCCTGGTGGTCACGTTCATCGCCGCGTTCATCTCGTTCTACCTCGGCCAGGCCCTGCTCGCCAGCACGCACGACACCGCCACCTTGTCCCAGCCGAACGTGCTTCGCGCCATCGCCGGCAGCGCGCTGTACGTGACCCTGTGCGGCCTGTTCGCGTTCGCGATCGGCGCCATCCTGCGGCACACCGCGGGCGCCATCACCACGGTGATCGGCATCTTGTTCGTGGTGCCGATCCTCGCGCACCTGCTGCCGCGCACCTGGTACCAGGACATCGAGCGCTGGCTGCCGGACGCCGCGGGCCGGGCGCTGTCGGTCACGGTCGGTCCCCAGCCCGACCACCTGTTCTCCCCGTGGGGCGAGTTCACCGTGTTCGCCGTCTATACAGTGGCCCTGCTGGTCGTCGGGGCCGTCATCTTCCGCAACCGCGACGCCTGACCGCCCCGGAACTCAGGGCAGCGTCAGGATCTCGTAGCCGTCCTCGGTGACCAGGATGGTGTGCTCGAACTGCGCCGTGCGCCGCCGGTCCCTGGTCACCGCGGTCCAGCCGTCCGGCCAGACGTCGTAGTCGATCGTGCCCAGGGTGAGCATGGGCTCGATGGTGAACGTCATCCCGGGTTCCATGATCACGTCGTTGTCCGGGTCGTCGTAGTGCGGCACGATCAGCCCGGAATGGAACGTCCGGCCGATCCCGTGCCCGGTGAAGTCCCGCACCACGCCGTACCCGAACCGCTTCGCGTACGACTCGATCACCCGGCCGATCGCGTTCAGCGGGCGGCCCGGCGCCACCGCGCGGATGCCGCGCATCATGGCCTCGTGCGTCCGCTCGATCAGCAGCCGCGACTCCTCATCGACATTTCCCGCGCCGAACGTCGCGTTGGTATCCCCGTGAACCCCGCCGATGAAAGCGGTGATGTCAATGTTGACGATGTCTCCGTCGTTGATCAATGTGTCATCCGGGATTCCGTGGCAGATCACCTCGTTCAGCGACGTGCACAGCGATTTCGGATAGCCGCGGTATCCGAGCGTGCTGGGGTATGCGCCGTGGCTGACCAGGAAATCGTGGCCGACCTGATCGAGGTGATCGGTGGTGACGCCGGGAGCCACGGCCGCGCCGACCTCGGCCAGGGCCTGGGCGGCCAGCTTGCCCGCCACGCGCATCTTGCCGATGATCTCGGGCGTCTTCACGTCCGGTTCCCCGGTCCGCGGGTGCTTGCGGCCCACGTATTCCGGCCGCGCGATGTCCGCGGGAACCTGGCGGGTAGGTGAAAGCCGACCCGGATGAAGCACTGTCGCCATGCTTTGCGAGTCTAATGTCCATGGACAACGAGAAGCGATGGTGGTACAGCCTTACGCGCCACACCGTAGAGGACGACGACGGACCCACCCCGGGCAAGGACCGGCTCGGTCCATATCCCACCCGGGAAGCAGCCGAGCACGCGCTGGAAACGGTGCAGCAGCGCAACGAGGAATGGGACGCGCAGGATTAGGCAGCGCAGGATTACCTCTGGCGTCCGATTAGGCTTAGGGACGTGAGCGAAGAACTGCCGGCCGTCGCCGAGGCCCGCATGGCTGAGATCCGGCGCAGCGGCACCTGGGGCTCGGCGCTGACCTCGGACGAGTTCGCGGCGATCCGCAGCGTCGGCTTCGAGCCGGTCGGCCAGGTGCTCGGCGCCGCCGTGTACAACATCGGCTACACCGGCGGGTACAACTGCCCGGGCGCCTGGGGGTCCTGGGGCGGGTACGGGACGCCCGCCCGGACCATCACCCAGGTCTCCTCCCAGGGCGGTTTCGGGTCCTTCGCGCCTCTGGTCAGGACGATGTACGAGGCGCGGCACAAGGCCCTGGACCGGATGACCACCGAGGCCAACGAGCTCGGCGGGCACGGCGTGGTCGGCGTCCTGCTGACCATCGGCGCGTTCCCGGCCGGCGGCCTGGAGTTCAAGGCCATCGGCACCGCCGTCCGCGCGCCCGGCGTCCCGCCCATGGAAAACTGGAACAAGGATTCCAGGGGCCACCGCAGGACGCCGTTCACCTCCGACCTGTCGGGGCAGGACTTCGCCAAGCTGATCATGAAGGGCTGGGTGCCGGCCGGCCTCGCGCTCGGCATCTCGATCGGGTCCCGGCACGACGACTGGATGACCGTCGGCCAGACCCGCTGGGGGTCGGGCAACGCCGAGGTCACCGGCTGGACCGAGCTGGTCGGCGAGGCCCGCCACGACTCGCGGATCGAGCTGGAACGCGACGTCAAGCGGCTCGGCGCCGAGGGCGTGGTGATCGCCACCATGGACATGCGGGTGCGCGAACGGGAGTGCCCGGCCATGGAGGGCCGCCGCGACCATATCGTGGAGGCGACCACCATCGGCACCGCTATTGTCAGGTTCACCCGCTCGGAGGACGGCGACAAGCGCCAGAAGACGCTGGCCATCATGTCGCTCGACCCGCAGCGCCGCCAGGCGGCCCGGATCCGGATATAGGAGAGACCATGACCGATCAGGCGAACATCGCGACCGAGCTGGAGACCGCGGGGGTCCCGCAGGATGCCATGCGCCGTCTGGCGGAGCTTCAGCCCGGCCGGGCCGGCTCGATCTTCACCTCGGACCTGTCGGTCAACGAGTTCCTGCTGGTGCGCGAGGTTGGGTTCCGGCCGCTCGGCCTGGTCCTGGGCAGTTCCATCTACCACGTCGGCCTGCAGGTGGGCCGGTGGGGCAGGAACCAGGAGCTCGACGTGCTGTCCCAGGCCATGTACCACGCCCGCGAGCTGGCCATGACCCGGATGGAGGCCGAGGCCGACGCGCTGCGCGCAGACGGCATCGTCGGCGTCCGGCTGGACGTGGAGCTGAAGGAGTTCGGCGCCGACATCGCCGAGTTCATCGCGGTGGGCACCGCGGTCAAGGCCGAGGACGGCGCCGGCGGCGGGGGAGTGGACAACTGGCGCAACAACAAGAACCAGCCGTTCACCTCGGACCTGTCCGGCCAGGACTTCTGGACGCTGATCCGGGCCGGCTACGCCCCGCTCGGCATGGTGATGGGCACCTGCGTCTACCACATCGCGCACCAGAAGCTCGGCGCCAAGATGGGCAACATCGGCCGGAACGTGGAGATCGAGCAGTTCACCCAGGCCCTCTACGACGCCCGCGAGCTGGCCATGAGCCGGATGCAGGCCGAGGCCGAGGCGCTGCACGCCGAGGGCATCGTCGGCGTCCAGCTACGGCAGCACAGCCACACCTGGGGCTCGCACACCACCGAGTTCTTCGCCATCGGCACCGCCGTGCGCCCGCTGCGGCCGGACCACATCATCGAGCGCCCCACCATGGTCCTGAGCCTGGACACCTGAGCTACGGGTTTTTAGGGGGCTTAGGGGTTCGGCCCGCTCACCACGTCCAGCAGGTGCGCCACCCGGTCCCGCAGGCCGCGGACGCCGGGACGGTACCGCTGGTACCCGGGCGTGCCCGGCCGCTCCACGCGGCTATCGGGGCTGGCCACGCCGAACTCCTCCTCGGCGCCCCTCCGCTCCCCGCCCAGCTCGCCGCAGGCCGCGCTGATCAGGTGCTGGGCGGCCCCGAACGACAACATCCCGGGCACGCCGGGACCCGGCGCGATCGTCATGGCCTCGTGGGCCAGCGCGTCGAGCTCCGGATCACCCTGATCGAGCGCGAAGATCGTGGCGCCCGTCCGGCGTGCGTCGCTGACCCGCTCGAGCAGGGGGACCGGCGCCGTGGCCGGCGTCACGACGAACACCGTCTCGCCCCGCCGTGCCGCTTCGAGCCGCTCCAGGCCGATCCGCAGGTGCGGCGGCGCGGCGTCGGGGACCTGCCAGCGCACCAGCGTCGGCATCAGCTCGGGAATCCCGGACAGGCGGCTTTCCTCGTCCAGGTGGGCGGTGAGATGCCAGGGCTCCTCGGCGGGCGTGCCGACCAGAAGCAACCCCCCTGGCGTCCGGGTCGCCTTCCGCAGCCCGCGGGCGAAGGCACGGGTCCGGTCGAGCCACCCGGTGGGGGCTAGCAGCGCACGGAGAGTGGCCACCTGGTTCGCGTCCACGTACCTATGGTGCCCCAGATGGTGCCTTCGCGCAGCCATATCCGCACGGACAGTTGTTATCCGAACGAACACGCCGGTACTGCCCGCCGTCCCGTCCCGGCGGTCTGGCAGGATCAGGGCATGACCGAGCACGAGCCGTCCTCCGTAGACGGCCTGGTCCTGGCCATCCTCGGCGGCACGGGGGAGCAGGGGCGCGGCCTGGCCCGCAGGTTCGCGATAGCCGGGCACCCGGTGATCATCGGCTCCCGCAACCACGACCGGGCCTACGCCGTCGCGCGGGAAGTCGGCCACGGCGTGCGCGGCCTGGTCAACCGGGACGCCGCCCGGGAGGCGGACGTCGTGATCGCCGCGGTTCCGTACGAAGGCCACGGCGAGCTGTTGTCGGTGCTCGCGCCGGAACTGGCCGGCAAGATCGTGGTGGACTGCGTGAACCCGCTGGGCTTTGACGGCCGCGGCGCGTACCCGCTGCCCGTCCCGGAAGGCAGCGCGGCCGAGCAGGCCGCGGCGCTGCTCCCGGACAGCCGGGTGGTCGCGGCGTTCCACCACGTGTCCGCCGTCCTGCTGCTGGATCCCGAGGTGGCAACCATCGACCTGGACGTGCTGGTCCTCGGCGACGACCGGCAGGCCACCGACGTGGTGCAGGCCCTGGCCGCCCGGATCCCCGGGATGCGCGGGGTGTACGCGGGCCGCCTGCGCAACTGCCGCCAGGTCGAGGCGCTCACCGCCAACCTGGTCTCCATCAACCGCCGTTACAAGGCGCACGCCGGACTCCGGATCACCGATATTTAAAGATCATTTTCTTCCGAACGGTCCGTGGTGCGCGCGCTCGGTCAGGCCAGGCGCAGGCCGTGCACGAAGCCGTCCTGGTCGCCCACGATCAGGGTGCCGTCCACCACCGCCGGCGCGGAGTAGACGTTGGCCGTCGTGAACCGCACCGAAGCCTGCTCGCGCCCGTCGGCCAGCCGGACCCCGATCAGCCCGCCGCACTCCGGCACCACCCAGGCCCGGTCGCCGGCCACGGCCAGGCCCGCGTTCTGCACGCGGACCCCGAGGCTGGTCCGCCACACGATGCTGCCGTCGCCGAGGCCGACCCGGGACACGACCCCTTGCTCGCTGATGAAAAGCGCGGTGCCGTCACCGAGGACCACGGCCGGCGGGTACATGGCGCCCTCGCCGAACGTCCAGCGCACCACGCCGCTGTCGGCCTCCAGCGCCCGCGAGCCGGACACGGTGGCCACGATGACCGCGCCGCCGCCGAGCGCCACGACGTCATCCCACCCGCTGTAAAGGGCCACGCGATGCTCGTCGCCGGCGGCCATCTCGTGCGACCACGCCTCCCGCCCGGTCCGCACGTCATGCGCCCGCGCGTACCCGTCCGCGGCCGCGGTGTAGACCCGCTGGCCATCGCACGCGGCCCGTCCTGCCGAGAACCCGCGGCCCGCCACCGACCACGCCAGCCCTCCGGTACCCGCGTCGACCGCGAACAGATCCTCTCCGGCGGTGAACACGACGTACTCGCGGTCCGGGCCGGCCCGCGCCATGGCAGGCGCGCTGAGCACCGGTGCACCCGCGTCGAACCGCCACCTGACCAGCCCGGTCCCCGCCTCCAGCGCGTACAGGTTCCGGTCGGCGGAAGGGACGAACACCGTGCGACCCGCGGCGTCCACCGCGGGCCCGCGATGGACAGGCCCGACCCGAGCCCGCCACAGCACCGAGGCCCGGCTCTTCCCCGCCCGGAACGCCACCACCTCCCCACCCGTCGACGCGGCCACGACCGTGCTCCTACGCACCGCGCTCCCGTTCCCGATGCTCCCGGCCGCGGCGATCCCGCCCTGCACCGACCCGGCCAGCCTGATCCGCCACCGGGGCTGTGGCCCCCTGACCCCGCCCGCCTTCGCCCGTGCCAAGTCGACCATTCCCGACTGCTGTCCACCATGGCCGTCGCCGACCAGCAGGATGTCGGCCGTCGGCGACCGGGCCTGCGTCCCGTCGGCGGCCACGGTCACGCGGCTGATCTGCAGCACCGGGCGCCCGTCACCGGCCGATGCCTGCTCGGCCCAGTAGTAGACCGCGCCGTTCACCACGGCTTCCAGGGTCACCTGGGTCAGCCCGTGGCTCCCGGTGACCTCCTCGCGGTGGACGTGTCCGGCAAGGATGCCCCGGACCCCGTGACCGGCGAGCAGGTCAATCAGCGCCTCCTGGTCGTCCACGTCATGGTGGTCGCCACCCACCGGGAAGTGCTGGAACACGAGCACCGGGGTGGCTTCGGGCAGCCGGGCCAGGTCGCGTTCGAGCCACCGCAGGCCATCCCGCCCGCAGTGGCCAGACTCCAGCAGGGGCTGGGTAGGATCGAACCCGATGAAATGGACGCCGGCCGCGTCGAACGCATACGGCGCCGGGCCGAAACGCGCGTGGTACAGCCCCTTGGCGGTGCGGTCCCACCGCACGTCGTGGTTGCCCGGCACATGCCGGATCCGGCCCACCAACGCGGCCGGGACGGCCTGCTGGTACTGGTCGTACTCACCGGGCAGCCCGGTGTCGGTGATATCCCCGCAGTGCAGCACGAAGTCCGGCGCGCGCCGGGCGATCACGGCGTATACCCGCTGCAGGTGTCCGGCCGCCGCGGCCCGTGCCGGGCTGGCGTGCGTGTCGGTGACGATCGCGAACCGCAGCGGTCCCGCGCTCTGCGGGCCCATACCCGGTCACGCTACCCAATGCCGCGGCGATCGCCGAACCGCCCGCACGTGGGCTTCACCGAGTCATCCCCTGGTCTTCACCGAGACATCATCTGCGCGTAACGGCGTGTCCAGCGCGCAGCCGGTCTTGGTCGCAACGATGTGATGCCAGCCGGGGAAGGACAACGATGCCGCCGAGGAAGAAGAACACCAAGAGCAACCGGCGCGGAACGCCCGCGGCCAGGAAGCCTCAGCCGCCGACCGGCGTGAGCTCGGGTACGACCTCCCCGCCCGGCGTGGCCCCGGCCGGGAACGTGCCCGTCGGCCTGACCCGGGCCGCGAAGGTGCCGCCCGGCCTGGTGCCGACGGGCCCGGCCTCGATGGCCCCGAAAGCCCAGGGCATCTCGGTCCGGACGCGCGACACGAAGCCCGCGGAGCCGCCAGCCGCCGCGGAGGCACCGCCGGAACCCGCAGAAAAATCGGACGACCTGCCCAGCTGGGCCGCCAAGGCCGTCGAGGAACTGCTGACCCCGACCTACTGGCTCGACCCGGGGGAGCAGGGCGAACCGTTCAGCGCCACGATCCGCTTCTCCGGCCAGCGGTCCGGCGTGACCGGCAGGCCGCAGCCCGGCGACACGTTCTCGGTGGACGAGACCGTCGAGGGCATCGTGCCGGGAAGCGGCCCGGTGGCGATCACCGCCGAGGTCCGCGGCGTCAACCAGGGCGAGTGGACGGTGACCGCGCGGCCGGTCGGGCGCGTCGGCAGCCGTCCCTACCGGGGCTACCCGGTCGGGGGCGAGAACCAGGCCGACGCCGCCCGGGTGCCGTGGCCCCGGCACGTGGCCGTCCCGGCCGATCCCGGCGCGCACCTGCACACCACCCGGCTGCTCCGCACCAAGGTCCCCGGCGTCATCCGGTTCGCCTACGCCACGCTGGTGTCCCTCGGCGTGCTCGTCGGGCTGGGCCTGGAAGCGCTGCTGCTGAGCCACGGCCATTACTCGCTGCTCCGCCCCATGGTGTACTCGGTACTCGCCATCGTGGCCGGCGTGATCGGCGGGAAGGCGTGGTACGTCGCCGTCCACAAGGGCCGCAAGTTCGACGGCTGGTGCATCCAGGGCTTCGTGGCCGGCGCCGCCGTGGTCGTCGCCGCCGCGGCCCTCGCGGGTCCGGGCATCCCGGCCGGCGCCTACCTGGCCGCGGCCACGCCCGCCCTGCTGATCGGCATGTCCATCGGCCGGCCTGGATGCTTCTGGGCCGGGTGCTGCACCGGGCGGCCGACCGCGGCGCGCTGGGGCATCTGGTCCTCGGACCGCCGCCTCGGCTGTCGGCGAGCGCCCGCGCAGCTGCTGGAGGCCCTGTCCGCCCTGGTCAGCGGGCTCGCGGTGCTGATCGTCGTCCTTGTCGAAGGGCTGGCGCGATCGGGCCCGGTGGCCGTGGTGGGGCTGGCCGTCTACACCCTGGCCCGGCAGGCCATCCTGGGCCTGCGGGCCGAGCCGCGGGTGTGGCGGTACGGGCGCCCGGTGACGGCCGCCGTCGCCGCCATCGCGCTGATCGTGGGTGTCGTCCTGCTCGCCCGCGGCTGATCTTTGGTTGTGTTGCGTATTTCGTGACCGTGACGATGGCTTGCAGGCCGCGGTATCGGGCCTTGTGGGCCACCGGGGCCGATAGGCGGTCCCCAGGGGCCACGTGGCCCGTACCGGACGCGTCACATGGTGGCTGATGGTACCTGTGGGGTATATGAGGCGATCACCAGCAGTTGGCCCGGAATAATCATCTCGATATCTGCGCCAGAGCCTAATATTTCCCGTCGCCCGTCGCCCGTCGCCCGTCGCCCGTCGCCCGTCGCCCGCCGCCCGCCCTAGCTGACAAGCTCGCTTGACAGCGGGGCAGGTGTCAAGCTAGCTTGTCTATGACAAGCACGCTTGACAGAAGGGGCATGTCATGAAGCCGTGGACACGTCGGCTTTACGCAATCGCCGGACTCGCCGCGGTGTTGGTCGCGGTGAGCTCGATCGTGCAGTCGATCAGGCAGGGCAGCTGGACGCCGGTCGAATCCGTGGGCTGGCTGCCGGCGGTCATCGTCGCCGTCTGGCCGGGTACCTACCGCCACCGCTGCCTGCCCCGCCGCCGCCGCGCGGCCGGCTGAGCCTTGCCGAGGCGATGAAGAACTTGGTACGCGAGCTCCGGGCCCAGCGGGGGCTGGCCCAGGGACAGCTAGCCGAGGCGATGGGGGTATCGCGCCAGACGATCAACTCGATCGAGACCGAGCGTTATACCCCGTCGCTTCCGCTGGCCATGGCGCTGGCCCGCTACTTTGGCGTCACGGTCGAGGAGATGTTCGATGGTCAAGAATCGTAGCCAATCGTTCGTCTGCTCCAAGTGGTGGCTACCGACGCTCAGCCTCGGGCTTGGCGTCGTGGTTCTGGCGGCGGGCTGGCTCGGGGGCCAGCTGAGCGTCGGCCTGATCGGGCTGGCGGTCATGGGCGGGTTCGGCTTGCTCCTCCTCCTGGTGACTGGCCATAGCGAGACCGTCCGCGGCCTGAGCATCGGCCGCGACGAGCGGTTTGCCCAGATCGACCTGCGGGCGACCGCGGTCACCGGTTGGGTGCTGGTCGTCGCCGTGATCGTGGCCTGGCTGGTCGAGATCGCCCGCGGACACAGCGGCCAGCCGTACGAGTGGCTGGGCGCGATCGGCGGCCTCGCTTACCTCGCAGCCGTCGCGTACTTCCGCTGGCGCGGCTGACTCAGGCCTCCGGGCGCCCTTCTCGGAAGGCGGCCGCGGTGAGCGCGGCCGCGCTGCGTGCGGCGCTGGCCACCGCCTCGTCCGGGCCGAGCCCGCACAGGTCGGTGAGCACGAACAGCGCCTCGGCGCTGACGACCACGGCCAGGCCCCGCTTGAGCTGGCCGAGCGCCTCCGGATCGCGGGCCGCCAGGCCGTCCTCGAACGGGGCCAGCGCCGCCTCGATCAGCCCGAACCGGATCCCCGGGCGCATGGAGGCAAGCTCCGGCCGGGTGATCGTGCCCGAGATCATGGCCCGCACCGCCCCGGCGTAGCGGAGCACCCCGCGGAGCAGGAACTCGCAGGCGAAGGCCACGTGTTCGGCCGGGTCGCGGGAACCGGCGACCGGCTCGAGCGCGTCGGCCGGGCTGGGCCACAGGCCCTCGAGGGTCTCGCTCAGCAGCGAGGTCAGGTCGGGAAAGTACCGGTAGGCCGTCGCCTCCGAGACCAGGGCCAGCTTGGCCACCTCGGGCATGGTCACCTCGGCGCCGGTCCGGACCAGCTCCCGGCAGGCGTCAATGATGGCCCTGCGCGTACGCATCTTCTGATTCGCGCGCCCCGCGCCAACCTCAGTGATCATCGCGTGACCTCCTGCGCTAGTTCACTCTCATCATGAGAGCACACTTGCAAAACTGATGCAAGCGCGCTAGCTTCGTGAGAGTTAACTCTTATAAAGGAGCAAGCCGATGCCTGACACCCGCACCGTCCAGCTTCGTCCCGACCTGACCGTCACCCTCGCCGAGGCCGGCAGCGGGCGCACCGCTCTGATCCTGCACGGCGGCGGGGGACCGGCCACCGTGCAGAACATCGCCGCGCACCTATCCGGCACCATGCACGTCATCACCCCCACCCATCCCGGCTGGGACGGCACCGAGCGCCCCGGATGGCTCGCCAGCGTCAACGATCTGGCGCTCGCCTACCTCCAGCTGCTCAAGGACGAGGGGCATCGCGACGTCCTGGTCATCGGATCCTCGATCGGCGGATGGATCGGCACCGAGATGGCCGTGCACGACAACGGCGGTCTGATCACGGGCCTGGTCCTGATGGACTCCGCCGGCGTGCTGATCGAGGGACAGCCGATGACCGATTTCTTCGCCCTCGACGCCCGCGGCGTCGCCGAGTACTCCTATCACAACCCCGACCGGTTCTACGTCGACCCGGCCACCATCCCGCCCGAGCAGGCGGCCCGGCGCGCGGCCAACATGGCCACCCTGCGCGTCCTGGCGGGCGGCCCGTACATGCACGACCCGGAACTGCTCGGCCGCCTTGGCCAGGTCAAGATCCCGGTCATGGTGCTCTGGGGCGACAGCGACCGGATCTTCACGCCCGAGTACGGCCGGGCCTTTGCCGGGGCGTTCCCGGACGCCCGGTTCTCGATCGTCGCCGACGCCGGCCACCTCCCCCATCTCGAGCAGCCCGCCGCCGTGTTCGACGCGCTCGACTCCTACCTCCAGGCCGCCCATTGACGACCTCCCCCCATCTGGAAACGACCAGCGTGGTTGGATGAGACAGAAGCCAACTATTGCGGACTGTGTGCAGCAGCGGAGGTACGGCGTGGACATCGGAATCGGCCTGCCGAACACGGTCCCGGACACCGAGGGACGGGCGCTCGTCGACTGGGCCAGGACGGCCGAGGAGGCGGGGTTCAGCACGCTGGGCACCATCGGCCGGATTGTGTTCCCGAACTACGAGGAGCTGATCGCCCTCAGCGCCGCCGCCGCGGTCACCAGCCGGATCCGGCTGACCACGAGCGTGCTGCTCGCGCCGCTTTACTCCAACACCGCGCTGTTCGCCAAGCAGGCGGCCTCGCTCGACCGGCTGTCCGGGGGCCGCCTGGTGCTCGGCCTCGGCCTGGGCGGGCGCGACGACGACTTCATCGCCAGCGGGCTGTCGCCAGAGGGCCGGGGGCACCGCCTGGAGGAGCAACTGGCCATGATGAAGCGGATCTGGTCGGGGGAGGAGTTCGGTACCGCCGGAGGAATCGGACCCGAACCTGCCCGGCCGGGCGGCCCTGAGATCATCCTCGGCGGTTCCACCGAGGCCACCTTCCGCCGGGTGGCCCGTTTCGCCGACGGCTGGATCATGGGCGGCGGCACACCGGAGATGTTCGCCCAGGCCGCGGCGGGTGTGGACAAGGCCTGGGAGGAGGCGGGCCGCCCCGGCCGGCCGCGCAAGCTCACGATTCCGTACTTCGCGCTCGGGCCGGATCCCCGCGCCCAGGCGGACCGCTACCTGCAGTACTACTACGGGTGGCTCGGCGACATCGCCAACATGATCGCGGCGAGCGCCGCGGTTAGCGCCGAGATGGTCAGGTCATACGCCGCCGCGTTCGAAGAAGCCGGTTGCAACGAGGTCATCTTCATCCCGACCGCGTCCAGCCTCGACCAGGTGAGCCTGCTCGCCGACGCCCTCGCCTGACCCGGCCGGCCGCGCCCCTGAACCGGCCCCTGAACCGGCCGTGCCGGGCAGGTCCCGCCCGGCGTAGGCTGCGATTCAGGGAGATGCCATGGACTTTGATCACATCCTGGTGGAGCGTACCGGCGATTACGCCACCATCACGATGAACCGCCCGCAGCGGCGCAACGCCTTGTCGCTGGAGCACATGCGCGAGCTGATCGCCGCGTTCGGTGACGTCGGCGACGGCGATGCCCTGGGCATCGTGCTGGCCGGCAACGGCCCGGTGTTCAGCGCGGGCCACGACTTCGCCGACGTCGTCGACGCCGACCTGCAGGGGGTCCGCTCGCTGCTGATGACCTGCACCGAGCTGATGACGCTGATGCAGCAGGTACCCCAGCCGGTGGTGGCGCGGGTGCACGGGCTGGCCACCGCGGCCGGCTGCCAGCTGGTGGCCAGCGCGGACCTGGCCGTGGCCAGCGAGGACGCCGGCTTCGCCGCCCCCGGCGGCAAAGGTGGCTGGTTCTGCCATACGCCGATGGTGGCCATCGCCAGGAACATCGGCCGCAAGCGCGCCGCGGAACTGGCCATGTCGGGCGACGTCATCGACGCGCGCACCGCGCTGGACTGGGGCCTGGTCAACCGCGTGGTGCCGGCCGCACAGCTCGACACCGCGGTGCAGGATCTCCTGGACCGGGTCACGCGCGGGTCGGCCGACAGCAAGAGCATCGGCAAGCAGGCGCTGTACGCGCAGATCGACCTGGACCAGCCCAAGGCCTACGCCTACGCGATCGAGGTCATGGCCGCCACCAGCCAGCTGCCCGACGCGCGGGAGGGCATGCACGCGTTCCTGGACAAGCGCAAGCCGAACTGGCAGCGCGGCCGGATGTAGGCCCCGCGCCGATCCTCACCCACCGCGAGCATTCATTACTCAAACGCAGCGGCCCGAATGTTTACCTCGTGGCCTGTGGATGAGCTGTGAATTATTCCGTGGATAATGACCGCGACGTGCGGAAAACCCGCGCTATTCTGTGGAAAGAATGTGGATATCGGGAAGAGAGAAAATAATTAGCCGCAGGCCCTTGCGCGGTGCTCGCCGAGGCAGTAAAAATGTACTCACCGTTGGAAACGGGCACCATCCGGGGGCAACCCCGGGACGCGGGAGATATCGGGAAACCGGTTTTTCCCGCGGGTGTCTGGCCCTGGCGGTCGGCTCGTGGCACCGGGCAGCCAGGCAACTGTCAGCCCGGGGCGGCGTGGCCCGACGAGGCCCCTCCATCTCATACATGGAGGGGCCTCGTTTGCATTTAGCCCATCGGATAGCGGTGGAAGGCGACCGCATATTCGCATCCGGCGCCCATCCCGACATAGCCCGCCATGTTCCGCAGGAACTCATCGGGATCGAAGGCGGTGCCCAGGCCATCGATATAGGCCTGGTGCTCGCGCAGTGACGCTATGCCCGCGTCGATAGTGGCGGTGACATCCACGAAATGAGTCGGGTTGGCGATCGTGGCCACGTAGGCGGCGCGGATGCCGGCCGACGGCGGCCCGGCCTCGGGAAACACCCACTCGTTCGCGGCGTCCCGGCACGCGTCCAGCACGGCGAGCCCGACCGCACGATGGTCGGCGTGGTTGACCGGTCCCTCTTCGCCCCAGGTCAGGTCGAAGCTCGCGGTGATGATGATCTCGGGCTGAAGCCTGCGGAACTGGGTCGCCAGGTCGCGCCGCAGCGCGATCCCGTATTCCACCAGGCCGTCCGGATGGTCCAGGAACGTGACCTGGTGCACGCCTACCACCTCGGCGCTGCGCCGCTCCTCTTCCATCCGCAGCGGCCCGACCTCGGCGGGAGCCATGCCCGCGATGCCGGCCTCGCCCTTGGTGGCAAGCACGTACGTCACCTTCTTCCCCTGCCCGGTCCAGCGGGCCACGGCAGCGGCCACGCCGTACTCGAGATCATCGGGATGCGCGACCACCGCGACGGCACTCTCCCAGTCCTCCGGCATCGGCTCCATGCGCTCACCTGTCTTCCAGTCCAGTCTCGTCCCACCCACTACTGGCGCCACTCTGTCACACTGGCGGGGACATGACCGATCCTGCCCCAGGCCTCCTGCATCACGTCGAGCTATGGGTTCCCGACCTGGCCCGGGCCCGCGCGCAGTGGGGATGGCTGCTCGGCCGGCTCGGCTACGAGCCGTTCCAGGACTGGGACGCCGACTAGTGGTAGGAGTGCTCCTGGTCGGGGAAGGAGCCGCCGGTGACGTCGCGGGCGAAGGCGGTCGCCGCGTCGGACAGCACGGTGGCCAGGTCCGCGTACTTCTTGACGAACTTGGCCGTGCGAGGCGACAGGCCCGCCATGTCCTGCCAGACCAGGACCTGGGCGTCGCAGGCCGGGCCCGCGCCGATGCCGATGGTCGGGATGGTCAGCGTCTCGGTCACCCGGGCGGCCAGCGACTCGGGCACGCACTCGAGCACGACGGCGAACGCGCCCGCCGCCTGCAGGACCTTGGCGTCGTGCAGCAGCCGCTCGCCGTCCTCACCGCGGCCCTGGACCCGGTAGCCGCCGAACGCGTTGACCGACTGCGGGGTCAGGCCGAGGTGGGCCATCACCGGGATGCCGGCCGAGACCAGGTCCTCGACCTGGCGCGCGACCCGCTGGCCGCCTTCGAGCTTGACCGCGTGCGCGCCCGTCTCCTTCAGGAACCGGATCGCCGCGGCCAGCGCCGCGCCGGGAGAAGCCTGATAGGAACCGAACGGCAGGTCGGCCACGACCAGCGCCCGGCTGGTGCCGCGCACGACGGCGGCGGTGAGCGGGATCAGGTCGTCCACGGTGACCGGGATCGTGGTGTCGTGGCCGTAGACCACCATCGCGGCCGAATCACCGACCAGCAGCACGGGAATCCCGGCCCGGTCGAAGATCGCGGCGGTGAGCGCGTCGTACGCGGTGAGCATCGGCCACTTCTCGCCGCGGGCCTTGGCGGCGGCGATGTCGCGGACGGTCACCCGGCGCCCGGTGCCGGACCCGCCGTACAGTGGCTCGGGGGTCTTGGGGTTAGTGGTCCGCTGTCCTGTCGCGGCCACGGATGAAGCATCGTGTTGTGACATAACTGGTCAGCCTCCATGTCTCGTGTCGCCCTCGCGGCGTACCCGGACGCATAAATGATCGCACGCCAGACCGGGTGCCCGGTATAGGCCCGCGGCGGCTCTGGAAGACTGGGGCGATGGTCGACTTCACGGACGCGGACACGCTGGCCGCGGGCTACCAGCAGCGCGGCGGGCAGCCCGGGCTGGCGTACGGGATCGTGGCCGGCGGCGAGCTCGTGCACGCGGTCGGGCTCGGCGAGCGGCACCTGGGCGGGCCGCCGCCGGACGCGGACACGGTGTTCCGCATCGCCTCGATGACCAAGAGCTTCACCGCGTCCGCGATCCTCGCGCTGCGCGACGACGGCGCGCTGGGTCTGGACGACCTGGCCGAGGCGTACGTGCCCGAGCTGCGCGGCTGGCCGCTGGTCAGCCCGGACGCGGCACGCGTGTCGATCAGGAACCTGCTGACCATGACCGCGGGCTTCCCGACCGATGACCCGTGGGGCGACCGGCAGCAGGGCCTGCCGCTTGATGAGTTCGCCAAGTTCCTGGCGGGCGGCGTGGGGTTCAACTGGGCGCCGGGCACCAGGTACGAGTACTCCAACCTCGGCTACGCCATCCTCGGCCGGGTCATCACCGCGGTCACCGGCGCCGCCTACCAGGACTACATCCGCGACCGCCTGCTGCTGCCCCTCGGCATGACCCGCACCGGGTTCGAGGCGGCCGAATTCGACGCCTCCGGGCTGGCCCGAGGGTACCGGCGGGTGCCCGGAGGCTGGTCGGAGGTGGAGCCGGACCCGTGCGGGGCGTTCGCCCCGATGGGCGGGGTGTTCAGCTGCGTGCGCGATCTCACCCGGTGGGTGGCCGGCTTCGCCGCCGCGTTCCCGCCCGGCGGCCCGGAGGTCGGCGGCCCGGAGGCCGGCTCGCACCCAGTACAGCGTGCGACACGGCGCGAGATGCAGCTGCCGCAGGTCCTGACGGGCTGGGACAAGCCGGTCGGCTTCCCCGGGGACACGGGGTCGACGCTGTCGTCCTACGGGTTCGGGCTGTTCGTCGAGGATCATCCCACCTTCGGCCGGGTGGTCAGCCACAGCGGCGGGTACCCGGGGTTCGGCAGCAACATGCGCTGGCACCCAGCCACCGGCATCGGCGTGATCGCGCTCGGCAACAGCACCTACTCCGCGATGATGACGCTGGCCACCAGGCTGCTCGACACGATCCTGGCGCACCGCGAGCCACCCGCGTACGGCTACGGCGTGGCCCTCGCCCCGGCGAGCGCAGGCGCGCGAGCACCACGAGCACCGCCGGAGCTCGTCACGGCGGGCCGTGGCCGGAGACCCTAGCCGCGCGGGACGCGGTCAGCGCGCTGCTGCAGGCCTGGGACGACGCCGAGGCGGCCCGCCTGTTCTCGCCCAACGTGGCCCAGGACGTGCCGTTCGAGGAGCGCCGTCAGGCCATCAGCCTGATCCGCGAGCGCATCGGGGATTTCCGCGACGACGACGCCCGGCCTCAGGAGTCCGACACGCCGGCGCACTGCCGCTGGTGGCTCGCGGGGGAGCGCGGGACGGTCCAGGCGCAAATCCAGCTCACCCCCGAACGCCCGCCGCGCGTGCAGTCCCTCACCCTGGCCGTGCCACCCGTCGCGGGCACGCCGCTGGGCGACACGCTGGCCGAGGTCCTCGCGTGGCTGAACGGCACCGACCCAGCGTGGCCCTCGTCGATACCGGTCGCGGGCGCCGTGGATGCCGGCCTGCTGGCCCGCCGCCTGCGGATGGCTTCGGTCTGGTCCGGGCCGTGCCGGCTCGGCGCGTGCAAGGCCGGAGACGGCCACGCGTCCGTGGCGGTCGAACTGCTCGGCGAGCACGCCACGCTCACCCTGACCCTGGCCGTCGACCCCGTCTCCGCCGTCCTCCGCCAGGCCGACATCGCTCCCTAGGCGCCACGGGCCCGGAGCCCCGATGTGACCTGGATCACTAAAGATCACGACCGCACCGCGGAAATAGATTCCGATACGAGACTGTTCCGTATCGATAGTGGCGGTACCCGGAAGTCCTGATCATGGCAACACGCCGGTGATGAGAAGCCTTCCCCGTTCCGCGTACGAGCTTCTAAGTGATCCGGAAGGGACACATGGATTCGCAGACGATTTACCGTCGCCGCTGGGTCATCCTCAGCGTGCTGATCGTCGGGCTGCTCGCCATCGTGATCGACAACACGGTCCTCAACGTGGCGCTGAAGACTATCGCCGAGCCTCGCGGGGGCCTCGGCGCGAGCCAGAGCCAGCTCGAGTGGGCAATCAACTCCTACACTCTCGTGTTCGCCGGCCTGCTGTTCACGTTCGGCGTGATCGGCGACAAGGTCGGCCGCAAGCGCATGCTCATGATCGGGCTCGTCCTGTTCGGCATCGCGTCGCTGCTGTCGGCCTACTCGCGCTCGCCGGAGCAGCTGATCTTCGCGCGGGCCGCCATGGGCCTGGGCGGTGCCGCGGTCATGCCGCAGACGCTGTCCATCATCTCCAACGTCTTCGAGCCCGCCGAGCGGCCGCGGGCCATCGGCCTGTGGGCCACGGCGGTCGGCATCGGCATCGCCACCGGCCCGGTGCTCGGCGGCCTGCTGCTCGACCACTTCTGGTGGGGCTCGGTCTTCCTCATCAACGTGCCGGTGACCGTGCTCGGCGCCATCGCCGTCGCGATCCTGGTGCCGGAGTCCCGCAACCGCGAGGCCGGCGGGATCGACTACGTGGGCGTGCTGCTGTCCATCGCGGGCCTGGTGACCCTGGTGTACGGGATCGTCCAGGGCGGCGACGGCGCCTCGTGGCTAAGCCGGGGGGTGCTCGGCCCGATCGTCGGCGGCCTGGCCATCCTCGCGGCCTTCGCCGCCTACGAGGCACGGATCGAGCACCCATCGCTGGACGTGCGGCTGTTCCGCGATAGGCGGCTCTCCGCCTCGATCGGGTCGCTCGGCCTGGTGTTCTTCGGCATGGGCGGCGTCTTCTTCTTCACCAGCTTCTACCTGCAGAACGTCCGGGGTTACAGCCCCCTTGCCGCGGGCCTGCTGACCGTGCCGTTCGCGGCCGGGCAGCTGCTGATGTCGCCGCGCAGCGCCCGCCTGGTCCAGCGTTACGGGGCCAAGGCGGTCGGCGCGACGGGCATGTTCGTCATGGCCGGCGCCATCGCGGGTTACGCCAGCCTCGGCACCGCCTCGCCGATCTGGCTGCTCGGGGTGCTGTTCGGCATCCAGGGCGCGGCGATCGGCATCGGCATGCCGGCCGCCACCGCAGCCGTCATGGACGTGCTGCCGCGTGAGCGCGCTGGCGCGGGTTCGGCGCTGACCAACACCGCACGCCAGGTCGCGGTGGCGCTCAGCGTCGCCATCCTCGGCTCGATCCTGGCCGAGTTCTACCGCAACTCGCTCAGCCCGTCGCTGACCGGCCTACCGGCCGCGACCCGGAGCGCCGCGTCCTCCTCGATCACCGCCACCCAGGCGGTGGCGCAGCAGCTCGGCACGGCAGGACGGTCGTTGCTGGCCCCCGCGAACACCGCGTTCGTCGACGCCATGCACGTCACCACGCTGATCGCGGCGGTGCTGGCGCTGGCCGGCGGGTTCGTGGTGCTGCGCTGGATGCCCGGCAAGCCGCGACCGGCCGCCGA
>CAVPLC010000056.1:0-102790 GCA_963705835.1 uncultured Actinomycetes bacterium
GCTTAGAGCTCGGCCACGGCGCGCTAGTGGATTCTTCGATATTCCCGATATTCTGATGGGAAGGATTCGCGCGAGGCTATTCCGTCGTTATACCGACAAAGCATAATTATCACCGGGTCGTGACCAGGGTTCTCGGCTCAGCCCGTTCGTACGCGGCGGCGGTGCGGGCCGCCGTTCCGAGCGCCCACTGGCTGGTCGTGACTAGGCCGAGCACCACGATGACGCCGCCGCAGGCGGCGAGCAGCAGCCAGTCGGCGTGACTAGCCGGAACGAAGCGGGTCCGGAGCGGACCGTGCAGGCTGGCGGCCAGAATCGAGCCGGTGACGGCCACACCGAGCGACTGGCCGACCTGGCGGCTGGTGGAGGCGATTCCTGAGGCGACCCCGGCCTGGGTGACCGGCATGCCGGACACCGCCGCGTACGTGATCGGCGCGTTCACCATGCCGGCCCCGATGCCGAAGACCGCGAACGCGGCGATGATCTGGACCGTCGATGAGGAGACCGTCAGCCGGGACAGCAGAACGCCGGCCGCCGCCAGTCCCGCGCCGGAGGCCAGCATCGGCAGCCGCGCGCCGCGGCGGGCCAGGATCCGGCCGGAAAGCACCGCGCCCGGCGCCATGATGGCCGCCATCGGCAGCATGTGCAGGCCGGCGTAGAGCGCGGACATGCCGCGCACGTCCTGCAGGTACAGCGTGGCCAGGAACAGGAAGCCGCCGGTGGCGGCCATGGCGCTGATGGCGGTCAGCACGGATCCCGCGAACGGCGCGCTGCGGAAGAACCTGGGGTCCAGGACCGGCTCCGTGCGGCGCGCCTCGTAGGCCACGAAGACCGCGAGGGCCACCGCCGCCACAGCGAACAGCGCCATGATGGCCGGCGCGTGCCAGCCGAGGGCGGGTCCCTCGATGATCGCGTAGGTCAGTGAGCCGAGCATCACGACGATGAGTGCCTGTCCGACGGGATCCGGCCGACGCGGCCGGGGCGCCTTGGACTCGGGCACGAACCTGGCGGTCAGCGCGATGGCGGCGATGCCGACCGGGATGTTCACCCAGAAGACGCCCCGCCAGCCGACGGAATCGACGAGCAGACCGCCCAGCACCGGGCCGAACGCCACGGACAGGCCGAACGTGGCTCCCCAGACGCCGATCGCCCGGGCCCGTTCGGCGCGGTCGGTGAAGGTGTTGGTGATGATCGACATCGCCACCGGGTTGAGCATCGACCCGCCGATCGCCTGCAGCATGCGGAACGCGATCAGCCAGCCCAGGCCAGGCGCGAGGCTGCACAGCCCGGACCCTACGGTGAAGACCGCCAGGCCGGTCTGGAAGACCCGGCGGCGGCCGACTCGGTCGGCGGTGGCGCCGGAGAGCATCAGCAGGCTGGCCAGCACGAGGACATAGCCATCGACGATCCACTGCAGCCCGGAGACGCCGGCGTGCAGATCCCGCCCTATGGCCGGCAGCGCGACGTTGACGATCGTGCTGTCCAGGCCCACGATGAACAGGCTCGAGCAGCAGATGACCAGCACGAGCATGCGGCGACGGCGGCTGAGTTCCGGCAGGGGTATCACCCGGGTTGACTGGCGTTACGTAATTGCGTCTCTACAACTAACTATTTGCGGCAGACCCGGGGCCGCAAGGCCCGACGGCTGAGAGATTGATCACCGAGAAGGCTGGTGACCAGGGATGTCAGCCAAGGCGGCCTGCGGTGGCCTTGGCCCACCGGGTCGTGCTGACCAGGCCGAGCAGCAGCACCGCGTAGCCGCAGCAGGCGAGGATCCACCAGCCCGCGTGGCTGGCCCTGACGAAACCCGCCTGCATGGAGCCGCGAATGCTGGCCGCCAGCACCGAGCCGACGATGGCCACGCCGAGCGACTGGCCGAGCTGGCGGCTCGAGGAGTTCATGCCTGAAGCCATGCCGGCCTGGGTCTTCGGCACCCCGGACATGACCCCGTTGGTGATCGGCGAGCTCACCATGCCCGCCCCGACCCCGAACATGGCGTAGGTGACGATCAGGTACAGGTGCTCGGTCGAGCTGGTCAGCCGGGACAGGGCCGCGCTGCTCAGGGTGAGCGCCGCGCCCGCGATGACCAAGGGGATCCGCGGGCCGCGCTTGGCGACCATGCGGCCGGCCAGCGGGGCGCACAGGGCCATCACCACCGGCATCGGCAGGATGGTCAGCCCGGCCTGCAGCGCGGACAGTCCCCGGACGTCCTGCAGGTACAGGGTCGACAGGAACAAGAACCCGGCCATCGCGGCGATGGCGCAGACCGCGGTGAGGTTGGCGCCGGCGAACGGCACGCTGCGGAAGAACCGGAAATCGACCATCGGATCCTGGCGGCGGGGCTCGTAGGCGAGCAGCACCGACAGCGCGGCCACCGACAGCGCGAAGAAACCGAAGATCTCCGGCGAGTGCCAGCCGAGCTCCGGGCCCTCGATGATCGCGTAGGCCAGCGAGCCGAGCATGACGATGATCAGGAACTGGCCCAGCGGGTCGGCGCGGCGTGACCGGGGCGCCTTCGAGTCCGGCACGAACAGCGCGGTCAGCGAGATGGCGGCCAGGCCCACCGGGATGTTGGCCCAGAAGATCCCGCGCCAGCCTACCGCTCCGACGAGCACGCCGCCGAGTACCGGCCCCAGCGCCATGGACAGCCCGAACACGCCGTCCCAGACGCCGATGGCCCGGGCACGTTCGGCTGGCCTGGTGAAGGTGTTGGTGATGATGCCGAGGGCGGCCGGGTTGAGCATCGAGCCGCCCACGCCCTGCAGGATGCGGAAGCCGATCAGAGCGCCGAGGCTCGGCGCGAGGCTGCACAGCCACGAGCCGAGGGTGAACAGCGACAGGCCGACCTGGAAGATCGTCCTGCGGCCGATCCGGTCGGCGACCGCGCCGGAGAACATCAGCAGGGCGGCCAGTGCGATGGTGTACGCGGCAACCGTCCACTGCAGGCCGGAGACGCCGGCGTGCAGGTCGCGGCCGATGGACGGCAGGCCGACGTTCACGATCGTGTTGTCCAGGCCGACCATGAACAGGCTCATGCAGCACACGGCGAGCATGAGGGTGCGGCGGGCGCGAACCGCCGCCCCGGTGACCGCCCCCGTCTCGATGCCCGGGGCCGCGGCCGTGCCGGAGGCCATGGCGCGGCCCGCTCCTGCTCTCATGTTCATGTGCGACGCTGTGCCCCTGGCGAGTTCGAGGCTCAGGACGGGCACGGGATTCCGTCCTGGTAGCCGAGCAGGTACGTTAAGTGACCTCCGGTGGGCGTCTCGGGCTGGTGCCTGCATCGCTAAGAACCCCTCGGGGACGTACTCGCCGTGGACGAGTACCGGCTTATGTCACGTCCGGCTCAGGGCCGCGGGCCTGGCTCGCCGCAGGGGCCGACCAGGTGATCGGGAGCTTGTCGATCCCGTAGATGCCCTCCACCCCGCCCAGCTGCGGCGGCCCGTCGAGGGCGAGGTTAGGGGTGCGTGGCGCGAGGAAGGCCAGCGCCTCTTCGAGCTCCGCCCGGGCCAGGTTGGCGCCCAGGCAGTAGTGCATTCCCGCGCCGAACGTGAGCAGCCTGGCGTCGCGGGCCGCGGTGATGTCGAAGTCCTCGCCGGACTGCCCCTCGCGATTGGCCCGTTCCGCGCACACCGCCACGATCGTGCCGGCCGGGAAGATCACGTCGCGGTGCTCGATCTGCTCCAGGCAGATCCGGGCCGTGAACGGCGTGACCGGCTCGAAGCGCAGTACCTCGTCGACGGCCCGCGGCACCAGGCCCGGATCGCCGGCCAGCAGTGCCCACTGACCGGGATGGCTGGCGAAGAGCCGGATGGCGTGCGCGAGCTGAGCGGAGGTGGTGTCGATGCCCCCGGCGAGCAAGTTCACCACGAGCTGCACGCATTCCTCCGCGGACAGCCGGTCTCCCTGGTCCCGCACCGCGAGCAGGTCGCTGATCAGGTCGTCGCCCGGGGCCGCGCGCCTGGCCTCGAGCAGTGCGGTCACATATTCCTGGACCTCGATCACCGCCCGCTCGATATCGTCGCGGTTGGCGCTCAGGGCTCGGATGTCGAACTGCCGCTGGACCCAGCTGGACCACTCCTGCAGCCGCCCGGCGTCCTTGTGCGGCGCGCCCAGCACGGTCGCTATGGTCAGCGACGGGTAAGGCTTGGCCACAGCGGCCGTGAAGTCACAGCTGCCGTACACGGCGACCCTGGCCCACAGCTGGTCGAGGAAGTCGCGCATGACCGGACGCCAGCGATCGGCCTTCCGGGGCGTGAGCGCCGGGCCCACCAGGGACCGCAGCCGGCGGTGCTGCTGGCCGGTGAGGTTCAGGATGTTGGCGTCGATGTGGTCCGCGAGGGGTCCGCCGGTTACGCCGAAGAATTCCGCGATCTGGCGGCCGGGGAACGCCGTCGCCTTGGACCGCAGGAAGAACTCACCGGAGTCGTGGTCGAGCACGATGTAAGCCAGCGGCGACCTGGCCAGCCAGCCGAGCCGGCGGGTTTCGGCCAGCTGCTGGTGATACCGGTCAGCCGAGAAATCCGGCGCGGTGTAATCGAACGCCGGCAGGTCAAGCTCGGACACAAGGTTCATATCAGATATGACGGTACACCGATGCAATCAGTAGTCAAGTGGCTACGTTTAGCATTTCAAAGTCCGTTCGCGCCTCACGTTGTGAGTCTGCGGTCTAGATTTGCTTGCAAAGCAGTCCGTTATGCGAGGTATCAACGTGCCGAGGGGGGAGCCATGAGCCGCAGGCTTCTGCAGCTGGTTATCCCGGTGACGCCGGAACGAAGGATGTTCCGGATTCACGACCCCGCCGTTGATCCTGACGCCCCAGGCGGTCCGCTGCCGCCGGTCGGCGCGCTGATCAGCACGAACCGTGAGCAGCTATGGGTCGGCAGCCTGCAGGAGGACATTGACGTCCGGCTGGTCCTCGAGGAATGGGACGGTGCTCCCCCGCCGTGTGGCGACGCCTGGGACGAGGAAGCCAAGGGAAGCGTCTACCTGCGCGGGCAGCTGAGCATCAGCATGGGCCTGGCAGGGACCGCGGTGCACGGGCTCAGGCTCGCCGGTGGCGTCGGCGATTACTCGGTGCGGGTCTACGCCGGCAACCGCGACGTGGTGACCCGCCGTTACTCGGCACTTTTCGACCGGCACCTCAATCCGCTGAGCGATGAGTTCCAGCAGGAGAAGAGGGCACTCGAGGGCCTCGAACGGTACCTGGTCCAGCTGTGGCGCGAATCCTTAGCCGCGCCGGGTTATGGTCCGGCCGGCGCGCTCGTCGGCTTAGCCTTGGTGCCCTGCGCCTTGGCGGAGGCCGAACCAGACGGACGGCCGTTGGACTGGTTCGGCGCGCTCGCCAGTGTGGTGGACCCAGCACTGACGCTGTGCGTGGCCTGAGCGCCGGGCTGGTCGGTGCCGGCCGAGATCGAGGTGTAGGTGGTCGGCGCTTGCGCGGTCGGCGTGACGTTGTTGTGCACGGTGTGCGCGCGGAACGGGATCATCGCGTAGACCATCAGCGAGACCATCGCGACAAGCAGGACGGTGAACAGGGATCCGATGATCCGGGCGCGGGGCGAGCGGAGAACGGTGCCAGGGCCCGGCCGCCGGAACGTACTCAGGCACGACGCCAGCCCGGGGTCGTCGGCCGCGAGCCGCTTCTCGATTTCAGCGAGCATGCGCTGCTCGTCCATCGACAGCGCCATACCGCCACCCCCTTGCCTTGCGCACCGGGTGAATACCCTCTCACTATCTCTCAGGAGCGGGTCTTTATCCAATTGTTCTGGCTTCGTACTTCATCTGTTTTTCGGATCATGGGATCCGGCGCGTCAGGCGGCAAAACGCCCTCGCTCCGGCCCGATCAGTATAAATATTGGTGACGAGCGAGGGCGTGTCAAGCTTGTCATGATCGAAAAGTCGTTCTAGTGTTACGTTCATGCGCTGGGACAGCCTGCGGCTTGACGATCAGCTGGCCGCCGATCAGGAAGCCGCCGACGGCGGCACCCTGTTCCCTCCCGGGCGCCGGGACGTGGCGCTCCCGCTCATCGAGCGCGGCGCGGTGGCGCGCACCTTCGACACCCCGGGCTTCCGCGGCATGACCTTCTACGAGGTCCAGGCCAAGTCCGTCGTCAACCGCGTCCCGGAGGCATCCCGCATGCCGTTCCGCTGGACGATCAACCCCTACCGCGGATGCCAGCATGCGTGTGCGTACTGTGCGGTTGGCGAAACGCCGATCTTGATCGCCGACGGCCGGACGAGGCCGCTGGCTGAGGTGCGGGTCGGTGACGAGATCTACGGCACGGTGAAACGCGGCTACTACCGTCGGTACGCGATTACGACGGTGCTGGCCCACTGGTCCACGGTCAAGCCCGCATACCGGGTCATCCTGGAGGACGGCACCCAGCTTGTTACCAGTGGCGATCACCGCTTCCTGACTGAGCGCGGCTGGAAGCATGTAATCGGGACCGAGTGGGGAGGCCCGCTGCAGCGCCCGTTTCTGACCGTGAACAACAAGCTGATGGGCGTGGGCGGCTTCGCCAAGCCGCCCAAGGACACCCCCGCCTACCGCCGCGGGTACCTGTGCGGCATGATCCGCGGAGACGGGAGCATCGGGCATTACTCCTATCCCCAGCGTGCCCGCGGCGGTGGTGAAAGTGTCCACCTGTTCCGGCTGGCGCTGGCTGATCCCGAAGGACTCTCCCGGACCAACGACTACCTCGCCGAACTGGGCATCGATTGCAGGGAGTTCACCTTCACCGAGGAATCGGTCACACGGCGTCAGATGACGGCGATCCGCACCAACCGCCATGAGGAAGTTCGGACGATCGAGGCATTGATCGACTGGCCGGACCATCCGACCGTGGACTGGCGAAAGGGCTTCTTGGCCGGCATCTTCGATGCTGAGGGCAGCTACAGCGGAAGCCTCCGGATCTCCAATACAGATCCGGATATTGTCGCCTGGACCGTCTCCTCGCTGGAGTCGCTCGGCTTCGGTTACGTCATGGAACCGAGGAATCTACCCAACGGAATCGTCTACGTCCGGCTCCGCGGTGGACTTCGCGAAGTGATGAGGTTCTTCCACACCGTCGATCCCGCGATCACCAGGAAGCGCTCGATCGAGGGCATGGCGATCAAGAGTGACGCCAAGCTCCGCGTGGCCGCGATCGAGCCGATCGGGCTGGACCTGCCGATGTACGACATCACCACCGGCACCGGCGACTTCATCGCCGACGGCGTGGTCAGCCACAACTGCTACGCCCGGAACTCGCATACGTACCTGGACCTCGACGCGGGCGCGGACTTCAACACCAAGGTTGTGGTCAAGGTCAACGCGCCCGAGCTGACCCGGAAGAAGCTCGCCTCGCCAGGCTGGCAGGGCGAGCACATCGCCATGGGCACCAACGTGGACTGCTACCAGCGGGCCGAAGGCCGCTACCGGCTCATGCCCGGCATCATCGGCGCGCTCAAGGACGCCGCCAACCCGTTCTCGATCCTGACCAAGGGCACCTTGATCCTGCGCGACAGCGAACTACTCGCCGAGGCGGCGGAGGTCACTGACGTCGGGCTGAACGTTTCGGTCGGATTTGTCGATAAGGAGCTATGGCGATCTGTCGAGCCGGGCACGCCTGCCCCGGCGCGCCGGCTTGAGGCGTGCGCGACCCTGAACGAGCGCGGGCTGCGCTGCGGCGTGCTCATGGGACCGGTGGTGCCGTTCCTGTCCGACTCCCCCGCCCAGCTCGAGGCGGCCGTCAGCCAGATCGCGGCGGCCGGCGCCACCGCAGGTGACGCCCATCGTGCTGCACCTGCGCCCGGGTACCCGCGAGTGGTACTTCGGCTGGCTGCGGGCCAGCCACCCGGGCCTGGTCGGCAAGTACCTCGACCTGTACGGCCGGAGCGCCTACACCCCGAAGGCCTACCAGGCCAGGATCTCCGGCCAGGTCCGCGAGCTCGCGGTCAAGTACGGCATCGGCCGGCCCAAGCCCGGCTCCGGACACGGCAGGCGACCCGCCGGCGTGATCCCGGCTCCCGAACCCACCCGGAGCCCCGAGGCAGAGCCCGAGCCTCACCTCCTCTCCCCCGCCCGGCCCGAGCAGTTGACCCTGCTCTGAACCGGGCATACCCCATGGGTCCCGGTGAGCGTGACCCGCCACGCGAGCCGGCCCGAAGCCGTAGATAAGCACGAAAAATCGGTTGGCCCGGGGGCAGATCCCTCATAACCTGGCCGGGTCCGGACCGTGCGCCTGATCGCCCTGAGCGAAATCGGGCAGTTTCAGATATGCTTGACAGCGGAAACGCAACGCGATACATCGTAATTCCTAGGAATAATCTCAGAACTGACAGGAGGATGACGTGGCACGCGGAGCCACGGGGGCGCCCCGTAACACGCCAGGCTCTGGTGTCCCCGCCAACGGCGGGGACACAGGCGTGACGCAAGCGCAGCAAACCAGGGAACGGGCTTACGGCCCGGCCGAACCAGGGTCTCAAGGGGGCCGACCAGGAAGACCAACCGGCGTCAACCGCCTGATCGCGATCGTCTGCGGCCGCCGGTCCAAGTGGGCGGTCGTACTGTTCTGGGTCCTCGTCGTCGTGGCCCTCGGATCGCTGGCGAGCAAGCTCAATGGCGCCGAGAAGAACGACGCGTCCTCGTACCTGCCCGGGTCGGCCGAGTCCACCCAGGAACTGAACGAGCAGGCCGCCTTCCAGTCCAAGAACTACAACCCCGCGCTGGTGCTCTACGTGCGCAACAGCGGGGTGACCTCGGCCGACATCGCCAAGGCCCAGGCGGACGCGCGCTACTTCGCCTCGCTGCCCGCCGTGGCCGGGCGGGTCTCCCCGCCGATCATCTCCAGCGATCACAAGGCGATCGAGACGCTCGTCGGCTCCGACCTCGGCTACACCAGCGACATCGGCGGCTTCATCACCACCGTCCAGAACACCGCGACCAAGAACGCCGGCGGGCTGAACGTCTACATCGGCGGTCCGGCGGCCAGCGCGAACGACGAGCTCAAGATCTTCAAGGGCATCGACAGCACGCTGTTGTACGCCGCATTGAGCGTGGTCATCGTGCTGCTGCTGTTGACCTACCGAAGTCCGGTGCTCTGGTTGCTCCCGATCATCTCGGCGGGCGTGGCGCTGACCGTCGCCGAGGCGGTCATCTACCTGCTCACCCAGCACGCGAACCTGACCGTCAACGGGCAGAGCGGCGGCATCCTGGTCGTCCTGGTCATCGGCGCGAGCACCGACTACGCGCTGCTCTTGGTGGCCAGGTACCGGGAGGAACTGCGCAGGCACGAAGACCGGCACCAGGCCATGGCGGTCGCCCTGCGCCGGGCCGGCCCGGCGATCATCGCCAGCGGGCTGACCGTCGTGATCGGCATGCTCTGCCTGATGGCCGCCGAGTCCAACGACATCTCCGGCCTGGGCCCGGTGGCCGCCATCGGCGTCGGCGTGGGCCTGATCGCCATGATCACCCTGCTGCCCGCGCTGCTGGTCGTCTTCGGCCGGTGGATCTTCTGGCCGGTCCGGCCGAGGTACGGCTCCCCCGAGCCGACCAGGCGCGGCGTGTGGGCCAGGGTCGGCAACGCGATCAGCCGCCGTCCCCGCGCGGTCTGGCTGGTGACCGCGATCCTGCTCGCCGCCGGCTCGGCGGGCCTGATCGGCTTCAAGTTCGGGCCGCTCACCTTCGCCCAGTCGTTCCGCGGCACCCCGGCGTCGATCACCGCCCAGAACGTGCAGAACGCGCACTTCCCGGCCGGCACCGGTACGCCGGTGGACGTGATCGCCAACGCTGCCAGCGCGGGGCAGGTCAGGAGTGCGCTGGCCGCCACTCCGGGCATCGCCTCGGTCACCCCGCCGGTGACCAAGAACGGCCTGTCCTTCCTGCAAGCGACGATGAACGTGTCGCCGGACAGTAACGCGGCGTACACGCTGGTGGACCACATCCGCACCACGGTGCACGCCATCCCCGGCGCGGACGCCAAGGTGGGCGGGGGCACGGCCATCAACAAGGACGTGCAGGCCGCCGCGGCTCATGACCGGAACCTGCTCATCCCGCTGATCCTCGGCGTGGTGCTGCTCATCCTCGGCCTGCTGCTGCGGGCGATCGTGGCACCGCTGGTGCTCATCGCCACCGTGGTGCTGTCCTTCGGCGCGGCGCTCGGCATATCCTCGCTGTTCTTCAGCCACGTGTTCGGGTTCGCCGGGGCCGATACGTCGGTGCCGCTGTTCGTGTTCGTGTTCCTGGTCGCCCTGGGTATCGACTACAACATCTTCCTGATGACCCGGGTGCGCGAGGAATCGCACCGCGGTGGGCACCCGCCGCGGCGCGCTGACCGGCCTGGCCGCCACCGGCGGCGTGATCACCGCGGCCGGCCTGGTGCTGGCCGGGACGTTCGCGGTGCTCGGCACGCTGCCGCTGGTGCAGTTCACCGAGATCGGGTTCGCGGTCGCGCTGGGCGTGCTGCTCGACACGATCATCGTCAGGTCGGTGCTCGTCACCGCGCTGACCTTGGACATCGGACGGCACATGTGGTGGCCGAGCGCGCTGTCGCACCCGGAGAGCAGGTCAGTGACGGACGGCACAGCCGCCCCGGCCCACCCACAGGCCGGCGCGGTGATCGACGGCACCTAGAATGTGGGTTCGTGGCAGGTGACCAGGTAACGCGGACGGCAGCGTGGCGGTGCTGAGCCGCCAGGACACCGGGCGGCTTTTCGTCCGCTCGGTTGCCGTCCCCGATCCTGGAGATCTCCTCGGATACCTGCCCCAGCCGGACGCGGTCGCCTGGGTTCACCATGGCGCCGGACTAGTCGGCTGGGGCGAGGCCATCCGGGCCACGCTGCCCGCCGGGGAGGACAGGTTCGCCGCCGGGGAGAAGTGGCTTCCCTCACTGTTCGAAGCCGCCGACGTCGACGACCAGGTGCGGGTGCGCGGCTCGGGACCGGTCGCGTTCGGCACCTTCACCTTCGACGCGTCATCCGAAGGGTCGGTGCTGATCGTCCCGCGCGTCGTGCTCGGCCGCGACGGCCGCGGCCAGGCCTGGCTGACCACCGTCACCTCCGAACGCGAACCGGACCTGCCGGCCCTCGGATGGCCGGCCACGCCGGAATCGGCGCTGGCCCGGCCGCCGGCGGGCGTGCGCTGGCACGACGGCAGCCTGTCCGGGCCGCAGTGGGAACAGGCGGTCGCCGAGGCGGTAACAGCGATCAAGGCGGGCAGCCTGCGCAAGGTGGTGCTGGCCCAGGACCTGTTCGCGACCGCCACGGAACCGATCGACGTGCGCGCCCTGCTGCGCCGGCTGGCCGGCCGTTACCCCGACTGCTTTACCTTCGCCTGCGACGGCATGGTCGGCGCCACCCCCGAACTGCTCATCCGGCAGACCGGCCGCCAGGTCAGCGCGCTGGTGCTGGCCGGCACGACGCCGCGCGGCGGCAACCCGGCCGAGGACGAGGCGCTCGGCGCCGAGCTGCTGTCCTCGGCGAAGAACACCGAGGAACACGCCTACGCGGTCGCCTCGATGCGGGAGGCGCTCGAGCCGCTGTGCGACGAGCTCGACAGCCAGCCGCGGCCCGCCCTGATCAAGCTGCCGAACCTGCAGCACCTGGGCACCTGGGTGCGCGGCACGCTGGCCGCCGACGGGACGCCGAGGTCGGCGCTGGGCCTGGCCGCGGCGGTCCACCCCACCGCCGCGGTCTGCGGCACCCCGACCGGAGCCGCACTCGAGCTCATCCGCGAGCTCGAGCACATGGACCGGGAACGCTACGCCGGCCCCGTCGGCTGGGTGGACGCCGACGGCAACGGCGAATGGGGCATCGCGCTGCGCTGCGCTCAGGTCTCCGGCCGGACCGCCCGGCTGTTCGCCGGCTGCGGCATCGTCGCGGGCTCAGATCCCGCCGCCGAGCTCGCCGAGGCCCAGGTCAAGTTCCGCCCCATGCGCGGCGCGCTCGAAGGCTAGTCCCTGGCGCCGCCTCTCTCCGCAGAGATTTATCCCGAACGGATCGTGGTGCGTGCGGCACGATACGCCGATCCGCTCCCGGGATAAGAGAACTCTTAATCCGCGGTCGCCTCGCCGGCGACCAGGACTTACAGTCGGTAGCAGGCACGTGTGCCCGGCCAGTGCGACAGAAGGGTGCCAGCAGATGGGCGGCGACAGCGACGAGGTCCTCGGCGTGCTCCGCCAGGTGTGGAGTGCTCAGGGGCAGACCGCTGAGGACATCGAGGAAGCCTGCGGCACCACCAAGTCCTGCAAGAAGATGGCCGACGTGGGCTTCGACGGCCTGGCCGATGAGACCGACGGTGACCTGCGCCTAGCCTGGCGCACGCAGCTGGCACGGGAGGGCAAGCTGAACCCCGGCGCCGGCAGCGTCCGGGACCTGGTCCTCGGGTCTGAGTGAATGGAGGGCCCGCGGTCCGTCGGTGAGCTGACCGAGACCTTGCGCCAGGGCGGCTACCTGGCCGACCGGGGACTGGCCACCGCACTGTTCGTGGCCCTGTCACTGAACCGTCCCGTCCTGCTCGAAGGCGAGGTCGGGGTGGGCAAGACCGAGGTGGCCAAGGTCATGGCGTCGGTCTTCGGCCGCAGGCTGATCCGGCTGCAGTGCTACGAGGGCATCGACACCAACCAGGCGCTGTACGAGTGGGACTACGCCCGCCAGATGCTGCACATCCGGGCGCTGTCCGAGCACCAGGTCGCCGACCCTGAAGCCGTAGACAAGCTGTTCGGCCCGAAGTTCCTGCTGGAGCGGCCGCTGCTGGAAGCGGTCCGGGCCGGCGATCAGGCCGTGCTGCTGATCGACGAGATCGACCGGGCCGACGATGAGTTCGAGGCCTTCCTGCTCGAAGTGCTCTCCGATTTCCAGATCAGCATCCCCGAGATCGGCACGGTCAAGGCGGAAAGCCCGCCGCTGGTCGTGCTCACCTCCAACCGCACCCGTGAGCTGCACGACGCGCTGAAACGGCGCTGCCTGTACCACTGGATCGGCTACCCGGCTGCCGAACGCGAGGTGGAGATCGTGCTGATCCGCGAGCCCGGCGTCTCGGCCACGCTGGCGAGGAAGGTGGTCGCCGCGGTGCAGCGGCTGCGCGAGCTCGACCTGGCCAAGCCGCCGGGCGTGGCCGAGACCATCGACTGGGCCCGCACCCTGGCCTTCCTCGGCGAACCTGACCTGGCCAACGCGCAGGACACCCTCGGTGCCGTGGTCAAGGACCGGGACGACCTGGAGGTCGTCCTTGACAACCTGCAGGAGATCACCTCAGGTGCCTCCTGACTCCTTCACCGGCCTGCTGGTACGGTTCGCCGACGAGCTGCGCGCCACCGGGCTCGCGGTGGGCACCGGGGACGTCCTGGTCTACTGCTCGGCGATGAGCACGCTGGACCCTACCGACCTGGTGGACCTGTACTGGGCGGGGCGGACCACGCTGGTGAACCGGCACGACGATATCGCCCGGTACGACGAGGTGTTCCGCCGCTTCTTCCTCGGCGCCGAGGGACCCGCCGAGGACCTCATGCTGATGCTGCGGGCCTCGGCGCAGGCGCAGGGCGCGCTGGCCATCCCCTCCACCGAACCAGGCGAGGCCGACGAGCGCGAGGACGACGCCGTGCTGGGCTGGATGGCCTCAGACGTCGACGCGCTCAAGCACAAGTCGTTCACGGCCTGCACGCCGGAGGAACTGGCCGCGCTGCGCCGGATCATGGCCAGGATCCGGCTTACTCCGCCGCGCCGCCGGACCAGGCGCACGGCCCCGGCCCGGTCGGGCATCGCGCCCGGATCCCCGCCGGACGGTACGGGAATCGATGCGCATGCACGGCGAGCCCGCCCGGCTGTACTGGCGGCGGCGTAAGGTCCGGCTCCGGCCGCTGATCCTGATCCTGGACATTTCCGGCTCGATGGCCGACTACTCGCGCAACCTGCTGCAGTTCGCGCACTCGGCGAAGCGGTCGGCCGGGCGGGTCGAGGTCTTCTGCTTCGGCACCCGGCTGACCAGGGTGACCGGGGCCATGGAATGCCGGCACCCCGACGAGGCCCTTGAGCGGGCCGCACGGGCGGCGTTCGACTGGGACGGCGGGACCAGGATCGGCGACAGCCTGGACGCCTTCGTGCGCGGCTGGGCGCGCCGGGGGCTGTGCCGGGGCGGCATCGTGGTGGTCTGCTCCGACGGCCTGGACCGCGGCGATCCGGCCGTGCTCGCCGCGGCCATGGAGCGGCTGTCCCGGCTGAGCCACCGGCTGGTCTGGCTGAACCCGCATAAGGGCGACAACCCGGCCTTCCGGCCGAGCACGCTCGGCATGATGATCGCCGCCCCGCACATCGACCTGCTGCTGTCCGGCCACGACCTGGCCAGCCTGGAGAAGCTGGCCACCGTCCTCCCGGGACTGAACTAGCCGGAGACGTGTTGTTCGGCCAGGAAGGATGACAGGGCATCCTGCATCGCGCTCAGGTTCGCCGCGCTCATGCGGGTGCGGATCTGAGCCTGGGTGGCGAGGAAGAACCTCAGGCTCGCGGCGCAGATGTTCCCCTGGGCGGGCGCGAGCGTGCACGCGATCGCCTGGCCCGCGGCGGCGTCTGCGCTGGCCGAGGCCGTGAACAGCGCGACGGTCGGGTCGGTGCCGTTACCCGAGCCCTGGATGCCCGGGTCCTTCACCTGGGCCGGGACGAGCACGGCCGCCGCGTAGAGGCCAGCCGTATGCGTCGGGATCTGCCGGATCACGTCAGCCGAGGGGTGTGTGCACGAGGCGGTGCCCTGGCGGAAGGCTTCGTCGGCGGCGTGGACGGCGGGGATGTACGGGCAGGCCAGATCGGTGCTCGGTCCCGCCCCGCCGGGGCTGATCGTCACCGTCACGCCCTCGCCAGGGACCCTGGCGGCCGTCATGTTCTCGCCGCCGTCGGCGCTGGACAGTCCGGCCTGGCAGGCGCCGGACTTCTGGGCCAGCAGGTACGAGGTCGAGCCGGCCAGGAACGTGGTCCCGAAGATCTGGGCGTTCCCGGGCAGCGTGACGGACGCCGGGAGCGTCGTGGTGGCCGGGGCCGCCTGCGGTGAGTATGGCGTGCCGGCGTAGTCCGCGGCTGGCACCGGGCATGAGGCGACGTCAACCACGGCCGGGGCGGGAGTGCTGGACGTCGCGGACGCGGAAGAGCCGGCCGCCGTGTACGTGGCCTGGCCGCAGCCGGCGATGAGGACGGCGACCAGCACCGCCCCGATTGCAAACGGCGACCGCCTTCTCACGATGCCATTATCTACCGAAGCGCGCCCTCGAGCTCCCGGTGCTTAACTAGGGGTGTGAGATGGAGCGTAGGGATCGAGGCCGAGGGCGACGAGGTGCTGACCCGCGAGCAGGTGGTCGACCTGGCCGACGCGGTAGCGGCGACCGACGGCATCGCGACCGGGATCGGCACCACCCGGTACGGCGCGCAGATGGTCGTGGAGGCCGCCAGCCGCGAGGAGGCCATCGAGAAGGCGACCGAGGAGTTCTGGCGGGCGGTCCGCAAGGCCCGCCTCAGGCGTGCCCCGCTGGTGCGGACCGAGGCGATCAGCGAGGACGAGGACCGATGATCCGGCTCGGATCGCTGGCCGGCTATCCGTTCGAGGGGCCCCGGCTGCTGGCCGGCTGGACCGCGCCGGCCGTGGCGGCCGTGTACGCGATCGCCTACAAGCCCGATCCGGAGGCCAAGCCGGACCGGTACGCCGTCGTCTACGTGGGGCACGCCGATGACCTGGCCGCGGAGCGGTTCCCGTTCCAGCATCCCCGCGCGCACTGCTGGATCAAGCGCGCGGGATCGAAGTGGAAGGTCTACATCTGCACCTACGAGGTGCCGGGCGGGAGCCGGTCGCACCGGGAGCAGATCGCCAGGGAGCTTACCGCGATCTACCAGCCCCGGTGCAACGACCAGCAGTACGACCAGGCCTGGAAGGACACCTGGATCGGCGAGACCACGTCGTCCTCTCCCAGCCTGGCCAAGGACCCGGTCCGGCCCGAGGCCCGCCCCGGCTAGGTCAGGACCCGGGACGGAAGCCGACGGCGTCGAGCAGGCGGGAGCGGCGGGTGCCGGAGGCCGGCTGGACCGGCTCGGGCACCGCGGGCGGCTCGGGCCTGGGGGTGACGTCGGTCACGATGTCCTCGGCCATCCCGTACAGCAGCGGCAGCGCTCCGGCCACCACCCCTCCGGTCTCGTTGATGTGCTCCACCCCGGGCCTGATGAGCTTGGCGTGGCCCACGATGGTCTGCACGATCTCCGCGCACTCCTCCAGGTTCCCGGCGATGCGGGTGAGCAGGGTGCCGACCCAGAACAGGTAGAACGCCAGCCCCGCGATCAGCAGCAGGACGTCGATGACCGTCCAGACGACCAGCCCGGTCACGACTTCACCTTCCCGAGCACGCGGCCGAGGAACAGGTGGTGCTGCAGGCCCTCGGCCAGGACCGCCTCGACACCGCCCGCGACCTGCGGGATCAGCACGGTGTCGGCGGTGTTCGCCGCCGCCGCCTTGAGCGTGTCCCGGACCGCGACGACCCGGCGGTCGATGACCTTGACCAGGTAGATGAGCAGGCTCAGCAGGGCGGCGACCGCGACGAT
The DNA here is from genome assembly GCA_963705835.1 of uncultured Actinomycetes bacterium. Taxonomy (GTDB): domain Bacteria; phylum Actinomycetota; class Actinomycetes; order Streptosporangiales; family Streptosporangiaceae; genus Palsa-504. The sequence continues at coordinate 16,546 of CAVPLC010000056.1, forward strand.
CACGACGAGGCCGAGGATGTTCGCGATCGTCCACAGGTTGTGCTCGGTCGAGGACATGGCCAGGTTATGCATTGCTATCCTCCCAGCCTGGCGCGGCCGCGCTGCAGGCCGCCGATGATGATGGTGGCGTGCTCGATGGTGGTGCGCAGCGCGCCGAGCGGCGCGGTGTTATGTACCGCCTCGGTCAGCGCGTCGTTGATCTTCGGCGCTTCGTTGCCGATCGACCGGGCCAGCATCAGGATCGGCACCACGAGCGCCACGACCACCACCACGATCACGATGCCGATGGTGTAGCCCACCACCCAGCCGGTGGTGCTGGTCCCCGCGGCAAGGACATGCGGATCCATGGACTGCTCCTCCTAGACCGTTTCGCAGAAGTCGCGGACCGGCTTCAGGCTCGCGTTGACCGAGGTCAGCCGCTCCGGCACCGTGCTGGTGAGCTGAGCGACGGCCTGAACCCCGCCGGTGGTGGTGACGAGGGTGGCGCGGATGGCCCGCAGATGCAAGATGACCCGCAACAGGCCCACCGCGGTGATGGCGATGATCAGCGCGGCGACGATTATCGTGAACCAGGCGGCTGCCGGCATGGCCGTTCTCCTTTCCGCTAGCCGAGAAGCTTGGCGACCGAGCCCGCGTAGCGGACCGCGCCCACGGAGACTTCCCTGACCGTCTCGTCGGTGACGGCCAGCGCCTCGGGCAGGCCGTCGAGCTCGCCGATGAGGGCGACCCCGCCGGCCAGGATGTTGTCGGTGGCGCCCCTGATCCGCTCCAGCGCCGCGAGCACGCGATTGAGCAGGAAGATGACGACGGGCAGGACCACCACCAGCAGAATCACGTTGCCGATCCACCACAGGACCATGGTCGTTCTCCTCAGCTCGCGGCCTGATAGGGGAGGAAGAACCGGCGGAACACCCGGCTGAGGGCCATCAGCGCGGCCCGCAGGCCCAGGGTGAAGCCCTTGGCCGGGACAGCGGCGGCCGCCGCGATCTGCTCGGCGCGACTCCCCGCGCTCGATCCGCTCGATCCGGTCCTGCATGTTCGCGGAGAAGTCGCGCATCAGCACGGCCGTGACGTCGCTGATCATCCCGCGGCCGTACTGCGCCGCCGCCCCCGACAGCTGCAGGTCCTGGACGACGTTGACCCTGGTGCCGCGGCCCGCGCGGGCCAGCGTGGCGGTCACGACCATGCTGGCCTGGCCCCGTCCCCTCTCGTCAGCGCCGCTGGCGTGCACGACGACGCGCTTGGCCGCCTCGTCGCGTTCGGTGATGTCGGCCGTGCCGGCGAACCGCAGCCGGACCGGCCCCATCCGGACGGCGACCGTGCCCTTGTACTTTTCGTCGCCGAGGTCCTCGGTCAGCTCCGCGCCCGGCAGGCACGCCGCGACCTGGGGGATGTTCTCGAAGAACAGCCAGACCTTCTCGACCGGCTCAGCGACCTCGAACTCGTTCTTGATCAGCATCGGGTCTCCCTGTTCAGGTAGGCACCGGGATCCTTCTCGAACGCCTGACGGCAGCCAGCGCCGCAGAAGTAGTAGTCGTTGCCATCCCAGGTCGCCGGCCGTCCCTCTGCGGTCACCGTCATCCCGCAGACCGGGTCGACCGCCTGGGCCTGCGGCGCCGTCGGCACCGCCCCCTGAAGCCCGTGAAGCGCGCCGGAGGCCCGCAACTGGACCAGCTCGGCCAGGATGGCCACGGCGATTTCCTGGTGCGTCGTCTTGCCCAGGTCCAGGCCGGCCGGCACCCGGACCCGGTCCAGGTCCTCCTGGGGCACGCCCCGGTCGGCCAGGTAGCCGAGCACGGTCGCCCCGCGGCGGCGCGACCCGACCAGGCCCAGGTAGGCAGGCCGGGCCGCCACGGCCCGCTCGAGCACGTCCTCGTCGTCGTGCCCCTGGGTGGCCACGACGATCATGGACCGCTCGTCCGCGCCGGCCGTCACGAGGTCCGGGCCGTTGACCAGGTCGGTCCGCCAGCCGAGCGCGCCGGCCAGGCTGGCGAGCGTGCGGGCCATCGGCGAGTTGCCCACGATCACCAGGTGCGGCACGGGCAGGACCGGCTCGATGTAGATTTCCAGCGCACCCTCGCTCTGGCAGGAGATGGGGATGACGGTCATGCCGTCCGGGACCGCCGCGCCGAACTGCTCCGGCGTGCCCAGCAGCAGCAGCCGGGCGCTCCCGTCGGCGATGACCCGCTGAGCCTCGCGGATCACCGCCGGCTCGGCGCAGGCGCCGCCGATCCAGCCGTGCAGCACGCCCTCGGCGGTGATGATCGCGCGCGCGCCCGGCTGACTCGACGATGGAGGCTGCCGCCAGACCACCGTCGCGAGCGCGAACGCCTGCCCGCTGCGGGAAAGCTCGGCCATCTCCTCCAGCAGTTCCATCAGTCCTCCGAACGTACCGGCGGCGCGCCGGAGACGTCGCGGCGGTGGGTGATCGCTTCCCAGACCCGGTCGGGCAGCAGCGGCATGTCGATGTTGCGGACCCCGGTGCCGGCCAGCGCGTCCATGACCGCGTTGACGTAGGCCGCCGGGCCGCCCACCGCGGCGCACTCGCCGATGCCCTTGGCGCCGATCGGGTGGTGCGGGCACGGCGTGACCACCTCGCTGTGCAGCTCGAAGCCGGGCGTCTCCCAGGCCGTGGGCAGCAGGTAGTCCATGTAGTTCGCGCCGACGCAGTTCCCCTCGGCGTCGAACGTGATGAACTGCATGCTGGCCATCGCGTAGGCCTCGGTGAGCCCGCCCATGATCTGGCCCTCGACGATCATCGGGTTGATCCGGACGCCGCAGTCGTCCACCGCGACCAGCTTGAGCACGTCCCACACGCCGGTCTCCGGGTCGACCTCGACGGTGGCGATGTACACCGCGAACGGCCAGGTGAGGTTGGGCGGGTCGTAGTACGCGGTGTTCTCCAGGCCCGGCTCCATGCCGTCGGGCATGTTGCTGTAGGCGGCCAGCGCGCACTCCTGGATGGTCACGCCGCGGTCTGGTGCGCTCCGCACGTAGAACCGGCCGAGTTCCCACTCGACGTCCTCCTCGGACACCTCGAGCAGGTGTGCGGCCAGCTTGCGCGCCTTGGCCCGGATCTTGCGGGACACCATGGCGACCGCCGCCCCGGCGACCGGCGTGCTGCGGGAGGCGTAAGTGCCCATGCCGAACGGCGCCGTGTCGGTGTCGCCTTCCTCGACGACGATGTCATCGGCCGGGATGCCGAGCTCGTGGCTGACGATCTGGGCCCAGGTGGTCTCGTGGCCCTGGCCCTGGCCCCGGGCGCCGGTGCGGACGATGGCCTTGCCCGTCATGTGCACCTTGAGCTCGGCCGAGTCGAACATCTTGATGCCGAGGATGTCGTACTCGCGGCTGTTGCCCGCGCCGAGCGGCTCGGTCATGGTGGAGATCCCCAGGCCCAGCAGCCTCCCCCGTTTCCTGGCCTCGGCCTGCTCCCGGCGGAATTCCTCGTAGTCGATGGCCTTGAGCCCGACGTCCAGGCACTTGGCGTACTGCCCGGAGTCGGTCAGGAACCCGAACGGGGTCCGGTGCGGGAAGTCGTCGTCCTTCACGAAGTTCATCCGCCGGAACGCCGCCTGGTCCATGCCCAGGTCATCCGCTGCGGCCTGCATCATCCGTTCCTGGAAGAACATCGCCTCGGTGACCCGGAACGAGCAGCGGTAGGCGACGCCGCCCGGCGCCTTGTTGCTGTAGGTGCCGCGGGCGGCCAGGTGCGCGACCGGGATGTCGTAGGCCGCGAACGCCGAGTGCAGCAGGCCGATCTTGAACTTGCTGGGCTGGGCGTCGGAGAAGAACGCGCCGTGGTCGGAGTCGCAGTGCATCCGTACCCCGAGGATCTTGCCGTCCCGGCGCAGCGCCATCTCGCCGTCCAGGTAGATGTCGCGGGCGAACCCGGTGGAGATCAGGTTGCCCGTCTTGTCCTCGATCCACTTCACCGGCCGCTCGAGCAGGATCGAGGCCAGGATCGAGCAGACGTACCCCGGGTAGACCGGCACCTTGTTGCCGAAGCCGCCGCCGATATCCGGGGAGATGATCCGGATCATGTGCTCGGGCAGCTCGGCGACCAGCGCGACCGCGGCCCGGATGATGTGCGGCGCCTGCGTGGTCATGTACACGGTGAGCTTGGATGTGGCCCGGTTGAAGTCCGCGATCGAGCCGCAGCACTCGATCGGCGACGGGTGCGAGCGCGGGTAGTGCAGCTTCAGCTTGGAGATCACGTCGGCCTGCTCGAAGGCCCGCTCGGTGCCTGCGGCGTCGCCGACCTCCCAGTCGAAGATGACGTTGTCCCGCTGGCTGTCCTTGTCGTCCCGGATGACCGGCGCGCCCTCGGCGACGGCCTGCTCGGGGTTGACGATCACCGGCAGCGGCTCGTAGTCGACCTCGATCGCCTCGCACGCGTCCTTGGCGATGTAGGGGTCGTCCGCGATGACGCAGGCCACCTCCTGCCCCTGGAAGCGGACCTTGTCGGTGGCCAGCACGGCCTGGGTGTCGTAGGACAGCGTCGGCATCCAGGCGAGGTTCCTTGTCGCCATCATCTCGCCGGTCAGGACCAGGTGCACGCCGGGGATGTCCCACGCCCTGGTGGCGTCGATCGACTTGATCCGGGCGTGGGCCAGCGGGCTGCGCAGGATCTCCATGTGCAGCATGCCGGGCAGGGTGATGTCGTCGGTGTAGTTGCCCTTGCCGCGGATGAAGCGGTTATCCTCGACCCGCTTGCGGCTGGCGCCCAGCCCGCCGATCTTGATCTCGTCAAGTGCCTGTGACATGTCATGCCCCCTGGGACCGGAGCTTGGCGGCCGCCCACAGCACCGATTTCACGATGTTCTGGTAGCCGGTGCAGCGGCACAGGTTGCCGGACAGCGCCCACCGGATGTCTTCCTCGGTGGGGTCGGGATTGGCGTCGAGCAGCGCCTTGGCCGCCATCATCATGCCCGGCGTGCAGAACCCGCACTGCAGCCCGTGCTCCTCCTTGAAGCCCTCCTGCAGCGGGTGCAGTTCGCTCGCGGTGGCCAGGCCCTCGACCGTGCTGATCTCGTGCCCGTCGGCCTGTACGGCCAGCATGGTGCAGGACTTAACGGGGCGGCCGTCGACCAGCACGGTGCACGCGCCGCAGTTGGTCGTGTCGCAGCCCATGTGGGTGCCGGTCAGGCTCAGCCCGCGGCGGATCAGGTGAGACAGCAGCAGCCGCGGCTCCACTTCGGCGATCTTCTTCTCGCCGTTGACCGTGAACTTGATCCGGCGTACCGGGATGTCGCTCGGCGCCTGACCCTCGGTGTCGTCGTAAACGATCGTCATGTCACGCCGCCCTTTCCGCCGTCGTGTCGGTGCGGCTCAGCAGGCGCACCACGAACGTACGCACCATGTGACGCTTGTATTCGGCGCTGCCGCGGTGATCGGTCCTCGGACGCGCGGCCTGCGCCGCGAGATCGGCCGCCTGGGCGATGCGGTCCGGGGTCAGCGGCTGCCCGGTTAGCGCCTGGGCCGCCTCGGCGGCCGCGATGGTGGAGCCGCCCACCCCGGTCAGGGCGATGCCCGCCCTGGTCACGGTCTCCCCGCTCGTCTCGAGGGCGACCGCGACCCCGACGGTCGCGAAGTCGCCGACGCGGCGTTCCAGCTTGAGGTAGCCGCCGGACCGGGTGCCTTTTGCCGCCGGTATCACCGCCTCCACCGCGATCTCGTCCGGTTCGAGGACGTTCTGGAACGGGCCGGTGACGAAGTCGGCGAGCGGGATCGAGCGCATGGCGCCCGGACCCCGGGCGATCACCGAGCCGCCGAGGGCCAGCACCACCGAGGCCCAGTCACCCTGCGGGTCGGCGTGGCACAGCGAGCCGACCAGGGTGCCCCGGTTGCGCACGATGGGATCGGCGATCAGCGGCGCCGCCGACGCCATGGTCGGCTGGGTCGACTTGAGCAGGTCCGAGCGCTCCAGGTCGACGTGGCGGCACAGCGCGCCGATGCGCAGGGTGCCGTCCGGGTCGGCCCGGTGGTAGTCCAGCCCCGGCACGTTGTTGATGTCGACGACCAGTTGCGGCGAGGCGAAGCGCAGTTTCATCAGCGGGACCAGGCTCTGGCCGCCGGCCAGGACCTTGGCGTCATCCCCGCCCTCATGCAGCATGCCGATCGCCTCGGCAAGCGAACGCGGCGCCTCGTACCGGAACCGCGACGGATACATAGATCCTCCTAGGAGACGGGGACTACGGCTTCGATTCCGGGTCGGGGACGGCCACAGGGAGCGACTCGTAGTCAGGATCCGGTCGCGGCTCCTGATGCGGCGGCCACGGTCCCGCGACGGGCTGGCCGGCCACCTTGAGGTAGTCGATCAGCTCCGGCCAGGCCCAGACGGTAGGGCTCTTGCCCGTTTTCGGGGCGTGCTCGATCAGCTCGTAGAGCCGCGGGTTACCGCGGCTGTGCCCGTCGGATTCAATTCGCATACTGTATGCTCCCGCGACTGGACAGCTTTCACTCATGGCCGTCAGTTATGACGCGTCAAAATGATCCGCCCGCCGGCGCCGCCCCCGCAATACGCGAATAAGCTGTTGCTTAAGGGGTGCGGTGGCGGGCGTTTTAGCTGGTCTAACTCCAGATCGTCACGTATACCGGCGGTCGGAAACGTGACGGCGGGACCCCGCCGGCCGGCGAGCGCATCAGATGCATGGCCTCCGGCGTGCCCAGGTAGCGGCGGAACGAGCTGGCCGCCGTGCTCTGGTGCTGGCGTTCCAGCAGGGTGACGTGCCAGCAGGCGTCCATCCGGCACCCGGGATGGTCGACGCGGGACAGCTCGCCGCGGCGCAGCTGCTGGGCGACCAGGTGCTCGACCGCGGGCGCGACCCCGGTGCCGTCGGCCGCGGCCGCCCAGGCGGCGGTCTGGTTGGGAAACACCCTGATGTGGTCCTCGGGAATGCCGAGGCCGGAGAGCATCTGGCCGGTCTCGCTGTCCGGATCGGTGCCGGAGGAATCCACGAACCACAGCCACTGGCGGGGACCCCCCCGCAGCCGCGGCTGGCCGGCCGTCACGACCACGAGCCGGTACCGGAAGATGGGCTCGGTCACCAGGGCCAGGGCCGGGTCGTCCGGCAGGGTCCGCGGGTCGGTGCCGATGGCCACGTCCGCGAGCCGGTTGGCGATCAGGACGTTCATCTCCTTGGTCGCCGCGACGCCGGCCGAGACCTCGACCGACCCGGCGAAACGCTTGGTGAAGGCCTCGGTCAGCGGGCTGATCACGAACTCGGCGATGGTGGACGTGGACACCACCCTGAGCTGCTCGGGCGCACCCTGCGCGGCCCGGACGGCGGCGTGGGCCTCGGCGCCGAGCACGACGATCTGCGACGCGGTAGCGAGCAACCGGGAGCCGCCCGCGGTCAGCGTCATGCCGACCGGCCCTCGGGTGACGAGTTGATCGCCCAGGTGCAGGCGGAGGGCGGACAGGGCCTGGGACACGGCAGATTCGCTGACGCCGAGCGCATTGGCGGCGGCGGTTACCGAGCCTAGCCGGGCCACCAGAACGAACGCGTTCAGCTGGGTAAGGGTCATCGCACTGCCAATTATCATCCACCCGCAGCGTGATATGGCCCTTCACAACGCGGTGCGGACGGCCGCGGCCGCCACCTGGCGCAGCCGGTCGCGCAGCGCGGCGCCCTCGGCGCGGTCGGTCTGCGCCTCGACGATCCGCAGGCCCGTGCCCGGCAGCGCCTTGTCCAGGTCCTCCGGCTGCTCGAGACGCTGATAGGGCAGGCCGAACGCGGCGGTCAGCTGGTCCAGGCCGGCCCGATGCGGGGTCCCGAACAGCCGCTCGAACGACCCTGTGAAGGCGGCCTGCTCCAGGGTGGAGAAGATGCCCCCGCCGTCGTTGTTGACCACGATCAGGCACAGGTCGGGCCGCGGCTCGTCCGGCCCCAGGGCCAGGCCCGCCGCGTCGTGCAGGAAGGCCAGGTCGCCGACCAGGGCGAACGCCGGGCCGCCGTGAGCCAGCGCGGCACCGATCGCCGCCGACACGGTACCGTCGATGCCGCTGGCGCCCCGGCTGGCCATGATCCGCAGGTCGGCCCGGGGAACACCATGAAAATCAATATCCCGAACGGGCATGCTGGAACCGGTCCACAACAACGTGTCTTCCGGCACACCCAGGACCAGGTCCCTGGCCAGCCGCGGCTCGGTCACGCTCTCGCCCTGATCGAGAACGGCATCCACCGCCCGGCGCGCCGCATCGTCGGCCCGGCGCCACTCCCGCAGCCAGGCCGTGGCCCCGGGCAGCCCGCTGAGCCGCAGGCCGGCCGCGACGTCGGTGGCGGCCCGCTGCGGGTCCGCCCAGCGCCCGGGACCCTGCCCGATAACCACGTGCCGGCCGCCGGCCCGCCCAGGAAGGCGCCCTGCGCACGGGACAGGCCCGGGCGGCCCGCCGACACCAGGACGTCGGGCCGGTGCCCGGCCACGAACTCCGGCGTCGCGAGCAGGTACTGGTAGGCCGGAAGGGCGTTCGGCCCCCGCCGGGCGCCGGACGACGGCTCCGCGAGTACCGGCCATCCCGCCTGCTCGGCCAGCTGGACCAGGGCCGCCGCGTCGTAGTCGCCGTCGCCGCAGACCACCACGCCGCGTTCGGTCCAGGGCAGCTCTATTTCCCCCGGGGGGCGACCCCCCCGGTGACCCCCCCGATCCTGGGGGGACTGCCCGTCCCCCCAGACCCCCCTTGCCCGTCCCCGCCCTGGGGACCCATGAAACCGGGTCCAGGGGGAACCGTCCGGGCGGCCGTCCAGGGACTCGGGCCAGCCCTGCTCAGCGGCACCGGGAAGCTCCGGGGTGAGCGGGTCACGCAAGGCGAGGTTGAGGTGGACAGGTCCGGGCAAGCCGCCCGCGCTGCCCGTCGCCTGTGCCCACGCCTGGCAGGCCAGCGAGCGCCAGTACGCGGCTGCTCCGGGCCGTGGTTCTGGCACGCCGGCCTCGCAGAACCAGCGCACCGCGCCGCCGAACAGCTTGATCTGGTCGATGGCCTGGTTAGCGCCGGCGCTCCTGAGCTCGGGCGGCCGGTCGGCGGTGAGCGCCAGCAGCGGCACGCCGGACTCATCGGCCTCGATGACCGCGGGATGGAAGTTGGCCGCCGCCGTGCCCGAGGTGCACAGCACCGCTGCCGGGCGCCGGCTCGCCTTGGCCAGGCCGAGGGCGGTAAACGACGCGGAGCGCTCGTCGATCCTGACGTGCAGCCGCACCCTGCCCTGCCGCTCCAGGTCGAAGAACGCCATGGCCAGCGGCGTGCTCCGCGATCCAGGGGCGATCACGACCTCGCGCAGCCCGCAGCGGGCCAGCTCGTCGCAGAACGCGATGCCGAACGCGGTGGACGGGTTCACCGGTGAAGCTCCGCGGCCGGATGCACGTCATCAAGGAACCGCGCTGCCGCGGCGGCCCGGGCTCGCCACGGGGCCGGGTCGGTCGCGAAGCGCGCCAGCGCCTCCGGGTCGACGGCGGGACGCCGGACCGCCAGCTCACCCTGGTCGGGCACCAGCGGCTCGGCCGTCACGTCCCCGGCCAGCAGCGACATGGTGCCCAGGCCGCAGGCATAGGGCAGCTCGGGCAGCGCGGCGGCCAGTGCCACCCCGGCGGCGAGCCCGACCGAGGTGTCGACCGCGCTGGATACCACGACGGGCAGGCCGCAGGCCTCCGCAACCCGCAGGGCGGCCCGCACGCCGCCGAGCGGCTGGACCTTCAGCACCACGATGTCGGCCGCGCCCGCGGCCCGGACCCGCAGCGGGTCCTCGGCCCGGCGGATGGACTCGTCGGCGGCGACCGGGATGTCGATATGTCGACGGAGCTCGGCGAGCTCATCCAGGGTGGCGCAGGGCTGCTCGGCGTACTCGAGCCCGGACGCCGCCAGCCGGCGCAGCATGCGCGCTGCCTGGCCGACCTGCCAGCCGCCGTTGGCGTCGACCCGGATCCGGCCCGCGGGCCCGAGCGCCTCGCGGACCGCCTCGACCCGCTCGATGTCCGCCGCCTCGTCCTGGCCGCGCTCGGCCACCTTGACCTTCGCGGTCCGGCACCCCGACCCGGCCACGATCGCCATGGCCTGCTCGGGTCCGACCGCGGGAACGGTCACGTTGACCGGGATCCGGTCCCTGACCGGCGCGGGCCAGTCCCGCGTCGCCGATTCAACGGCGCTGGCCAGCCAGCGCGCGCACTCCCGCGGTCCGTAGTCGGCGAACGGCGAGAACTCCCCCCACCCGGCCGGCCCCTCGATCAGCGCCCCCTCCCGCACCGTGACCCCCCGGAACCTGACCGGCATCGGGATCGCGAACGCCCGCAACCCCGCCCAGTCCGCGGTCATGGGCGCCTGGGGAACCGGGCGAAGTCGGGCTCGCGCTTCTCCTTGTAGGCGTCCCGGCCCTCCTGGGCCTCTTCGCTCATGTAATAGATCATGGTGGCGTCGCCGGCGAACTGCTGCATGCCCGCGGCCCCGTCGGTGACCGCGTTGAGCGCGCCCTTGAGCATGCGCAGCGCCAGCGGAGACTTGGCCAGCAGCTCGCGAGCCCAGGTGATGGTCTCCTTCTCCAGTTCGGCCAGCGGGACGACGGCGTTGACCAGGCCCATGTCGAAGGCTTGCTGCGCGTCGTACTGGCGGCACAGGTACCAGATCTCGCGCGCCCTCTTCAGGCCGACGGTGGCGGCGAGCAGCCAGGATCCGTAGCCTCCGTCGAACGAGCCCACCTTCGGGCCGGTCTGGCCGAAGATCGCGTTGTCCGCGGCGATGGTCAGGTCGCAGCACACGTGCAGCACGTGCCCGCCGCCGATGGCGTAACCGGCCACCATGGCGATCACCGGCTTGGGCGTCCGCCGGATCTGGACCTGCAGGTCGAGCACGTTGAGCCGGCCCACGCCGTGATCGTCGACGTAACCATCGTCACCGCGGATCCTCTGGTCTCCGCCGGAGCAGAACGCCTTGTCGCCCGCTCCGGTGAGAATGATCACACCGATGCCGGGGTCGTCCCTGGCCATGTTGAACGCGTTCGAAAGCTCGAAGAGAGTCGTCGGCCGGAACGCGTTGCGGACTTCGGGCCGATTGATGGTGATCTTCGCGATGCCCTCAGCCGTGTCGTACCAGATGTCGGAGTAGTCTTTCCCTGGTTCCGGACCAGACCGCTGCCATTCGATCACTCGTAACCTCCTCAGTTCCGGGATCTAACCTTAACGATCGTGACGAACCGTTCCCTCCACGCGGTCCTGGTGGAACGTACGAGCCCGCGGCTGCTCGAGCTCCTGGCCGTGGCGCTCGACGGCAGCGGGCCGGCCATCGCTCCCCTGGACGCCGCGACTACCCGCGTCCCGGCTGAACGAACTCCTCGACGCGCTGGCCCCGGACACGGTGGAGGATCCGCAGGGTGTTACCACCGTCCGTTCTGGACAAAGAAAAAAGGGAGTGGCCGAAGGTACGGCGGTCGTGATCGGCACCTCCGGATCCACCGGCACACCGAAAGGGGTTGAGCTCAGCGCGTCCGCGCTGCTGCACTCGGCGCGGGCCTCGCTGGCCAGGCTCGGCGCCCGGCCGGGCGAGCGGTGGCTATGCTGCCTGCCCGCCACGTACATCGCCGGGCTCCAGGTGCTGGTCCGGTCGCTGGTCAGCGGGACCGACCCGGTGCTGGCCGACCGCGCGGACGCCGAGACGGTCGCCTCGTCCGGCTGCGCGCACGTCTCGCTGGTCCCGACCCAGCTCCAGCGACTCCTCGCCGATCGACATGCCGATATACCGATAAATCGTGATATCCCGAACCCCCTTGGACCCCTTGGCCCCCTTGGACCCCTTGAACCCCCTTGGACCGCTGGCCGGGTTCTCCTCGGTGCTGCTCGGCGGGGCCGCCGCGCCGGCCGCGCTGCTGGACGCGGCCCGTGCCGCCGGGATTCCCGTGGTGACTACCTACGGCATGACCGAGACCTGCGGCGGCTGCGTCTACGACGGGATCCCGCTGGACGGGGTGCGGGTGAAGATCGATGACGGCCGGATCTGGATCGGCGGGCCAGTGCTGTTCTCCGGCTACCGCCCGGGGGGGTACGGGGGGGCGGGGAGTCCCCCCGTGACCGGGGGGGTCACCGGGGGGGTCGCCTCTCCCAAGGGGGGTCTGGGGGGATGGGTCCCCCCAGAGAGAGAAGCCAGCACAGCCTGGTTCCGCACCGGTGACCTGGGCTACCTGGATGCCTCGGGCCGGCTGACCGTACGGGGGCGCGCGGACGACCTCATCAACACCGGGGGGTACAAGGTGGTTCCGGGTGAGGTGGCGGCGGCGCTGCGGGACTGCCCCGGGGTCCGGGACGCGGTGGTACTCGGCCAGCCCGACCCCGAATGGGGCGAACGGGTCATCGCGGTCGTGGTGCCGGCCGACCCGGCCAACCCGCCGACGCTCGAATTGCTCCGACTCCATGTGCGGGAGCGCCTGCCGCGTTACGCTGCTCCGAGCAGGGTCGTGGTGGTCGATGCCGTTCCTCTGCTCCCCAGCGGGAAACACGACATCGCCCGGCTCAGCCGGGAAGTGCTACGGCGGGAACAAACTGAGGCAGAGAGCGTTACTTAATAGTGCCCGGACAATGTGCCCCGCTGAGGACTGCGCGGGGAAACGAGGGGTACTTGGTGGAAGCCCAGTGAACGACGTGTGGATTGCGTGCGTACATAGGAGGAGGGAGGTGTCTCATGCCGCGGATCGCCGTTGCGATTTCTGATGAAGAGGCGAGCACGACCCGAGTGGATGATCTCATCCAGCGGGGACGTAGCCAGGGTCACCTGTCTCTTGCGGAGCTGAGGAACGCCTTTGACCAGGCAGGCCTGACTCCTGCCGAGGGAAGGTCAATACTGCGTGAGCTGACCGAGTCCGGCGTTCGGCTGGCCAACGAGCTGCCCGAGCCGGCCAAGGGCCGCCCGGTACGCGCGGCCACCGCCACGGCGCGGGCCGCCAAGGACGCGGACGACGCTGATGCTGAGTCCGGCGATGACACCGACGTCGACCTTGCCGATGTCGACGTGGTGAGCCTCGAGGCAGAGGCCGCCGCGCTCACCGAGGCCGACCGGCTCACCGAGGTCGATCTTGATGACCAGACGCCCGCCATGGGCGACTCGGTGCATACCTACCTGAAGTCCATCGGCCGTACCAGCCTGCTCACCGCCGAGCAGGAGGTGGACCTGGCCAAGCGGATCGAGGCCGGTCTGTTCGCCGAGCACAAGCTTGAGAGCGCCACCGGGCTGGACGAGAACCACCGGCGTGACCTTGAGCTGGTCGCCGAGGACGGGCGGCGCGCCAAGGCGCACATGCTCGAGGCGAACCTGCGGCTGGTCGTGTCGGTGGCCAAGAAGTACAGCGACCGGGGGCTGTCCCTGCTGGACGTGGTGCAGGAGGGCAACCTCGGCCTGATCCGGGCCGTCGAGAAGTTCGACTACACCAAGGGCTACAAGTTCTCCACCTACGCCATGTGGTGGATCCGGCAGGCCATCCAGCGCGGCTTCGCCGACTCGGCCCGGACCATCCGGCTGCCGGTGCACGTGCTCGAGATGCTCAGCAAGCTGAGCCGGGTCGAGCGTGACATGCACCAGCGCCTGGGCCGGGAGCCGACGCCGGAAGAGCTCGCCGTCGAGCTGGACCGCACGCCGGACCAGATCGAGGAGCTGCTGCGCACCAGCCGCCAGCCGATCAGCCTGGACTCCACGATCGGCGAGGACGGCGAGACCAGCATCGGCGACCTGATCGAGGACGTGGACGCGCCCGAGGCCTCCGAGCTCGTTGACCGTCAGCTGATGGCCGAGCAGCTGCGTTCGGCGCTGGACGCGCTGACGCCGCGCGAGGCGACGATCATGGCCATGCGGTTCGGCCTGTACGACGGCAACCCGCACACGCTGGACGAGATCGGCCGTGCGCTGGGCCTGACCCGCGAGCGGATCAGGCAGCTCGAGAAGCAGTCGCTGTCCAAGCTGCGTCACCCGAGCCGCGCCCAGCCGCTGCTCGACTTCGCCAGCTAACCATTACCTCTACTTGCCTCCCGACCATGTGCCGGGCCCGACCTCCCGCCGGGCCCGGCACTCGGTTTCCCGGGGAAGTAGCCTCGGGCTATGAGCGGTACGACGACGGCCAGGCGGCGGGTGCTGCGAGTAGCGGTGGCCGGTGCGGCGGAGCACCGGGCCGACCTGCTCGCGGTCGAGGAGCCGCTGGAGATACGGGTTGACGGCGAGCCGCTCACGGTGACGATGCGCACTCCGGGCGACGACATCGACCTGGCCGCCGGGTTCCTGTTTACCGAGGGCCTGCTCGGCAGCCTGGACGAGGTGCACGAGATTCGCATGTGCGACCAGAACGTGGCCGCGGTGACGGCCAAGCCGGGCCACGCGCTGCGCTATCAGCACGCGGACGCCGCGGGGCCGGCCAGGAAGTTCCTCATGACCAGCGCCTGCGGGGTGTGTGGCAAGGACAGCATCGAGGCGATCCGGGTCCGGTCCGCATTCGACGTGGCCGCAGATCCGGCTCGTGTCTCCCCCGCCGTGCTGGCCGCGCTGCCCGACCGGCTCATCCAGGCGCAGCGGGTGTTCAGCCGCACCGGCGGGCTGCACGCGGCCGGGCTGTTCACCGCGGACGGCACTCTGGTGGTGCTGCGCGAGGACGTGGGCCGGCACAACGCGGTGGACAAGATCGCCGGCTGGGCGCTGCGTTCCGGGCGGCTGCCGCTGGCCGGTCACGTCCTCCTGGTCAGCGGCCGGGCTTCGTTCGAGCTGGCGCAGAAGGCGATCATGATCGGGGTCCCGGTGCTGGCGGCCGTGTCCGCGCCGTCCTCGCTGGCCGCCTCACTGGCCGAGGAGGGCGGGCTGACCCTGGTCGGGTTCTTGCGCGGCACCACGATGAACGTCTACGCGGGTGCGCACCGGGTGAGCCCCTAGGCGACCTGGTAGAGGTCGGTGCCTTCGGCGGATACCGAGCGGGTCACCTGGCCGCGGACCGCGAGCACCTCAAGATGCGCGGCCGTCTCGTTGACCGCCTGGACCTGGCTGAACAGGTCCAGGTCAGCGAAGGCCTTGTGCCGCCGGGTCCACTTGATCGCCTTCGCAACCTCATAGGGGGTCGCCTGGCCGGCCCGCACCGCGCTGAAGGTCTCCGCCAGGCGCGTGTCGTGGTGGGCCAGCAGTTCGTGGACGCGGTCGTGGGTGCTGCTGGTGACCGGGCCGTGGGCGGGCAGCAGCCGGGCATCGGGCAGCGCGAGCGTCCGGGCCAGGGATCCGAGGTAGTCGCTCAGGGCCATCCGGTTGCCCGCCGCCTCGAACCCGATCGAGGGCGTGATGTGCGGGAGCACGTGGTCGCCGGCGAACATCATCTGGGCCGCAGCGTCGTGATAGATGAGGTGGCCGCGGGTGTGGCCGGGCGTGTGAACCGCCCGCAGCGTGCGCGTCCGCAGGTCGAGGTCGGTCCCGTCGGCCAGCCAGCGGTCGGGGTCCTCCCAGTCGATGATGGCTGGGGGCCGCCGGTTCTGCGCGGCAAGCTCGGTGATCAGCTCCAGGGCACCCAGCCTGCGCAGGCCGTCGACGCCGAAGAACCGGTTCCCGCCGCCGTTGACCATCTCCCTGGTCGCGATCAGGTTGGCGCGCTCCTCCTCGCCCAGGCTGATCAGGCTGTGGAACGTCCGCCGCAGCTCGACGGCGAGGGAGTAATGATCGATGTGAATGTGGGTCACGAAGAAGTTGCGGACGTCGCCCAGCTCGTACCCGATCTGGGCCAGCGCCGCGGTGAGCCGCTCCCTGGCCGGGACCAGGGCTATCCCGGCGTCGATCAGGTCGACTCCGCCGGGATCGGTGATGGCGTAGACGTTGACCGCCTTGAGCCCGTCCATCGGCAGCGGCAGCGGGATCCGGTACACGCCCCCGCCGAGATCCTCGACTCCCGGCTCGGTCCAGGCGTACCTGTCCGCCGTCGCATGGCTCATCGTGTCGTTGACCCTTCGCTCGGACCCAAGACCCCCAGCCATCTTAGGTACGCGGATCGGCATATGTCCCGATGCCGACGGCTGCCAGCACAGCAGATGATCACCATGCGGTCAGCGAGCTGCGATCGCTGATCATGGTGGAGGGCAGCCTGGTGCCAGATCATGAACAGGGGCCAGCCTGGATGTCGGGCCTGCCATCCGGCGGGCTGGTAGGCAGGGCAGCCGAGTCAGCTGCCATCCAGCGCACGCTGGGCCGTGCGCGGCTGGTCACGATCACCGGGCCGCCCGCCAGATCTTGCGCCGCTACGATGCCGCAGACTGATACTCATTCACGCAGACAGGAGACGCCATGGCGGGCGAGCCGGCGGCGGGACGCGATCATGATGGTCCGGAGGTCATCGAGCTGAGCTCGGTCCCTGGCTTCGTGGTGTTCGACCTGCCTGGCGCGCCGCATTCGGCTGGGGGGACGCGGCTGGCGCCGGACGTCAGCGTGGCCGAGGTGGCGCTGCTGGCGCGGGCCATGACCTACAAGTTCGCCGCGCTGGGCGCGCGGATGGGCGGGGCCAAGGCGGGCGTGCGCGGGGATCCGGCGGACCGCGCGGGCAAGGCCGTCCTGATGGCCAGGTTCTGCGCGGAGATCGCTCCGCTCGTCGACGCGGGCCGGCTGCTGACCGGCCCGGACATGGGCACGGCCGAGGAGGACTTCGCGCCGCTGCGGGAGAACCAGGCCGCGCCCGCGGCGATCAGCGCCGTGGTGGACGGCGTGCCGTTCGAGGATCTGCTGACCGGCTACGGCGTCGCGGCGGCCGCCGAGGCCGCGCTGGCCGCCCGGTGGGGCGGGGGCTGGGACGGCCGCTCGGTGGCCATTGAGGGGTTCGGCAAGGTGGGCGGCGGCGTGGCTCGTGAGGTCACCCGCCGCGGCGGCCGCGTGGTGGCGGTGTCCACCGTGGCCGGGTGCCTGGCCGACTCCGCGGGTCTGGACGTCGACCGGCTGCTCGCGCTGCGCCGGGCCCACGGCGACGCGTGTGTCCTGCAGTACGGCCTGCCGGCCGGGCCGCCACGCGAGCTGTTCACCGAGGTGGAAGCCGACGTCGTGGTGCCAGGGACCCGGCCCGCGGTGATCAGCGGCTGGACCGCGGCACGGCTGCCCGCGGGCGTCCGCGTCGTCGCGCCCGCGGCGAACGTGCCGTACACCGCGCGGGGAGCCGACGTGCTGCGCCGCCGGGGCATCGTGGCGCTGCCCGACTTCGTGTGCAACGCGGGCGGGGTGATCGGCTACCGGTCAGCTGACGGCGCGAGCCCGGAAGAGGTCCTGGCCAGCGTCAACACCACCATCACCGGCCTGATCCGCGACGCGCTGGGTCATCCCGGCGGCCCGATCGCGGGGGCCTGCGAGCGGGCCGGGGCGTTCCTGCGCGGCTGGTGGGGCGAGCCGCCGAGCCCGCCGTTCGCGCCGGAGCCCTTGGTTGACCCTGACACCGTGTGAGGCTATAGAACGGGACTCGTCATGTTCAGCATCGGGGAGTTCGCCAGGCACGGCCGCGTGTCGGTCCGCATGCTCCGGCACTACGACGCGATCGGCCTGCTGCGTCCCGCCTGCGTGGATCCGGCGAGCGGGTACCGGTTCTATCAGGCCAGGCAGCTGTCCGAGCTGAACCGCGTCATCGCGCTCAAGGAACTCGGATTCACCCTGCAGCAGGTCCAGGCGATCCTGGAGGAGCAGGTCAGCGCGGCCGAACTCCGCGGGATGCTCAAGCTGCGCCGGGCCGAGATCCACGCCCAGATCGAGGCCGAGACCACCCGGCTGGCCCGGGTCGAGGCGCGGCTGCTGACGATCGAGGACGAGGCGCGGGTGCCGACCGACGGGGTCGTCATCAAGCACCTCGCCCCGGTCCGGGTGGCCGAGCTGACCGGCACGGCCACGGGGTACGAGCCCGAGTGCATCACGCCGGTCATCCAGCCGCTGTACTGCGACCTGTGGCAGCGGATGGCCAGCGCGGGCGTCACCGCGTCGGGCCCGGCCATCGCGTACTACGAGGACACGCCGACCGGTCACGGCTCCATCGTGGTTCATGCCGCCGTGCCGGTGGTCACCGAGGCCGTGGCTGGTCACGACCTCAACGTCACGGACCTGCCGGAGGTCCAGACCGCGGCGGCCATCATCCACCACGGCTCCATGAACGACGTGATAGCCACCGGCCAGGCGCTGGCCTGGTGGATCGACGCCAACGGGTACCGGTCCGCCGGCTACGCCCGCGAGGTCACCCTGGAGTGGTCCGCTGACACTGACCAGTGGGTCACCGAACTGCAGCAGCCGATCTATACAACGGGAGGATGAGCAGAATGTCAGCAGCACCGGAAATCGTGATACGCACCGAGCAGCCGTACGTGGCGATCAAGGCCCGAGTCACCATGTCCGAGCTCCCCGCGCTGGGCGCCCGCCTCGGCGAAGTGTTCGGCTGGCTGGGCGCCCGCGGGCTCGCGCCCGCAGGGGCGCCGTTCTTCAAGTACAACGTCGTCGACATGGCGCGCGAACTCGACATGGAGGCGGGCGTGCCGGTCGCGGCGGCCGTGGACGGCGACGGCCACATGGTGTCCGGCGTGCTCCCCGCCGGGCGGTACGCGACGCTCACGCACGTGGGTCACCCCAGCGAGCTCGCCGGGGTCACCGAGACGCTGCTGGACTGGGCGGCCGGGCAGGGCCTGACGTGGGACACGTCGCCGGGCCCGGACGGCGACGTGTGGGGCGGCCGGCTGGAGATCTACCTGACCGATCCCGCCCAGGAGCCCGACATGAGCAAATGGGAAACCCAGCTCGCCTTCCGCCTGGCAGACTAGCGAGAACTCGCTGGCCGCCATCCGCAGCCGGGACTTCGCGCGCGCCGCGCCCGGCGGTCAGGAAGATCCCCGCAAATGAGGCGACCCGGACGGGGAGGCCATGCCTGGCGTCGTGTTCGCCCGGGCGGGCGGCACGCAAGACCGGGCGGCTCAGGCGGCCGTGACCAGGGTCAGCCGGCGCGTCCGTTCTGCCGTCCGCCGGCCGGGCCCGGGTGGCCGGTGAAGCCGAGCAGTGCCCGGTTGACCTCCTCGGCGTGGGTCCAGATGACCGCGTGCGGCCCGCCCGCGATGATGGTGGAGCGGGCGTTGGCCAGCAGCGCGGGGAGCCTGCGGCTGGTGGCCTGGTAGGGCAGCACGCGGTCCTGGTCGCCGTGGATGACCAGGACGGGGACGCTGATCGTGGCCAGGTCGGCCCGGAAGTCTTCCCGGCAGGCGGTGACGCAGCCGACGGCGGCGTGGGCCGAGGCGGCGAGGGCGACGTAGAAGCTGTTCTGCCACGCCTGGTCGCTGACCCGGTCCCCGCCCAGCAGGTCGATGTTGTAGGACTGGTCCAGGAAGTCTTTCATCGCGGCCGGCCGGTCGGCGGCGAGACGATCCGTGAGGCCGTCGAAGACGCTGCGGTCGATGCCGTCGGGGTTGTCGTCGGTCTGGAGCAGGAACGGCAGCAGCGGCGCCACCAGCACGGCCGCGCTGACCCGTCCCGGGCCGTACACGGCCAGGTAGCGGGCCACCTCGCCGGTCCCCATGCCGAATCCGGCTAGCACCACCTCGCGCAGGTCGAGCCGGCTGAGCAGGACATGAAGATCGCCGGCCAGGGTGCCGAAGTCATAGCCCACGCTCGGGCGGCTGGAGGCGCCGAAGCCGCGCCGGTCGTAGGTGATCACCCGGTGCCCGGCGGCGAGCAGGGCGGCCTCCTGTTTTTCCCAGGAGTGCCCGTTCTGCGCGTAGCCGTGCACCAGCACGACGGGAGGACCGGATCCGTGGTCCTCGTAGTAGATCCGGATGGCGGCGGAGTTCTCCCGCCCGACAGTGACAAAAGGCATCGTGATCCTCGCCGTCTGGTGTTTGCCGTGGTAACGCCTGGCCCGGTCTTCACTGTGGCTCCCGGGCGGGCGCGGGCGGTATCGGTGGGGTGACTGCACTTTGCGCGGTGCGGGCATGCTGGGGCGGCGGCCGCTGTTGAGCCTGGGGACGGCGTTGACGAAACGCACGGGCCGAGAGGACAGGCGGATGCCAGGCCCCGGTGACCTCCCCGCACAGCAGCCCGCGCCCATCATCGGGCGGGACGCGGCGCTGGCCCGGCTGCGCGCCCTGGTGGACCCGGCCCCGGCCTCCGGCCGGGTCCTGGTGGTCACCGGCGAGGCAGGGATGGGCAAGACCGTGCTGCTGGCTGAGGCCGCCGGGCGGGCGCGGCTGGCGGGCCTGCGGGTCCTGCCGGTCACCGGCCGGGAATCGGAGTCGAGGCTCGCGTTCGCCGGGCTGCATCAGCTGCTGCGGCCGGTGCTGCCGGGCCGCCGCGGGCCTGCCGGGCCGGCAGGCCCGGGCGCTGTCCGGGGCGCTGGGCCTTGCCGCGGATCCTGGTGCTGCGGACCCGCTGCTGACCGGGGCGGCCGTGCTGACCTTGCTGTCGGATCTGTCCGAGCGGTCCCCGGTCGTGGTGGTCGCCGATGACGCGCACTGGCTGGATCGCAGCTCGCTGGACGCGCTGGCCTTCGCCGGCAGCCGCCTGGACGCCGAACGGGTGGTGCTGCTGGTGGGGGCCCGGGGGCTGGCCCCGCCGCCCGGTTTTGACCGGGGGTTCCCGGAGCTGCACCTGGGGCCGCTGTCCGCCGGGGACGCCGGCCGGCTGCTGGACGGGCAGCCGCGGCCGCCGCGCGGGCGGGCCCGGGCCCAGGTGCTCGCGCAGGCCGCGGGTAATCCGATGGCGCTGATCGAGCTGGCCACGGTGATCGCCGAGGATCCGGCGGCCAGCCGGCGGTGGGCCGCCGAGCCGCTGCCCCTGACCGACCGGCTGACCGCGGTCCTGGCGTCCCGGTTCGCCGCGTTGCCCGGGCCGACGCAGGCGGCGCTGCTGCTGGCGGCGGTGGCCGACGGGCCGGACCTGAGCGCGGCGGCCAGCCGCGGCGCCGGGCCCGATGCGCGGGCGCTGGCGCCGGCCGAGGACCGGGGCCTGGTCAGGGTCGACCGGACCGGGCTGCGGTTCTCCCATCCCCTGGTCCGCTCGGCCATCTACCACGCCGCGCCGTTCGCCCGGCGGGCCGCGGCGCACCGGGAGCTTGCCGGGGCCCTGGGTGACCAGCCGGACCGGCGGGCCTGGCACCTGGCCGCCGCGGCCCTGCACCCCGACGAGCAGGTCGCGTCGCTGCTGGAGGCCACCGCGGCGCAGGCGCAACGCCGCGGCGGCGCGGCCGCCGCCGCGCTCGCGCTGGAACGCGCGGCCGACCTCAGCCCCGACCCCGCAGACCAGGCCCGCAGGCTGGTCGCCGCCGCGTCGGCCGCCGTTCCCACCGGCCAGGGAGACTGGGTCCAGGACCTCGCCGCCCGCGCCCTGGCGGTCACAGCGGACCCGGAACTGCGGCTGGCCGCCCGCCACGACGCCGGGTGGGCGCTCGCCTGGTCAGGGCGGCGCACCGCCGCGCTGTCAGCGCTCATCTCCGTCGCCGAGGACGCGTCGCGTGATCAGCCGGACCTCGCCTGGGACGCCCTCGGGAGTGCCGCCACTGTCGCCTACCAGTCCGGAACACCCGCCAGCCGCCAGGCCGTCAGCCGCACCCTCGGCCTGCTGGAGCGCCAAGGTCCACCGCCCCCCTTCCGGGCCCCCGGCATTGATGTCAATGCGCTGCGACTCTGGATACGCGCCAGCGCCGACCCAATCGGCAGCAGAAACCAGCTCCTCCCGTGCCTGCGCAAGATCGCCGACGCGCCCATCGAAGAGCCCTCTTTGTGGCGAATAGCTTCCACCGCATGGCTCCTGGACGAATCCGACCTGGCGATCCGCTGGCTGCAAGACGCCATGCAGCGGCTCCGGGCTCCCGGCGTGCGGGGCACCAGCGGCGGGAGCCTGACCGTGCTCGGGTGGGCCTACATCGACACCGGGCGCTGGGACGAGGCGCTGGAGGTTGCCGCCGAGGCCGCCGGACTGGCCGAGGCGAACCAGATGGACATCGTCGCCGCGTCCGCCGACGTGATCACCGCCACCGTCCTGGCCCTGCGCGCCGACTCCGGCGCGGCACGCAAGCACGCCGAGCGGGCGCTGGCCACCGTCGATCCGGCCGAATGCGGGCTGGTGGCCGCCCGCGCCCGGCGTGCCCTCGGCGTCGCGGCTCTGGCCGACGGCAGTTACCTCCAAGCGTTCACCCAGCTCCGCGGGCTGTTCAGCGAGGACGGCACGCCGCTGCACAACTACGCCTCCTACCTGGGTGTGGCCGATCTCGCGGCTGCCGCGGTGCGCGCCGATCGGCGGATGGAAGGATGCGAGGTCCTTGAGCGGGCGCTCAGCCATCTAGGCGGAACGGCTTCTCCCCGGCTCGAGCAGCTCATCGCCCGGGCCCGCGGCATCCTCGCCGGCCCGGACCGGGCCGAAGCCCATTTCGGCACGGCGCTCGCCGACCCCGCCGGGGACCAGTGGCCGTTCGAGCGGGCCCAGCTACGCCTCGACTACGCCGAATGGCTGCGGCGCCGCCGCCGGATCAACGACGCCAAGCCCGTGCTGACCGAAGCCCTGGCAACCTTCCGGCGGCT
Organism: uncultured Actinomycetes bacterium; assembly: GCA_963705835.1. GTDB lineage: Bacteria > Actinomycetota > Actinomycetes > Streptosporangiales > Streptosporangiaceae > Palsa-504. Next base: position 39,049 of record CAVPLC010000056.1, read on the forward strand.
AGGTGCCCGGTCATGGGCGCAGCGCACCGAGGCCGAGCTGAGAGCGTGCGGGGTGGCCGTTACCGGCGCGCCCGGCGAACGCGATGCGCTCGGGGAGCTGACCCCCCAGCAGCGCCAGATCGTCCGCCTGGCCAGCCACGGCCTGACCGACCGCGAGATCGGCGACCGGCTCTTCCTGTCACCGCGCACCGTCAGCTCGCATCTGTACCGGTCCTACCCCAAGCTCGGGGTCGCCAGCCGCAACCAGCTACGCGACGTGATCGCCGCGCCAGCACCTGGCCGCGTTCCCAGCCGGGAAGTGCAGTAAGCCTGCGGATACCCCGCCACCACGTTCCAGACGCAGACTCAGACCGTGCGAGGTTACCCGGCACCGGACCAGCGCCGCGTCCTGGGGCGTCGCAGGACGTGCCGGGCGAAGGGCTGACCCGGGAACCATCAACGCGCAGACCGGTCAGCGCTGGTGACCGCCTTGTAGCCGCACAACCTGGCGTCCGCACGGGCGCCGGGCACACCAGGAAAGGAGACCTCAGTGAACATCACCCGAATCGCGCAGCCAGGCAGGCTCGGGCAGCCCTGGGTCCGGGAGATCGTCCCGGGAGTCTTCCGGGTCGGTACGACGTTCTTGGGTTGCTACGCGGTTGAAGACGCGGGCGCCTATACATTCATCGACGTGGGGCTGCCCGGCTACTGGCCGCAGATGACCCGGTTCCTCGCCGCACGGAACGCTCCGCTGTCATCCGTCAAGGCCGTCGTGCTCACCCATTACCACCCCGACCATATGGGTAATGCCGAACGGCTCCGGACGCAGGCGGGCGCGGCGGTGCTCGTGCACCACGATGACCGGGCGGCGGCCATGCGCAAGGGCAGGCCGCCCTTGTACCCGCTGTGGAAGCCGCCGGTGCTGCATCTGGTGGGGCACTTCCTGCGCAATGGCGTGGCCCGGACGGCGCCCGTGGCCGAGGCGTCGGGTTTCGCCGACGAAGAAGTCCTGGACGTGCCGGGCCGTCCCCGCGTCATCCACACGCCCGGCCACACCGCCGGAAACGTGGCCCTGAGCCTGGCCGACCGTGAAGTCCTGATCGTGGGCGACACGCTGGCGACGCTCAGCCTTTCCCACGGCGAGTCCGGGCCGCAACTGCTCCCTCGGTTCATGAACGAGGATCACGACCGGGCCCTGGCCTCGCTGGAAAAGATCGAGCCGGTCGAGGCTCGCTGGGTCCTGCCCGGTCACGGTCTTCCCTGGGAGGGAAGTCCGCAGCAGGCCGTCAAGCTGGCCCGGCAGATCGCGGCCCGGACAAGTTGAAAGGCCTGCCCGGCTCACTGGCGAAAAGAACTTGATCAACCCGGCCACCGCATGGACCGACATGCACTCCGCGCCATCGTGAATGGCGCTGTCCATGGTGATTCAGCGCTGGTGTCAGCAGATCAGCTCATGGCGGCGAGAAGGATTCCCGGTTCTAGCGGTGGACGCTGTGCGGGTTCCTCGGACCGAACCGGTGTTTCGTCGTGGTTCGAATGCGCCGGCGCAGCGAATTGAGCAGGATCAGGGTGACCAGTGTGATCACTGTGACCGCGACCGGAGAAGAGAAGCTGAGAATCAGGACCGCGAGCTGGAACAGTGCCGCGCAGATAGCGCAGATCATTACCGCAGCGGCCGCATAGGCCGGTCCCCGTTGTAGCATTTCGCACCCCTTTGTGCGTGCTTTACCGCTTTATAGATAATTCAAGGCTAGGAACCAAGCGCTACGGGATCGTTACGGTAGCGTACGCGCGCCGACCTCCGGAATCATACGCCGTGAGGTCGGTCACAATCGCCAAGTTCGGACCGATGCCCTATTTGTCCTCCGCGGACCGGTCTGGCCCCGGGGCTCTTGCCGCCCAGGGCGGGCGGAGGGCGGCGGGGCGGAGGCCAGACTCCGCGGCGGGCCGGAGGGAGGCGGAGGGCGGACTCAGCGGCGCGGCGGAGGCAGCGGCGGGGCGGAGGCTGCAGCGGGGCGGAGGGCGGACTCCGCCGAGGCCCGGCGCCGCTACTATGCACAGGACTTCTGCACAACGTGTATGCAACGATCCCCTGCATGTACATATGCATTTGCATTTGCTCTGTTAGACTCCGTAATGCAGACGTTGGACACTCCGGCAGGCGACCCGCCGCCTGGGGTTTTCCCCTCCCGCTAGGAGAAACATGGAGTTCAACAACGGCATCCCGGCTGACGAGCTGGCCGAGGCGCAGTGGCGCAAGAGCCGTGTCAGCAACCCCAGCGGAAGCTGCGTCGAGGTCGCCGCGCTTTCCGACGGCGCGATCGCGGTCCGCAATTCCCGGCATCCCGCCGGACCCGCCCTGATATACACCCGCGCCGAGATCGGCGCGTTCCTGACCGGGGTGAAGAACGGCGAGTTCGATGACCTGTACCCGCGCGGCGGCGACAGCCTCGCATCATTATCGGGAAGTCACTACAAATAGTGTCCTGGCGGTGCGGCTGTGCGATGATATCGTCTGCATGTGCACCGCGGTCGTTGTTGGTGCGGGCGGCGGCACGGCGGTGATCGCTCGGCATGGCGGGTGGTCACCTGGGTACCCAGACGTCGGCTCCCGGAGTGAGGATGAGCACCGTTCAGCGGGACACCGAACCTGCCGACTCGCTGGGCCCGACCGTATCGCGCATGATCCTGGGCAACCAGTTGCACCGCTACCGCGAGGCGGCCGGCGTGTCGCCGGACCGCGCGGGGTACGAGATCCGGGCGTCCCGGTCCAAGATCAGCCGCATGGAAAACGGCCGGGTCGGGTTCAAGGAACGGGACGTGTCCGACCTGCTCGCGCTGTACGGCATCGAAGACGAGGAGACCTACGCCGCCCTGATCGCGCTCGCCCGGCAGGCCAACTCCCCCGGCTGGTGGTCGAAGTACGGCGACATCATGAGCGACTGGTTCGAGGAGTACCTGGGCCTGGAGGCCGCCGCCTCGGTCCTCCGGACGTTCGAGCTGCAGTTCGTGCACGGCCTGTTCCAGACCGAGGACTACGCTCGTGCCGTCACCATGCTCGGCAACTCGGCCGCGCCCGCGGACGAGATCGACCGGCGGGTGAGCCTGCGGCTCAAGCGGCAGGACCTGCTCACCGGCCCCAGACCTCCTCAGGTCTGGACGGTCGTCGACGAGGGGGCCCTGCGCCGCCCGGTGGGCGGCCGCAAGGTGATGCGGGGCCAGTTGAACCGGCTCATCGAGGTCACCGAAATGCGGCACGTCACCATTCAGGTCGTGCCGTTCAGCCGCGGCGGCCACGCCGCGGCAGGCGGGTCGTTCAGCGTGCTGCGCTTCGGTGACGCGGACGTGCCGGACGTGGTGTACATCGAACAGCTCACTAGCGCCCTTTACCTGGACAAACGTGAGGACGTCGACCATTACCTCGAGGTCATGAACAACCTCAGCACCGAAGCCCTGACCCCGGCCCTGACCGCACGGTTCATCGCCGAGATCATCAAGGAAACGTGATCTACGGTTAGCAACTCATCGCATGCCACCATCCCCAATCCCCCCGACCTCCCAAGGGATCCCATGACTGAAGAGCACTCGACCGCCGGGACCGCGATCGACACCTCGGTGCCGCACTCGGCCCGGATCTGGAACTACTGGCTCGGCGGCAAGGACAACTACGCCGTTGACCGCGAGGCCGGCGACCAGTTCAGCGCGATCTATCCCGGGATCGTGGATATCGCCCGGGCCGACCGTGCCTTCCTGGGCCGAGTCATCCGGTACCTGGCGGGCGAGGCCGGGGTACGCCAGTTCCTGGACGTGGGCACCGGGCTGCCGACGGCGGACAACACGCATCAGGTCGCGCAGCGCGTTGCGCCGCAGTCGCGGATCGTCTATGTCGACAATGACCCGCTGGTGCTGGCGCACGCCCGGGCGCTGCTGACGAGCAGCGAGGAAGGCGCCACCAGCTTCGTGGACGCCGACATGGGCGACGCCGAGAAGGTCCTGGCCGAGGCTGCGCAGTGGCTGGACCTCACCCAGCCGGTCGCGCTCACGTTCATGGGGGTCCTCGGCCACGTCGTCGACTACGACCAGGCGCGATCGATCGTGGCCGGGCTGCTCGACGGCCTGCCGTCCGGTAGCTACCTGTCGATCAACGACAGCGTCAACACCAGCGAGGCCCTGGAGGAGGCCTTGCGGGTGTACGAGGCGTCGGGCGCCGTCCCGTACCGGACCCGCACCCCAGAGCAGTTCGCCGGCTACTTCGAGGGCCTGAAACTCGTCGAGCCGGGCGTGGTCAACGTGAACGACTGGCGGCCGGATCCCGGCTCGCCTCGTGGTCCTGAGATCCCGCAGCTAGGGGGCGTCGGGCGCAAGCCCTAGCTCAACCGGACGGCGACGCGCCAGCCAGGGCAGGCGGTCGCTGGCCGCGACGGCGGCGACCACGGCCGCCGCGCAAGCGGCCAGGCCCAGCTCGGGGACCGCCTTCGCCGTCAGGGCCAGCAGCGCGAGCACGGCGATCCCGGCCACCCTGGTCCAGGACACGTAGCGCCACACGACCAGCTTGAACGCGGCTTGCCCGGCCAGGAACAGGGCCGGGCCGCCGAGGATCATCCAGGCCGAGGCCGTGGTCGCGGTCGCGGCCGGGCTGGAGAGGATCTTCTCGTCGGCCGCCGCGCTGACGATGATGCCGGCCACCATCAGCGGGTGGATGAAATGGTAGGCCGAGCGTCCCAGCCGGCCGGGGTCGGACGACCGGGCGATGATCTCGGCCGCAGCCTCGGCGCTCTGGTCGAAGTACAGCCACCACATCGCGACCGAGCCGGCGAACGCGACGACGAAGGCGGTTACGACCGGGGCGGTGGTCGATTTCTCCGCCGACAGGGCGGCGCCGATGATGACGATCGACTCGCCCAGCGCGATCAGGATGAAGGCCTGGCAGCGCTCGGCGAAGTGGCCACCCGCGATCGTCCAGTCTGAGGTGTGCGACCGGGCCGAGCCACGGGGTGTAGAAGCCGACTGCGCCGCCGGTCAGGTCCACGCCGACCGACAGCACCCACAGCAGGTCCCTGGCCTGGCCGTGCGCCAGGCCGCCGGCCAGGGCGAACGCGCTGCTCACCACGCACCAGGCCAGGATGCGCTCGAAGTTCGCCCGCAGCGGGTGGCCGCGCAGCGCGACCACCATGAAGACCGTCCGGAATGGTCCCGCAGCAGTCTTCGGGTCCGCGCCTGCGCGGCCGGGGAACCCTGGGTGTCCGCGTCCGCCACGCCGCTCAAGCTACACCGTCACGCCGACCGGCTGGCCTCGCGGTATGCGGCCACCCGCTCGCGGGTCCCGCAGGTGGCCGAGCAGTAGCGCCGCGGGCTGCCCCGGCCCACGTTCACGAACGGCCGGCCGCAGGACGGCGACAGGCAGATCCCGGCCGGCGGAGCCTGCCGCTCGGCGAGCAGCACCGCCAGCGCCAGGCACGAGGATGTTCCGAACCACTCGGCCCAGGGCGCGTCGTCGTGGCTGTCCACGTGCAGGTGCCAGCCTGACGTGCCGCCGTGCGTGGTCAGCCGGGGCGGATGAGCCCGCCCGGCGAGCAGGCCGTTGATCCGGTCCGCGGCCGTAACGGCGTCCGCGGCGGTGAACACCTCCCGCAGCTCGAGGGCGGCCTGGCGCAACCCGGCCAGCCCGGCCGCGGAGATCTGGACGGGCTCGGGCTCTCCGTGCGCCCGCAGCACCCCGATCAGGGCGGCGCGTTCGTCCGGGCTGCCCGGCACGAGCCGGTTGCCCGCCCTGGGCAGCAGGACGGCGAGGACGTCCGCGGCCCGCTGCGCGGCATCGTGCACGCTGCTCCCGAGCGGCGCCGCATGGCTGGTCACGGACAAGAGTGTAACGTGTTTTTATGAAATCCAGTTACGTGCGCTGGCCGTCGCTGGCACCGTACCTGGCGGGGGCGGCGGCGGCCAGGGCCGGCGACGAGATGTCGGGTCCCGCCGTGCTGCTGCTCGGCTTCGCCGTGACCGGCGGCCGGCCACCGGGTCCGCGCTGCTGGCCAGCGCGACCCTGGCCGGGGCCGCGGGCGGTCCGGTCTTCGGCGCTCTGCTCGACCGCAGCGGTCGCCCGGACCGGGTCCTGGCGGGCACGCTGTGCGCCTACGCGCTGGGTATCGCCGCCGTCGCGGCCGCGATGGGCAGGCTGCCGATGCCGGTCGTGGTGACGATCGCGCTGGCCGCAGGGCTGTTCAACCCCTCGGTGGCCGGCGGCTGGACCTCGCAGCTGCCCCGCATGGTGACGGGGCGCGAGCTGGACCGGGGTTCCGCACTGGACGCGATGACCTACAGCGCGGCGAGCCTGGCAGGCCCGGCCCTGGCGGCCCTGGTCGCCGCGGGACTCGGGGCCCGGGCAGCCGTCCTGGCGTCCGCGGCCCTGGTCGCGATGGCCGTGCCCGCCGCCTGCTCGCTGTCGCGGTACCGCCCGTCCCGTACCGCCTCGTCCGTGCCGGCCCCGCACCGGCAGATAGCCGCGGGGTTCGCCGCGATCGCGACCCGGCGCCCGCTGCTGCGGGCCACGCTGACCTCCGTGGTGTCCTACGCCGGGATCGGGATGCTCATCGTGTGCTGTCCCGTGCTCGGGGCCCAGCGCCTGGGCGCACCATCCCGCGGCGCGCTGCTGATCAGCGCGGTCGCGGCGGCGTCCCTGGTCGCCAACGCGATCCTGGCCCGCCGTCCGCCGCGCGGCGAGCCGGACGTCCGCGTCCTGGCCAGCACGGTGATCATCGGGGTGAGCATGGCGGCGGCGGCGGTCGCGCCGGGCTGGCTCACCCTCGCGGCGGTCGCGCTGAGCGGGGCGGGCGAGGGGCCGCAGCTGACGGCGCTGTTCGCGGTGCGGCACCGGGAATCGCCCGAGCACATGCGCGGGCAGATCTACACCACGGCGGCCAGCCTGAAGATCGCCGGGATGGCGGCCGGGGCGGCGCTCGCGGGACCGCTGGCCGGACGTTCGGTGACCGCCTGCCTGCTGGTCGCGGCCACGGCCGAACTGTGCGCCGCCGCGGCGTACGTGCTGGCCAGCCTGTCCCCGGGCGGGCCCGCGCCGGTCTGGCGACCTCGCACGGGTGCGGCCGGTTGCGCCGCCGGCCGTTCGGAGTCAGGCACGCGGGTAGGAGGCCGGGCCGGTGACACCATGAACCGTTCGGAATAGTGCTTGTGAATTTGTTATTATCCGAGCATGCGAGCAATGACGGGTGCGCAGTGGTGGCCGTCCGATTAGGGCGGTCGCATCCAGCATTGGCAAAGGCCGTCCGGGATGGACGGCCTTTTTCGTGCCCGCTGGCCGTCCGCCCGGACACGGGAAGGACAGATAACGATGAGCACAACTCCAGCCCTGCAACGTTCGGCCGAGCTCGAGGAGATCATCGGCCGGGATGCGACCGGCTTCCGGATCCTGACCGGAGACCGGCCCACCGGCCTGCTGCACCTTGGTCACTACTTCGGCACCCTGCGGAACCGGGTCAGGCTGCAAGACCTCGGCGCCGAGGTATTCGTGCTGATCGCGGACTACCAAGTGCTGACCGACCGGGACACGGCCGAGCGCCTCGATGAGCACGTGACCGGGCTGCTCCTTGACTACCTCGCCATCGGGCTCGACCCGGCGCGGACGGTGGTGTTCGCGCACAGCGCGGTGCCCGCGCTCAACCAGCTGCTGCTGCCGTTCCTGAGCCTGGTCTCGGTGCCGGAACTGAACAGGAACCCCACGGTCAAGGACGAGATCGCGCACTCGCGCCAGTCGGCGGTCAGCGGCCTGATGCTCACCTACCCCGTGCACCAGGCCGCGGACATCCTGTTCTGCAAGGCGAACCTCGTGCCGGTCGGGCAGGACCAGCTGCCGCACCTGGAGATCACCCGGGTCATCGCCCGCCGGTTCAACGACCGGTTCGGCGCGCCGGTGTTCCCGGTGCCGGACGCGCTGCTGTCGGCGGCACCGCTGCTGCTCGGCACGGACGGCACGAAGATGAGCAAGAGCCGCGGCAACAGCATCCCGCTGGCGGCCAGCGCCGACGAGACCGCCCGGCTCATCCGCGGCGCGAAGACCGATTCCGAGGCCTACGTCAGCTACGACCCGCAGCGGCGGCCCGAGGTCTCGGGCCTGGTGCTGCTGGCCGCCTTGTGCCTGGGCCGCAGCCCGCAGGACGTGGTCGCCGACCTGGGTACCGGCGGCGCCGCGGCGCTCAAGGACACGGTGACGATGGCGGTCAACGAGATGCTGGCCCCGGTCAGGGCCCGCCGCGCCGAATACGCACGAGACCCGGGCTACGTCCGCCAGGTGCTGCGGGACGGCAACCAGCGGGCGAACGAGATCGCTTCGGCGACGCTGGCCGAGGTCCAGGACGCGATGGGCATGCGCTACTGACCTGGGGGGTCTGTGGCAAGGGTCAGAGCAGTCATGTTGTTCAGCGTGTTTTGAATAGCAAACGCATGTTCGAGAGAGTAGGCTTGCCGCGTGAACCTGACGGAGTGGGCGCGCGCGCAGGGCATCCACGTGACGACCGCGTACCGCTGGTACCGGGAGGGCATGCTGCCCGTTCCGGCACGGAAGGTCGGCCGACTCATCCTGGTGTCTCCCGGTACGGCCGCCACGTCTCCGCAGGGCGGGGCTGGACTATACGCGCGGGTGTCTTCTCATGACCAGAAGGCCGACCTGGACCGCCAGGTTGCCCGCCTGTCGGCGTGGGCGGCGCAGGCGGGGATGCCTGTGGTCCGGGTGGAGGCCGAGGTCGGGTCCGGGGTGAACGGCACCAGGGCCAGGGCGCGGCGGCTGCTGGCCGATCCGGCGGCCGCCGTGATCGTGGTGGAGCATCGCGACCGGCTCGGGAGGATGAACACGGAACTGGTCGAGGCCGCCCTGGCCGCCCATGGCCGCCGCCTGGTGGTGCTAGACGATAGCGAGGTGACTGACGACCTGGTGCGGGACATGATCGACGTGCTGACGTCGTTCTGCGCCCGCCTGTATGGGCGCCGGTCGGCGCGGAACCGGGCGCTGAAGGCCGTCGGGTGCGCCCAGCGGGACATCGGCCCGCAGGCCGTGCTGACGGCGGGGAGCGCCTCGTGCGGGGGTGTCGGATGAGCGGGCTGCGCCGAATCGCCGGCCCGTTCGTGGCGGCCGCCCCCGCCGGAGTGCGGGTCCGGGCCCGGCTGCGCGTCTCCCCGCAGGACGAGGCCGTACTGTGGGCGGCGGGCAGGCACCTGGGGTCGCTGGCCGGGCGGGACCTGGCCGCCCGGTGCGCCGAAGGGCGGCTGGACGCCAAGGGCAGGGCCGGATCGCGTGCCCGGCGCAAGAGGGCGCTGACGGCGCAGTCATCGTCGCGGTGGGCCGGGGCGATCACCCGCACCAGCGAGGACCAGGTGCGGCTGGCCGGGCAGAACCTGCGCGCCGAGAGGAACACCCTGCTGGCCCGCATCCGGAAGATCGAGGCACGGCTGCCGGTCGCGGCCGGCGGAAAGGCAGGCCGGGTGCTGGGGTACGCCACCCCGGCCGGACGGCACGCCAAGACGGTCCGTCTCCACGGGCTGAAGGCCAGGCTCGCGCGGGTGGACCGGCAGCTGGAGGCAGGGGCGGTGTCGGTGGCGCGGGGCGGGAAGGCCCTGCTCCGCAAGCGGGGCAATCTCGCTGCCGCCGGGCTCACGCAGGCGCAATGGCGGCAGCAATGGGCGTCGGCCCGCCTGTTCCTGACCGCCGACGGGGAGAAAGACAAGGCATGGGGCAACGAGACCATCCGCTGGAACCCCGGCGAGGGCTGGCTGGAGATCAAGCTGCCCGCCCCGCTTGCGCACCTGGCGAACCGGCCGCACGGCCGGTACAGCCTGTCGTGCCCCGTCGCCTTCGTTTACCGGGGTGATGAGGTCGCCGCGCAGGCCGCCTCCGGCGCGGTCCGCTACGACATCAGCCATGACCCGGCGCGGGGACGCTGGTACATCGACGCGTCGTGGAAGGCCGCACCCGTACCCGCGCCGTCCCTGGGGGACCTGCGGCGGCACCCGGTGCTGGCGGTCGACCTGAACCACGGCCACCTCGCCGCGCAGGCGGTCACCGCGGACGGCAACCCGTCCGGGCCGTCCGTGACCATCCCCCTGGCCCTGGCCGGGCTGCCCGCCTCGCAGCGCGACGGGCGGCTCCGCGCGGCCATCAGCTCCCTGACCTGGCTCGCCCGCCAGCACGGCTGCCGGGCGGTCGTGATCGAGGACCTTGACTTCACTGACGCCCGCGAGCAGGGACGCGAGCACTATGGCAGCCGACCGTCGGCCGGCCGCCGCGGACGGGGCTTCCGGCGGCTAGCCGCGGGCATCCCCACCGGGAAGTTCCGGGACCGCCTGACCCAAATGGCCGCCAACGCCGGCATCTCGGTGATCGCGGTCGACCCCGCCTACACCTCCCGCTGGGGGCGCGAGCACTGGCTCGCCCCGCTGCGGCAGCAGGCTTCACCGATCGCCACTGGCCATCATGCGGCCGCGGTTGTGATCGGCAGGCGTGCGCTCGGCCACCGGGCGCGGCGACGGGCCGGCGTGACCGGCGGCGACCAGAGGATCAGCCGCCGGAGAGCTGCCCCCCGAGCACCCGTGGCCGGGCAAGCGACCAGGAACGGCAGGCTCTGCGAGGCCCAGCGGCAGCCACCCTGGTGGCCGAAGACCGCGACGGCCGACCGGACCCGCCCGCCCGACCAGGCGACCCAAGACCGTCCGGGGCCGCCGGCTAGCCAGGACCATGTCCCGCTAGCTCAGTAGGAACGGTAGGGCTGTGGCCCCGGATCTCATCGCGTCGCTGCGGCAGGCCGGCGTGGCGCGCGGCGATCTCGTCGGCCTGGTCATCTCCCCCGAACGCGGGACGGCGCTGGCGGTGCCCGACGGCGGACGGTGGATGCCGCCGGGCCCCGAGGCGATCGGGCAGGCCGATGAGGCCGTGCGGCCGCGATGGGTGCTGTGGTCGGGCCAGACGGCCGCGTACCTGACGGGCCGCGGCGTCCGGCTGGCCACATGCTGGGACGTCACGGCGGCACACCGGCTGCTGTTCGGCGGCTGGCGGGCTGATCCCGGCCGGGCCTGGGCCCGGCTGCGCGGGCTGGACCCTCCGGCCGACGGCCCGCTTGACCTGTTCGGGATGTCCGGCCCGGACGACGGCGACGCGGACGATCCGGTGGCGCCGGACGGCCACCTGCGGCCGGACTGGGTCAGCGGCGGGTGGTCGGAGAGCGCCGGCCGGATCACCCGCTGGGCTGAGCTGGCCCGCATCGTGGCCGAGCTGCAGCTGACGGCGCTGGCCGGGCTGGCGGACCGGCCGATGGCACTGGCCACGGCGCGCTCGGAGTCCACGGCCGAGCTGCTGTGCGCCGAGCTGTCCGCGGACGGGCTGCCGATGGACCGCGCGGCGGCCGAGCAGGTGCTGGCCTCGTTCATCGGGCCCAGGCCGCGCAGCGAAGGCGACGCGCTCGCCTCGCGGGCCGCCCGCGACGCCGAGGTGCTGCGGCACGCGCCGGCCGGCGTGACGACCGACCTGCGCAGCCCGGCCCAGGTCCGGTCGCTGCTGGCCCGGCTCGGGGTCGACGTCCCGGACACCCGGGCGTGGCGGCTGGCCGAACACCGCGACGACCATCCGCTGATCGGCGCCCTGCTCGAGTGGCGCAAGGCGGAGCGGATCGCGACCACCTACGGGTATTCGTGGCTGGATGAGAACCTCGGGGCCGACGGCCGGCTGCGCGGCGCCTGGACCGGCTCTGACGGCGCGGCGGGCCGGATGACCGCGTCGGCCGGGCTGCACAACATGCCGGCCGCGATGCGCCGGGCGGTGGCCGCCGAGGCGGGGCACGTCTTCGTCCGCGCCGACCTGGGCCAGATCGAGCCCCGGGTACTGGCCGCGGTGTCCGGGGACCAGGCGCTGTCGCTGGCCGCGCGGTCCGACGACATGTACGCGCCGGTCGCCGCGCAGCTCGGCGTGGACCGGCCCACGGCCAAGGTCGCGGTGCTCGGCGCGATGTACGGGCAGACCACGGGGCACGGCGCTCACGCGCTGCGCCGCCTCAACGCCGCCTACCCGGTGGCGATGGCCTACCTGGAGGCGGCCGACCGTTCCGGGCAGGCCGGGCGTGACCTGCGGACCTACGGCGGCCGGCTGATCGTGCTGACCGCCGCCGAGCCCCGCAGCGCCAGCCGCGCCGCGGCCTACGGCCGGTACGCGCGCAACGCCATGGTCCAGGGCGCGGCGGCGGAGCTGTTCAAGATGTGGGCGGTGACGGTGCGGGCGCGGTGCGCGCACCTGGACGCGCGCATCGTGCTGTGCCTGCACGACGAGCTGCTGGTGCACTGCCCGGCGGAGCAGGCCGCGGCGGTGTCCCGGATCGTCGACGAATGCCTGGGCGAGGCCGCGCAGCGCTGGGCGCCCGGCAGCGGGGTCCGCTTCATCTCCGACACCACCGTCGCGCGGACCTGGTCCGAGGCGAAGGACCCGGCCGTCAGCCGGCCGCCGCGTTGATGGCGGCCGCGACCGGCACCCTACGGCGGGCCAAGGGCCGCTGCGTAGATCACCGCGTCCCGGCCGCCGTGCACCCGGCTGCGCTTCTCCGGGCGCAGGCCGATCTTCTCCGCGACCCGCTGCGACGGCAGGTTATCCGGATGGATGATCGCGATCAGCCGGGTGGCGCCGAGGGCGGTCCGCGCGAAGTCGCGCGAGGCGGCCGCGGCCTCGGTGGCGTAGCCGCGGTTCTGCATGGCGGGCAGGACGTGGTAGCCGACCTCGAGTTCGGTCACGCCGTCCACGATCTGCGGGGTCAGGCCGCAGTCGCCGACGAACTCGCCGTCCGGGGTGGTCAGCAGCCACAGGCCGTAGCCGTGGGTGCGGTACAGGCCGCGGTTCCAGTCGATCCACTGCTCGGCTTCGGCCCGGGTCTTGGGCCGCGGGTAGTAGGTCATGACCTCTGGGTCGCCGAGCAGCAGGGCGATGACGTCCAGGTCACCGGGGGCCATGTCGCGGAACGCCAGCCGGGCGGAAGCGGGGTGCATACGGCCGACGGTAGCCCAGTTACAGCCGGTACTCCCAGCCCTCCTGCCAGGCGACCTGCTAACCGGGCGGCGACGGTGGACGGGGCACGAGCCGGAAGGCGATGAAGCCCCGGGGCTGGCTGGTTAGCTTCGGTCCATCCTGCAACAGCAGCGCGACGCCAGGGCAACCCGCGGCCCGAGGCCGCCGGAGCGCAGGTGGGCTCAGCGGGGCTCGGAGCGGCTCAGGCCGTCCACGTGCAGCGGCACGGCGTTGGCCCGCACCACACCGGAGTAGAAGCCCGCGCTCGACTTGGGTATCCGCCGCTGGGTCCCGAAGTCCACGAACACGATGCCGAACCGCTTCTGGTAACCCCAGCCCCATTCGAAGTTGTCCAGCAGCGACCAGACGAAGTACCCGGCCAGGCTGGCCCCGTCCTGGATGGCGCGCGCGGCGGCCTCCAGGTGCGTTTGCAGGTACCTGACCCGCTCGACGTCGTTGACCACGCCTTCGGGGTCGACGTAATCCTCGGCCGCGCGGCCGTTCTCTGTGACGTACAGCGGCAGGCCGGGGGCCTGCTTGGACACGTCGAGCAGCAGCTCGTGCAGCCCGCCCGCGTCGACCAGCCAGCCCATCGGGGTGCGCTCCAGCCGGTCCGGCAGGTACTCCACGACGCCTGGCACCGCGCAGCGGGCGGGCTCCTCGTTCCGCCGCAGGTCCGCCGGGTCGCCGGCGCGCAGGAAGATCGGCGAGTAGTAGTTGACGCCGAGGAAGTCCAGCGGCTGGCTGATGGTCTCCAGGTCGCCGTCGGCGACGAGCGCGGGCGGCGGCAGCACGGCGGCCGGCGCGTGCTCCGGGTACCGGCCGTGCAGCACCGGCTCCAGGTAGGTGCCGTTCACGATGGCGTCGGTGACGATCCGGCCGCGTTCCAGGTCGGCGCCGCCGAGCAGCCGCACCGGATGCATGTCAAGGGTGATGCCGACCTCCTGCGCGCCGGCGGAGCGCAGTGCCTGGGTAGCGAGCCCGTGGCCGAGCAGCAGGTGGTGAGTAGCGGCCGCCGCGGCGGCGGGATCCCGCAGTCCCGGCGCGTGGTTGCCGTGGCGGTAGCCGTTGTTGGAGACCACCTGCGGCTCGTTCAGCGTGATCCAGCGGGCCACCCGGTCGCCCAGCGCCTCCGCGCAGATGGCCGCGTACTCGGCGAACCGCGAGGCGGTCTCGCGGGCCGCCCAGCCGCCCTCGTCCTGCAGTTCCTGCGGCAGGTCCCAGTGGTACAGCGTGACGGTGGCCGCGATGCCGTGCCCGGCCAGCTCGTCCAGCAGCGCCCGGTAGTAGTCCAGGCCCTTGGAGTTGGCGGGCCCGCGGCCGCCGGGCTGCACCCGCGGCCAGGAGATCGAGAACCGGTAGGCGTTCAGCCCGAGCGAGGCGATCAGCGCGATGTCCTCGCGGTAACGGCGGTAGGAGTCGCACGCGACGTCGCCGGTATCCCCGCCGCGGACGTTGCCCGGCGCGTGGGTGAAGGTATCCCACACCGAAGGGCCCTTGCCGTCCGCGCTCGGCCGCTCCCTCGATCTGGTAAGCGGCCGTGGACGCTCCCCAGACGAACCCGTCCGGGAAGGCCAGGAAGCCGTCGGCACCAGTCATAAGCCTCTCCTTATGCGCGGCTACGGACCTTGACGGCCCCTGTGCTGAGGGTTAGTGTAAGCGCTTAGATTTCCGGTTGTAAACGCTTACATCCTGGTATGTAAGGGAAGACCGCAATGTCGCTGATCGGCAGAATGTGGTAACTCTCTACGACGTCGCGCGCCTGGCCGGCGTCTCCACCGCCACCGTCTCCAGGGTGGTACACGGCCAGGACCGGGTGCGCGAGAGCACCAGGATGCGGGTCAGGAAGGCCATCGAGGAACTCGGTTACGTCCCCGACGGCGCCGGGCAGAGCCTGTCCCGCCGCCGCAAGGACGTGATCGGCCTGGTGTGCGTCGAGCGCGAGGTCGACCACATCGACATCGAGAACGTGGGCCTGCTCTATTACGACGAGGTGCTGCGCGGAGTCGAGGCGTGCATCCGCCACCGCAACTGGTCGCTGCTGATCACCTTCATGCAGGGATACCGGACCGATTTCTCCCGGCTGGACTCGCTGTCCGGCAAGGTCGACGGCATCCTCATCGGCGAGGGCTTCGTGGCCTCCCCTATCATCGAGCGCCTGGCCGCACGGGTTCCGGTGGTCGTCATCGCCGGGACCCCGGGCGAGCGGGCGGCCGACGTCGTGGCGGCCGACAACTTCTCCGGCTCGGCCGCCATCATCACCCACCTCATCGCCGACCACGGCAAGCGGCGCCTGTTCCACGTCGACGGGCCGCCGAACTCGCCGGACGCGGGCCAGCGGCGGCTGGCCCTCGAGCACGTGCTGCGCGGCCATCCGCAGTGCCAGCTCGTCGGCTCCACCCAGGGGATCCTCAGCGTCCGCAGCGGCGAGCTGGCCGGGGAGAACCTGCTCGCCAGGCACCGCGCGGCGCTGCCGGACGCGGTCGTATGCGCCAACGACCAGATGGCGATCGGGGTCCTGCGGGCCTTCGCGGCGGGCGGCGTGCGCGTTCCCGATGACATCGCGGTGGTCGGATTCGACGACATCGCCCTCGGCAGCCTGTACGACCCGTCGCTGACCACCGTGCATCAGCCGATGCGGATGCTCGGCGAGCGGGCCTGCACCCGCCTCCTGGATCGCATCGCCGAACCGGGCCTGGCCCCGGCGGTGGAACTGCTCCCGACCGAACTGGTGCTGAGGGCAAGCTGCGGCTGCCCGCCGGACACCGTCACTCGCCAGGCCGTGAAGGCGCTGAAGAACATCCGCACCTCCCGGGTGAACTCCGCAGGGAGGCCGGATTCCGCCGTTGCCCGGCAAGCGGCTCGCCAGCTGGCCCCCCAGGCCGCGAAGGCTTAGGAGCTGCCATGTCGTTCGTTGTCCGCCGCCTCATCTTCTACGTCGTCGCGGCCTGGGCGGCGCTCACCATCAACTTCATCATCCCGCGCCTGGTGCCGGGGAACGCGGTCGAGAGCATCATGTCGAAGTTCACCAACCTGCAGCCCTCGGCCTACCGCGCGATCCAGGCGATGCTCGGCGTGGGACATCCGGGCTCGATCTGGCATCAGTACTGGTCCTATCTGGTCGACGTGTCCCACTTGAACCTCGGTACCAGCAGCAGCGAATTTCCGGCCCAGGTCTCGACCCTGCTCGGTGAGGCCCTACCCTGGACGATCATCCTCGTGGGCAGCGCAACCGTGATTGCCTTCCTGGTGGGTACCGCCCTCGGCATCGTGGCCGGCTGGCGGCACGGCGGAGGGCTGGACCGCGTCCTGCCCGGGCTCATGTTCCTGCAGGCGATTCCCTACTTCTTCTTCGCGCTGATCCTGCTCGAATTGTTCGCGGTCAAGCTCCACGTCTTCCCGATCGCCCAGGGCTACGGCCAGGGCCAGATCCCGGGCTGGCATTGGGCGTTCATCGGCAGCGCCATCGACCACTCGCTGCTCCCGGCCCTCACCATCGTGCTCACCTCGATCGCCGGCTGGATGCTGCAGATGCGCAACGTCATGATCACGACCATCGGCGAGGACTACGTGGTCGCCGCCCAGGCCAAGGGCCTGCCCAACCGGAGGGTCATCTTCACCTACGCCGCGCGCAACGCGATCCTGCCGCAGCTGCAGGGCTTCGGCCTGGCGATCGGCTTCGTGGTATCCGGCGCCCTGGTCATGGAGATCGTCTTCTCCTACCCGGGGATCGGCCTGCTGCTGGTCAACGCGGTCACCTCGGACGACTACGCGCTGACGCAGGGGATCTTCCTGGTGATCACCTTCGCTGTGCTGCTGGCCAACCTGATCGTCGACCTCATCATCGTGTTCGTCGATCCGCGCGCCCGAACCCGGGAGGCCACGCGATGACCATTGCACCGGCCATCAGCACCGAACTCACCGCCGTCACCCAGGAAGCCGTCCAGCCCGGCTGGTGGCGCCGGATGCCGACCAAGGCCAAGGTGGGCGTCGTCCTGTTCGGCGTCTTCGTGCTCACGGCCATCATCGGGCCGCTTGTCACCCCCTACGACCCGTCGTACCAGAACCCCAACCCGAACGCGTCGATGAACGCGCCCAGCGCGGCGCATCTGCTCGGCACCACGCAGAGCGGGCAAGACGTGCTGTCCCAGCTCCTGGTCGGGATCCGCCTCACCCTGGAGCTCGGGCTCATCGTCGGCGTGGTGGCCACGGCGCTCGCCGTGATCGTGGGCGTCACGGCCGCCTTCCTCGGCGGCTTCTGGGACGAACTGCTGTCGCTGGTCACCAACGTGTTCCTGGTGATTCCGGCGCTGCCCCTGCTCATCGTCCTGCTCGGCTACTTTCCGAATCGGGGAGAGGCGCCGACCATCATCGTGCTCGCCCTGCTCGGCTGGCCGTGGGGGGCTCGGGTGATGCGGGCCCAGACCCTGGCCATCCGCAATCGCGACTTCGTGGCCGCGTCCCGGGAGACCGGGGAGAGAACCTGGCGGATCATCGCCTTCGAGATCATCCCCAACGAGGTGAGCCTGATCGCGGCGAGCTTCGTGAACACCGTGCTGTACGCCATCGGGGCCTCGGTCGCCCTCGCCTTCATCGGGGTCGCCGACCTGAACAGCTGGAGCCTGGGTACCATGCTCTACTGGGCCCAGAGCCAGCAGGCACTGCAGCTCGGGGCCTGGTGGTGGTTCGTGCCACCGGGCCTGGCCGTGGCGCTCATGGGCACCGCCCTGGTGCTGCTGAACACGGGCATCGATGAGCTCGGCAACCCCCGCCTGCGCGACGCGAGCAGTGCCAGCAGGATCGCCGGGCGCTGGCTCAAGCCCGCCGACCCCACACCCGTGCTGAGCGAAATCTCGCAGCGCCGCAACGGGTTCGCCGGATTCCTGCACTCGTTCTCACGAAGTTCGCTGCTCGACAAGGCCGAGGCGGGTGAGCGCCGATGAGCGCGGACCCATCGGCCGACAGCGCCATCAGCCGGGCCGACGGCCGGGCCCTTGACCGGGCAACTCACCGCGCAACCAGCGCGGCGGCCGGTCCCGCAGTCGGCTCATCCCTGGCCGACGCCGGCGCCCCAGGCCCCGGTCCCGTGCTCGACATCCGCGACCTGTCGGTTGTGTACCGCACCCCGGGCGGCGATGTGCGCGCCGTGGACCATGTGAACCTCGCCCTCGGGGCCGGCGAGGTCGTCGGCTTGGCCGGCGAGAGCGGGTCGGGCAAGTCGACGCTGGCCTACGGCGCCTGCCGCCTGCTACGCGCCCCCGCCCTCGTCACGAACGGCAGCGTCACCTACCGCGGCCGCCGAGTGTCCAGGCCCGCCGACATACTGAAGATGCGGCCGGATGAGCTGCGGCGGTTGCGCTGGCGCGAGATCGCCATCGTCTTCCAAAGTGCGATGAACGCGCTCAACCCGGTGCTCAACGTCCGCGACCAGCTACTCGACGCCATCCACGCCCACCTGAAGATGCCGAGGGACGAAGCCCACTCCAGGGCGGCATCCTTGCTCGACCTCGTCGGCATCCCGCGGTCCCGGCTACGCAGCTATCCTCATGAGCTGTCCGGCGGCATGCGCCAGCGGGTGATGATCGCCATGGCGCTGGCCGCCGAACCGGAGATCATCATCATGGACGAGCCGACCACCGCGCTCGACGTGGTGGTGCAGCGGGACATCCTGGCCCAGATCGTCGAGCTCAAAGACCGCCTGGGTTTCTCGATACTGTTCATCACCCACGACCTCTCGCTCCTGCTCGAACTGGCCGACCGGATCGCCGTGATGTACGCCGGCCAGTTTGTCGAGATCGCCACCTCGGACGAGATCCACCGCGAGGCCGCCCACCCCTACACCATGGGCCTGCTCAACTCGTTCCCGTCGCTGCGCGGACCCCGCCGCGAGCTGGCCGGCATCCCGGGCTCACCGCCTGACCTGCGCAACCCGCCCCCCGGCTGCCCGTTCGTGCCCCGCTGCGGGTACGCCAGACCAGAGTGCCGGGACGTGGACATGCGGCTGCTGCCGGTCGCCACGTCAAGAGATCCGGACCACGTGACGGCCTGCCCGTTCGTGCTCCCGGACACTCCGGCACCGCCCCCCGTGGCCTCCGGGAGCCCAGCCGGGGAGCTGGGAACATGAGCGAGCAGACGCTGACGTCCGCGGCCGCGGCACGCGGGCCGCTCGCCATGGAGGCGATCTCGGTCAGCAAGGATTTCCGGATCAGCCGCGGTCACACGCTTCACGCCGTCCAGGATGTCTCCTTCAACCTGTACCGCGGCGCCGTCGTCGCGCTCGTCGGTGAGAGCGGCTCGGGCAAGTCCACCGCGGCCAGGCTCCTGGCCGGGCAGGAACGGCTCACCTCCGGCACGATCCGGCTGGACGGCAAGCAGGTGGAGGTATCCAGCCGCGGGGACTTCCGGCGGTACAAGAGCGAGGTCCAGCTCGTGTTTCAGGACCCGTTCTCCTCGCTCAACCCGATACATACCGTGCGCTATCACCTCGAGCGCCCGGTGAAGCTGCATCAGAGGTCGGCGGACGTGAGCCAGGAGGTCGTTAGCCTGATGGAGCAGGTACGGCTCACGCCCGCCAAGAATTTCCTGGCCAAGTACCCGCACGAGCTGTCAGGCGGCCAGCGCCAGCGGGTCTCCTTCGCCCGTGCGCTGGCCGCCCGGCCAAGCGTGCTGCTCGCCGACGAACCAGTGTCCATGCTCGACGTCTCGATCCGCCTGGAGATGCTCGCCCTGCTCGACGACCTCCGCCAGCGTTTCAGGCTCGCGATGCTCTATATCACCCACGACATCGCCTCGGCCCGCTACTTCGCGGACGAGATCCTGGTCATGTACGCCGGGGAGATCGTGGAGCGAGGCCCGGCCGAGGAGATCACCCAGGTCCCTGCGCATCCCTACACGCAGCTGCTGGTCGCCTCCGCGCCGGACCCGGACAACCTCGGCAGCACGCTTCGCGGCGGCGGCCGACGCCAGGGGCCAGCCGACGCATCCGGAAGGCCGCAAAACCTGGACGGCGCGGCCACGCAGGGCTGCCCGTTCAATCCCAGGTGCCCGTTCGCCGATGACCTATGTCGGCGGGAGGACCCGGCCCTGACGCAGATTTCGGACACGCGGGGCGCGGCCTGCTGGCACCTGGACGTCGCCGCGCCGGAGCTCGTCTCCGGGCCACGGCGAGATGGGGACACGACGACCATATAGCCCACAACCGAAGAAACCCCGAGAGAAGGACGAGACTGATGAGGAGATTGCATAGCCGAAGAAGGCTCATCGCACTGGCGGCCGCCGGCCTGCTCGCGGCCGGGCTCGCTGCCTGTTCGTCGAGCTCAAGCCCGAGTGCGAGTTCGAGCTCAACCGGTAGCGCCGCGACCACGGGAAAGACCCTGGTCATGGAGAGCTCGCCGGAGACCACCATCACCCAGGCGTTCAACCCGTTCGTGCCCACCCAGGCCGCCTACGGCATGGGCGCGACCGGGCTCATCTACGAACCGCTGATCCAGTTCGACCTCGCCTCGCCGACGATCAGCTACCCGTGGCTCGCCACGTCCTATGCGTGGTCTAACGCCTACAAGACGATCACCTTCACGATCCGCCAGGGCGTGAAGTGGAACAACGGCACTGCGCTGACCCCGGCCGACGTCGCCTTCACCTTCGATATGGTGAAGGCCAACACGGCGATCAACAGCGGCGGCCTGAACATCTCCAGCGTGAGCACGTCCGGCAACACCGTGGCGCTCACGTTCCCGACACCCCAGTACGGCAACCTAAACGAGATCGCCGGCCAGGCGATCGTGCCGAAGTCGGTGTGGAGCGGCGTCAGCCCGGCAACCTTCACGGACCCGACCCCGGTCGGCACCGGGCCGTACATGCTGGGCAGCTTCACGGCGCAGGGCTTCACGCTGAAGAAGAACCCCTACTACTGGCAGCCCGCCGACGTCAAGGTCCCGACCGTCTACTTCCCGGCCTACGTCTCCAACACCGGCGCGCTCAACGCGCTGTTCAACAACCAGATCGACTGGACCGGGAACTACATCCCGGGCCTGCAGAAGGACTTCGTCAACACCGACCCGGCCCACCACGGCTACTGGGAGGCGGCCGGCGGCGATGAGAGCCTCGAGCCGAACCTGACCAAGTGGCCGACCAACCAGCTGGCCGTACGGCAGGCGATGAGCCTCGCGGTCGACCGCACCCTGCTCGCCTCCGAGGGCGAGGCCGGTCTCGCGAACCCGATCACCGAAGCGGGCGGGCTGACGCTGCCGACCTTCCAGGCCTGGGCCGGACCGGTGACGTCGGCGACCATGCCGAGCACCAGCAACACGGCCGCGGCCGAGCAGGTCCTGACCAAGGCCGGCTTCACGAAGGGAAGCAACGGCTACTTCCAGAAGGGCGGCAAGGAAGTCGCGGTGACGATCATCAGCCCGACCGCGTACACGGACATGGCTCAGGTCGACGCCATCGCCGCCCAGGAAATGAGGGCGGCCGGGATCGACGCGACGTACCAGGGCCTGTCCGTGGACGCCTGGAACGCCGATGTGGCCGACGGCCAGTTCTCGGTGACCGAGCACTGGTCGAACGGCGGGATCAGCCCGGTCAACATGTACAACGGCTGGCTGAACAGCACGCTCGCCACCGGCTCGGCCGCCGTCGGCGACTACGAGCGGCTGAACGACCCGGCGGTCAACGCCGACCTGGCCACGCTGGCCGGGGCGACGACGGTCGCGCAACAGGCCACCGCGCTCGTCCCGCTCGAGCAGTACATCGCGGCCAACCTGCCGATCATCCCGGTCACCACGGCGCCGGACTGGTTCGAGTACAACTCGCAGAACTACACCGGCTGGCCTAGCCCGTCGAACCCGTACGACAGCGGCCAGCCGTCGGGAACGAACAACGGTCCCGGCTCCGGCACCGACGAAGTAGTCATCCTCCACCTGAGTCCGCGGTAGCCCTCGCCGGGCTGTCACGAACGCACCAACAAGCGGGCCCGCCCCTGGTCAACCCCCCCACCGGGGGCGGGCCTCACCCCGCCATCACATTAACCCAGCTAGCAACAACGGAGCCATGGCGCGAAGCATCTTTCCGTACGTCTCATGAGCATCATGGGGCACATGTGTCTGTAGGGGCCATGGAGGGCACCGGGTCCCCGAGTTCACCCCTGCGCGTCGCCTTCAGCACGCTCGCGTTCCCGGGCGCCACGCTGGCCTCCGCCGTGTCCCTCGGCCGCCGGTGGGGCTACGCCGGCGTCGAACTCCGGCTCATCGACGGCGAGCTCATCGACCCGAGGATGGCCGCCGACGCCCGCGCTAAGGTCAGGCAGACCCTGAGTGCGGCGGGCCTTCCGGCCGTCGCGGTGGACAGCTCCGTCCGCCTGACCGACGACGATCCAGCTCCGGACCTGCGCCGGTTCCTCGAGCTGGCCAGCGACTGGGAATCCCCGCTGGTCCGCGTGTTCGGCGGCCCGCTGCCCGCCGGCGGTCCGGGCCGCGCTCGGCAACTGGGCGCAGCGGCCCGGGTCCTGGAGTCGTGCGTGCCGCTGGCCCGCCGGCTCGGCGTCGCCATCGGCGTCGAGACCCACGACGACTTCTCCGCGTCCTCGGTGGTGGCCGAGCTGCTGGCGATGACCGACCCCGAGTGGACCGGCGCGGTGTGGGACAGCCACCACCCGCACCGGGCGGGCGAGACGCCGGCCGAGGTCTACGCGAACCTCGGCCCGCGTATCCTGCTCGCGCAGGTCAAGGACGCCCGGCGCGAACCCGATGACGGCTGGCGCCTCGTGCTGCTCGGCGAGGGCGAGGTGCCGGTCAGGCAGATGCTAGGGCTGCTCGCGGCGGGCGGCTACCAGGGCTGGATCTCGGTCGAGTGGGAAAAGCGCTGGCACCCCGAGATCGAGGAACCCGAGGTCGCGCTGCCGCAGCACCTCGCCGTGCTGGCCAAGTGGATGGAGGTGTTTCAGTGACCCGCGGTTTCGGGATCGTCGGCACCGGGGTGATCGCGGCGTGGCACGCCGACGCCATCGCTCTGCTCCCGGGACGCGGCGCTGGTCGCGGTGACCGACGTGGCCCCCGGCGCCGCCGCGGCCTTCGCCGCCGCGCGCGGATGCACGGCCGAGCCCGATCTGGCCGCGCTGCTGGCTCGGCGCGACATCGAGGTGGTGTGCGTGTGCGTGCCGAGCGGCCTGCACGCCTCGATCGGGGTCCAGGCCGCCAAGGCGGGCAAGCACCTGGTCGTGGAGAAGCCGATCGACGTCAGCCTGGACGCGGCGGACCGGCTCATCGAGGCGGCGGGAGCGGCCGGGGTGGCGCTGACGGTGATTTCCCAGCACCGGTTCGACCCGGGCCTGGTCGAGCTCAAGCGCCTGCTCGGCGCGGGGGCCCTGGGACGGCTCGTGCTGGGCGAGGCCAGCACCAAGTGGTACCGCAGCCAGGCCTACTACGACAGCGCGGACTGGCGCGGCACCTACGCCATGGACGGCGGGTCGCTGATGAACCAGGGCGTCCACTACGTCGACCTGCTCCGCTGGTGCATGGGCCCGGTCGCCGAGGTCACCGCCGTGTGCTCCACGCAGGCGCACCAGATCGAGGTCGAGGACACCTCGCTCGCGATCGTCAGGTTCGGCTCGGGCGCGGTCGGCACCATCTTGTCCAGCACCGCCGCCTTCCCCGGCTTCCCGCAGCGGCTGGAGATCACCGGGACCGAGGGCACCGTGATCGTGCAGGACGGCCAGATCGTCCGGCGTGCGCTCCGCACCGACCAGGGCTCCGTTTCCGCAGCCGGTGATGCTGCCGCGCCGGACGGGGCGCCCGGCGGCGCGCCCGCCGGTGCCACAGCCGACCCGGCGGCCCTGGAGGTCGCCAGCCACGCCGCGCAGATCGCCGACCTGCTCGCCGCCGTCGACAGCGGCCGCGAGCCCGCGGTCAGCGGCCAGAGCGCCCGCGAGGCGCTGGAGATCGTGCTCGCGGTGTACGAGTCGTCCCGCACCGGCCGCCCCGTGACCCTTGGCCGATGACCGTCGTCCTCAGCGGGTTCGCCGACGAGATCTCCCCCGACCCGCGGATCCAGCTCGCGACCCTCGCGGCCGAGTCCATCTCGCACCTCGAGCTGCGCAGCGCCTG
The DNA here is from genome assembly GCA_963705835.1 of uncultured Actinomycetes bacterium. GTDB lineage: Bacteria > Actinomycetota > Actinomycetes > Streptosporangiales > Streptosporangiaceae > Palsa-504. Next base: position 63,169 of record CAVPLC010000056.1, read on the forward strand.
GTCGGTGAACGTCGCCGACTTCACCGCCGAGCAGGTCGCCGCCTTCCGCGCGGTGCTGGAGGACGCCGGGGTGCGGGTGTCGGCGATCGGCTCGCCGATCGGCAAGATCCCCGTCGCCGCGCCGCTGGCCCCGGAACTGGACCGGATGCGCCGCGTGGCCGACGTGGCGGGCGAGCTGGGCACCAGCATCGTCCGCGTCTTCTCCTTCTTCATCCCCGCGGGCGAGCCGCCGGAGCGCTACCGGGACCAGGTCATCGACCGGATGGGCGCCCTGGCCAGGATCGCCGAGGAGCGCGGCCTGGTCCTCGCGCACGAGAACGAGAAGGAGATCTACGGCGACACCCCGGACCGGTGCGCCGACCTGATCACCGCCGTAGGCTCACCGGCGCTGCGGGCCACGTTCGACCCGGCGAACTTCGTCCAGTGCGGCGTTAGGCCGTTCTCCGACGCCTACGCCCTGCTCCGGCCCCACCTGGTGTACCTCCAGGTCAAGGACGCGCTGGCCGCCACCGGCGAGGTGGTGCCCGCGGGCGAGGGCGACGGGCAGCTCCGCGAGATGATGGCCGCGCTGCGCGACTCGGGCTTCTCCGGCTTCATGTCGCTGGAGCCGCACCTGGCCCGGGCCGGGCGTTTCGGAGGCTTCAGCGGCCCGGAAGGATTCCGACGGGCCTCGAGAGCTCTTAAATTTCTCCTGAACGAAGCATCGATCCCCTGGCGGTAACCCCAGCCTGCACCGGGGGTTCCGTGCGGTCACGGCTCAGACGGTGCCGGTCAGGCCCCAGCGGCGGCGGATGGACCGGTCGGCCAGGCTGAACAGCGTGTGGACCAAGATCCCGAGGACCAGGATCACGATGATGATCGAGGTGGCGCCCTGCATGTCGGCCTGATCCTGGTCGGTCGACAGCAGCACGCCCAGCGACGGCTGGTTCGCGATGATGACCAGCAGCTCGCCCGCCATCAGGCTGCGCCAGGCGAACGCCCAGCCCTGCCGCAGCCCGGCCACGAACGCCGGCAGCGAGGCCGGCAGGATCAGGTACCGGTACAGCGAGAGCCGGCGCAGGCCCATCATCTTGCCCGCCCGCAGCAGCAGCGGCGGGGTGTAATCCACGCCCGCGATCAGGCCATTGGCGATCGACGGGGCGGCGCCGAGCACGATGACGAACAAGATCGCGCTGGTGCTGATCCCGAACAGGATGATCGCGAACGGGAACCAGGCGATCGACGGCATGGTCTGCAGCCCGGTGATCAGGGATCCCACCGCGGCCCGCAACGGCGCGATCCGCGATACCAGCGCGCCGATGACCGCGCCGATCAGCACCGCGAGCCCGAACCCGATGACCGCCCGCTCGGCCGTGGTGCCGATGGCGTGCCACAGCAGGCCCGTCCGCAGCTGGTCCCACAGGTCGGACAGCGTCCCGGCCGGTCCGGGGAAGATCGCTTTCTTCCAGCCGCTGACGTGAATCAGCTGCCACACGGCGAGAACAATCGCGATCGCGAGCACCTTGGGCCACAGGGCCGCCCAGCCGCGCGCGATCAGGCGGCGGCTGCGTTGGTCGGCCGGCGGCGCCGCCTCGAGAGCCTCCAGCCAGGCCAGCCTCTCCGCGTAGGCCGGCAAGACTTTCCGCCCGTCACCGAGCGCCACGGCTCATCTCCTCCCTGAGCCGGTCGGTGATCCGACTGGCCAGTTCCGCGACCGGCGCCGAGTCGATCCGCCGGGGGTGCTCGATGGGCACGGCGAACTCGTCCACCACCCGGCCGGGGCGGCTGCTCAGCACGACCACCCGGTCGCCGAGCCGGACCGCCTCCCGCACGTTGTGGGTGACGAACATGATGGTGAGCTGCCGGCCCGCGCACACGCGGTCGAGCTCGTCGTGCAGCAGGTCCCTGGTCATCGCGTCCAGGGCGCCGAACGGCTCGTCCATCAGCAGCACGTCGGCGTCCTGGGCGAGCGCCCGGGCCAGCGCCACCCGCTGCCGCATGCCGCCGGACAGCTCGTGCGGCCGTTTCCCGCCGAACCCGCTCAGGTGCACGGTCTCGAGCAGCTCCGTGGCGCGCTGCCGACGTTCGGCCCGCCCGGCGCCGCGGGCCCGCAGGGCGAGTTCCACGTTGCCCGCGGCCGTGAGCCACGGGAACAGCGCGGGCTCCTGGAACATGATCGCCACCCGTGAGCTTCCGGTCGACACCTCACCCGCGGTGGGCTGCTCCAGCCCGGCGACCAGGGACAGCAGGGTGGACTTGCCGCAGCCCGAGGCGCCGATCAGGCAGGTGAACTCCCCCGGCGGGATCTCCAGCGAGATCTGGTCCAGCGCCCGCACCGCCGAGCCGCCGCGTCCGTACACCTTGGACACACCCGACAGCCGGATAGCCCTTGTTACTCCCCCGGCTGCCGTGCGCTGACCCGTGACCGTCATCTGCCTGGCCATGGATGTCATCCGCTGACCTGCGGCTCGCCGACCGCGGTCAGCGCCTGGTTGAGCGGCCCGAGATCGAAGATGCCGTTCAGGTTGACCGGCTTGAGCAGGCCGAGCGAGACGGCCTGAGAGGCGTCGCTGGTCAGCGAGGACACGTCGGGATCGTCGGTGAAGGTGATCTCCTTGAACGACGCCGCCACGACGCTCGGCTTGAGGGCCTTGCCGGTGTAGGCGGCCAGCTCGGTGTTCGCGGCCGCCTGGGCGGCGACCGGGTTGGACTTGATGAAGTCGTTGGCCTGGATCTGGGCCTTGATCAGGTCCGCGACGATCGCCGGGTGGGCGGAAAGGAAGCTCTGCGCCACGACCAGCAAGGTGGTGACCCCCGGCTCGCTGACCAGCACCGTGCCGCCGTCGCTGACCATCTCGACGTCGTAGGGCGCGGGCTCGGAACCGCCCGCGATCTGCCCGGACTTGAACTCCAGGACGGCCGCCGAGTTGGGGGTCGTCGGCTTGATAAAGGTGTCTCCACCGCCGGTCGCGCTAGTGGTCAGCCCGTTCTGCTTCAGCCAGTAGCGCAGCGCGACGTCCTGGGTGTTACCGAGCGACGGGGTGGCCAGCGTCTTGCCGCGAAGCTGCGCGGCCGAGGTGATCCCCTTCGCCACCACCACCGAGGCGCCTCCCGTGGCGGCGCCGGAGACCACCTTGATCGCGGTACCGCCGGACTTCTGCCAGGCGTTGATCGCCGGGTTCGGCCCGACGTAAGCGGCGTCGAGCTGGCCGGCCAGCAGCGCCGTCGTCTCCTCGGTCCCGGTGCTGAACGCGGTCGGCTTCAGCGTCCCGGCCGACCCGAGCGCCTTGGCGAAGAGACCCTCCTTCAGCGCGACCAGGGCCGAAGCGTGCGTGATGTTGGTCAGGAAGCCCAGCGACACCGCCACCGGCGGATCCCCCGAGGTCCCAGTGCTGCCGCTCGAACCGGCCGTACTAGACGCCGACGAGGAGCAGCCCGCCACCAGCAGAGCGGCTCCGGCTATCGCGGCGGCCATGACACGTCGCATCCCGCACTCCTAAACAGTTAATATCTATCGTTTATATAGGGAAGCTAGCTCGATTCACTATACATAGAGTCGGCAAAATAGGAAATGGGGTGCCACGCGACACCCGTGGACGTCCTTCAGGTCAGCCCTACCGGCTCACGCGGGCCCGGCCGTCCTGGCGTTGACTGACGCACGGCAACCGCCAACTCGTCGACGAGTGACTCGCCGGCGAAGTCCGGTTCCCGGCATCGAGGATTGCCGTAGCTCCTACTCGCAGGAAGCCGCCCCTGGCCGACTGGCTGCCCAGGTCAACCATCTAGACCGGGTGCCTTAATCGGCGTGTCGCTTCCTGAAAATGTCAGCGGGTTGGGTTAAACTCGAACAAGAGATCATAAGATCTAATTCTTCCGAACGGGCCCGCCTGACCCTCGTCCAGGCCCGTTCCCCGCGCCCCCAGCAGAGCTGCCGCCCCGGCCTCGAGCCCCGGCCCGGTCCCGCCCGCACCTGCCACGGAGGTGACCCCCGGTGAGCGCCCCCGCCCCCGCTTTCGCCAGCATGAGCGAGGCGATAGCGATGGCGCGCGCCGCGCAGGACTACCTGGCCGCCGCCGACCCCGCCGCGATGACCCCCCAGGCCCAGGCCGAGTACCTGCGCGCCCAGGAACAGCACGACGCGGTCAGCACCGCGACCCGGGCCCGGGTCCTGGCCGCGTTCACCGCCGGCCGCGGCTACACCGCCGACGCCGACTACATCCCCGACGTCCTGGCTGATCCACCAGACCCGCATCACCAGGGCCGCCGCCCGCGCCCACCTGGCCTGGTCCCGCCGGGTGGACGGCCACCCCCGGGTCATCGCCGCGCTGGCCGAGGGCGACGTGCTGACCGACTCGATGGCCGCGACCATCTGCCGGTGGATCGACAAGATCCCGGCCTCGTGCCGGGACGCCGCCGACCAGATCCTGATCGCGGCGGCGCGGGCCGGGGCCCGGCAGCAGGACCTGGCCGAGCTGGCCGCCGAGATCTACGCCCGGTCCCTGCGCGATGAGGACCGGCCGGAGCGGAGCTTTGAGGACCGCCGGGTCCGGGTGGAGACGACCTATGACGGCGCCGGCCTCATCGACGGGGACCTCACCCCCGACTGCGCCGCGGTGGTCACCGCCGTGCTGGAGTCGCTGTCCGCCCCCCGAGGAGCCGAGGACACCCGGACGAGAGAGCAGCGCTACCACGACGCGCTCGAAGAGGCCATGACCCGGCTGGTCGCCGCCGGGCTGCTGCCCGACCGGGCCGGGCAGCCCGTCAAGGCCATGGTGCACGTGTCGCTGCCCGAGCTGCGGGCGATGGACGGCGGGTCGGTCCTGCAAGGCCAGTGGATCACCGCGGTCCGCGCGAAGTGGGCCGCGCACCGGGCCGCCGCGTCGGTGACCGGCAGCGACGGCGGCGCGTGGCTGGAGCGGCCCGGCGGCCCGGGGGATGACCTGCGACGCCTCGGTGATCCCGGTGGTCACCGGCGAGGTCGACGTCACCGTCCTGGATGACCTGGTGAAGCTGTGCGTGCTGCTGGACCGGCTGGACCACCAGGCCGGCCAGCCCCAGCCCGGCCAGCCCGGGCCCGGCCGGGCCAGGGCAGGCCGCCGCCGATGACCCCGGCCCGCCCGGCCCGGAGCCCGGCGGGCAGGCCCGGGAGATGCTCCAGCACGCCATCATCGGCCGGGCCGTGGACCTGGTCTCCGGCCCCGGCGGCCTGGCCTCCTTCCTGCGCCAGAACCAGCTCGGCGCCCGGCTGGCCGGCCCCTCCCTGCCGCTGGACGTCGGCCGCAGCGCGGACATCCCGGCCGCGATCCGCCGCGCGGTCATCCTGCGCGACCAGCACTGCCGCTGGGCCGGCGGCTGCGACCAGCCCGCGGCGGCGTGTGAGGTGCACCACCTGACCCACCAGGCCGACGGCGGCCCCACCTCGGTGTGGGATTGTGCGCTTTTCTGCTGGTTCCACCACCACGTCGCGATTCACCAGTGGGGCTGGACCGTCACCCTGCACCCGGACGGCACCACCACCGCCCGCAGCCCCGACGGCACCAAAGTCTTCCGCAGCCACGGACCACCCGCCAGGCCCGGGTAGCATCCCGGGGCCCAGTGTGGGTCCGGATCTGCACCGTGACACTGGCGCGTCTCCCCGACCGAACTAGGCGACCACCAGGGCCTCATCGGATAGGCCTACGTCCGATCGTACAGAGCGGCGTCTTTGTCTGCGGTTGAGCTACGCTTGCCTGCATCGTCCTGGTGAGGAGGCGTCAGCGATGACAGGGCCGGGAGACGAGACGAAGACTCCGGCAGTAGGCCGTGGCCGGATGCGGGCTTCGAATGCCGAACGCGAACAGGTGATCGATACCCTCAAGGCCGCGTTCGTTGACGGTCGGCTGACCAAGGACGAGCTGGACACGCGGGTCGGCCAGACGATCGCGGCACGGACCTATGCCGAGCTGGCCGCGGTGACCGCGGACATCCCCGCGACCAGGCCGCCTGAGCCGGTCCGGGCGGTGCAACGGCACTCAGGGAACAAGGCGGCGATGCGGGCGGTCAAGACGGGCGCCTGCGTGATCGCGGCCCTCACGCTGACGGTCAGTGTCGTGGCGGGCGTTGTCGCAGGCGGCGCAGCGGCCGCCATCCTTGCGATCGCCGTAGGAGTCTTTACAGCCTTTACTGCGGCGTTCGTGGCCGCTCTCATAGCCGGAGTCCTGAAACTCGAGGCACGCCATCGGCAGCGCTCAGGCGGACAAAGCCCGCCGCAGTCGGCATCTGGCGGTCAGGCCTCCCAGCGACCGTCCTCGGCCGAGCCACCTGGGGAGTTCCCGCCGATTGATCACGGCCAGCGGCACACCACCGAAGCGGCTCGGCGCCATCTTCCCAGCCCACGAAGGGCCGCCGCGCCTTCACCGCGTGGCTGGCGCCCACGAGGGCGAATGGCAGCCCCTTCAGTTCCCTTCGTCACTTGAGTCTTGCAACGTCACGCCGGCTACGGACGGGAATTTGGACAGGCATTCCTCCAGTAGTGCCACGTCCGCGTCGCTCGCCTTATTGATCTGGTAGATGACCTGCTCGAGCGCGTAGGGCGAGTTGGTGTCGGAGGGCAGCGGCTGCGGGGTCACGGCCGGTGTCTTGGCGCAGGTCGTGCGCACAGTCATACGCTGCTGAAGCGATGTGCCATCACGGAAGGTGACAACGGCCTGCCGCTGCCCGAGCGCGGAGTCGAACTGCGAACAGCCGGCCAGTGCGGTTATCGCCGCGACCGCTGCTCCCGCGGCGATCAGCCGGCGGCTTCGGCATCGGGGAGCGGTGCTGTGGCTGCCGACTACATCGGGTAGTACCGGCATGAGGTCAGCCTACGGGCAGCGGGTGGCTAGTACGGTATCGGCAAGGAGTACCTATCCAGGAGGACATGTGGTCGGCCGGGTCGAGGATTACGCCATCGTCGGTGACATGCAGTCGGTTGCATTGATCTGCGCCGACGGCTCGGTGGACTGGCTGTGCCTGCCGCGTTTCGACTCCGAGGCGTGCTTCGCGGCGCTTTTGGGGACCGAAGACCACGGCCAGTGGCGGATCGCGCCCGCGGATGGTCCGGGCCAGTCCAGCGCCAGTCGGCGGTACGCGGGCGACACGCTGATCCTGGAAACCCAGTGGGAGACGGCCGACGGGATCGCCCGGGTCACCGACTTCATGCCGCCGCGGGAAAACGGCGAACCGCCCGTTCTCGTCCGCATCGTGACGGGCGTGAGCGGGGCCGTCACCATGAACCTCCGGCTGACGATGCGTTTCGGCTACGGGTCCATCGTGCCGTGGGTTACCAAGACCAGCGGCGGCATCAGGGCCATCGCGGGCCCGGATTCGATCTGGCTGCGCACCCCGGTCGACCTGAACCCGAAGACCCCGCATGACCTGTCGCACACCGCGACGTTCGAGGTTGCCGCGGGCCAGGTCATCCCCTTCGTGCTCACCTATTTGCCCTCGCACGAGGGCGAGCCCGCTCGCCTGGACGCCTCTCGGTCCCTGGCGGAGACGCAGAAGTTCTGGGAAGGCTGGGTCTCGCGCTGCACCTATCAGGGTCCGTACCGCGACGCCGTGATCCGGTCACTGATCACCCTGAAGGCGCTCACCTATGGTCCCACCGGCGGCATCGTGGCCGCCGCCACCACCTCGCTGCCCGAGGACATCGGCGGCGTACGTAACTGGGACTACCGGTACTGCTGGCTCCGCGACGCGACCATCACCCTCGAGGCGCTGCTGCGCACCGGGTACACCGACGAGGCCAAGGCGTGGCGGCTCTGGCTGGGCCGGGCGATCGCCGGGGATCCCCAGGACATCCAGATCATGTACGGCGTGGCCGGCGAACGGCGGCTGGCCGAGTGGGAGGCGGGCTGGCTGCCGGGGTACGAGGGGTCGGCGCCGGTCCGCATCGGCAACGCGGCGGCCGGCCAGCTCCAGCTCGACGTGTACGGTGAGGTCATCGACGCGCTCCAGCTCAGCTGCAAGTCCGGCCTTCACGACGACAGGCACACCTGGTCGCTGCAGCGCTCGCTGCTCGGTTTCCTCGAACGGCACTGGGCCGAGCCGGACGAGGGGCTCTGGGAGGTCCGCGGGCCGCGGCGCCACTTCGTGCACTCCAAGGTGATGGCCTGGGTCGCCTTCGATCGCGCCGCCACCTACGCCGACGATGTGGGCGAGGCGGAGCTGGCTGCCAAGTGGCGGGGTACCTGCGACGAGATCAAGCGGGAGGTGTGCGAGAAGGGCTATGACTCCGCGCGCGGCGCGTTCATGCAGTACTACGGCGCGGCTGAGCTCGACGCCTCGGTCCTGCTCATCTCCGACGTAGGTTTCCTGCCCCCCGATGATCCCCGGGTGGTCTCGACCATGAAGGTCCTGCAGCGTGACCTCATGCAGGACGGCTTCCTGCGCCGGTATGAGCTGCCCGCCGACGGCACATCGGCGGTGGACGGCCTGGCGGGCTCGGAGGGAGCCTTCCTGGCCTGCAGTTTCTGGCTGGCGAACGCGCTCGAGCTGAGCGGTCGGCACGAGGAGGCGATCGAGCTCTTCGACCGGCTGCTCGCCCTGCGTAACGACGTCGGGCTGCTCAGCGAGGAGTACGATCCTCGCTACCGCAGGCTCGTCGGCAACATGCCGCAGGCGTTCAGCCACGTCCCGCTCGTGCAGACGGCCCTCAACCTCGGCGGGCACGCCGAGGAGCACCGGCGCGGTCCATGGGACGAGCGCCGAAGCGTACCGGGCTGAGAAGCTCCGGACCCATCGACCATGGCCTCCCCGCGTCACATCCTCATCGTCAACTCCCGCAGCGTCCATCAGCCGGTGTTCGTGGTCGGCGCGCCGCACTCGGGAGCGGATCTCATCGGCCGGGCGCTGAAGGCGTCCCCGGGCTTTCACGTCACGATCGGCCAGCCCAGCGTGCTGCGCACCGTCTACGCCTTCGCCAGGCGGCCGTCCATGCACCAGGGCCGGCCGCAGGCCGCGGCCGCCGTCATCAGGGACGCCTTCGCGCAAGGCTGGCAGGTTAGCGCGCACAGCTGCCTGGAATGCACCCGCGAATGCCGGGCCGCGGCAGGGCTTCCCGCCGACGCCGTGGGCCCCTGCGTTGACCTGCGGGGACTTGAGAGGTTCGGGGACGCGAGCCCGGACCTCATCTACTGCGCGGAGGCGCTCACGTACGCGTTTCCCGACGCGCGGATCGTCCAGGTGATCAGGGACGGCCAGGACGTGGTGGCCAGCATGCTCGCCGACCCGGTGGTCATGTCCTGGTTCCGGCCCAGCTTCGTGAACATGGACACCGAGTTCCCCAACCCGTTTTTCGGCATCGAAACTGAGGACGACCGCGAGATCTGGCCCCGGCTGTCGCCCGCCGGCCGGTGCGCGCTGCGCTGGCGCTGGTCGGTCCGCCTGGCCGCGAGGCTGCACCATAGCCTCCCGGCCGGCCAGCTCAAGACGATCCGGTACGAGGATCTGATGAGCAAGCCGGATGACGCCCTGGCCGACCTTTCGCGTTTCACCGGTACCGCCGTGTCAGCCGCGCAGATCCGCGACGAGGCGCGCACGTCACGCAACCGCGCCCGCGCTCGCCGTACACCGGGATCCGCTCTCGGCACCGACGACATCGCCCAGCTGACCAAGCTCGCCGGCGAGGAACTCCGCCGCCTCGGCTACGCCAGCTAAGCTCGGCGCCTGCGCATCAGGGGACCGCGTCATCTTGACTGCATGATGACCCGCAGCGACGTAATGGTGCCCGGCAGCCGTCCGACCTCAGCCATTCGGTCTTGACGTGCCTGAACCCTTGCTCGGCCAGCAGTGCCGAGATGCCCGGCAGGTGCCCGGTGCCCCAGATCAGGACACCGTCCTGCCCGGTCGCCACGCTGAGCATGCTGCTGGCGGCCAGCCGGTCGCGGTGACCCACCGTCACGTCGGTGTACCGCCTGCGCTTGGCGTCCTTGCGGCCCAGACGGCGGGATATCCCGAACCGGTCCAGGCTGACCAGGCGTACCAGCACGGCCAGCAGGCATTGCACGGTCCGTAGCCTGCGAGCGAGCCTCGCCAGCCCGTCGTTCGAGGCGGCCATGAGCCCGGCGGCGCACCCGAAGCACCGGCCGGATCACATGCTTCAGGGTATCGGTCGAGCCTAGAAGTCCCTAGACGGCCTGGCCGGCGAACTGGGTGTGATACAGGTCGGCGTACAAGCCGCCGGCCTCCAGCAATTCGGCGTGGGTGCCGCGCTCGATGATCCGGCCCTCGTCGACGACCAGGATCTGGTCGGCCTCCCGGATCGTCGACAGCCGGTGCGCGATCACCAGCGAGGTCCGGCCGGACAGCGCGCGCTTCAACGCCCGCTGCACCGCGACTTCTGACTCCGAGTCCAGATGCGCCGTCGCCTCATCCAGCACCACCACCGACGGGGCCTTCAGCAGCAGGCGGGCCAGCGCCACCCGCTGCTTCTCCCCACCCGACAGCCGGTACCCCCGGTCACCCACCACGGTGTCCAGCCCATCCGGCAGCTCCGAGATCAGGTCCCAGATCTGGGCCGCCTCGCAGGCCTCGATGAGCTCCAGTTCGGTGGCGATAGGCCGGGCGTACAACAGGTTGGCCCGGATCGTGTCGTGGAACAGGTGCGAGTCCTGGGTTACCACGCCCACCACGTCGTGCAGCGACTCCAGCGTGACGTCCCGCAGGTCGCGGCCGCCGATCCGGACCGCGCCCTCGCCCGGGTCATACAGCCGCGCCGCCAGCGCGGTGATCGTGGTCTTGCCCGCACCCGACGGACCGACCAGCGCGGTCAGCTGACCCGACGGCGCCTGGAAGCTCACGTCGTGCAGGACTCCCGCCGCGGAGGCCGGGCGCTCGGGGGCGGGCAGCGCGATCGACTCCAGCGAGGCCAGCGAGACCTCGGACGCCGACGGGTACCGGAACGACACGCGGTCGAACTGGATCTCCGGTGCCGCCTGGCCTCCGCCGTCGACGGTGACCTGGGCGGGCAGCACCTCGGCGTCGGGACGCTCGTCGATCAGCGGCTTCAGGTCGAGCACCTCGAACACCCGGTCGAAGCTGACCAGCGCGGTCATGACGTTGATCTGCACGTTGGACAGCGACGTGATCGGGCCGTAGACCCGGCCGAGCAGCGTGGTCAGGGCGACGAGGGTGCCGATCTGGAAGGTGCCGTCGATGACCAGCGTCCCGCCGAGCCCGTAGACCAAGGCGGTCACCAGCGAGGCGAGCAGGGTGAGCGAGACGAAGAACACCTGGCCGTACATGGCCTGGGTGACGCCGATGTCGCGCACCTTGATCGCGCGGCTGCCGAACACCCTGGACTCCTCGCGGGGCCGGCCGAACAGCTTGACCAGCAGCGCCCCGGCCACGTTGAAGCGCTCGGTCATCATCGAGCCCATCTCGGCGTTGAGCTGCATCGATTCGCGGGTCAGCCGCTGCAGCCTGCGGCCGACCAGCCGGGCAGGCAGGATGAACAGCGGGATCATGGCCAGGGCGATGACGCTGACCATCCAGGATAGGTAAAACAGCGCCACCAGGAGGACGACGAGGCTGATCAGGTTGGAGATCACGCCGGACAAGGTGGAGGTGATGGCCTGCTGCGCGCCGACCACGTCCCCGTCGAGCCGGCTGACCAGCGACCCGGTCTGGGCCCGGGTGAAGAACGCGATCGGCTGCCGCTGCACGTGATCGAACACCTGGGTGCGCAGGTCGTAGATGAGACCCTCGCCGATCCGCGCCGAGAACCAGCGGATCGCGAAGCCGAGCGCCGCGTCGAAGATCGCGACCGCCGCGACCGCGATGGCGATCCCGATGACGATCCCGTCATTACGGGCCAGGATGCCGCGGTCGATGAGCGTTCTCAGCAGCAGGGGGTTGACCACGGTGATCACCGCGTCGACCGAGGTGGCCAGGAGGAAGATGGCGAGATACCACCGGTAGGGCCGGGCGTATGCGGCGATCCGGCGGACCGTGCCCGGCTTGAGCTTCTGCTTGGTGATGGAGGGGTCCATCCTGAACCCCATGAACACATGGCCCCGGCCGTACATGCCCTGAAGAACCTCCGCAGAGGCGGAATTCGTTCCCGTGCCGGGCAGGAACGCTATCAGCTAGCAGCGAACTCCCAAAACAGATTTCCAGGCGGCCGTCCGGGCGGGGTCCCGGCAGGGCCGGGCCGGCGCCACCTAGCGTGGCCTCTAGTGCTTTACCTTGGCTTTGCTGCTGCGGGTCGCGCCACCACGCCCGCGCAACTTCACTCCGGTCTCGGTGAGAATCCGGTGGACGAACCCGTACGACCGTCCTGTCGAGGCGGCCAGGGAACGGATGCTCTCGCCGGAGTCGTACCTCCGGCGCAGCAACGTCGCCAGCTTGCTGCGATCCACGCCGGTCACCCGCGTGCCTTTCTTGAGAGTCTCGACCACATGCACCTCCTGTTAACTGAAGTCATCACGGAGTTACAGATCCCACTCCGCAATGATCAGGCATGGCCGGCCGATTGACTACCCAGATGGCGCTAAAGATCACCTATTTTTATCCGGCGATAGGGGAAACGCACACATTGAACGCACGGTGCAGATGAACGTGCTTACGCAAGTGCGACAAGGTCTGCGAAATCCTCGCTCCATGCGTCTTCCACGCCGTCCGGCAGGACGATAACGCGCTCTGGCGAAAGCGCTTCCACCGCACCTTCATCATGCGTCACAAGAACTATCGCGCCGCGGAAGCTTCTCAGCGCGCCGAGAACCTCCTCACGGCTGGCCGGATCGAGGTTGTTGGTCGGCTCATCGAGCAACAGCACGTTAGCGCCTGATACAACAAGAAGAGCTAGGGCAAGCCTCGTCTTCTCACCACCTGAAAGCACGCCCGCGGGTTTTTCCACGTCATCACCGGAGAACAGGAATGACCCCAGAACCTTGCGCTGCTGCGATTCGGTAAGGTCCGGCGCGGCGGTACGCATGTGAGCCAGGACAGTCCGTTCGGTTTCCAGCGTTTCATGCTCTTGGGCGTAATATCCGAGGCAGAGGCCGTGCCCCGGCGTGACTTTTCCGGTATCCGGGCTTTCCAGCCCGGCCAGGAGCCGGAGCAGGGTCGTCTTTCCCGCGCCGTTGAGCCCCAGGACCACCACCCGGCTCCCCCGGTCGACGGCCACATCGACGCCGGAGAATACTTCCGTCGACCCGTATGACTTGGACAGGCCGGCCGCGGCGAGCGGGGTGCGGCCGCACGGCGCGGGCACCGGGAAGCGGAGCCTGGCGACCCGGTCCGCGGTACGTTCCTCCTCGACTCCGGCCAGCAGCCGCTCGGCCCGGCGCTGCATGTTGTGCGCCGCCCTGGCCTTGGTCGCCTTGGCCCGCATCTTGTCCGCCTGAGCCATCAGGGCGCTCGCCTGCCGGCCCGCGTTGACCCGCTCGCGCCTGCGGCGCCGCTCGTCGGTCTCGCGCTGCTGCAGGTAGGCGTGCCAGCCGAGGTTGTACATGTCCAGGCAGGCGCGCTGCGCGTCGAGGTAGAACACCTTGTTCACCACGTCCGCGAGCAGGCCAACGTCGTGGCTGATCACCACCAGGCCGCCGCGGTAGCTCTTGAGGTGATCACGAAGCCAGACCACCGAGTCGGCGTCCAGGTGGTTGGTCGGCTCGTCCAGCAGCATGGTCTGCGAACCGGAGAACAAGATCCTGGCCAGCTCGATCCGGCGCCGCTGGCCGCCGGACAGGGTGTGCAGCGGCTGCTGCAGCACCCGGTCGGGCAGGCCCAGGCTGGCCGTGATCGAGGCGGCCTGCGATTCCGCGGCGTACCCGCCGAGCACCGCCAGCCGCTCCTCGAGCCTGCCGTACCTGCGGATGGCGGCGGCCGCGGCGCCGGAATCGGGGTCGGCCATCTGCGCCTCCGCCGCGCGCAGGTCGGCTCGGAGCTGGTCGAGCCCGCGCGCCGACAGCACCCGGTCGATGGCCAGCGTGTCCAGGTCGCCGGTGCGCGGATCCTGCGGCAGGTACCCGACCGAGCCTGACCGGCGGACCGAGCCCGCAGCTGGCTGGCCCTGCCCGGCCAGCACCTTGGCCAGCGTGGTCTTGCCGGCCCCGTTCCGGCCCACCAGGCCGATCCGGTCCCCCGCTGCCACCTGGAACGACGCGCTTTCCAGCAGCAGGCGCGCGCCAGCCCGCAGTTCGATGTCGCTTGCCACGATCATGATTCGCTGCTCCTGCAGAACGGACGGAAACGGACAGACCCTCGGGGGGTTCCGGGGGGTCGTCCCCCCGGGCCAGCACAGCCCCGGGAAGGTGTCTCTAGTCCGTCGTGCGCAGCACGTCATCCAGTGTACGTGACCGGCTCACGCAGGGCTAACGGATTCCGGCTCGGTCAGGCGGATGCGGATGGCCAGGAAGGAACGCGGAATCTCCTTCAGTACGGCGAGCCGCGGATCGGGAACGGTGAGGAAGCGGTCGGTGGCGAGGCCCAGGTACGGCACCAGCCGCGGGTCGCCGCGCAGGCCCGCGATGGACCGCTTGTCGCCGCCCAGGACGAGCGCGTCCAGGCGGTGCGGGCGGAAGATCGCGGCCGCGGCGTCGGCGGCCGCCCGCAGCGCGGTGGCGGCCTGGTTCTCCCGGCGCCGGGCGAAGCGCTGCTGAGACCAGCCGCCCGCCGCGCTCCGGCCGTGCACCGGCCTGCTGCCCGCCTTGGAACTCACCAGCCGGGGCGGCGCGCCGGCGAACACGCCGACCGCGTAACCGCCCAGCCGGACCAGCAAGACGCCGACCGTGCGGTCTGCCGCGGCGTGGGCTGCGATGGCCTCCGCGGCCGCCTCGGGCGCCTTCGGGTCGGGGCCGGTTTCCCGGCGCAGCGGCGGGAAGGGCGGATGGCACTCGGCCACTGACCCGTCCGCGGCCGTGAACGTGACGGTCACGCCGGCCGCGTCGCACCACACGGACCCGGCGCCGTGACGGTGCGTGAACGTGACGATCCAGGACACCAGGCGCTCTGGCGGAACTTCCACCCAGCGTCCGCCGCCGGCCGCCGGATTCTTCATTACGCACCGCCTTAACGTGCTTACTATCCGTACTATTAGTGGCCTGAACCCCCGCCCTAGCCAGTCGATGACAGGACAACGCCTATGAACCCGACGAACCCGACTGCTCCGACCAATCCAGGCTCCGCTGCGTCGGGCTCCGCCATGTCGCACGGGGGAACGTTCATGCGGCCCGGTGCTGTCGCCTGGGGGCACCCGGGCCGGCCCGGCCGGCGCCGGCCCGGCCCGGAAGCTCCGCTCGCCTCAGCATCCCGGCCGGACCTTACGCCCGCCGCGATCGAGCAGGCCCTGTCCGCTGCGGTCAAGGATCCGGAGCGGGTCACCGACCTGCTCGACGAGCTTAGCCGAGGGCGGCTCTGGCTCCCGCTGCCCGACAAGGAGCGGCCGGTCACGGACGGATCGGCCGTGCTGCTGCCGACCGTCACCTACCTGGGCGCCGAGTTCGTGCCGGCGTTCACCTCCGCGCGGCAACTCGTGGCCTGGCACGGGCGCGCCAGGCCCGCCGGGCAGATACCGGTTCCCGCCCAGCACCTGCCGGAGGACCTGAGCCGCCGGTCGCCCGGCGACGGGCCGTTCGCGGCCATGCCGCACATCGTGGTCCCGGCCGCCGAGCTGGCCAGGCGGCTGCCGGCCGGGGTCGGCATCGCCCTGAACCCCGGCGCGGCGGCCAGCGTGCCCATCTACCCCGAGGGTGTCGGCTACCTGGCCTCGACGCTCGTGGTCACCGACGGCACCGAGGTACGGGTGGGCCGTCCGCCCGCCGATCCGGTCACGCTGCTGACCGAGATCCGGGCCGCGCTGGGCGCCATCGCCGATGTCCGCCAGGCATCTCGGGCCTGGCTGTCGGTTCCCGGGCAGGGCGAGGGGCTGGTCATCTCGGTCACGCTGGACAACCCAGCCAGCGAGGCCGCCCGCGACGACGTCATCGGGGCGATCGAGCAGGCCGTCCGCGCGGTCCCCGAGCAGGGCTTCCCTATCGACGTCACGTTCCCCGGCGAGGGAGGAGCCCGACGACGTGGACCAGTGGATCTCCGCGCACGCGGAGCCGTTCTACATCCGGCCCGTTAGATATTGAAGCCGAGGGCGCGGAGCTGTTCGCGCCCGTCCTCGGTGATGCTCTCCGGACCCCACGGCGGCATCCACACCCAGTTGATGCGGAAGTCCGTCACCACGCCGTCCAGGGCTTCCCGGGCCTGGTCCTCGATCACGTCGGTGAGCGGGCACGCGGCGCTGGTCAGGGTCATGTCGATGGTCGCCACCCGGTCGGCGTCGACGTCCACCCCGTAGACCAGGCCGAGGTCCACCACGTTGATCCCGAGTTCGGGGTCCACCACGTCGCGCAGGGCCTCGAGCACGTCCTCCTGCTCGGCCGTGAGCTCGCCAGTGAAGTCTCCAGCCACCTCAGGCTCGGTGTCCTGCGTTGTCGTGTTTTCCGTCATCGTCCTACCTCCAGGGCCCGCGCGGTCGCGTCTTTCCATGCCATCCAGCCGAGCAGGGCGCACTTGATCCTGGCCGGGTACTTGGACACCCCGGCGAACGCCACTGCGTCCTCGAGCAGGCCCTCGTCAGGGTCCTTCTCGCCGCGTGACTGCATCAGCTCGAGAAACGCCTGGTTGACCAGCATCGCCTCACTGACCGGCTTGCCGATGACCAGGTCGCTGAGCACCGACGCGCTGGCCTGGCTGATCGAGCAGCCGAGCGCGTCGTACGAGACGTCCTCCACCACGGGCTCGCCGTCGACGTCCTTGAGGGTGACCCGCAGGGTCACCTCGTCCCCGCACACCGGGTTGACGTGGTGCACTTCGGCGTCGAAAGGCTCCCGCAGTCCCTTGTGATGGGGGTTGCGGTAGTGATCCAGGATGATTTCCTGGTACATCGACTCGAGCTGCGTCACGTCACCTCCTAACACGGAAAACGAGAAGCCTATTGCCGGGCGCCGAAGAAGCGCTGAGCGTAGCGGATTCCGTCGGCCAGGGCGTCTACCTCGTCGTGCGTGTTGTACACGTAGAAGGTGGCACGGGTGCTGGCCTGAACGCCCAGGGCCCGGTGCAGCGGCCAGGCGCAGTGGTGGCCGGTGCGCACCGCGACGCCGAGCTCGTCGAGCACCTGGCCGACGTCGTGCGGGTGGACGCCCTCGACGTCGAAGGCCACCGCGCCGCCCCGGTCCTTGGTGGTATCCGGGCCGAGGATGCGCACGCCGTTGATCTCGCGCAGCGCGTCGAGCGTGTGCGCGGTCAGCGATTCCTCGTGCGCCGCGACGTTGCCCATGCCCAGGTCGCTCAGGTAGTCCACGGCGGCGGCCAGGCCCGCCGCCTCGGCCACGGGCGGCACGCCGGGCTCGAAGCGCTGCGGCGGCGGCAGGAACGTGCTGCCCTCCATCCGCACCACCTCGATCATCGATCCGCCGGTCAGGAACGGCGGCATGGCCTCGAGCAGCTCGGCCCGGCCGAACAGCACGCCGATCCCGTACGGGCCGAGCATCTTGTGCCCGGAGAAGGCCAGGAAGTCCACGCCGAGCGCGGCCACGTCGACCGGCTGGTGCGGCACCGACTGGGCGGCGTCCGCGAGCACCAGGGCGCCCTTGTCGTGCGCGGCGCGGGCGATCTCGGCGACCGGCGGGATCGTCCCGGTGACGTTCGACTGGTGGGTCACCGCGACGATCTTGGTCCGCCCGGTGATCATCGCGTCCAGCCGGTCCAGGTCGAGCCGGCCGTCCGGGGTGACGCCGAGCCAGCGCAGGGTGGCGCCGGTCCGCTCGCACAGCTGCTGCCAGGGGACGAGGTTGGCGTGGTGCTCCATCTCGGTGATCAGGATCTCGTCGCCGGGCAGAACCCGGAACCGCTCCGACCCCGCGGTCACCGTCGCATTGCTCATGGCGTAGGCGACCAGGTTGATCGCCTCGGTGGCGTTCTTGGTGAATACGACTTCGCCGGGCTGGACGCCGAGGAACGCGGCGACCTTGACGCGGGCGCCCTCGTAGGCGTCGGTGGCCTCCTCGCCGAGCAAGTGGGTACCGCGGTGCGCGGCGCTGTTATGCAGCTCGTAGAACGAGCGCTCGGCGTCGAGCACCTGGACCGGCTTCTGCGAGGTCGCCCCGGAGTCCAGGTAGATCAGCGGGTTGCCGTTGCGCACCGTCCTGGCCAGGATCGGGAAGTCGGCGCGGATCGCCTCGACGTCGAGGTGCCCGGGAAAGATCATGACTGGGCCCCGACGAACTTCTCGTAACCCTCGTTCTCCAGGCGTTCGGCCAGTTCGGGGCCGCCCTCTTCGACGATCCGGCCGCCCACGAACACGTGCACGAAGTCCGGCGTCACGTACTGCAGGATCCGGGTGTAGTGGGTGATCAGCAGGACCCCGTGCCCGGGCTTGTCGCCGAACCGGTTGATCCCCTCGGCCACGACCTTGAGCGCGTCGATGTCCAGGCCTGAGTCGGTCTCGTCCAGCACCGCGATCTTCGGGTTGAGCAGCTCGAGCTGGAGGATCTCGTGGCGCTTCTTCTCCCCGCCGGAGAAGCCCTCGTTCAGGTTGCGCTCGGCGAAGGCCGGGTCGATGGACAGCGCGGCCATCGCGCCGCGCAGTTCCTTGACGAAGTCGCGCAGCTTGGGCGCCTCGCCCCGGACCGCGGTGACCGCGGTGCGCAGGAAGTTCGACACCGACACGCCGGGGACCTCGACCGGGTACTGCATGGCCAGGAACAGCCCGGCCCGGGCGCGGGAATCGACCGTCATGGCCAGCACGTCCTCGCCGTCGAGGGTAACGCTGCCTTTGGTGACCAGGTACTTCGGGTGGCCGGCGATCGCGTAGGCCAGGGTGGACTTGCCCGAGCCGTTCGGGCCCATGATCGCGTGCGTTTCCCCTTCGGCGACGATCAGGTCCACGCCCCGCAGGATCTCCCGGTGCACGCCCGGGCTCTCCTCCACGCTGGCGTGCAGGTCGCGGATCTCGAGGGTGGCCACTATGACTCCTTACCTATGGCGACGTAGACATCGTCGCCTTCGATCTTGACGGGGTAAACGGGCACCGGCTCGGTGGCCGGCAGCCCGGTGGGCTCGCCGGTGCGCAGGTCGAAGCATGATCCGTGCAGCCAGCACTCGACCGTGTGGTCGTAGATCTCGCCCTCGGAGAGCGGAACCTCGGCGTGCGAGCACACGTCGCGCAGCGCGTAGACCTTGCCCTCGGCGCGCGCCACGGCGACGGGCTCGCCTTCCACCTCGACCCCGATCACGCCCTCGGCGGGAAGGTCGGACAGCGCGCACGCCCTGGTGAAGACGCGGGTTTCGGTCATAGCGACCCCTTCAGCTCCGCCTCGACCGCCTCGGCGATCCGCTCTCGCAGCTCAGGAACCTCGATGGCGCCGATCAGCTGGCCGAAGAACCCCCGGATGACCAGCTTGCGGGCCTCCTCGAACGGGATGCCGCGGGCCATCAGGTAGAACAGGTGGTGGTCCTCGAGCCGCCCGCTGGCGCTCGCGTGCCCGGCCCCGACGATCTCCCCGGTGAGGATCTCCAGGTTCGGCACCGAGTCGACCCGGGTGCCGTCGGTCAGCACCAGGTTCCTGTTGTACTCGTAGGTGTCGGTGCCGCTCGCCTCGGGCCTGATCAGCACGTCGCCGATCCAGACCGCGTGCGCGTCCTTGCCCTGCAGCGCGCCCTTGTAGGTGACGCGGCTGCGGCAGTTCGGCACGTCGTGGTCGACGAACAGCCGGTGTTCCAGGTGCTGGCCGGCGTCGGCGAAGTACAGCCCGGTCAGCTCGGCGTCGCCGCCCGGGCCGTCGTAGCGGACCTCGGTGCCCAGCCGGACCACGGAACCGCCCAGGGTGACCGCCGCGTGCCGGAGCCGGGCGTCCCGGCCGAGCGTGGCGTAGTGGTGCGCTACGTGCACGGCGTCGTCGTCCCAGTCCGCCACGCTGACCACCGACAGCGCCGCGCCGTCGCCCACCACGAGCTCGACGTTGTCCGCGTAGGTGGCGCTGCCCCGGTAGTCGAGCACGACCACGGCCCGGGAGAACGGCTCGGCCTGCACCAGCAGGTGGCCGTAGCCGGCGCCGCCGACCGCGAGCCGGTCACGGTGACGACGGTCGGCCGCGACGCGACCGCGTCGGCGGGCACCGTGATCACGGTCGCCTCGCCGAAGCTCGCGTACGCCCGCGCGCTCACCCGGTCGGCCGGGATAAAGGTGCGGCCCGCGTTAGCCACCGACCGTTCGGCAGAAAAGATCTTGACCTCAGGGGCAGGATCTACTTCCACGGCCACCGTTCCGGTGGGCACCGGCGGGGAATCGGTGTGCAGCCCGCGCAGGCGGCGCAGCGGGGTGAACCGCCACTCCTCCTCGCGGCCCTCGGGCACGGCGAAGTCCTCCGGATCGTAGGACCGCCGCTCGTGCAGCCTTGTCACGGGAGCGGACTCGATCGCTCCCTGCAATCCAGCCGACATCAGCCGACCGCCCCCTCCATCTGAAGCTCGATCAGCCGGTTCAGTTCGAGCGCGTACTCCATCGGCAGTTCGCGGGCGATCGGCTCCACGAACCCGCGGACGATGGTGGCCATCGCCTCGTCCTCGGTCATGCCGCGGCTCATCAGGTAGAACAGCTGATCCTCGGAGATCTTGGACACGGTCGCCTCGTGGGCCATCTCCACGTCGTCCTCGCGGACGTCCACGTACGGGTAGGTGTCGCTGCGGCTGACCGTGTTCGACCAGCAGCGCGTCGCACTTGACGTTGGACTTGGAGTGCTCGGCGCCTTCCTGCACGTTGACCAGGCCGCGGTAGGAGGTCCGGCCCCCGGCCCTGGCCACCGACTTGGAGACGATGGTCGAGGAGGTGTTCGGTGCGCAGTGCACCATCTTGGCGCCGGCGTCCTGGTGCTGGCCCGCGCCCGCGAACGCGACCGACAGCGTCTCGCCCCGGGCGTGCTCGCCCATCAGGTAGACCGCCGGGTACTTCATCGTGATCTTGGAGCCGATGTTGCCGTCGATCCACTCCATGGTGGCGCCCTGCTGGGCGATGGCGCGCTTGGTCACCAGGTTGTAGACGTTGTTGCTCCAGTTCTGGATCGTGGTGTAACGGCAGCGCGCGTCCTTCTTCACGATGATCTCGACCACCGCGGAATGCAGCGAGTCGGACTTGTAAATGGGCGCGGTGCAGCCTTCCACGTAATGGACGTAGGCGCCTTCGTCCACGATGATCAGGGTCCGCTCGAACTGGCCCATGTTCTCGGTGTTGATCCGGAAATAGGCCTGCAGCGGGATTTCCACCTTTACGTTCTTCGGCACGTAGATGAACGAGCCGCCGGACCACACCGCGGTGTTCAGCGCGGCGAACTTGTTGTCGCCCGGCGGGATGACGGTGCCGAAGTACTCGCGGAACAGGTCCGGCTGCTCCCGCAGCGCGGTGTCCGTGTCGAGGAAGATGACGCCCTTTTCCTCGAGGTCTTCCCGGATCTTGTGGTAGACGACCTCGGACTCGTACTGCGCGGCCACGCCTGCAATCAGCCGCTGCTTTTCCGCCTCGGGGATGCCGAGCCGGTCGTAGGTGTTCTTGATGTCGGCGGGCAGCTCGTCCCAGCTCGCGGCCTGCTTCTCGGTGGAGCGGACGAAGTACTTGATGTTGTCGAAGTCGATATCGGACAAATCCGCGCCCCAGGTGGGCAGCGGCTTGCGGCCGAAGGACTTCAGGCCCTTCAGCCGCATGTTGAGCATCCACTCCGGCTCGTTCTTGCGGGCCGAGATGTCGCGAACCACCTCTTCGGACAGGCCGCGGCGCGCGGACGCGCCGGCCACGTCCGAGTCGGCCCAGCCGAACCTGTACGTGCCCAGCCCTTCGAGCTGTTCTTGCGCAGTGGTGGTCATGTCAAGAGCCCTCCGGACTCTGTGGTGTTCTCGTTGGTTCCCCGTGGTACAACCGCCCCGGCCAGGCCGGCCTTCCCTAGGTCCGTGATATGCGTGGTGCAGATCCCGTCGCCGTGCGCGATCGTAGCGAGCCGCTGCACGGGCGTGCCGAGCAGCCTGCCGAACGCCTCGGTTTCCGCCTCGCACAGCTGCGGGAACTCGGCCGCCACGTGCGCCACCGGGCAGTGGTGCTGGCACAGCTGCTCGCCCGCGGGCGCGGGGCCCGCCGAGGCCGCGTAGCCGTCGGCGGACAGCGCCTCGGCCAGCGCCTGGACCCGTTGGGCGATCTCGCCCCGGTCCACCGCCGGGGCGTACCTGCGCTCCAGGTCGGCGATCTGGGCGCGGGCAAACTCGGCGATGGCCTCCGGGCCGGCCCGTTCGGCCAGGAACCGCAGCGCGCTGGTGGCCAGGTCGTCGTAGGCGTGCTCGAACGCGCTGCGCCCGGCGTCGGTGATCACGAAGACCTTGGCCGGCCTGCCCCGGCCCCGGTTCCCGTAGGTCCTGGCCGTCCTGGTCTCGATGAGGCCTTCGGCCAGCAGGTTGTCCAGGTGACGCCGGATGGCTGCGGGGGTGAGCCCGAGCCTGCTGCCCAGCGTCGCGGCGGTCGACGGCCCGAGCTCCAGGATGAGCCGGGCGACCTGCCCCCGGGTCGGGGCAGCGCCAGATGACCCCACCTGGGTGGAGGCATCGACGGACCGCATGTTTTTCACAACATCATTGTGCCGTAAATAAGTCCCGTGGCGCAAACTTTTGGCAACACCGACGTGACGTAAATCACGCTCGTGGGACTGCTGATGCTACGCAGGCTTGAGGCCCAGCACGCGCTCGGCGTTGCCGCCCGCGATCTTGGCCTTGTCGTCCGGGCTCACCGGCAGAATGTCGAGCAGGGCGCGGCCCGCGGCGTTGGAGCCGAACGGGTAGTCCACGCTGAACAGCACACGGTCGATCCCGAGCACGCCGATCGTGCACATCACGGGCGGGATGCTGAACAGCCCGCTCGTCGTCACCCAGATATTGCGGGTGAAGTACTCGGAAGGCTTCAGGGCCAGGCCGTCCACGCGCAGCATCGCATCGATCCTGGCCAGCATGAACGGCACCATCTCACCGCAGTGCCCGATGATCAGGCGCAGCCCGGGATGACGGTCGAACACGCCGGTCACGACCATCCGCAGCACGTGCAGGCCGGCCTCGGCGTGCCAGCCCCAGGCGCCGGTGGCCAGCCTGGCCGCCACCATCGGGGGCAGCCCGCCGTACAGCTCCTCGCGCAGGGTCTTCGAGGGCGGCGCCGGGTGCAGGTACAGGGGCACGTCGAGCCGCTCGAAGCGATCAAGCAGCGGCTCGAACCTGGCGTCGTCCAGGAACGCGCCGTTGGAGCCGAGGGTGCTGTTGACCAGGGCGCCGAGGAAGCCGAGCTCGCCGGTGGCCCGCTCGAGCTCGTCGGCCGCGGCCCGCGGGTCGGCGGTGGGCAGGGTGGCGAAGCCCGCGAACCGGTCCGGGTGCGCGCGGACCGCGGCGGCGAGCTGGTCGTTGGCCTCGCGGGCCCGGGCCAGGCCCTCGGCCCCGGTCAGGCCCTGCGCGGCCGGCGCCACGTGGGAGATGACCTGCAGGTCGATGCCGTTGGCGTCCATGTCGGCGAGCCGCAGGCCGCCGAGATCGCTGAGCTCATCGCCGATGCGCGGGCCCCACACCGCGAGCTGCCCGGTGCCCGGCGGCGCCGCGAGCTCGGCCGTCCAGAAGTGCTCTTCCAGGGCGATGGTCCGCATCCGGCTATTGTCTCGCAGCTGTTATCGCGCGGCCGCCGGGCCGGCGGGTCAGGTCCGGGTCAGGTTCATGATCCAGTTGACCTCCCAGGTCAGCCCGTCGTCGGTCGACGAACGCCTGCTCCCACCTGGCCGAGATCGGGGTGATCTGCGACCAGATGTAGCGGACGAGGACGGGGATGCCGTTATGGGTGTCCAGGCCGAAGAACTCGCCGACGCCGCCGGCGAACCGGCCGGTCACTCCCGGGTCGATCGCGCCGCTGAGGCTGGTGACCCAGTAGATCGACCAGGGTCACGGGGGTCACGCCACGCGTCCGGTCAGGCCGTCGGGCATGGCATCGGCCAGGTAGGCCTCGAGGTCGGGCTTGTCGGGCAGGAGCATGTGGCGGACCCACGCGTCGCGCTCGTGGGCAATCGGCGGCAGTTCCCAGACGCAGCCGATCCACGGGCGGTTCTCGATCACGACGAAGTGCGTCGGGTCGGTGTCCGGGCAGCCGACCTCCGGCTGGGCCGCGGCCGCAGCCCGGAAGTGCAGCACGTTATCCCAGACCCAGCTGTAGGCGTTCAGGTAGGCCGCGTTGTCGCCGCGGCTGCGGTGCACCACCACGAAGGTGGCCGGCGGCGTGCCGTCCGGCTCGGGCAGCAGCGCGGGCAAGATGGCGAACGCCGCCTCCTCGATCTCGGGCTCGACGGCTTCCGGCCCGGGGGTGACGTGATAACGCTTGATGCTGCGCCCGGCCACCTCGATCGGGGGCCTGGACCTCAGGAACTTCTCGGTAAAGGTCATGATCGCACGCTAGGGTCCATCCACTGACATCTCTTGTCAGTGGAGTGCGGCAGAATCAGGATGTGCGCGCGAGCCGGCTCGTCTCGCTCCTGCTGCTGCTCCAGGCCAGGGGCAGGCTGACCGCCGCGCAGATCGCCGACGAGCTCGAGGTCTCGGTCCGCACCGTGTACCGGGACGTGGAGTCATTGCACGAGGCCGGCATCCCGCTGTTCGGGGACGCGGGGCACCGCGGCGGCTATCAGCTCCTGGACGGCTACCGGACGCGGCTGACCGGGCTGAGCGCGGACGAGGCCAGGGCGCTGTTCCTGTCCGGCCTGCCCGGGCCCGCCTCCGACCTGGGGCTGGGCCCGGTCCTGGCGGCGGCCCAGCTCAAACTGCTGGCCGCCCTCCCGCCCGAGCTGGGCGAGCAGGCCGGCCGGGTGCGGTTCTACCTCGACGCTCCGGGCTGGTACTCCCACGACTACGACGCCGGGGAGGTGCCGCTGCTGCCTGCCGTGGCGAGCGCGGCGTGGCGCGGCCGCGTGCTTCAGGTCCGCTACCGCCGGTGGAAGGAGCCCACCGACGTGGACCGGCGGCTGGAACCGTACGGACTGGTCCTGAAGGCGGGGCGGTGGTACCTGGTGGCGGGTCCCGGGCCGCGCACCTACCGGGTCGACCAGATCCTCGAGCTGCGCGTCCTTGATGAGGAGTTCGCGGTTCCCGCTGGCTTCGATCTGGCCCGGTACTGGCAGGGGTACCTGGAGGAGTTCCGCGCCTTCCTGCACCGCGGCGACGCCGTGGTCAGGCTCGCGCCCGCCGCCGCCGCCCGGCTGTCCGGCGCGGCCGCGCGGGCTCTGACCGAGACCGGCGTGCCCGAGGCCGATGGGTGGGTCCGCGCCGTCGTTCCGATCGAGTCGGTCGAGCAGGCCTGCCGCGAGTTCCTGGGTTTCGGCGCGGATATCGAGGTTCTCGAGCCTGCCGAGCTGCGTGAGCGCGTCGCGGCGGCCGCGCGTGCGGTCGCCGCCCTCTACCAATATCCAATGGCCGCGGTAGCGACTTCACAAGCCGGAAAATGATACTGGTAGAGCTGGCCCAGTGACAAGTTTATGAAGCCAGACCGGCAAAACCTTCAATTGCTGACGCGCATGGCCGGGCGCCGGTCTCTCGGCATCCGGAAAGCGGGTCTTAAACCTTCAACAACGGCGTCGGGATATGAACCCATCCGTAGTGATATTGGTCGCCTACATGAACTCTGATCCGCCTTTTATAGGCCTCGCGGTCAACAAGTCCGTGACGGACGATACTGGTATGGATTTCCTTCGAGATCACAAGAATGAGTGGCAAGATGGTCTCTTCGCTCAGTATCTTCTTCAGAGTAGGGGACTCTAGCAGCCTGAAGGCAACGTCAATCTCTTCGCCGAAGAAGGCTCGGGAATCACTGCGAACGTCACCCGAGTGGATTACCGCGCGCATCCTCATTCTCAGCTCAGGATCGGTAACCGAGGCGTTGTATTCTGCAAGAAGGGTGGCCAGGACCGGTATCAGCCTGCCAAGCAGTAGCACCTTAGGCACATCGTCGTGCGGCCTAATCAGGACCAGCACGCTGTCGCCGCGGTCAGTGAGCGGCTCCCGGTGCCTGGTCGTGATCCCGGTTTCCGCCATGGCCTTTTCGACTAGCTCGTACATGACATCACGAAGCAGGCCCTTTGCCACGTCCGTCCGTTCGGTGGATTTCTCCAGATCCACCGCGAAAATCGTGCGAACAAGGTGGCCGCTACGCGGCCGTCTGTTCGGTCTGCGAATTGAGTTTGACATTTTGTTCAGGCAATCTTCCTTCCACGCAGGGATAGCAGCCATGATCATCTCGAAAACGACGCCGCACCGCAGCCGCGTGACGCTAGTCGGGCGTCGACGAGCTCGACTACTGGTTCGGCCCGTCGTCCGCGCTGGACCGCGCCACGCTCCTGGCGGCTGGCGTCGCGATGGCTCGCGACGGGCTAGCCGCCTGGCCAGTCGCAGTGCATCGTCTTATCCGCAGGGGCCGGTGTACACCAGCCCGCACGACGCCTGCACTCTGATCAAGGCGTGGACGCTGGCCACGTACGCACCCGGCGCCACGGTGGATCTGATCCCGCTCCCGAACGTCGGAGGGCTGCCGCAGCTCAGCGATTGCGGCTGGGGTGCGCAGAATGGGAGCCTGAGCCTCTTCGTCACCATCTACGTCGATGCCGACGGCGCGCTGGGCGGATACCAGACCGCACTTCAGACCGGCCATCAGAACCCGAACGGGAACACGTTCGACGGGGCGCGACCGGTGAAGGGCCTCGGTGACCAGGCGACCGCCATATTCGAGACCTCGCTGGGAAATCCCGAGGTAGATCTGTATGTCGTATCGGGCAACGCCGATATTGAGATGAGCTTCACTGACGTGCTGTTCAGCCCCACGCTCAGCCGCGCCGGGAAACTGGCCGCCGATGTCGCGATGGCCCGCGACGTGCTGGCCGACCTGCCCCGTTAGACGACGATGCCGACCGTGATCCCGTCTACGCCGCTCGGGTGGCCGGCCGGGCCGCGGACCACTACATCCGCCCGCGCTGCGACCCGGAGCGGTTCGGCGATCTGGTCGAGGAGCGCAGCGGCCGACGGATCGTGCGCCTGCAGGATCAGCTGGCTGAGCCGCGCCGAGTTGCCGAGCCGTTCGGCGCTGCGCAAGACCCGGGTCGCGTCGAGGATGACCGCGAGCTGGTCCACCGCCGTCCGGTCGGTCGCCCACCGGGGGTCGGCCTCAGGCCACCGGGACAGGTGCAGTGAGACCGCGTCCTCGTGCTGGCGGTAGAACCGCTGGTACATGTGCTCCGTCAGGAACGGCGCGAACGGCGCGAACAACCCGAGCAGTACCCGGAACGACTCCCATAGCGTCCACCGGGCGCTGGCCTCGTCGGCCCGGTCCTTGACCATCTCGATGTAGCGATCGCAGTACACGGACCAGAACATCCGCGAGGCAGCCTGGTGGGCCTGCATGTAATCGTGGGCCTCGAAGGCCGCCGTGGTCTCGGCCACCGCGTCGGCCAGGTGCGAGAGCACCCAGCGATCCACGATGTGCCGCTCCTGCGGCGCCGGGACCCGGGCCGGGTCGAAATCGCCGAGGTTCATGGACAGGAACCGGCCTACGTTCCACAGCTTGACCGCGAACTTCCGGCCGGTCCGCACGTCCTTCTCGTTGTAGCGCAGGTCGGTGCCGATGCGACCCCGCGTCGCCCACAGGCGCAGCGCGTCGGCGCCGTACTTGGCCATCACGTCGTCCGGCACGTACCGGTTGTAGCCATCGGCGCCCGTCGAGCGGTCGAGGTCGCGCTTGGACAGCTTCTTGCCCTGCTCGCTCAGTCCCCAGCCGGAGATCAGCGCCGTGCGCCACGGGACCCGGCCGAACAGCAGCTCGGATTGCACCACCGAATAGAACAGCCAGGTCCTGATGATCTCGAACGCCTGCACCCGCATGGACATCGGCGCCAGCGCGGGGTCGGTGCCGCCCAGCGCCCAGCCGTCGTTGATCTGCGGCGTCAGCGAGGACGTCATCCAGGTGTCCATCACGTCCGGGTCGCCGGCCAGGTCGGTCGACCCGCAGGACGGGCAGGCGGTCACCGGCGGCTTGTCGGTCAGCGGGTCGACCGGCAGGTCCTCGAGCCGGGCCAGCACCGGTGCCGCGCAGGACCCGCAGAACCAGACGGGAAACGGCACCCCGTAGCGCCGCTGCCTGGTGATGTTCCAGTCCCACTTGAGCCCGTCGATCCAGTCCTCAAGCCGGCGCCGCATGAACGCCGGGATCCACTCCAGCTCGGCCGCGCGGGCCCGGAACCGGTCCGAGTGCTCCCGTACCGCGATGAACCACTGCGGCCTGATCTGGAACTCCACCGGGGTCTGGCACCGCTCGTGCACCCCGACCACCTGCCGCACCGGCACGCTGGAAACCAGCAGGCCCGCGCCGTCGAGCGCCTTGACGATCGCCGTCCTGGCCTGGGTCACCGAGAGCCCGGCGAACGCCCCCGCCAGCTCGCCAAGCCGCCCGTCGGGCTCGACCACAAGCCGCAGGGCCAGGTGGTCGCGCCGCCACCTCAGCACGTCCTCGCCGTCGCCGAACGTGCACACCATCATCAGCCCGGTCCCGTACTCCTGGCTCACGTCCTCGTCGGCGAGCACGGGCACCTCGTAGCCGAACAACGGCACGAACGCCCTGGTGAGCCCCGTGTAGCGGCTGTCTGCCGGATGGTGGTACAGCGCCACGCAGGCCGGCAGCAGCTCGGGCCGGGTGGTGGCGATCTCGAGGTCGCGGTCGCCGCCGAACCTGATCGTGTGCAGCCTGCTGGTCCGCTCCAGGTCCTCCACGTCGGCCTGGGCTAGCGAGGTGCGGTCCTCCGGGCACCACAGGATCGGGTCCTGCGCCCGGCGCAGGTATCCCGCCTCGTGCAGGGCTATGAAGCTGGTCTGGGCGGTTCGCTGGCAGCGGGCGTCGATGGTCGAGTAGCGCAGCGACCAGTCCAGCGACAGTCCGAGCCGCCGCCACAGGTCCTCGTACCGCTGCGCGGTGCGCTGGGTCTCGGCCAGGCACAGCGCCACGAACTCGGCTCGCGGCATGTCCGCGGCGCGGACGCCGTAGGCCTGCTCCACGTACCGTTCGGTGGGCAGCCCGTTGTCGTCGAACCCGATCGGGTAGAACACCCGCTCGCCGCGCATCCGCCGGTAGCGGACGATGAAGTCGGGCTGCGAGTAGCTCATCGCGTGGCCCACGTGCAGGTGCGCCGCGGACACGTACGGCGGCGGCGTGTCTACGCTGAATACCGGCCCCTGACCGTCCCTGTCGTAGCGGTAGACATCGTGCGCCTCCCACAGCGCACGAGCCGCGGCCTCAACCGCCAGGTGGTCGTACTCGCCGGATTCCATAGCTCTGGAAGGTATCTGGTCACCCGCCGACTTCTTAAATACTTTTGACTGAACGGTCCACGGTTCCCGCGCTCGGGCACCGGTCTTGCGAAACCATTCTGAGGCCTTGATGCGTCTTAGCTTTCGATGCCGTGAATTCTTGGTGTTGCCGCATGCCGTGCCGATGAGGCCCGCCGCTGCTGCGGCATCATTACTAGCAGCAAGGGAAAGAACCCGGTAGCAACCGGCCAGAAGGAAACAGACCGCCCATGCCCGCGCCGCGACCCGAGATCGTCGACCTGCTCGAGGTGGCCATCCCGCCCGACGGCAAGGTGATGACGATCAGCGACCTGCACCTGCCGCCGGTCCGCACGGACGTGTCCGCCCGGTCCTGCGAGACGCTGGCGCGCCACCTGGCGGCCGAGACCGCGGGGCTCACCGTGGTGCTCGCCGGGGACGTCGTGGAGCTTCTCGGCTTCCCCGGGTCGACGGTCACCGACATCCTGCGCCCGCACGAGGACCTGTGCGCGGCGCTGCTCGAGGTGACCGCGCGCGGCGGGCAGGTCATATACGCGCTCGGCAACCACGACGGCGACCTGGCCTGGGACGTCAAGGCCGCGGACGCGGTACGGGAGATGACCGGAGCCCGGCTGTGCCTGGCCGCGGACCTGATCCTGGCCGACGGACGGAAGATCCGGGTCGAGCACGGCCACCAGCTCGACCCGTACAACTGCTTCCACGACGCGCGCAACCCGCTGGACACCCCGATGGGCCACCACATCGTCCGCGAGGTCATCCCGCGGATCGAGTGGCTCGGCCGCGGCTGGGTCGACGGCGCGCACGAGATGGCGGACCCGACGGACTTCCCGTCGTTCGTCGGTTCCCGGATGGTGTACCGCAAGCTGGGGCGCCATCTATGGTGGCTGATCGCGATCCCGATCGTGATCCTGGTCCTGGTCCGGATACCGGAGTTCGGCGCGTTCCGGTCCAGGTACCCGGACACCGACGTGTGGGTGCGCCGGGCCGAGATCCTCGGCTACGGCGCGCTGGCCGATCTCCTGGTCATCGCCGCCCTGGTCGCCATCCTGGCCCGCCGGGCGTGGGTGTCGATCAGCGCGCTGGCCCTGGACAAGCGGGGCTACGGGCAGAACCAGGCCGCGCGGCAGCGCGCCGCCGACCTGGTCGCGGACGGCTACCACGGCTTCATCTCCGGGCACACGCACCACCCGGAGCTGGCCGCCTCGGCGTCAGGCTTCTACGCCAACTCCGGGTCGTGCACCTCGGTCGTGGAGGGCATCGGCGGGAAGTTCGGCCTGCCCCCGGCGTACGTGCGGAACCAGCAGATCTGCTGGGTGGAGATCGCCGCGGGCCAGGCTGAGCTGGTCACGGCGCGGGTCGAGCTGCCGGGGGCGACCAGGATGGAGCGCTTCGTGGCTCACGGTCGCAACCCGCACTCCGACACCCCGGCACGGGTCGCCTCGTGGCCGGCCGGACCGGACTGGCCGCCCGCGGACAAGAAGGCCGACCGCAAGAAGCCAGCGCAGCGCGGCCCCCAGGATCCTCCCGCAGCCTAGCGCCCGTGCCCGCCCGCGCTCTACATCACGCTCGGAGCGCGGTGAAACCCCGGTTTCACCGCGTTAGGGCAAGGTGAAACCCCGGTTCCACTCCCCTGCTCAGGATGCGCGCTCGTCCGCCCGGGCCTCTTCGATGGTGAGCTCGGCCGCGGGGTCGGCTTCCAGGCGCTCGTCCGGGATCGGCGCGCCGCTGCGGACGGACCGGCCGTAGGTGCCGTTGTCCAGCCGCTGCAGCGCGCGCTCGATCGCGTCCAGCCGGTCGCGCATGCTCTCCGCGATGGCGTCGTCCTCGCCTTCCTCGGTGAGCGCCAGGGCGGCGTCGGCGTTGTCTTCGGCCTCGCTCTCCACCTCCGCCACGCGGTCGGCCTGGCCGGCGGCTTCGGCGTCTTTGAGCAGGCTGCGCACTTCGTCACGCTCGGCGATGAGCAGGGTGCGGGCCCGGTCCTGGTCCATCCGGCGGTCCTCCTAGTGGTCGTGGTCATCGGGCGCGCCGCCCCATCATGCGCAGCATAGCGAGCCCGCCCGCGTGCACGAATCGGGCTATCAGCGCGGCCGCGCCCGGGGGCAAGGTGACCGGCATCGCACGGGGCGGATCGCGGCCCCCGTAGACTCGCTGCGTGAGCACCGCCCCGACAGACCCGGCGGTTCCTGCCGTGCAGATCAGCGGGCTCGTCAAGCGGTACGGCGATCTCGCGGCCGTCGACGGGCTCTCCCTGACGGCGGCGCGCGGCGCGGTGACCGGGATCCTCGGGCCCAACGGCGCGGGCAAGACCACCACCATCGAGATCTGCGAGGGCTACCGGCGTCTTGACCAGGGCACGGTGCGCGTCCTTGGCCTGGACCCGGTGCGCGACGCCCGCAGGCTGCGGCCGCGGGTCGGCGTGATGCTCCAGTCCGGCGGCATTCCCCCGTCCGTGCCCGCCGCCGACTACCTGAAGCTGCTGAGCAGCTTCCACGTCAGCCCGATCGACCCGCCATCGCTGCTGGACCTGGTGGGGCTCACCCCGGTCGCGCGCACTCCCTATAAGCGGCTGTCCGGCGGCCAGCAGCAGCGGCTGTCGCTGGCCGCGGCCGTCATCGGCCGCCCCGAACTGGTCTTCCTCGACGAGCCCACGGCCGGCATGGACCCGCAGGCCCGGCACGCCACCTGGGACCTGATCGGACAGTTGCGCGCGGCGGGCGTGAGCGTCATCCTCACCACGCACTTCATGGAGGAGGCCGAACGGCTCTGCGATTACGTTGCCATCATCGATCACGGTCAGCTGGTAGCCGCGGACACGCCGACGAAACTCACCGGCACGGTCGGCCAGCTCAGGTTCCGCGCGGAGCCCGGGCTGGACACCGACAACCTGCTCACGGTGCTGCCGAAGGTCAGCGCCGTGAAGGAATCGCCGGCCGGCCACTACGTGATCGAGGTCCACGGCGCCGTCGACCCGTTGCTGCTCGCCGCGGTTACCGCCTGGTGCGCCGAGCGCGGCGTGCTCGCCAACAGCCTCCGCATCGAGAGCCGCACCCTGGAGGACGTGTTCCTAGAGCTCACAGGGAAGGAGCTCCGCACGTGAGCGAGGCGGCGGCGACTCAGGGGTTGTTTGCTCCCGACCCGGGCGCGGCGCCGCTGGGCCGGATGATCACCGCGCAGGCCTCGCTGGAAACCCGGACCCTGCTGCGTAACGGCGAACAACTCCTGCTCACGCTCGTCATCCCGCTGCTGCTGCTCACCGCGTTCAGCCTCGAGCCCCTGATCAACTTCGGGACCGGGCTGAGCCGGATCGACTTCCTGACCCCCGGGATCATCGCGCTCGCGGTGATGTCCACCGCGTTCACCAGCCAGGCGATCGCCACCGGGTTCGAACGCCGCTACGGCGTGCTGAAACGGCTGGGAGCCACGCCGTTGTCACGCGGCGGCCTGATCGCGGCCAAGACCGTGACCGTGATCGGGGTGGAACTGCTGCAGGGCGCGCTGATCATCGCTGTCGGCCTGGCCATCGGTTGGCGGCCGAACGCCAGCCCGGCCGCGATAGTGACAGCCCCGCTGCTCATCCTGCTCGGCACGGCCGCCTTCAGCGGGCTGGCCTTGCTGATGGCGGGCACATTGCGGGCCGAGGCCACCCTCGCCGCGGCCAACCTCGTGTACATCTTGCTGCTCGGCGTGGGCGGCGTGGTGTTCCCGCTGACCAAGTTCCCCGCCGCGGCGCGGCCTGTCCTCGAGCTACTGCCTACCGGCGCGCTGTCCACCGGCCTGCGGAACGTCCTGCAGTACGGGGTGGTGTTCCCGGTCGGTAACACGGTCACGCTGGCGGTCTGGGCGGCGGTAGCGATCGCCCTGGCGGCGCGGACATTCCGCTGGGATTGACGATCCTGAACCGGGAAGAGGCAGCGCGAAAATTGCGTTGCCCCGTACGTGCGTACCTCCTACCATCGAATCATGACGTTCTGGCACGGCGCGAAACGAGACGGGTACATGAACCCGTGCTCGCGGCGTGAGCTTGCCCTGAGCACCAGGACGGTTGCCATCTGAGGCCATTAAGCCAGAGAAGGCAACCGCCCTAGGGATATCCCGGGGCGGTTTTCATTTACCTAGGGATCAGCCAGCGGATAGGCGACTCGGCCCCAACCCGAGCGGAATGCGGGTTCGACTCCTGCGATCCCTGCGGAGCACCACCCGAGGGTGAACGTGCTTGCTTGTTGACTCGTCAATAGCGTGAGCATCATGTCCGGCAGGCCCGCCACGCCTGCCGGAATGGGGATGACAGCTGAGGTAGCGGACACGCCCTGCAAGCGTCGTCGCAGCGGGTTCGATTCCCGCCATCTCCACCGTGCTGCGCCCAGCGTTCTCCGGGAATGCGCCCTGGACCCGGGTTCAAATGCCGGGGTAAAGGCCAGCGCTTAGCGGGCGCCAGGGTGGGCGCGGCACCTTTCGGGATCGAGGAAGACGGTAATCTGCCTGATTCGGATTCAGGAGAAACGCGGTTCGACTCCGCGGGTCCCGACCAGCACGGGATATGGCGTAAGGGTAAGCGCGCCTGTTTTGGGAGCAGGCGGACGAGGTTCGAGTCCTCGCTTCCCGACCATGGCTCTTTAGCTCAGATGGTAGAGCGGCCCGCTGAAAACGGGCAGGTCGGCGGTTCGATCACGCCAGGAGCCACGATGCGGATGTAGCTCAACGGCAGAGCCACAGCCTTCCAAGCTGAGGACGGGAGTTCAATTCTCCTCATCCGCTCCATGCGCCGGTAGCTCAATTGGCAGAGCAGCGGACTCTTAATCCGAAGGTTTTGGGGGTTCAAGTCCCTCGCGGCGCACAGGTCCTCGCCCACTTGATGGGGAATGGTGTAACCAGGCAACACGCTTGCCCCTGAAGCAAGAGAGTCCAGGTTCGAGCCCTGGTTCCCCAGCTCATGCCTCTGTAGCTCACCTGGCCAGAGCGTCCTCTTCGTAAGGGGAAGGCAGGCGGTTCGAGGCCGTCCAGAGGCTCCATGTCCTCGTAGACCAACGGCAGGAGTCACGATCCCGAGGAGATCGGCAGTGCGCGTTCGAATCGCGCCGGGGACACCCGGCCCCTGGGACCAACGTCCAGGCGTTCCCTGTAAGAACGGCTAGTCCGGGGTAGCACCGGGCAGGGGCTCTTGATGGGTGGTGGGGGGAATCGGCAGACCCGGCAGGCTTTTACCCTGGGTCTTTTCCAGGTTCGAATCCTGGACACCCAGCTCGTGCCTTCGTAGCTCCAGTGGATAGAGCGTCTCCTCGGTAAGGAGAAGGCCGCGCGTTCGAATCGCGCCGAAGGCTCCATGTGACCGTAGTGTCAGCGGTTAGCACGAGACCTCGCCGGGGTTTCAGCGCCGGTTCGAATCCGGTCGGTCACTCTTGAGGCGCTCTAGGCCAATTGGCAGAGCCAGCAGGCCCAGACCCTGTGGATCTCGGTTCGAATCCGAGGAGCGCTACGGAAGGTGAACCGGACAGGCGTGCCGGGCTCGCCCGCTAAGCGATGCGCGGTTAATCCCGCGGCGTTCAAGTCGCCCGCCTTCCGCATATGGATGGTTGACCGAGTGGCAAGGTGCCCGGCTGGAAACCGGAGGTCGGGCCTTCACAGCCCGCGGACGTTCGATCCGTCCACCATCCGCTCATGGAGAGCGAACCTGCCGAGGTCGCAGGCCCCGCTTCGAAAGCGGGTGGCCGCTCTGACCCGATTCCGCGAATAGCGCGGTGAGCTGCTCCCTGCTCCCGTAAATGATCTTGGTGTGCCCGGATTCCCGGTAACGGGCATGTTGATGGCCCGGGAGCCGCGCCGGGTTCGCGGTCTGCGGGCCTTTCTGCGGGTCGGGCTGGCGGGCCGTGGATAAGGACGGGGAGCCGTGGCTCAGGGTGTGCAGGTCAGGCGGGTGCGGGCAGGTCCCGTAGCCGGGCCAGGACCTCGGGGAGCAGGCTGTGGCCGGGCGGCAGCCGCAGGATCAGGTGGCGGGCGTGGCGGACCAGCCGGCCGGGGACCGCGATCAGCCGCCACCGCAAGGTGGCGATCATGGCCTTGCCGCCGCGCACGCCGTGACCGGCCAGGATGTCCTCACCACGGGTGGTGGCGGTGAGCTGGTGCAGCCAGGCGGCCATGCTCGCGGCCAGCAGCGCACCCCACATCCAGGCCAGGTTCACCTGCGGGTAGCCGGATGGCAGGTGCCGGAGGGCGGCACCGAGCTTGCTGTCGCGGAAGATGTTCTCCACCGTGGTGCGATGCCGGTACCAGTGCTCTGCCGCTATCGCCTTGTCCGGGCTGGACACGTCCAGGTTGGTCAGGATGAAGGAGTAGGCGTAGATGGACGGCTGCTGCGCCAGTTCGGGGATCGGCAGGGCCCGCTGATCGGGGTGCAGGGTGCGGCGGCGCCGGGACCGCGGGTCGGCGGAGACCTGCGCCGGGTCCAGCAGGACCCGGCGGACCAGCAGCCGGGTGTCCGCGGGCCACCAGTCCGGGCAGTACTCCGCGACGGCGACCTGGGCGCCGTCCATGTCAATGGCGTCGTGCCAGGCGTCCTCGGCGATGCCGGCCAGCAGCCGCCACAGCGGCGCGATCCGCTTGGCGCCGATCGCGAAGCTGATGTGCGCGTCGTGGGCGGCGCGGGCCAGCTGCCCGGCGAAGTACCCGGCGTCGGCGCGCATCGCCACCCGGCCCGAGGCCCGCGCCGCCGCGGGCAGCGCGGCCAGCGCGCGGCGCAGCAGGTCCGGCGCGGTCGCGCGCGGGTCATCGGTGCCGTCGCCCAGGTCAGCGGCCAGCACGATCTCGGTCTCGGCCCAGGCCGCCACGTGCGGCCGGCCCACCCGCTGGCCCTGATGGTTGTACGCCACGCCGCGTTTCTTGCGGCCGTAGACCTCCACGTCGGTGGTGTCCAGGTCGATCGTGACCGGGCCCTCGGCCAGCGCCGCCGCCCGCTCCGCCGGCAGCAGCGACAGCATCCGGCCGGTGACCACCGCCAGGCCGGACTCCACCGCCCGCCACTGCGCCGGGGTGATCCGCCGGGCCAGGCCCGCCGCGGTCGTGGACGCCAGCCCCGGCACCGGCGTGATCTGCTGACCTGCCGCATCGGCGCGCTGGCGGTCCAGCCCGGTCAAGAAGTCCTCCCCGGCCAGCTGCGCCGCCGCGATCCCGGTCAGCAGCTCCCCGGCGCCGAACCCGCGGTCCCGCTGCTTGACCGGGCCGACCGCCGCATCCAGCGCCTCGATCACGCCCAGCCGCCCGCACAATCCGGTGACCGCAGCCAGGCCCGCGTTCGCTGTCAGCGACCGGTCCGGCGCGCCGGCCCGCACCCGCTGACGCCGCATTCCACCAGCACGTATCCTGACCACCAGATAGGTGTCCTCTCCACTGGGCTGACAATCACTTGGCAGCGATCATCATCCCAGGACAGAGCGGCACCTATCGGCATCTGCAAGGTCGTGTCACCGGCTTACTCGCGGATTCGGGTCTGACGGTGCGGGGCGGGACCGCCGCTCTCCTCCATGGAATGCGTGCCGTCGGCGCGGCAGCGGGCCTTGAAAGCCCGTAGCGTCCCTCGCGGGGCGCGGGGCTCGACACCTCAGCATTCCGCTGGCCACGACCCAGCTGGTCGACGGGGCCTGCCTGATACGCAGGTATTGCGCGGTTCGATCCCGCGGTGGCCAACCATGGCGAGATAGCTCAGTCGGTAAGAGCGCCGCGCCCATAACGCGGAGGTCGTCAGTTCGAGGCTGACTCTCGCTACTGCGGGGCGGTGGCCAAGTGGTTACGACAACTGCCTTATAAACAGGAGATGCGCGGGTTCAAATCCTGCCCGCCCCACGGAGGGAGATCGCTGATGACGAGTAAACGGATCCGGTCGCTGATATCGGCGGGCCGTTAGCTCAGTGGCAGAGCGGCGGACTTTTAATCCGCGTTTCGTCCAGGGTTCGATTCCCTGACGGCCTACGTGCGCGTCGCTGGCGCAACGGATAGCGCGGCCGCCTTCTAAGCGGAAGGGTCCGAGTTCGACTCTCGGGCGACGCACGGCGCGTTGGAGTAACGGTCATCTCACCTGGCCCTCATCCAGGAGACTGCCGGTTCAAATCCGGCACGCGTCACCTTGGCCCCATCGTCTACTGGCTAAGACTCGGCCCCTTCAAGGCCGCGAAGACGGGTCGGAACCGTCTGGGGCTACCGCGCAGTGGTGTAACGGGAACATGTCGGCCTCATTAGCCGGACGATGCGGGTTCGAGTCCCGCCTGCGCTACCAATCTCGCGTGGCCTAATGGCAGGGCAGCGGACTGTTAATCCGAAGTGTGGAGGTTCGACTCCTCCCGCGAGAGCTGTGGGGTCTTAGCTCAGATGGTAAGAGCGCTGCCCTGTCAAGGCAGAGGCCGCGGGTTCAAATCCCGCAGATCCCGCTTCGCGCCCGCATAGCTCAGCGGAGAGCACCAGGACGACAACCTGGAGAGGCACGTTCGGCTCGTGCTGCGGGTACTGAGCGCCCATGGTCTAATGGACAGGGCACGAGATTACGGATCCGGAGATGGGGGTTCGACTCCTCCTGGGCGCGCGCAGGCTCGGCTAGCTCAATGGGAGAGCACCTGGTCCACACCCAGGGGACGGAGGTCCGATTCCTTCGCTGAGCACGGTGGCCGAACCGAGTGGCGAGGAGCCGGGCCGTGAACCCGGCCGCAGAGGGGTCGGAACCCTCCGGTCACCCCAAATGGGCGGAAGGCGGATAGTGGCTGGCCGCACCGGTCCGTAAAACCGGATCCTCCGGGACATTGCAGGTTCGACACCTGTTCCGCTCACTCGAGTCCTCGTGGCGCAGTGGATAGCGCGCATGGTTCCGAACCATGAGGTCGGCCGTTCGAATCGGCCCGAGGACGCGGCGCGGGACTCGCCGGGCGAGAGGCGGTCCGCAAAACCGTCGGATGGGTTCGACTCCCGCCGCGTCTCCACGGCCCGTGGTCCAGAGGACAGGGCAACGGTGTCCTTCAATTCGAGTACCGTCACCGAACGCTCACCGATCGTGAGCATCCGAAGGGTTATCACCGCAGCGGCGCTTTTGCTCGGCGTGGCTCTCGTAACCATACTGACACGCGCGCTACCAGCGCCCGATAATGCTCCTGCCCCATCTATTTGATGACGAGTTAGGTCAGCACAACCGCGTAGCTGATTCGAACGGTGTGTCGATATCCGAAAAACGAACAGGTATCTTGTATAATTAATGTTCATGGGACGTGCGAGAACCTGGGCGGATGATGATCTCGTTCAAGCTGTCTCGGTCGCGAGTTCGTGGCAAGACGTTGTCTCGCGGCTTGGCCTGGCTCCTCTCCGGTCGAACGTGAATCGGCTGCGGAGGCACGCCGTCCGCCTGAACCTTGTCGTCGCTCACCTCGGGCCGGTAATCGAAGTCCAGCCAGTGAACTCTCCGGCGCCCCGCTAGACCGAAAAGCCGTTGTCGAAGCGGTCTCGTCGTCCGACTCGTGGGCTAGTGCCCTCCGAAAGCTCGGGCTGCCGACGGTCATGCGCAACTACAGGCGCGTCCAGGAGATCGCTAGAAGCGCGGGGATCGTGCCGGCGCGTAGCCGCGCCGCAACAGACTACGTCCCGCCGGGAATGCCGATTCCGCCTCCGGTAACTGTCCGGAAGGGAACCCATACCGAAGGGGAAGTCCTAAGCGCATTGGTTAGCGTCGGCTACAACGTGCTGATCCCATTCGGCGTTGCCAGGTACGACCTGGTGATCGAGGTCGCCGACGGATTCCGGCGCGTCCAGTGCAAGACGGCGCGCCTTGTTCAGCCTGGAATGATGCGATTCAACGTTTGCAGCGGATCCCCCGAAGGGGTACGGCGGACCTACGTCGGAGAGATTGACTTCTTTGGCGTCTACCTACCCGACCTTGGCCATGTCTACCTAATCCCGATCGAGGCAGTGGATGGCTACCGCCGGGAAGTCCAGTTTTGCCTGACAGATTCCGGGGACGTCCACGGGACGCGTCTCGCTAGTCCTTACAGGCTCGTAGCTCAGTCGGAAAGAGCGCTCGTTTCCTAAGCGAGAATGCGCCGGTTCGAGTCCGGCTGGGCCTACTGTCCTTCTCTAAGCCGCTAATGCGCGTTCGAGTCGTGCCGGACCGACGATGGTGCTCACGTTGATGGCGTAACTTAGCATCTCTTCCGATGCGAATCTAGCTGGTACTTAGATGACTCTGGGGGTCCGAGTCCGCTTCCAGCCGGAGCCTTTGCCCTCGGGAAGCTCT
>CAVPLC010000057.1:0-60162 GCA_963705835.1 uncultured Actinomycetes bacterium
GCAGATTTTTAACGCGCGGCTTTGGTTCCCGGGATGAGCGTGATGCCGTGTGCTGCGGCGAAATCGCTGAGTTCAGCGAGGGTCTTGAGTTGCGTTCCGGCCGGCTGGATGTCGTGCCGGCGCTGGTCCAGGAGCGGCCGGATCTGGCGTTCGGCCTTGGCGATGGTGCCGGTGACGACGCCGAACAGCTCGGCGAGCACCCGCAGCGGGAGGCGGAAGCGTGCCCGCAAGATGGTGGCCAGGATCATCTCGGGCAGGGTGAGCGCGGCCGGGTACCCGCCGGCGGGCTTGCGGCTGGCGGGGCCGCCGCGGGCGATGTGCAGTCCGGCTTCGCGGTGGGCCTGGTACGGGATGACCAGCGCGCTGGTCAGCTGGGTCCAGTCCGCGTGCGGCATCCCGGTCAGGGCGGGGTGCGCCCAGCTGGCGCTGTCGCGGCGGGCGGGCCGGGCGGCGGGCGCGGGGCTGCCGGGCGGGCGCGGGGGTTCGGGGCGGAGGGTGTAGTTCCAGTCGCCGTGCCAGTCGTGGCGGTCCAGCGGAAGGCCGGCCAGCTGCTCGTCGCTGACCTTGACCCCGGTGTCATAGGTGCCGGGGTCGAGTTCGGCGCGGACGGTCAGGCCGGTGCGGGTGGTGGTGGCCGCGATGGTGTTGACGATGACCTCGTGGCTGGTCAGCGGCCGGCCGCGCCAGTTCATGGTGATGTGGGAGAACAGCCGGTGCTCGATCCGGTTCCATTTCGATGTCCCGGGCGGGAAGTGGCATACCGTGACCGCGAGCCCGGCCTGCAGCGCGAACGCGGCGAGCTCTGCCTTCCACGCGCGGGTGCGGTAGCCGTTGGAGCCGCCCGCGTCCGCGGTGATCAGCAGCCGCCGGGCCCCGGGGTAGGCGGCCCGGCCCGCCGCGTTCCACCAGCGGCGGATCGATTCGACGGCGAACGCGGCGGTGTCGTGGTCGGTGCCGACCGACACCCAGCCGGCGTTCGCGGCCAGGTCATAGACGCCGTACGGGATGGCCTTGCCTAGCTGCTCGTCCGGGAAGTCATGCGTGCGGGCGGCCGCCGGCTGGCCCTTGGGCCGCCATTCCCGGCCGCCGTTCTTGAACTCCCCGACGTTCTCCTTTTTCTTGGTGTCCACGCTGATCACCGGATCGGCGCTGTCCTGATGGGCTTTGACCTGCTCGTTGATGTAACGGAACTGCGCGTCCCGGTCCGGGTGCCGCTGTCCCTCGATGGTCTTGGCGTTGCCCTGCAGGCTGAATCCTTCCGCCCGGAGCAGGTCACTGACGGTGTCGGCGCCGACCCGGTGCCCCTGGCGGGTCAGCTCGCCCGCCAGCGCGCGGGTCGACTTGGTGGTCCACCGCAGCGGCGACATCGGATCGCCGCGCTCCTCCGGCTCCACCAGGGCCAGCAGCGCCGGGCGCAGCCCCGGATCCACGTCGGCCGCCCGCTTGCGCCCCCCGCCGGGCCTGCGTGCCCGGCCGAGCGGCCCGGCACCCGAGTCCAGCTCATCCACTCCCAGCGACACCGTGGCCTCGCGGACCCCGGCGGCCCGGGCCACCAGCCGGATCCCGCCATGCCCCAGCGCACGGGCCTCGGCCCCCATCAGCAGCCGCCGCTGCCGCTCATCCAGATGCGGGAAGATCGCCTCGAACTTCGCCGCCAGAATCTCGCTGGTTACCACCATGCTGCCCATATCACATCAGCATGCCGGATCCCGGGAAGCTACGGCTTATTTTTCGGCAAGCTCTAAACCCTTCATGATCATGAAACCCGCAGCCGCACGGCCGGGGCGCGGGGCAGAAGTTTTACCTTTCCTTTACTATTTAGCCATGACGCGCGTGCTGCTCGCCGAGGACGACACTTCGATCTCCGAACCCCTGTCCCGCGCCCTGCGCCGGGAGGGATACGAGGTGGACGTCACGGCGGACGGGCCGACCACGCTCGACCGGGCGCTGGGGGAGGGCGTCGACCTGATCCTGCTCGACATCGGCCTGCCCGAACTCGACGGGCTCGAGGTCTGCCGCCGGGTCAGGGCGGGCGGCTACGCCGTGCCGGTGCTGATCCTGACCGCGCGCGCCGACGAGGTGGACACCGTGGTGGGCCTGGACGCGGGGGCCGACGACTACGTCACCAAGCCGTTCCGGCTGGCCGAGCTGCTGGCGCGCGTCCGCGCGCTGCTGCGCCGCGGGACGGCCGAGGGATCGGCCGCGCTCGGCGTCCGGATCGACCCGGACGCCCGCCGGGCCTGGCACGGCGAGACCGAGCTCGACCTGACCACCAAGGAGTTCGACCTGCTGTGGATCCTGCTGCGGGACGCGGGCAAGGTGGTGACCCGCGAGCAGATCATGCGCGAGGTGTGGGACGCCAAGTGGTGGACGTCCACCAAGACGCTGGACATGCACATCTCCTGGCTGCGCCGCAAGCTGGGCGACGACGCGCACAGCCCCCGCTACATCACCACGGTCCGCGGCGTGGGGTTCCGCTTTGAACGCGGCGACTGAGCGCCACCCCGAGCGCCCGGCGACTGAGCGCTACGCCGAGCGCCCGGCGACTGACCCGGGCTGACCCGTGCGCCGCAAGCTGTGGTTCTCGGGCCTGGCCGTGGCGGCCGCCGCCATCCTGGTCGCGGGCGTGCCCGCGCTGGTCGTCGCGGCCGGCCGCGGCGCCGCGGCGGCCGCCATCGTCGCCGCCGGCATAATAGTGGCGGCCGCGCTGGCCGCCTGGCTGGCCGGCGTGCTCGCGGGCCGGATGGCCCGGCCGGTCGAGGAACTCGCCGAAGCGGCGGGGCGTCTCGGGGCCGGGGATCCCCGCCCGCTGGCCCGCAGGTACGGCACGCCCGACCTGGACCAGGTCGCCGACGGGCTGGACAGCTCGGCCCGGCGGCTGTCCAGCCTGCTCGCCGCGGACCGTGAGCTCGCCGTGGACGCCTCGCATCAGCTGCGCACCCCGCTGACCGCGCTGTCGATGCGGCTGGAGGAGATGATCGCGGCGGCGGACGACCCCGACGTGGTCCGCGAAGAGGGCAGTGCCGCGCTCACCCAGGCCGAACGCCTCGCGGACGTGGTCAGCCAGCTGCTCAGCCCGGCCCGGCGGGCGACCGCGGCGTCGGCCGCGCTGACCGGCATCGACGAGATCGTCCGGCAGCAGGTCGTCGAGTGGGAGCCGGCGTTCCGCCGGGCGCGGCGCAAGCTCGTGCTCATCGGCGTCCGCGGCCTGCAGGCGCACGTCACCCCGGGCGGGCTGGCCCAGGTGCTCGCGACCCTGCTGGACAACGCGCTCATGCACGGCGGCGGCACGGTGACCATCCAGACGTCGCAGAGCGCGCGTTCGGTGGTGATCGAGGTCAGGGACGAGGGTAACGGCGTCCCGCCGGACCTGGTGTCCCGCATCTTCGAGCGCAGCGTCAGCGGCCGCCCGGAGGGCACCGGCCTCGGGCTGGCGCTGGCGCGGACGATGGCCGCGGCCGACGGCGGCCGGGTGGTGCTGGTCAAGGCCAAGCCGGCCACGTTCGCGGTGTTCCTGCCCCGGCACCCGCCGCGCCCCGGCACCCAGCCCGTCCGCGGACCCGCCTAAGGGAACCCGCAGGGCCCGCCGAGGGCCTCAGCGCCGCGAGACGTCCGAGTCGGCGGGGTCGAGGTGCTCCCAGGCCGGTCCGTAACCCAGGTTCGCGGGCGGCTCGAGCTCCTCCCACGGCGGCCCGTAGCCGCGGTCCCTCGACGGCCGCTCGTGCCGCCCGTGGGCTCCGGCCCGCACCGGACCCGAGCCGTTCGCCTTGGTGACGTCGACGATCCCGGAGACCGCCGCCTCCTCGGCCGCCACGACGGTGCCCGGCGCCCCGGCCAGGAAGACCCACTTCTTGTACGAGAAGTACCGGAAGATGGTGCCGAGCCCGGTTCCCGCCACGCTGGCCGCGTTGTAGGCCAGCGCCGACTTGAAGCCGAGCCCGTAGTTCGTGAACGCGATGACGGCCTCGGCGATGGCCAGGCCGATGACGTTCAGCGCCACGAACAGGGTTCCCTCGCGCAACAGCGCCTGGTTGACCCGGTGCCTGAAGGTCCAGAACCTGCTGCCCAGGTAGGTGACGATGGTGGCCGCGGTGATGGATATCGCCTTGGCGCTGAGCGGCCCGATGCCCAGGGCGCCGTGCAGGTAGGCCGCGCCGCCGAGGTCGATGACCGACCCGGTCAGCCCGACCACGCCGAATTTGGCCAGCTCAGGGATCAGATGGGCGAAACGCTCGTGAAGCCTTGCCATCATGGGCATGGCGAGACGGTCCTCCTCGCGAACGGCGTCAGCTGTGGCCTGCGCAACCCCCGGCAGGCATTAAACACAACGCGCACATGCTACCCGCCCGCGCTGAGTGCCGACTTACCCTTTGCTTACGGCTGTGTGTGAATCAACCCGGCAGCGTCAGCCGGCCAGCGTGTTCTCCCGTCCGGTCCGGGCGATGGCGTGCCAGCCGAGGTAGACCAGCGCGGTGATCACGAAGCCGACCTCGAAGGTCAGGTCCCCGACCGACGGGACGTGCGTCGGCACGACGCCCAGGTACTCGGTCTGGTTGGAGAACAGCCAGATCGAGATGCCCATGCCGACGAGCATGGCGACCGGCCCGGCCCAGTTCGTGCGCCTGGTCGCGAACAGCAGCGCCTCGTCCGGGTTGCCGCCGCAGCAGCATGTCGCAGAAGTAGACGGCCAGCCACGGCGCGATCCAGTACGCGATGATCAGCAGGAAGTTCTCGTACCTGGTGCCGGCGTTGGGCAGCGCGCTCCAGGCCAGGAAGAACCCGATGGTGCCGAACCCCAGCGCCACGATCGCCCGGCGCAGCGACAGCGGCAGCTTGATGCCGATCGCGGTGAACGACAGCGCGCCGGAGTAGATGTTGAGCACGTTCGCCGAGACCGCGCCGAGCGCGATGGCCAGCAGCGTGAGGTCGGCCAGCGGCGTGGCCAGCAGTCCGGTGAAGGCGCCGGTCGGGTTGCTGCCCGCGGCGTTGCTGCCGGTCAATGTGGCGGCCGCCGCGCCGACGATCTCGAGCAGCGCGCAGGACAGGAACAGCCCGAGCCCTGACCACCAGGCGATGGCCGCCTTGCTGGTCGACGGCTTGAA
This sequence comes from uncultured Actinomycetes bacterium, assembly GCA_963705835.1. Taxonomy (GTDB): domain Bacteria; phylum Actinomycetota; class Actinomycetes; order Streptosporangiales; family Streptosporangiaceae; genus Palsa-504. The sequence goes on from CAVPLC010000057.1 coordinate 5,103, forward strand.
GTACCGGGTGTAGTCGGACGCGTAGGGGTTCCACCCCGCCGCGTACCCGAACGACGCGCCGAACGTCAGCAGGAACCCGCCGGGGATGGTGTGGTGGCTCGTGCCCGGGTGGGCCTTGCTCAGGATGACTCCCGCCGCGATCAGGAAGATGACGGTGAGGATGGGGAAGGCGTACCGCTCGAACAGGTGCACCAGGTTGTAGCCGAAGAACGCCACCGCGACCTGCACCACCACGATGATGAGCAGGCACAGCACCTTCGGCATGTGGGTCAGCACGTTCAGCGCGAACGCGCCGCTGACGCTGTTGACCGCGAACCAGCCGATGCCGGCCGTGACCGAGTTCAGCCCGGCGGGCAGCGCGTTGCCCCAGTAACCGAACCCCAGCCTGCTCAGCACCATCTGCGGCACCCCGTACCGCGGGCCGCGCAGCGACAGCGCGCCCTGCACGATCGCGCCGATCCCGCTGCCGAGGATGATGGCCAGCGCCGCGGTCCAGAAGCCGAGGCCGAACACGGCGACCGCGAGCACGCCGACGAAGATCGTGGCGAACTCCATGTTCGGCGAGGTCCAGGTCCAGAACAGCTGGATCGGCCGGCCGTGCCGCTCGTTGAGCGGGATGAACTCCGCGCCGCCCGGCTCGACCGACGATGACCTGCGTGCCGTAGCTGCCCTCCCGGACGAGCACGCCCGCTTCGCTGCCCTGCATGACGTCCTGGTCGCGTGTGGCCATCTGCGTGTCCTTCCGGTGGCCTCCTGATCTTCTAAATGGTGCGGGAAACAGGCCGGTGCCACAAGAGAGAAAGACCTTGATTCCGAACGGAGCATGGTGCTCGCCCTGGCCAGCTGCGTGCCGGCCCGTCCCGTAGGGTACGGAGCGTGACCGATTCTGCGGACGTGCCCGTCTCACTGCACCCGCCCGTAGGGACCACCGGACCTGGCTGGCCGGTGGTCGCAATGGTGGGCGGCGGCCAGCTGGCCCGGATGACCGCCCAGGCCGCGATCGGCCTGGGCGTCGGCTTCCGCGTCCTGGCCGGGTCGGCCGCGGACAGCGCCGCCCAGGTCACCGCCGGGACCCGGCTTGGGGACTACCGCTCGCTCGAGGACCTGCGCGCCTTCGCGGCCGGGTGCGACGTGCTGACCTTCGACCACGAGCACGTGCCGGGCGAGCACCTGGCCGCCCTCGAGCGGGAGGGCGTCGCGGTCAGGCCGTCCGCGGCGGCGCTGCGCTTCACCCAGGACAAGCTGGCCATGCGGGAGCGGCTGACCGGCCTCGGGATCGCCTGCCCGCGGTTCGCGCCGGTGACCACGATCGCCGAGGTCGCCGAGTTCGCGGCGGGGGACTGGCCGGTGGTGCTCAAGGCGGTCAGCGGCGGCTACGACGGCAGGGGCGTCTGGGTGTGCGGCTCGGCGGCGGAGGCCGACGCCGTTCTCGCGCACGGCCTCGCGCTGATCGCCGAGGAGTACGTGGCGTTCGAGCGCGAGCTTGCGGTGCTCGCGGCGCGCTCGCCGCACGGGCAGGGCGCGGTGTACCCGGTGGTGGAGACGGTCCAGCGGGACGGCATCTGCCGCGAGGTGATCGCGCCCGCGCCGGGCCTGGCTCCCGGGCGGGCGGCGCACGCGGCCGAGCTGGCGCTGCGGATCGCGGCCGAGCTCGGCGTGACCGGGCTGCTCGCGGTGGAGATGTTCCAGACCCGGGCCGGGCTGCTGGTCAACGAGCTCGCCATGCGCCCGCACAACTGCGGTCACTGGACCATCGAGGGCGCGCGTACCTCGCAGTTCGAGCAGCACCTGCGGGCCGTTCTGGACCTGCCGCTCGGCTCCCCGGCGCCGGCCGCCCCGGTTACCGTGATGGCCAACGTGCTCGGCGGCGACGACGATGACGTCTACGACCGGTACATCCACGTGATGGCCGGCGACCCGGCCGTCAAGGTGCACATGTACGGCAAGCCGGTGCGCCCCGGCCGCAAGATCGGCCACGTCACCGTAATCGGCGACCGGGACCACCGGGTTCCGGGCGAGCTCGCAGACCGCGCCCGGCGGGCGGCCAGTTACCTCCGCTGGGGGAAGGAGGACGGACCTTGACATCCTCCGCCGCCCTCACGGGCGGGGATTCCAGCCGCGGCCAACGGCCGCGCTGTCGGTTCGCGGTTCGTAGGCCCGGCAACTCGGAAGCCTCCCCGCGCAGCCACGGCGTGCCCCGCCGCGGTTCCCTACTGGCCACAAAGTATCACCCTGCACCGACATTCCGGAGGAGGTGAAGCGGCGTTGAGTCCGGACAATCCTTCGACTAGTTCCTTGGCCGCCGTAGGGGTCGTCATGGGCAGCGACTCCGACTGGCCGGTCATGCGGGCCGCGGCCGAGGCGCTCGAGGAGTTCGGCGTGCCGTACGAGGCCGACGTGGTGTCCGCGCACCGGATGCCGCGGGACATGATCGAGTACGGCTCGTCGGCGGCCGACCGCGGCCTGCGGGTGATCATCGCGGGCGCGGGCGGCGCGGCGCACCTGCCCGGCATGCTCGCCTCGGTCACCCCGCTGCCCGTCATCGGCGTCCCCGTCCCGCTGGCCAACCTGGGCGGGCTCGACTCGCTGCTGTCGATCGTCCAGATGCCGGCCGGCATCCCGGTCGCGACCGTGGCGGTCGGCGGGGCGCGCAACGCCGGCCTGCTCGCGGTCCGCATCCTGGCCGCCGCCGAGGGCCCGGCCGCCGAGGCGCTGCGGGCCAGGCTGGTCTCGTTCGCCGACCGCCTGGCCGACCAGGCCCGGGCCAAGGGCGCGGCGCTGCGCGACCGCCCGGCTGATCTTGCTTAGAGTCCCGCCGATGCGGGCATGCTCCCTCGGCAGCCCTTAGTCGAGGGACGGCCCGGCAGCCTGGAGGCGGGTGTGAGCATCGGCGCGACGCTGGCCGCGGCCCGCCGCCACGCGGGCCTGACCGTCGGCGAGGTCAGCAACCGCACCCGGGTCAGGGACTTCATCATCGAGGCCATCGAGCAGGACGACTACGCGCCCTGCGGCGGTGACTTCTACGCGCGGGGCCACATCCGCGCCATCGCCAGCGCGGTGGGCACCGATCCCGAGCCGCTGATCGAGGAGTTCGACTCGACGTGGCGGACCGCCCAAGAGCTCACCGCGGCGGAGGCGTTCGAGCCGGTCATGCCGATCAGGACCCGTGAGCGCCGCCGGGTCCGGTGGACGGCGGCGCTGGCCGTCGTGGTCCTGGCCGTGATCGGCTTCGCCGCCTACAAGTTCGCCTCGGGCGTGGGCCACACCCACCGCACAACCGCCGGCTCCAGCCAGCGCGCGGGACCGGGCTCGCCCGCGGCCGCGTCGGCGAGCGGCCCGGCCGTCCAGGCCAGCGCGGCCCAGGCCAGCCCGGCCCAGGCCAGCCCGGCCGTCACCCCCTCGGCCTCCCCGGCAGCGGCACAGACCCTCGCCCCGACCACCGTGGCGGCGTTCGGCCCCGGCGGAACCGCCACCGGCGACGATCAGGCGCGGGCGGGCCTGGCCATCGGCGACGACGCCGCCTCCCCTTGGTACAGCGACTGGTACACCACGTCCGACTTCGGCAACCTGCAGGCGGGCACCGGCCTGCTGCTCGACATGGGCCGGGCCGTCACCGTCACCTCGGTGCGCCTGTCCCTCGGCGGCGCCCGGGGCGCCGACCTCCAGCTCCGGGCCGGCCGCAGGCCCGTGCTGGACTCCCTGCGGACGGTCGCGAGCCGGTCCGGCGCGGGCGGGACCGTCAGCCTCCAGCTCACCACCCCGGCTCACGCCCGCTACCTGCTCATCTGGTTCACCAGCCTGCCTCCCGACCCGGCCGGCACCTACCAGGTCAGCGTCTACGACATCAGGATCCGCGGCCAGCGCTGACGCGATCGTGGGACATTAGTTACGTGACAACCGAGGAAGCGGGGTAACGCTATGAGCGATCTACCATCGTGCCATGAGCGTTGATTTCCCGCCGTTCGCCCTGTCCGAGGAGCACGAGGCGCTCCGCGAGTCGGTCCGCGCCCTGGCCGACGACAAGATCGCGCCGCGGGCCGCCGAGGTGGACCGGACCGGCGAGTTCCCCTGGGACGTGTACGAGGCCCTGGTCAAGGCCGACCTGCAGGCGGTGCACATACCCGAGGCGTACGGCGGCGCGGGCGCCGACGCGATCGCGGCCGCGATCGTCATCGAGGAGGTCGCCCGGGCCTGCGCGTCGTCCTCGCTGATCCCGGCCGTGAACAAGCTGGGCACGATGCCGCTGATGCTCGCCGCGTCCGAGGACGTCAAGACGAGGTACCTGACGCCGGTCGCGCGCGGCGAGGCCATGTTCTCCTACGCGCTGTCCGAGCCCGAGGCCGGATCCGACGCGGCGGCCATGAAGACCCGCGCGGTGCGCACCGGCTCCGGCTTCGTGCTCAACGGCGTGAAACGCTGGATCACCAACGCCGGGGTGTCGAAGTACTACACGGTGATGGCGGTCACCGATCCGTCGGCGGGCCCGAACGGGATCTCGGCGTTCGTGCTCGAGGACGGGGACGAGGGCTTCTCCTTCGGCGCGCCCGAGCACAAGCTCGGCATCAAGGGCTCGCCGACCAGGGAGCTGTACTTCGACGACTGCGCGATCCCCGAATCCCGGCTGGTCGGCGCCGAGGGCGACGGATTCAAGATCGCGCTGCGCACGCTGGACCACACCCGGATCACGATCGCCGCGCAGGCCCTGGGCATCGCGCAGGGCGCGCTGGATTACGCGCTCGGCTACGTCAAGGAACGCAGGCAGTTCGGCCGCGCGGTCGCCGACTTCCAGGGCCTGCAGTTCATGCTGGCCGACATGGCGATGAAGCTGGAGGCGGCGCGCCAGCTCACCTACGCCGCGGCGGCCCGGTCCGACCGGGCCATGGCCGGGGAGAAGGTCGAGGACCTGACCTTCTTCTCCTCGGCGTGCAAGTGCCTGGCCTCCGACGTGGCGATGTCGGTGACCACCGACGCGGTGCAGCTGCTCGGCGGCTACGGCTACGTGAACGACTACCCGGTCGAGCGCATGATGCGCGACGCCAAGATCACCCAGATCTACGAGGGCACCAACCAGATCCAGCGCATGGTCATGGCGCGGCAGTTGCTGAAGTAGCAGCCTGGTTCCATTTCGAATTCATTTAAGGGCGTTGTGAAGGATCAGCCGAGGTCGACCCGTCAAGGATGACCTGTTTCCGGCCTGGGCCAACCTGTCGGTCCTGCTGCCGCTGGTTGCGGCCGAGATGCTGGCTCCGACTCCTCGACGGCCAGTGGTACCCGGTCCTTGAGGGCAACGCCACCTTCGTCTACCGCGCCGACGTCAATCCCGCCAAGCTCGCCCGAAACCTACCCCCCACCGCGAGCGCGCCGCCCGCGGACCTTTACCCGACGAAATCCGCGCCTATTCCGCTCAGGATCTCCAGAACGCCGAACGCCGGCGCGCGGCCGGAATCGAAAGCCTCCGGGCTCGCGCTGGCACCACCGTATAGCGCCTGAAGAGGCTATTCACCTCACCGGATCATCGTCATCTCGCGTCCCGCTATTCACAGGCGTGCAGCGATCCACGTAGCCACGTAAAAGCAGAGTTCTCCGGTTTCGCCAATCGGGAGTAGGGTTTTACCGAAACCGCGAGTACGGAGCCATTCTCGCCCGTCCGTGGCGTTGGTTTGATCGGCATCCGCCGGACAGAGAAGTCGTCACACGGTGAGGGGTCACCATGGCCGGTGAGCGCACGCTGACCGTGGAACTCGACGACGGTGGCCCGCTGGTCATCGTCGCCGAGCAGGTCGGCCAGGCGCTGGTCGCCGACACGGGCATCGTCGCGAAACTGAGCACGATCACGTCCGCTATCGAGCGCGTCTGCCATGACACGCTCGACGCGGTCCGCAGGGCCGGCCCGACCAAGGCCACGGTCGAACTCGGATTCGGCCTTGCCGTCGAGGCTGGCCAGGTCGTGGCCTTGTTCGGCAAGGGCAAGGGCGAGGCCACCATCAAGGTCACCCTCGAGTGGTCACGGGACGCCGCTGATCGCGGTGAGCGGGCATCGCCGGCCCCCGAGCCCGCGGCAGACGGCGAGAAGTGATCTAGGAGGTGTCGCCATGAGCCTCAGCGAAGACGCGATCAAACTCGGCCCGGACACGATTCGACGTCTCAAGGAGCTTCTCCGCGCTGCGACCGCGCTGGTCTTCGTAGACGCCCGGCCGGTGGGCACCGCCTTCTTCATCAGCGACGACCTGCTGCTGACCTGCGAACACGTGGCGACCGACAGCACCGTGACGATCCAGTTGGTCGGCCGGCAGAGTCGTCTGGAGGCCAAGGTCATCGCTACCGACCCCTCCGACCTCGCGCTCCTGAGTTGCCAGCGGGTCGATCACGAACCACCGACCTGCGTGGTGCTGGACCGGACCCTCCACGAGGGTGAGTGCTTCGTGGCTGGCTTTCCCCGCGAGGATGGTCAGCCGCCGGGCCAGGAGGTTTTCGACGTCCGGGTGCATGAGCGCAAGGACGTGGGCGGTGCCGACCAGGTCCTCCAGATCGAGGCGGGCAAGACTATCACCTGGGGAATGAGCGGAGGTCCGGTCGTCAGCACCCGAAGCGGCGCGGTGATCGGGATCGTCCGGACCTCGAAGGATCCGACCGACGCCCTCGGCGGCGGCGCGATTCCCATCACTCGGGTCGCGGCCGCGTTCGGACAGGTCACGCAGACCATGACGGAGACGACCCCGGCCATGGTTCCCTGGCGCAACGCACTAGGCCGCGATCGCTGGCAGCAACTCGGGAAACAGGACTGGGATACCGAGGACCATATCGATCTGTGGGTCAGCGGCGGGCGGCAGAGTTGGCTGATCAGCCTGGCTCAGGCCGAGGGCTCGGGACCCGCCCGGACCGGTCTTGACCTCGGGGAGGAGGTCGCCATAGCGATCTTCCACTGGGCGCAGCGGCGCCATACCCGTGGCGTCGATGAGGTCGAGCTGCTCGGTCGGCTGCTCGCGAGCGCGCTTTTCCCGCAACCCGCGGCGCGGCATTTGGGCGTCGCCAGGAACACGGACCGTATCGTCGTGCGCCTGCATGTCGAGCAGGGCAACGATCTGGCCGACATTCCGTGGGAACTTGCCGCCATCCCCGGGGAAAGACCGGACCTGCCCGGTCACAAGGGCCGGTTCCTCGCCGCTGATCGGCAATTCAGGTTCGTCCGCGTGGACGACGCGGCCCGTCTGCGCCTTCCCGCCGCGCCGAAACCAATGGCTAGCGTCACGGTCCTGGCCGCCGTGGCACAGCCAACGCGCTGGCGGTTCCCCGAGGTGCACGGAGTCTATAACAGCGGCCGCCCCTATCCGTGGCCCAACGCGGAGAAGATGGCAACTCAGCTGCGCGATATCATCACGCGCAACGGATTCAAGGCCGATGTCCTGCAGTCACCGCGGTACAGCGATGTGCGGAATGCCCTCACCGCGAACGCCGAGGACGGCAGACCGTACGACGTGTTGCATTATCTGGGCACCGGACAGTGCGGAATGGACGGCAAGGCCCTCATCACGTTCGTCGATGACGATGACGAGATCTGGGAAGACGTCTCCAACGTCCTGGAGATCGCGTCGCGCACTGGGGTGCGGCTCGTCGTCCTTGAGCTGATGCTGCCACCCACGGGCCGGAACTTCCAGCCGCTCACCCTGCGAACGCTCGGCCACGTCGTCGGAGGCAGCGTGAGCGCCGCGGTGCTCACCAACCTCCCGGTGCACCCCATCCAGTGCCATAGGTTCAACTACAAGTTCTACGACGAGCTCAAGAGCGCCGAGTCGGTCGCGGCCGCCGTGCAAGAAGCCCGCAACAAGGTCATGTACGACAAGCCGGTGGAGGACGCGGCCGGTTTCGGCTGGTTCACCGTCGTCACCGGTCCGCAGTCGGACTTCAGCCTGGTCAGCCTGCAGCCCAAGGACCCGACGGTGAGCGATGCGCGGCAGCGGACCGCGGCTGATCGCGCCGTGGATGACCACCGATGAGCGGCGGGCAGCCGACCGCGGCGATGTCCTCCATCGCGGAGCTGATCCGGCAGGCTGACGACCAGCTGAGCAGGCAGCTCACCGCGGCCGCGGGACTAGCCGCGGCCGCCGCTGCCGAGCAACTCGACGGGGCCCGGAGCCTGCATGACGTGGCTGTGGAGGTGCGGCGGGCACTGGCCGAGTGGGGAGGTGCACTGGACACCGCGCAACTGCGCATCCAGCAGCTTGACAACGCGGTCGTGCACCTGTCCCGCGTGCTGCCCTTCCTCGATGCGGGCTGGGCCGAACAACGCGACCTGATCGAGCGTGCGATCAGCCAGGACGCCCGCGATGGCCTGGCCAGCTGGCTCGATTACTGGTTCGCCGCCGCCAGCTCCCGCCGGATTGACGCGCTGAAGCGGCTGCAGTCCGATGTCACGTTGCCCCCAGCCGCCGCCACGGTAGCCGAACGGATGTCGGTCGCCACTCGCGCGCTGGCCGACAAGGACTGGCAGCTCTGCCGTGAGATCCTCCAGATCGGCTGTGACGGCCTGCAGGTGGGCCAACGTCAGGTCCCGGACTGGAAAGCCCGGGGCGACCCGGGACAAGGACTGGCGGTGCGTGAGGAGCTGCGCCTCATGGCGGCTCGCCTGGCGCTGCATCACGAATTGACCGACCAGGCCGATGTCCTGCTGGACGTGGCCGACCACGGCCAGCCCACCGCGCCCCGGCTCGCATTGCGGTCGCGCTCGGCCAGGCTGCACGGTGCCGACGCCGAGGCCGAAGCCCTGCTCACGCAGGCACGCGACCTGGATCCGCGCGACCTGGACGTGACCGTGGAATTGATCGCGCAAGCACACCGGCGCGAGGAGCCGGACGCCGCGCTTGAGCACGCGCGGTCTACGGTCGGGAGCCTGCTGTCGCTCAACGACATCGACGGTGACATCGCCCGGCTCGTCGACCCGCCGGCCGAGCTCTGGATCGCCGTCGCGGAGCTGGCCAGCGACGAGGGTGACCGCAATGGCACCCGCCGCTTCCTCCGCGCCGCGGAGATCGCGCTGCGGAACGACGCCGAGATCACAACGCGGGATCGCGACGAAATCGCCGCGACCATCGCCGAGAAGCGCGCTGAGATCGCAAGCTCGCCCGCCGAGCGACTGCGGGCCCTCCTCTCCGCGGGCGAACGGTGGATCAGCGTCGGCCAGCTCGAACCAGCGCGCCGGAATTTCCAAGCCGCGGCTAGCGCAGTGCCAGGCGGCGCGGGCGACGCCCGGCTAACGGCTTCGGCCAGGCTGCGCTGGGCCGACGTCGTGTCCGCAGCCGCGCAGCAGCGGCCCTACCGTGACGTCGCGGACGAGCTGGCCACAGCCCTGGAGCAGCTGCTGGCTGCACAGGGTCAGGTGGACGTGAGCGGAGCCGAGTCGTGGAGCTACCTGACAGAAAGCGACCTGCGCCTACGGCTTTCCCGGGCTCCGGGTGTCGGCGATCGTTACGAACAGCAGTGGGCGGCGCTGCTCGCCGCGGCCCGGGCGGTATCGCTCAATCCCGGCTGGGCGCGCCCGTGGGTGACCCTGGCCGGTGCTGCCGCGACGTGCGGTCTGTACCAGGTGGGCGAAGCGGCCGCACAGCGGGCGCACGAAATCGAGACAGACGACACCACGCTGGCGGGGCATGTTCAGGCGCTGATCAACGTCGGCAGGTACGAGGACGCCCTGGGGCTGCTCGGGAACGCGAGCGATGAGTGGAGCCAGTGCACCCGCGGCCGCATCGCGGTCAGGCTCGGACAGGCAAGCGAGGCGGTCGGGCAGTTCGCAGGCGTGACCATCGACCCCGCCTGGTTCTGGGCCTGGTACTCGTACATCTGCGCGCTGATCATCAGTGGAGACCTGGCCGCCGCGCGGCTTAGATCACAGGCCTTCATGAGCGCGGCCGCCGACCGCGAGGGGGAACGAGCGTGGCTGTATGCGGCGGCCTTCGACGCGCGCCTGCACGGGCAGCTTGACGCGGCCCTCAAGTTTGCCGACCGCCTTTCGGAGGCGGTAGGTCCGGCGGACGGGGATGTGACGGCTCTCCGAGCCAGGGGGGAGACGCTCGTTCTCGGCCAGGACGAGACCGGGTGGACCCTGCTCGCCGAGGCTTTGGCCACTGATCCGCTGCCGACCGCGGTTGGCACCTGGAACCGGCAAGAACGCCCGGTCCTCGAGGCACTCGCGGCCGATCGGGGCGTCGAGCTCAGCTTTGCTCACCTTGACCTTGCCGCCGTCATGCGCGCACGCGCCCGCGCGCACGACGACGACCCGTTCACACAGCTGCGGCGGGCGGTCGCGGCCGGTCCGGCCGCTGCGGCTCGGGCGGCCCGGCTCACCGAGGCCGCGCTGCGCGCCGTCGCCGGACCCGCTGACCCGACGCTGGACGACCTGACCAGGCAGCTAGCCGCCGAAGACGGGCTGGCCGCCGAAGTCGAGTCGCTCAGCCGTTACCTCACCAGATCGACCAGCCAGGAGAAGGAGACTGGGGGGACGCCAGGCCAGGACGGCGTGGCTGGCGACGTCACCGCGGCCGATCCGCCGCGGCTGCGGTTGAGGCTCCCGACGTCGTGGCTGGACGGATGTGCCGCCCCGGCCCGGGAGCAGTTGTTCGTCGCCTACGTGGCTGTGCCGCAGCCGGGACGGCGGTGGGTGCCGCCGCGCACCGAGGTGTCGGCAGGCGACGACCTGGAGCCAGATAGCTACGAGATTCTCGCCGACGGCGAACTCCGGTCAAGCGGCCACGTCGATCCCGGGCTCCGCTATTGCCCGCACGAGGCGCTGCCGCTGCTGCCCGAGCAAGTGCGCGCGAATCCGCGCACGGTTGCGACCGATGACGGCTGGGGCATACCGCCTGATGCCCTGCCCAGCGACCACGGTCTGGCCGCGCTCCTGACCATGTCCGCCGCCGAGGTCGTCGCCCTGCGGTACCGGGACGCGGCACTGTCCCTCGGAGTGCCGCTCACGGCACCGACTGACGATTCGCGTCGGGCCGCGGCGGCCAGCGATACCTCGCCCGCTCCTGCCGACCTGCCTTCCCCGACGCACTGGCTGGCACGCCGGCGCTACCAACTGCGCAGGGAGCGCGGTTGGTACGGCGACGCCCTGGCCGACTGGGACGTGGCTCAGCGTCTGGTCTCCGAAGCTGCGTACTTCCGCTGGATCGACCGCGGCATGCCATTCGGCGATCCGTTGGCCGACTGGTTCGCCGCCGAGACCGGGATCGCCGACGGCGCGGAAGCCCAAGACCAGGTGCCCGCGACCTCCGTGGACGAGCGGCTGCGCCACCAGTTGACCGAGGAAGCGGCGTACTTCCGCTGGATCGACCGCGGCATGCCAATCGGCGATCCGTTGACCGACTGGACTGTTGCCGAGGACGAGGACGAGGACAGCGGCTGAATCACCGGTCCGTGGATGCTGACAGCTGCCCGCCAACGGTTAACCCACACCCGGCGGGTCGAGGACCTGGACGCCGTCGCGGCGCTCCCGGCCGACGGCGGAACGCCGCCGACGGCTGGCCAAACTGGACCTGGAGTTCCGGGCCTTCTGCGTCGCAAGGGTTGCCCGCCTCTGCGACCCCGCATGAGGTCGATGCCCGACATCGATGGCGTCGGCGCTGAGCTCATCCACCTGCTGTTCAGTCGGGTTATCGGTCATTTCCGTAAGGACGTACGACTGCTACGTGATACACGTCGTTTATCAAGGCCGCAATCGGGCGGGGCGCAGGATGGTGCTGAATCCGTGCTGACCCTAGACCGCCTGACGTGCCATCTACCTGCGGAAACTACCCGCTGGTTGACGATCACCCAGATCTACGAGGGCACCAACCAGATCCAGCGCATGGTGATGGCCCGGCAGCTCCTTAAGCGCTGATCTAGGGTTGCTGACCTGCGGTTTCTCAGGTCTGTTTCGCGTCAAACGTGCCGTCAAGCCCAAAGTACGGCAGCCCGTTCTCGTGTGCGGGTTGTCCTTTCTCTGCGTGCTACTCAGGCGGGGTGAAGGCCGTGTTCTCCAGAACCGTCGGCCACGGAGTCGCGACTGACTGTGGGAGCTGTACCGGCGGCTGGGACGCGGCTGGCGGCGGCGCGGGCGACTGCACGCGGGCGGGCGCGACGGGACTGGCCGCGGACGTCAGGCGGGCGATCTCCCGGTTGCGGCGTTCGGCCAGCACGGTGTGCAGGTAGACCGTGGGCGGCAGGCCCGGCGGCGGTGGAGGCGACAAGCGAGCAGCGACATCAGCGGCCAGCTGCCAGCCGAGTTGGTCGCGTGCGGCCTCGTTCAGCTGCCTGTACCGGGACAGGTAGCTGGCCGCCGACGCGGCGAGCGGATCGGGCAGCCCGGACAGGTCCAGCGAGGCGGCCCATGGCCGCAGCCCGGGGTCCATCGGCGTCGCGGCCGGGTGCGGCGGGCCGCCCGCGCCTTGGATTCCGGCCGGGTAGGCTCCTGCCTGTTGGAATGGCCCCTGGTAGGGGACCGTGGCGAGGCGCGGCGCTCGCTCGCGGAGCACGAAGGTGCCGGCGAAGATATCACCGAGGCGCTTGCCCCGGGCGGACAGCATCGACGTAACGAGAGCGGGCACGCCAATGAGCGCCCAGATCTCGATGGCCCCGGCGAGGGCGCGCACCAGCGCCTGACGGAACCGCTCCGGTCCGCCGTCGTCCGCGACGACTCGCAGGCCCAGTGCCAGCTTGCCCAGCGTACGGCCGCGGCTCAGGGCCTCGAAGGCCACCGGGTAGCCCACGATCACCAGGACGAACCCGGCGATGAGCACCGCGGCGCCAGACGCTGTGTCCAGGCCGTGGTTTGCCTCGCCGACGGCGGCCAGGACGGCGATGACACCGAGAGCCGCGATCTCCACGACCATGTCGATGAGGAAAGCCAGGATCCTGGTGGGAAACCGGGCGCTGGGCAGGCCTAGTATCACCGCCTCGCCGGTGACGATCTCCTCCACGCATAAAGCGTAGACGTTTAGTGTGCTAAGCGTGGATGTGGACGCGTTCGCCGTGGCACATCAGGCCGAGTGGGACCAGTTGGCCGCGCTGATCCGGCGGCGGCGCAAGCTGACTGGCGCGGAGGCCGATGAGCTGGTCCGGCTGTACCAGCGCGCAGGCACGCACCTGTCGCAGTTGCGCGCCAGCGCCGGGGCCGATCCGGTTCGGGTAGCGCGGCTGACTACCCTCGTGGCACGCGCCCGGTCGGCGGTGACCGGTGCGCACGTCCCCTCATGGCGGATCATGGCGCGGTTCGTTCGGTCCGACTTCCCAGCGGCCGCGTACCGCGCGCGTCGGTGGTGGCTAGGAGCGGCCATCGCGTCCGTCGTCGTCGCCGCGGCGACCGGGTGGTGGATTGCCCGCTCACCGGGCGTCCAGGCGGCCCTGCTGCCGCCCGCTACGGCGAAGGCACTGGTCCAGCGGCAGTTCCAGGGTTACTACACAGCCAACCCCGCCGCCTCGTTCGCCGCGCAGGTGTGGACGAACAACGTGTGGGTCGCCGCGCAGGCGCTCATCTTCGGGATCCTGCTCGGCATCCCTACCGTGTTCGTGCTGCTGGACAACGCCGTCAACGGCGGGGTGGACGCCGGCTACCTGTTCGCCCACGGCAAGGGGGCGCTGTTCTTCAGCCTCATCCTGCCGCACGGGATGCTGGAGCTGTCCGCGGTCTTCCTCGCCGCCGCTGCCGGACTGCGCCTCGGCTGGACGGTGATCGACCCTGGGAACCGTCGCCGCGGCCAGGCCCTCGCGCAGGAAGGCCGGTCAGCGATCACCATCACCATCGGCCTGATTGTCGTGCTCGGGGTGTCCGGGATCATCGAGGCGTTCGTGACCCCGTCGTCGTTGCCTACCTGGGCGCGGATCACGATCGGCGCGGCCGCGGTGACCGCCTTCATCGGTTACGTGCTGGGTCTCGGCCGCCGCGCGGTCGCGGCCGGCCGGACAGGCGACATGCAGGAGGCGCCAGATGAGGTTCCGGTGGCCTGACGAGCTACAAACGGCCCTTGCCCTTGAGCGTGAGGTAGGCGTCAGCGAGCGCCGCAGGGAGCCGGTCCGGCGGCGCGTCCACCACCGTGGCGCCCATGCGGTTGAGCCGCGTGGCCGTCGCAGAGCGCTGCGACAGTGCCCGGGTGGCGGCCGCCGCCGCGTAGACGCTGGCCGCGTCACCGCGTCCGGCGGCCAGCTCGGCCAGCCGCGGGTCGGCTACCGCGCCGACCAGCAGCTCATGGCGGGCCACGAGCGCCCGCAGCTCCGGCAGCAGGTCCGCTGAGAAGTTCAGGTCGGTCAGCAGCACCACCAGGCAGCGACGCCGCGCGTGCGCCAGCACCGAGGTGGCCACCAGCCGCCAGTCCGTCTCGGTCAGCTCTGGCTGCAAGGTGGCCAGGGCGTCGGTGACGCTGGCCAGCGCCATGGTCCGTGACGGGGCCAGGACACGCGCTCGGATCCGCTGATCGGCCGCGATCAGGTCGACGCGGTCGCCCGCCTGGCTGGCGAGGGCGGTCAGCAACTGGACGGCGTCCATGGCGGTGTCCAGCCGCGGGTAGCCGGCCACGCGGCCCGCCGCCGTCCGGCCAGTGTCCAGGACGAACACGATGCGACGGTCACGTTCCGGCCGCCACGTGCGGACCAGGACATCGCGGCGGCGCGCCGTGGACCGCCAGTCGATGGACCGCACGTCATCGCCGATCACGTACTCCCGCAGCGAGTCGAACTCGCTGCCCTGCCCAGGCCGCACCGCTCGGTGCTGCCCGTCCAGCTCGCGCAGCTGCGCCAGCTTGCCGGGCAGGTACCGCCGGCTGCGGAACGGGGGCAGTGCCCGCACCGTCCACGGCAGCCGCTGGCCGCGCTGCCGGGCCGCGAGGCCCAGCGGCCCGAACGACCTGATCGTGACCCGCTCCGCCACGCAGTCCCCGTGCCGCGCGGGACGGACGGTCACGACGAGCTGCCCCCGGCCGCCGCTGGGAATGCAGAGGCTGGTCCGTGCCGGCCGGGCGCTGGCGGACGGCGGCCAGGCGTCGCGCAGCTGTGCCCGCAGCGGACGGCCGCTGGTGTTCACGATCGTCGTCGTGACCGTCGCCGGCTCACCGAGGCGGACCCGCGTGTCACCACCGCGCCGCAGCTGGAGGGCGCCGACCGGCGCGGCCAGCGCCGCGTCGGCGATGATGGCGGCGAGCAGCAGGCCATCAACGACCACCACCGTGACGGTCGACCTGATCGCCAGCACCACCAGGACGCCGACCAGCGCCACGGCGGCCGCCCGGCCGCTCAGTGCCATAGCGCGGTCACCTCGGAACCGCGACGGCGGACAGCACCCTGTCCAGTACGCCGTCCGGGGTCACGCCTTCCAGCTCGGCCTCGGGGTGGAGCTGAACCCGGTGTCGCAGCGCGGGCCGGACGAGGGCCTTCACGTCGTCGGGAATCACGTAGTCACGGCCAGCGAGCCACGCCCAGGCGCGGCTGGTGGCGAGCAGCGCGGTGGCACCACGCGGGGACGCCCCGAGCCGTAGCGACGGGGACTGCCTGGTCGCCCGGCACAAGTCAACGACGTACCCGGTGACCTCGGGCGACACACGTACCGCAGCGACGGCCTTGCGCGCTGCCGCCAGGTCCGCGGTGCTCGCCACCGGGCGGATGGCGCTGAGGTCGCGGGGGTCGAAGCCGGCGGCGTGGCGGGTAAGCAGCTCAATCTCGGCGTCCCGCGCGGGAACGCTGACGATCAGCTTGAGCAGGAACCGGTCAAGCTGGGCCTCGGGCAGCGGGTAGGTACCCTCGTACTCGACCGGGTTCTGTGTGGCGGCAACGAGGAACGGGTCTGGCAGCGCCCGCGGCCGGCCGTCCACCGAGACCTGGCGCTCTTCCATCGCCTCCAGGAGGGCAGCCTGGGTCTTCGGCGGGGTCCGGTTGATCTCGTCAGCGAGCAGGATGTTGGTAAACACCGGTCCCATGCGAAACTCGAACTCGGCGGTTCGCGCATCGTACACCAGGGACCCGGTGACATCCCCTGGCATGAGGTCCGGTGTGAACTGCACGCGCTTGGCCGACAGGTTCAGCGCCGCGGCGAGCGACCGGGCCAGCAGGGTCTTCGCGACGCCGGGAACGCCTTCGAGGAGCACGTGCCCGTCGGCCACGAGGGCTATGAGCAGGCCCGTCACGACCTGGTCCTGACCGACCACAGCCTTGGCGATCTCAGCGCGGACCGCGGTAAGCGCGGCGCGGGAGTCGGAGTGCATCATGACTGACGTATCTTCTGTTCGAGGGTGTCCAGATCGGCTGCGAGGGTTACCAGGGCCCGGTCGGTGGCCGGAGGAGGCCCGTGGAGCAGGCTGGCCACCTTCTCCGGCGTCTGCCCGGCACGGGTCGCGATCGCCTCCGCTCGCACGTCGCTGCCGGTCAGGCGGGCGATGCGATCACTGGCGGCGGCGCGCAGTTCCCCGGCCGCCCGGTCGCGGGCACGCCGGGCCTGGTAAAGGCGGCCGTGCCCTTCAACGGTCTCGGCGGCCCGCACGATCACCGGGAGCCGCTCGGCCACCAGCGGGCCGAGTCGGCGCGCCCGCCATGCCGCGGCCAGCAGCGCCGCGACGCACAACTGGATCGCGATCAGGTAGGCGGGCCACGGCACTAGCGAGAAGAACGAACGCTGCCGACTCTGCGCGGCAACTGCCTGAGCCGACGAGGACGGCACCAGCCAGATGATCCGGCTCGCGGTGCCCAGCAGGTTCAGGCACAGTGCGGCGTCGCCGCGGTCGGCGAGGAACTGATTGGTGAGCGGCGCGCTGCTGCCGAGGACGGTGACCGTCCGGGTGCCGTCGGTGTACCGGATCAGGAAGTAGCCGCCGTCGCCTGGATAGCACGACTGCGCGGTGGGATCACCGGTTCGCAGTACGGCGCCGTCGAGGTAGGCGTCGCCCGCGACGGTCGCGGGCCGCGCGGCGCACTGGGGCCGGACCACGACGCCAGGCTCAGCCCCGACGATGCGGATCGCGGGAGCGATGGCGCGCAGGGCGGCAGCATCAGGGGCGACGAGGAGGATGTCGCCGTCAAACCGCGCGACCTGGGCGAGCTGGGCGGTGCTGAGCAGACCCGGGCCTGTGACCAGTTCCAGGGCGCCGGGACCGGCGCTGGCGCCGGCCGGGGCGGACGTGCGGAGTACCTGCTGTCCCCGGGCGGCCACCAAGTCGGCTAGCGCGTGGCCACCGGTGGAGTCCGTTCCGCTGGGGTCCAGGTAGCCGGCTGGCGAAGGCTGCAGGAGCGCGATCACCACGCCCGCGGCGAGAAGCCCGGCTCCCAGCAGCGCGGGCAATCGCCAGCGCCGGATGCCGTGCGACGCCCAGCTCATGCCGTCGCCCCCGCTCCCGCGGCTCGCGCTCCGGCTGCCCGCGCTCCGGTGGCCGGCTGCCCGGTCATGGGCTCGGGTTGCCTCGTGGCTAGCGTGGCGTCTAGGTCGCGCAGCTGCTCGTAGCCATCGAGCGTGCCGACGCCGGCGCCGTACCGGATCTGGTCAAATAGGCGCGCCGCGGCGGCGAGGTCGGCGCGCTGCCCGGGGAAGCGCGCGCCTGCTTGCGTGGCTAGCTCATCGGCGGTCCGGCCCGCGTCCGGGACGAGGATGCCGCGCTCCTCGCAGCTCGCGACGATGGCCCGGACCCGCTGCAGGATGGCGGTGCTGTAGTCGCCCTCGGTGGCGCTCGCCGCCGAGTCGTCGCGAAGCTGCCGGGCGGTCCGGGCGCGGGAACCAGGATCTCGCGCTGGACCCCCTCCCCGAGCGGATCGGGCGAGCGGTCCTAGCCGCACGGCGACCGCGGTGCCGACAGCGACCGCCAGCGCCACCAGGGCCACTACTGTCCACCACCCGCCGGGAGTGACTCGGCTGGCGGCCCCGAAGAGGCGCTCCAGCATCGTGAGGACGAAATGTTCGACGGTCCGCGGAAGCGAATGCTGGTGATAGATCGCCCGCGACAGCTCGTTGCGGGCGAGGCGCTGGGCCGGATCACGGCCGATCGGGCCGGCCGCGATCACCAGGGGCCAGGATTCTGGCCGCCCGCGCCCTCCCCGGCAGGAGCGCCGCCAGCCGCGGCGGCTTGCCACATGATGTCCATCCCCTCCCGGCGCATCCGCAGGTCGGCGTAGAGCAGCACGACAACTCCGGCGAGCAGAGGGGCGGTCACCGTGGTGGCCACGATCTGGCCGATCGCCGAGACGATCACGCCGACGACGGACACCTGCGCCTGCGGAGTGGCGAAGCCGCCGGTCCCACCCGCCAGCGCGAACGGCACGTTGATGATCACGTTCGCGATGCCGACGATCAACGCGGTGGCCAGCAGGATCCCTAGGACGCGCCACGAACTGCGCCGCACCAGCCGCCAGGATCGGCGCAGGCTCACCACGGGACCCACGCGTTCGAGCATGACAACGGGGATCGCGACGGTCCAGCGGACCAGCGTGATGACGGCGAATACCGTCGCGGTGCCGGCGCCGAGCACGCCGACGAGGACACCCACGGCCGCCAGGTGCGCGCCTGCGAGTACCGCGCCGACGCCGGCCGCCAGGCCGACGGCGAGCATCCAGCCAACGACCAGGAACACGGTGGCCAGCAGGACCGTCGCGAGCAGCGCCCCGATCCGGGATCGGGTGGCGCGCCAGGCACCGCCGAGTGTCTCCTTCCGGCCGAGCGTACCCTGGCCGATGGTCACGGCCAGCATGCCAGTAAGAATCGTGTTGGCGAAGAAGGTAATGGCAGCAGTCACGCCCAAGAGGGCGAGCGCGGTGATCGCGAGGTTCCCCGCCTGCGCCGGGGTGAGCGCCCCGCCAGACGCGGGAACGCTGACGTTGGCGAGGACGTCACGCTGCAGGAAGAACGTGACCAGGCCAAACAGCACGCCCGAGATGGTGGCCACCACCGCGGACGAGATGAGGATCGTCTTCGGGTTCCACCGGATGGCGGTGAAGGCACCGTCCAGGATCTCGCCGAACGTGAGCGGCCGGAGCGGGATCAGCCCGGGCTTGGGGGGCGCGGCGGACCTCCCGTAGCCGCCGTACGCTCCGTACCCGCCGTACCCGCCGTACGCTCCGTACCCGCCAGAGGCTCCGTAGCCGGGCGGTGGCGGCGGCATGGCGCCCTGCCCGGGCGGCGCGGCAGCGTAGCCCGGAGGGAGACCGTAGCCGGGAGTCGCGTTTCCGCTCGCCCGATGCCTGCCCTGACCCAGTTGCTCGCCTGGACGGCCAGGCTCGGGACTTTCGGTCACTACATGCCCCCTTTGCGGAAGCTCCTGGGGAGCTCGGCTAAATGCCGCATCCATGCTCGCACGCTGGGTTGACCCACGAAACCCTATGGACAGCGACAACCGGAGCGTAGTGGACGATGGGGCAGGCGACACCTTGGCCTGCTCAACCTGCGTGACCAGATACCGGCCCGGTCATCAGGCCCAGCTGACGTCGGCCGCATCTTCCAGCCGTTCGAGCGGCTCAGCGACCGCACGTCCCATGACGGTTCCGGGCTCGGCCTGGCCATCGTCGCATCCATCGCCGCGATCCACGGCGGCACCGCCACCGCCCGCCCCCGGGATGACGGCGGCCTGTCCGTCACGGTCACCATCCCCTCGGCCGGTGCCACCCTTTACCGGCCCGAATGAGGCTGCCAGGCTTAATGGGTGGTGGCGGCGGTCAGGTACTGCAGCACGCGGGCGGGCCGTGTCGCCTATTCGGCGGTTGGCTCAGGCCCGCCGCTGTTGTGCGAGACACGGCTGGATGTTCCCATCTGCGCGGCCAGCTGGAGCCATTGGTGCCTTCGGCAGCTTCGTGGAGCGCCTGGCATGCCCCCAGAGCCGCTGAGCCCGCCGCCACCGCTGACCCCAGCGCCGCCGACCACCCGCTGAGCCGCTAAGAACGCTGAGCCGAGCCTGCGTTGCCGGTGCGTGAGCGGCTGCCGCTACCCTGTGACCATCTGCGAAAGGGAAAGGACTAACGTGGCCGAGTCTCAGCCATTGCGGGAGCGCACGCTCGTCGTGCTCAAGCCGGACGCGGTCGCCCGCGGCCTGGCCGGACGTATCATCCAGCGGTTCGAAGACGCGTCGCTGAAGATCATCGGCATGAAGATGCGCGAGATGGACGCCGACTTCGCCCGCAAGCACTACTTCGACCTGGAAGAGCGGCTGGGACCGGTCGTGTACAACGCCACCGCGGCGTTCATGCAGCGCGGCCCGGTCATCGCGTTCGTGATCGAAGGTGAGGACGCGGTGGCCACGGTCCGCAAGATCGTCGGCTCCACCTACCCGAACGAGGCTCAGCCCGGTTCCATCCGGGGCGACTTCGCGCATCAGTCCAAGGCCGTCGCGGTCAGCACCGGCAAGGCGGTCGCCAACCTCGTGCACGCCTCGGGCAAGCGTGAGGAAGCCGAGTACGAGGTCGACCTGTGGTTCGACAAGACCGAGCTGTTCGAGTACCGCGGCCTGGCCGACGCGTTCGACTGGTAAGCCCGCGACCTCGCCGTCCTACCGGGGCCGTCCTACCGGGGCCGCCGCGCCGGGGCCGCCCTACTGGGCGGTGAGGTTAGGCGCTCCCTTCCGCAGCACGAACTTCTGGATCTTGCCGGTCGCGGTCTTCGGCAGCTCGCCGACGAAGGTCACCCCGCTCGGCGCCTTGAAGTGGGCCATGTTGTCCCTGGCGAAGGCGATGATGTCATCCTCGGTGGCGCTGGCGCCCTCGCGCAGCACGACGAACGCGTGCGGTGTCTCGCCCCATTTCTCGTGCGGCAGGCCGACGATGGCCACCTCCTGGATCGCCTGGTGGCGCAGCAGCGTGCCCTCGACCTCGATCGAGGAGATGTTCTCCCCGCCGCTGATGATCACGTCCTTGAGCCGGTCGCGGATCTCCACGTAGCCGTCGGGGTGGACCGCCGCCGCGTCTCCGGTGTGGAACCAGCCGTCACCCATCGCCCGTTCGGTCGCCTCGGGGTCGTGGTAGTAGCCCTCCATGACGACGTTGCCCCGGACGACGATCTCGCCGACCGTCTGCCCGTCGGCGGGCACCTCGCGGCCTTCTTGGTCCACCACCCGCAGCTCGCCCGAAGTCAGCAGCTCGACGCCGGTCCGCGCCTTGATCACCGCGCGGTCCGCCAGCGTCAGGCCCTCGTGCTCGGGCAGCGGCGCGCAGACGGTGATGAACGGCGCGGTCTCGGTCAGGCCGTAGACCTGGGTGACCTCCCAGCCGAACTCCGCTTCCAGCCGCTCGATCGTGGCCGCGGCGGGCGGGGCTCCGGCCGTCACCACGTGCACGCCGGCCGGTACCTCGCCGCGCACCGACGGCGGGGCGCTGGCCAGCGAGATCAGCACGGTCGGCGCGGCGCACAGCCAGCTCACGTTCTCGTCCCTGATCAGGCCGAAGATGACGGCGGGGTCGACCTTGCGCAGGCAGATGTGGGTGCCCGCGGCCGCCGTCACGGTCCAGGGGTAGGTCCAGCCGTTGGCGTGGAACATCGGCAGCGTCCACAGGTACCGCTCGCCCACTCCTATCGGCAGGTGCAGCAGCGTGCCGATCGTGTTCATGGCCGCGTTCCGGTGCGTGATCATCACGCCCTTCGGGCGCGCGGTGGTGCCGCTGGTGTAGTTGATCGAGAGCAGGTCCCGTTCGCCGATCTCCGGCCGGGCGAAGCCGGCCTCCGCGGCGGCGATCGCCGCCTCGTAGTCGAGCCAGCCGCCCGCGGAACCCTCGAACGCCACGAAGTGCCGCACGTCCGGCATCCGGTCGCGGATGCTGTCCACCGCCTCCAGGTAGTCGCTGTGGGCGCAGACCACCGTGGCGCCGGAATGGTTCACGATGTAGAGGAAGTCTTCCGCGGTCAGCCGGTAGTTGATCGGCACCAGGACGGCCCCGATCTGCGGCACGGCGTAGAACGACTCGAGCTGCGCGTGGGTGTTCGGCGCGATCGTGGCCACCCGGTCCGACGGCGCCACGCCCAGTCCCTGCAGCGCCGAGGACCAGCGGTCGCAGCGATCGAAGAACTGCCGGTAGGACAGGTGGAGATCGCCGTCGACGACCGCCTCGCGGTCGGCGTGCAGCCTGCGGGTCCGGCGGGCGAAGTCAAGGGGAGACAGAGGTGTTTCCATGGTTTCCGATTGTGGCAGCCGGACCCGCCGCCTGTGGAGTCCGAGGTCCGGCAACCCCGGGATCGGGGCCGCCGCCGGCGCCCTGCCACCGGGCCCGTTGATGACGCCCTGACCTGCGTTGGTTACAAACGGTGTTATTGTCTCGTGATTGCGATGACCGGCTGTCCGGTAATCCGGGCGGCGGATTTTCTGGCCGAAGTGCTGCGCATTCGGACGGTCCTTCTGGCATTGTTGAGCGCCAGCGGTACTTGTGCGAGACGGGCCAGACGGCGCATCAGGTCAGGTGCGGCAGGTCATCAACGGGCGACGTCGCGGCGCACGTAGCCGCGCAGGCCCGCACCTGGAATGGCGGTATCGCACCGAGCCGGCAGCCGGTGTCAGGCGGGCATGGCCGACGAAAGGATTGCCTTGTCGCGACACCGGACCGGGACTCGCAGCAATCGCCGGAAGCGGGGCCTGATCCGACGTGTCGGCATTGTCTTTCCGGTCGCCGTTTTCGCCGTGGTGGCCGTCATCGGCGTGGCGGTGGGCGGCAAGCTATTCGCTCCCGTATCGGGTGCGTTTGGCGCGGCCGATGCCCTCGGGGCGGTGCCGAGCAGCCACACCATGGACTTGCTGGAAGCCGAGCGCGCGCAGCTGATCGCGATGACCGCGGCGGCGCACACGCTGACCGTGGTGGCCAGGCCGAAGCTGGCCTCGCCGGCCGACGTGGCCGCGGCCGACTCGGGCACCGGCCCGGCAACGGGCGGGGGCGGGGGTGGCGGGATCGTCTACGTGACCTCGACGCCGCCCGACCCGCACACCGCACAATCCATCGCCTACAACATGATGGGCAGCTTCGGCTTCAGCCCGACCACCTATTTCGGCTGCCTGCTGGACCTGTGGAACAGGGAAAGCGGCTGGGTGTACGACGCGGAGAACGCCAGCGGCGCGTACGGCATCCCGCAGGCGCTGCCGGGCAGCAAGATGGCCAGCGCCGGACCGGACTGGCAGACGAACCCGGCCACCCAGATCAGCTGGGGCCTCGGCTACATCAAGCAGCTCTACGGGAATCCGTGTAATGCGTGGGCTTTCGAGGAACGCAACGGATACTACTGACCGGGGTTTAGGTCAGCCTGATTCCCGGCGAAGCCGGGCGCGCCCGTGGTCCCCTTCCGAGGCCTCAGCGCGAGTAATCACGGGATCGTACACCGAATAACATCTAGTGATGACTTTACTACATAAAGTAAAACGAGACACCCCCGGCCGCCTTCTTGTATCCAGGCCATTCCTAAATGAGGTCTAACGCCAGCCGCCTGCTATCGGACTTAATGCGAAGTTTCGGTATCAGTGTGAGTTTCATCATAGCGACTACGCGAAGTGTTCGCTCAACGAGGAACGCGTAGGTAAACAGGCGATTTCGGACCATCGACCTGCACTTGGCCGACCCGTGGTGATCTACCTCACATCGAATTCGGTCACCGCACGTGTTGGCGTCCGGCATCGTGGATAGCCGACAGCACCCCGCCCGTGTTGATGGCGACCTCGAGTCAGCCCGGCGCCCTGACCCGCGCCACGTCCCACGCGCAGATGCCTGCCGCCGCACGGCGGCAGGGGCGATCAGGGGTGAAGCAGATCGCGTGACACCGCGAACCACCGAAAGGTCCCCTTGTCACGGCACCGGAAAATTAAATTCAGCCGATCCAAGGCCATCGTCCTGGCCGCCGCGGGCGCGTTCACCGTCGCCACCGCGGCCACCGCGGTCGCGGCCACCTGGCCGCAAGGGTCATCGGGCCCGGCCCGAGGCCTGCATGACGCCCCGGCCGGGGCGGGCATCGGCGCCAGCCTGACCGTCACCGATCAGATGATCCAGACCCGCGCGGTGTCGCAGACCACCGCGGGCCAGGCGCTGAACACCTACCAGGCCCGCAGCGCGCTGGCTGAACTGGCCGCCACCCGGTGGCAGGCCGCGCAGGCCCGGGCCGCCAAGAAGGCCGCCGCGGCACGAGCCGCCGCGCAGACCGCCGCCGAGGCGACAGCCCAGGCCCAGGCCCAGGCCACGGCCCCGTCCACCGGCGCGCCGCAGCCGACCCAGACGGCCTCCACGCCCGCCGCTCCCGCGCCCTCGGGGTCGCCGCAGCAGATCGCGGAGGCGATGCTCGGTTCGTTCGGCTGGTCATCCAGCCAGTTCTCCTGCCTGGACCCGCTCTGGGAGCACGAGAGCGGCTGGAGCGTGACCGCTTACAACGCCGGCTCGGGCGCCTACGGCATCCCGCAGGCCCTGCCGGGCTCCAGGATGGCCAGCGCCGGCCCGGACTGGCAGACCAACGCGGCCACGCAGGTCAGGTGGGGCCTGGAGTACATCAAGGGCACCTACGGGTCCCCGTGTGCGGCCTGGGACCACGAGCAGGCCACCGGCTGGTACTGACGTCCGACGCGCACACGGCCGCGGGCGGCGACAGCGTCGTCCCCAGCGTCTACGTGTTCACCCCGAGCGGCGCGAAGGTCTCCGCCACTTCGTCGAAGAACGGATGCTCCGCGGTGAAGATGCTGGCCGGCGCGGTGAAGTACAGCGCGTACGACTGCGGGCCCCCCGACGTCGGCAGGACGAAGACCAGGTCGATGGCCTCCTGGGAGACGCCCTGGTCGTCCCAGGTGAACTTCCAGTACGACCCTGATGTGTTGTGGATCGGGGTCGAGGCCAGCCCGATCTGGGAGTAACCGGGGAAGTGGCCCTGGGCCAGCGATTGCTGCTTGATGTACTGCGCCTCGGCCAGCATGTCGTTGGGGTAGTTATGCTGCGTGAGGTCGACGAGCATGTACACGTTCGCCGACGGATCCTTCAGGTAGGTCCGGCGGCCGCTGGTGGACACCGTCCAGTTGGGCGGGACGGCGATCTTGAATCCCGCGGTCTCCCCGTTGGAGGCCTGATGGGTCAGCGTCGTCCATCCGGCCGGGAGCGGACCCGGCGGCGTGTTGATCGCGCTGGTGAGCTGCAGTGAGGCGGGCGGCAGCCCCGCGGTCGACGGGGACGACGGCGGCTGGCTGGCCGGCGTCGTCACGTGCCCGTTCGGCGTGCTGGCCGTGCCGTGCCGGAGCAGCACGATCGTGGTGGCGCCCGCGCCCGCCCCGAGCACGGCCAGCAGCACTAGGGCGATCTTCCACCACAGCCCGGATCGCCGCCTGCGCGGGGCCTCGGGCCGGTACTCCGGCCAGCCGCCGGGCGGCGGCGCGGCCCCGGACCGGGGCGCCGGGCCGGCCCCGGGCTGGTCGGCCGACCCCGGCTGGTAGGCTCCGCCTGACCACGGCGGGGACGAACCTGACCTGGGCGAAGAGTCGTACCAGGAGGAGAAGTCGGGCGGCGGCACCCCGGGCCCGGATGGCGTTTCGGACCCCGGAGCGTACCCGGCCGGCGATCCCGCCGAGAGCCCGGCCGCGGATCCGCCCTGACCCCAGCTCCCCTTTCCCTGGTCGTACTCCGTGGGCTGGTCGTAGCGGGCCGCCTCGCCGAGGACGGGCTGGGGGGCGGTGGGGGCCGCCTGTGACACCGGCGGCTGGCCGCCCGGAGCGGCCCCAGCCGCCGCCAGCGGCGTGCCCAAGGGTTCCCCGGGCGTCGTCTGGCCGGCCGGGAGGGACCCGGGCCGGTCCAGGGTGGTCTCGCCCGGGCGCGGCGAGGCCTCCGCCAGGGCCGTGGCCTCGTAGCCGGCCGGCGCCGCACCGGTCCTGGTCGGCAGCTGCGGCAGCACGTCGGTGATCATCCGGGCGGCCGTGGTCGCGTCCGGCCGGTCCGAAGGCTCCCGGCGCAGCAGCGCCGCGATCACCGGCGCCAGCGCCCCGGCGGTCGGCGCCGGCGGCGCGTCCTCGTTGATGATGGCGGACATGGTGGTGATCGCCCCGCCGCGCCGTTCGTAGGGCCCGTGCCCCTCGACCGCGGCCCACAGGGTCGCGCCGAGTGACCACAGGTCTGAGGCCGGGGAGGCGTCCTCGCCGCGGATCCGCTCGGGCGCGGTGAATCCCGGCGAGCCCATCACCATGCCGGTCTGGGTGAGCCTGGGATCACCCTGGAAGGTGGCGATGCCGAAGTCGGTCAGCACGGCCCGGTCGTCCTTGCCGAGCAGTACGTTGCTCGGCTTGACGTCCCGGTGCATCACCCCCGCGGCGTGCGCCACGCTCAGCGCGGACAGCAGCTGGCGGCCCGTCTCGGCGGCCCGCCGCGGCGAAAGCGGACCCGAGGTCGCGAGCACCTGGTCCAGCGACTGGGCGTTCACCAGCTGCATGACGATCCACGGCCGGCCCCCGTCCTCGGCCACGTCGTAGACCGTCACCACGCCGGGGTGGTTGAGCCGGGCGGCCGTCTTGGCCTCGCGCAGCGTCCGCTGGTAGGCGTTGACCCGCTCGTCCTCGGTCAGGGTCTCGGCGATATGGACTTCCTTGACCGCCACGTCACGGTCGAGCAGCTGATCGCGCGCACGCCAGACCACGCCCATGGCGCCGCGGCCGATGGGAGCCTGCAGGCGGTACCGCCCGGCGATGACGCGCCCGGTGTCCGCCAAAGGGTGCATACGCGGACCATACAAGATGTTGGCTGAAAGGTCTCTAGGGGGCGGCTGAGCATTGATTAAGTGTCACCAGATTGTGCACTGCCAGACATGGCCGGAAGCCCGCGGTCACGGGTGCGCCCCGATCTGCAGGACCGGCCCCGCGGGGTCGGCCCCCCGGAACTCCCCGAAAAAGTCGTTGCCCTTGTCGTCGACCACGATGAAGGCGGGGAAGTCGCGGACCTCGATCTTCCACACCGCCTCCATGCCGAGCTCGGGGTACTCGAGCACGTCCACCCGGGTGATGCAGTCCTGCGCCAGCCGGGCCGCGGCCCCGCCGATCGAGCCGAGGTAGAACCCGCCGTGCCGCTTGCACGCCTCGGTCACCGCGGCCGACCGGTTGCCCTTGGCCAGCATGACCAGCGACCCGCCGGCCGCCTGGAACCGGTCGACGTAGGAATCCATCCGGCCCGCGGTCGTCGGGCCGAACGACCCCGACGCGTACCCTTCCGGGGTCTTGGCCGGCCCGGCGTAGTACACCGGATGGTCGCGCAGATACGAAGGCATGGGCTCGCCCGCGTCCAGCCGTTCGGCGATCTTGGCGTGCGCGATGTCGCGCGCCACCACCAGCGGCCCGGTCAGCGACAGCCGGGTCCGCACCGGGTACCTGGTCAGCTCGGCGCGGATGTCGGCCATCGGCCGGTTCAGGTCGACGGCCACCATCCCCACGTCCTCGGCGTCGTCGGCGACCACATCAGGCAGGTACTGCGCGGGGTCGGTCTCGAGCTGCTCGAGGAACACCCCGTCGGCGGTGATCTTGCCGAGCGCCTGCCGGTCCGCCGAGCACGACACGGCGATCGCGACCGGGCACGACGCCCCGTGCCGGGGCAGCCGGATCACCCGGACGTCGTGGCAGAAGTACTTGCCGCCGAACTGCGCGCCGATGCCGATCCGCCGGGTGATGCCGAGCACCTGCTCTTCGAGCTCGCGGTCCCGGAACCCGTGCCCGCCCGCCGACCCGGCCTCCGGCAGGGTGTCCAGGTACTTGGCCGACGCGTACTTGGCCGTCTTCAGCGCGAACTCGGCGCTGGTCCCGCCGACCACGATGGCCAGGTGGTAAGGCGGGCACGCCGCGGTGCCCAGCGAGCGGATCTTCTCCTCGAGGAAGGTGAGCATCCGGGCCGGGTTGAGCACCGCCTTGGTCTCCTGGTACAGGAAGGACTTGTTGGCTGAGCCGCCGCCCTTGGCCATGAACAGGAACTTGTACTCCTCGCCGCCGGTCGCGTAGATCTCGATCTGCGCGGGCAGGTTGCTGCCGGTGTTCCGCTCTTCCCACATGGTCAGCGGCGCGAGCTGGGAGTACCGCAGGTTCAGCGTGGTGTACGCGTCGTAGACGCCGCGTGCGATGTGCTCCTCGTCGCGCCCGTCGGTGAGGACGTGCTGCCCGCGCTTGCCCATCACGATCGCGGTGCCGGTGTCCTGGCACATGGGCAGCACGCCGCCGGCCGCGATGCACGCGTTCTTCAGCAGGTCCCGGGCCACGTACCGGTCATTGGGGCTGGCCTCCGGGTCGTCCAGGACGGACCGTAGCTGGCGCAGGTGCGCGGGCCGCAGCAGGTGGGCGATGTCATGCATGGCCGCTGTGGTCAGCGTGGTCAGCACCTGCGGCTCGATGTCAAGAAAATTTCTGCCGAACGAACGATGGTTCGTCACCCCGTCACCTGTCAGCCGCCGGTAGCTGGTGCCGTCCGCGCCCAGCGGCAGCAAGTCGGTGTAGCTGAACTCGGCCACGCGCCCTGCCTTTCTCGAAATCCCGGTGTTCAGCTTAGGGCGAGTCGCGACACATGCCGTGCCCGGGCGGCCGTTCCAAGATCCACTGATTCCGTAGGCTCTCGGCGTAAACATGCCGGTAAACGGTGGCGTTGGCCGGCCTGTTCGGCAGAAACAAACGCCGTGTCTTGCTGATCACGACTTGTACATGTATGAGCAAGCTTGTATCGTGACGCTATGCGGCGGCGCCGCGCCGCGCGGTGCCCCCGTCCGCGCGATGAGTGCTAAGCACGCGGTGCCCCCGTCCGCGTCCGGCTGAGCTGCGGCGCCGCCGCCGTATACCTGTTCACCCGTTGTTCGCGTCCCGTTGGCCTGGTTCTGTGAAATTGTCGTGGCACATCGGGTCGGGCGATCGATGGTTCACGGTGGCTTCGATGGTCAGCCGATGGCCAGGCAGGTGGTGGTCACCCTGAGTGCTCATTTGGCGGGGCCCACCCGAACCCGGCGACCATGAGTGCAGATGTCGTTAATCCGTTGCCGGCCGCCGTGAGCATCGCCGATGATTGCGCCCATGGCCACGACCCGGCGAGCCGACATGTTCACCCCGGACGGCAAGCCGTCTGACGACGACCCGCGTGAGCACGGGCCGAGGCTGGGCGACGAGCGCGTCACGCTAGCCGGATCCCTGCGCCGTCAACGCCTCACCCTGGAGATCAAATGCTCAGGTCTTGATGCGGAGGCGATGGCGCGGCGTTCCGTCGAGCCGTCGACGATGTCGCTGCTGGGGCTGGTGCGGCACCTGGCCGAGATGGAGCGTGCGACGTTCCGGGTGATGATGGCGGGCCAAGACGTGCCCCGGCTGTTCTGCTCCGAGACCGACCGTGACGGTGACTTCGATGGTGCGGTTCCCGACCCTCAGGTGGTCGCGGAGGCATGGGAGGCATGGCGCGCGGAGGTGGACTTCGCCACGCGGTTCGTGGCCGGGGCGCCCAGTCTCGACATCACCGGCGACGATCCGCTGAATCAGCACGGCAGCGGCGGAGGGCCGATGTCGCTGCGCGAGGTTTTGGTCGGGACGATCGAGGAGTACGCCCGCCACATGGGTCACGCCGACCTGCTGCGCGAGCGGATCGACGGACGCCTAGGCCAGTAATGCTCACGGGTAGGACGCGCCGAACCCGAGGGCAGGGGTACAGGCACCCCACCGCAAGCTAGGGATTGCCGGGCGGCGGGGAGACCGAACCCGGCGGCGGGATGGTCCCCGGCCCGCTCGTGTTGCAGGCGAGCGCGTTCGGGTCGGTGTCCACCAGCGGCTGGGCCAGGCCGGGCGGCCTTTTAAAGCTTGGTGAAGTGCTGGAAGCACTCGTAGTAGGGGTCGGTGGAGTGCGCGAAGTGGGCCGCTTCGGAGCGCTTGACAGCTAGGTAGGCGGTGCTGCGCAGCGGGCCGAGGAGGTCCATCATCATCTCGTCGGCGGCCAGCGCGTCCAGGGCCGCGGCCAGCGAGGCGGGCAGCCGGTGGGCGCCGGCGACGGCTCGCTCGCCCTCGCTGAGCGTGGCCGGGTCGACGTTCATCGCCTCGCCGGGGTCGAGCTTGCCGCGGATGCCGTCCAGGCCCGCGTAGATGAACCCGCCGAGCGCGAGGTACGGGTTGGCGCTCGAATCGGACGGCTTGAGCTCCAGGTTGACCGAACTCTCCGGGTCCCCCCGCAGCGGCGAGCAGATCCGGATCGCGGCCTCGCGATTGTCCATCCCGTAGCAGGTGTAGGCGCTGGCCCACATCTGCGGCGCGAGCCGGCGGTAGCTGTTCACGCTGGCGCAGGTCAGCGCGACCAGCGCGGGCAGGTGGGCGAGGAGCCCGCCGATGAAGTGGTAGCCGACCTGGGACAGGCCGTTGCGGTCGGCCGGGTCCGCGAACGCGTTGCGCCCGCCCGCCGCGCCGTCGCCCGGCAGGTCGGTGAGCGAGGCGTGCAGGTGGGTGCCGTTGCCCGCCTGGTCGGGGATGGGCTTGGGCGCCAGGCTGGCCCACAGGCCGTGCCTGAAGGCCACGCCGCGGACGGTCTCCCGGTACAGCACGTGGTTGTCGGCGGCACGCAGCGCGTCCGCGTGCCTGATCGACATCTCGTGCTGGCCGTGGCCGAGTTCGGGGTAGTAGTGCTCGACGGCCAGGCCCTGCGCCTCCAGCGCCTCGACGAGTTCCATGGCGAAGTCGTGCCCCAGGTGAAAGCCGGTGGCGGAGTAGCAGAGGCTGTCGTCAAGGGGAATGAGACGGTCCGGGATGGAGGGCCCGGCGGGCGAGGACTCGCGGCGGCCGATGGTGAACTCGGGCTCGAACGCGGCCTGCATCGCGTATCCCGCGCCGGCCAGCTCGGCGATGGCCTGCTTGAGGAACGTCCGTGGGCACGCCTCCCAGGCCGACCCGTCGGGCCGGACCAGGTCAGCGAGCATGGCGGCGGCGCCCGGCGCGTAGGGGAGCGGGACGAACGTGTCCGGGTCGGGCACGATCCGGACCTCGCCGACCGGGCCCATGCCCGCCACCGGCTGCAGCTGGTCGAGCATGGACATCGCCATCATCGCCACCGTGTGCCCGATGCCGCTGGTCATGCGCTCGCGGAGCCGCCCCGCGCCCGCGGCCTTGCCGCGGATGATCCCGCCGTGGTCGGCGTAGAGGAAACGCACCAGCCGTATCTGCTCCTGGCTCGTGCGCCCCATCACCGCTTCGATCGCACCGTCTGTCATGGAAAATGGGTAGCACGTTCCACCCCGCCGCGTACAGCCGACGCCGGACATGCCTCCAGCCAGGACATCCCTCATGAGCTCACACCGACAGGCGCCCAAAGACCTGCGGGCGTCCGACGCCGACCGGGACCGGACGCTGGCGCTGCTGGCCGACGCCGTGAGCGACGGCCGGCTCACCGCGGACGAGCACTCCGAACGCGTCCAGCGTGCCTGCACGGCCCGGACCCTCGGCGAGCTCGCGGAACTGACCGCCGACCTCGCGGTGGCCTCCGCCCAGCCGGTGCAGCTGGACGGCGGCCGGGTGATCAGCGGGATCTTCAGCCCGGCCCGCAGGGACGGCCGCTGGGTGGTGCCGGAGAACCTCACGGTGACCGCCATGTTCAGCGAGGTCGAGGTCGACGTCACCCAGGCGATCCTGCAGGCCAGGCGGGTGCAGCTGTACGCCACGGTGATCGGCGGCCGACTGCGGCTCATCGTGCCGGAGGGAGTGTCCGTCGTGGTGACCGGCCACGTGGTGCTGGGCCGCAGGCGCGGCGGTACGCCGCCACCAGCCGGGCCCGACACGCCGGTCATCGAGGTCAAGGGGCTGGTGCTCGGCGGCGAGGTGATCGTGCGCACGCCGCCCAGGAGCCGCCGTTTCCGGCTGTTCGGCCGCCGCTGACCCCGCGGGGGGTGCCAGGGGGGTCGTCCCCCGTGGCTAGCCCTGCGGGGGGTGCCAGAGGGGTCGTCCCCCCGTGGCTAGCACAGCTCAGCCGAAGTTGACCGACGAATAGGCCCGCAGCTTCCACAGCTGGTGCTCGCTCTTGATGCTCCGGATCGTCCCGGACCGCGAGCGCATGACCAGCGAGTGGGTGGTCGCGTGGCCGTGCAGGTACCGGACACCGTCGACCAGCTCGCCGTCGGTGATCCCGGTGGCCGCGAAGAACACGTCGTCGGAGGTGACCAGGTCGTCGGTGGTGAGCACGCGGTCCAGGTCATGGCCCGCGTCGAGCGCGCGACGGCGTTCCGCCTCGTCGCGGGGCGCGAGCTTGCCCAGGATGACCCCGCCGAGGCACTTGAGCGCGCACGCGGCGATGATGCCCTCCGGCGTTCCGCCGATGCCGAGCATCAGGTCGATCCCGGTACCCTCGCGCGCGGCCATGATGGCGCCGGCCACGTCCCCGTCGGTGATCAGGTGGATCCGCGCGCCGCTGGCCCGGACCTCGGCGATCAGCTCGGCGTGGCGGGGCCGGTCCAGGATGACCACGGTGACGTCCTGCGGCGAGCAGCCCTTGCCCTTGGCCACGGCCAGGACGTTGGCGGCGGGCGGCGCCTCGAGATCCACCACGCCGGCCGCCTCCGGTCCGGTGACCAGCTTGGACATGTAGAACACCGCGGACGGGTCGTACATCGAGCCGCGGCCGGCCACCGCCAGCACGGAGACGGCGTTCGGCATGCCGTTGGCGCACAGCCGGGTGCCGTCGATCGGGTCGACCGCGACGTCGCAGGCCGGCCCGGTGCCCGCGCCCACCTCCTCGCCGTTGAACAGCATCGGCGCGTGATCCTTCTCGCCCTCGCCGATGACCACGACGCCTTGCATGGACACCGAGTTGATCAGCATCCGCATCGCGTTGACGGCGGCCCCGTCCGCCCCGTTCTTGTCGCCGCGGCCCACCCACCGCGCGGCCGCCATCGCCGCGGCTTCGGTCACCCGGGCCAGCTCGAGGGCCAGGTTGCGGTCGGGGGCTTGGCTGTCCGGCTCGTGGGCCTGCTGCTCGGCGGTCATAGTCAATGTCCTTCCCGCTGGGCCGTAAAGCGATCCTACGCAGTCTCACTGGCCGGGTTAGCCTGTGCAGTTGTGAGGCCGATGCTGCGCGGGACGGTTTCCGCGGTGGGCTGCCTGCTGGGCGCCGCGATCATCGTGGTGGCGGTCCCTGCGCCGCACGCGGCCGAGCCGGTCCCGGTCAGCTACCGCGGCGACCTGACCGAACTGGCCGCCCTGGCGCCCTACCCGGCGGTGGCCCCGGCCGGCCTGCCCGCCTCGTGGCAGCCGGTCAGCTCGCTGCTCACCGTGGGCGGCGCGAACGGCGCCGGAACGGTCACCTGGCACCTCGGCTTTATGACCCCCGACGGCCTGCTGGCCTCGCTGGAGGAGACCAACGCGGCCGCCGCCGGCTTCGTCCGGCGGATGACCAACAGCGGGACGCCGCTCCCGCCCACGCGGCTGGCCAGCACGACCTGGAACGTCTCCTCGACGCCATCACGCGGTCAGCGATCGCTGTACGTCACCAGCCCCGCCGGGTTCACGGTGGTGGTCACCGGCAACGCGACCTGGGCCGAGCTGCGTCGAGCTCGCCGCTTCGCTGCGCCCGGTCGCCCGCTGAGCTCTGATCCGGCTCGCCGGGCGGCTCCGGTACCTGCGCGGGCGGCGCTACCTCGTCAGGCGTCTGCGGGGTGCTGGCCGGCTCGGGCGCGCCGGGCGGGCGGTCGTCCCATGTCACCTCGATGTGCTGCTCGGGGCGCCGCTGGTTCTGCAGCGCCTGCAGGGCCATGCTGGCCCGGTCGGCCTCGGTCAGCGGCGGCTGGACGATGGACCGCGGCCAGAGCCGCCGGGCCAGCACCACGTTGATCTCGGCGCTGTACACGGTGATCTCGATGGCCAGGTAGATCCAGGCCAGCAGGCCGAGCACGGTGGCGAACACGCCGTATACCGAGTTGCTGTGCAGGAAACGTGGACCAGCCAGGTACCGAGAACCTGCAGCACCGTCCACAGAATCCCGCCGGTGATCGCCCCGGGCAGCAGGCTGCGGGTCGGCACCCCCTTCGGGGTCAGCGCGCGGAACGCGCCGAGGTACATGCCCGCGCTGACGGCCGCGGTGACCGCATAGATCAGGTAGGACCAGTGTCCCCAGCTCCGCAGAGAGGAGGTGAGGATGGCCAGCCCGGTCGTGACGATCACGCCGGCGCCGAGCAGGCAGAGGAAGAGCAGCGCCCGCCCGAGCCGCTGCACGTAGCCCGGCCGGGCCGGGCCGGGCAGGTTCCATACCTGCTCCATCGTGAACAGCCCGGCCTGGGCCAGGCCGGTGACGCCGTAGATCAGTACGGCGAGGCCCACGATCAGCCCGATGGTGCTGCGCTGTACCGCATTCACGTTGCTGGTCAGCGTCTGGCCGAGGAGCGGGATCTGGTGTGCCACCGCGTCCTTCACGAGACTTTCCTGGAACGACGGGTCGTGCTTGGCGATCAGGTCGAGGATCGTCACCAGTATCAGCAGCAGCGGGAAGATGGAGACGAAGGAGGAATAAGCGAGGTTTGAGACCAGCACGCCGCCGTTGTCGTCGCCGTACTTCTTGATCACCCCGAAGACGAACGCCGTGGGCGTAAAGCGCCGTTGCGCAGCGTCGACCTTCCTGATCACCTTCTCGGCCGGATTCATGGCGCCCACCTCGCTGTTTGCCTGATATGCGCTTGCCCAGCAAAAGGGCAGGCAAACAAGCACGGCAGGTCAGAAGGGCGCCTCGTCCTCGCCCGCGGCGTCCTCGGGTTCCTCGCGCTTGGCCATCGCGGCGGCCAGCCTGGCCCGCGCGCCGTCCAGCCACTCCTCGCACACCGCGGCCAGCCGCTCGCCGCGCTCCCACAGCTCGAGCGACTGCTCCAGGGTCAGGCCGCCGGCCTCGAGGCGCTTGACCACCGCGGCCAGCTTGTCCCTGGCCTGCTCGTACGACAGCGTCTCCTTGGGGGCTGCGTCGTCTGCCACGGCGCCAACCCTATCCGTCGGCCCGGACGGTGAGCTGATCCGCCGCGAACCGGACGGTCAGTGTCTCGCCCGGGTCGACCTCGGCGGCGCTGCGGACCACGCCGTCGTCGGCATGCTGCACGATCGCGTAGCCGCGGCGCAGCGTGGAGGCGGGCGAGAGGGCGAGCAGGCGGGCCCTGGTGTGCGCCACGTCGTCGCCGGCCCGGGCCAGGCTGGCCTCCAGCGACGTGCGGGCCCGCTGCGCCAGGGCGTCCACCCGTTCGGCCTGACGCTCGATCTCCCGCACCGGATCGGCCAGCACCGGCCGGGACCTGGTCGCCTCCAGCCAGGCCGTCTCCCGGTCGAGCCAGCCGGTTATGCAGCGGCGGGCACGCTCGCGCAGCTGGGCCACGAGCGCGAGCTGCTCGCTGACGTCGGGGACCACCCGCTTGGCCGCGTCGGTCGGCGTGGACGCGCGCAGATCGGCCACGTAGTCCAGCAGCGGGGTGTCCTGCTCGTGCCCGATCGCGCTCACCACCGGGGTCCGGCACCCGGCGACCGCCCTGATCAGCGTCTCGTCGGAGAACGGGAGCAGGTCCTCGAGGGAGCCGCCGCCGCGGGCGATCACGATCACGTCCACCTCGGCGTCCTCGTCCAGCCGCCGGAGCGCGTCGATCACCTCTTCGGCCGCGTACGGTCCCTGCACCGCCGTCTCCTCGACCCGGAACCGGACGGCGGGCCAGCGCCGGCTGGCGTTCTCCAGGACGTCGCGCTCGGCGGCCGAGTCGCGTCCGCAGATGAGGCCGATGACACGAGGCAGGAAAGGAAGCAGTCGTTTCCGTTCGGAAGAAAAAAGACCTTCCGAGGCCAGCTGGCGGCGCAGCCGTTCCAGCCGGGCGAGCAGCTCGCCCACGCCCACGGCCCGGATCTCGAGCGCGGTGAGGGCGAACGAGCCCCGGTTGGCGTTGAAGTCCGGCCGGGCCCAGATCACCACCCGGGCTCCCTCGGCGGGCGCCGGCTGGGCGGCGTCGAACACCTGCCTGGTGCAGATGACCCGCACCGAAACGGCCGCGACCGGATCGCGCAGGGTCAGGAACACCGCGCCGCCGCGGACGGCGGACTCGGCGATCTGCCCCTCCACCCAGACCCGGCCGAGCCGGCCGATCCACCCGCCGACCAGCTGCAGGACCGTGCGGACAGGGACGGGGGACTCGGCCGAGGTCTCAAGGGCCACTAAGCTTCGGCCTCCGCCTCCGCTTCAACCTCCGCTTCGGTGTCAGCCGCGACCTCTGTTCGCGCCTCGACCTCGGCTTCGACCTCTGCTTCTGCCCGTGCGTCCGCGCTCGTCTCGGCCTCCAGCTTGGCGATCCGGCGCTCGAACATGGCGATCACGTCGGCGCGGGCGGCGTGCGCCCGCTCGTACTCGGCCAGCTGCCTGACCTGCGCCACGTCCAGGTTTCGCAGCCGGGCCCGCAGCGACGCGATGGACAGCTCGTCATAGTTCGGCAGCGGCGCGTCCGCCGCAACGCCCGCCTCGACGCCGCCTCCGCCGCCTCGACGCCCGCCTCCGCGCCACAGCGCCCGCCCCGGCGCCGTAGCCTCCGCGGACCCTGCCGCCTCGTCCGTCACCGCAGCCTCAGCCGCTTCTGCGGGCGCCTCAACGTGCGTGATCTTGGCCACATCGCTCGCCCCGGCTCCGGTGCCGCCGAGCAGCCGGACGTTGCCGGTCTTGTCAAAGTCCCTGGCCTCGGCCGGCGCGGCCCGCTCAGCCTTCGAAGCCGGCGCGGCCTTCGGCGCCGCCGCGGCCGTCTCCGCAGACGCCGCCGCGGCCGTGTCCGCAGACGCCGCCGCAGACGCCGCCGCGGCCGTCTCCGAACGCTCCGGCCTGCGCGCCTGCGGCACCTGCTGGTTCGCCGGCGTCTTGTTCCTGAGCCTGTCCGTGATGAGCAAGACCTGTCCGATCCCGGCGAACACGCCGCGCAGGGCCTGCGCCGGGACCTCCTTTATCCGATCACTGACCTGCGGCACGCGCATTCTCGCTCTCTCCCTTACCGGCGGGGGATCGGTCAGCGCCCGGCAGGCTTCCCGGCATTTCCCGGGCGCGTCGCTGTTAGTCAGCGGGTGATCCCTGCCGGGTCATCTTCGCGCCTTCCGCGCCGCCGGGCAACCATTACCGACCCGTGAGAATCCAGCGTGCGCGGAGGACGAAATGCGTGCCGGGAAACCCGAGCCGCAGTCCTGTCCCACCGCACTCGATGTGGCATTGATGCTGCTCTGACCGCCTCGATGTGGCGTCGATGCGGCTGCGCATCCCGACCCAGGCGTAAGGCATGAGTCTGAAGTAGCTGACGTTACTGATGTGGCTTACGTGGGCCGGGGTCACACACGATCCGGCCGCCGGTCTTGACGCCCTGGCCAGCGTGCTAGCGTCGAAATATGGCTAGCTCAGACGTGCCGGAAACAGCCACGAAGCGACGAGTCCTGCTCGCCAAGCCGCGCGGCTACTGCGCAGGCGTCGACCGCGCGGTGCAAGCCGTCGAGATGGCCCTGGGCAAGTTCGGGCCGCCGGTCTACGTCCGCAGGCAGATCGTGCACAACACCTACGTGGTCGGCTCGCTGGAAAAGCGCGGCGCGATCTTCGTCACCGAGGTCGACGAGGTGCCGCCCGGCGCGGTGGTGGTGTTCTCCGCGCACGGCATCGCGCCCGAGGTCCGCCGGGACGCGGAACAAAGAGGCCTGCGCGCGATCGACGCCACCTGCCCGCTGGTCACCAAGGTGCACAACGAGGCGCGGCGGTACGCCGCCAAGGACTACGACATCCTGCTGGTCGGCCACGCCGGGCACGAGGAGGTCGTGGGCACCTCGGGCGAGGCCCCGGCCCGGGTCCGCCTGGTCGACGGCGCGGACGGGGTCGCCAGCGTCGAGGTCAGGGACCCGGCCAAGGTGGTCTGGCTGTCCCAGACGACGCTGTCGGTCGACGAGACCGCCGAGACGGTCAGCGCGCTGCGCGAGCGCTTCCCGGCCCTGCTCGACCCGCCGAGCGACGACATCTGCTACGCCACCCAGAACCGGCAGGCGTCGGTCAAGGTCATCGCGGACCAGGCCGACCTGGTCATCGTGGTCGGCTCGCCGAACTCCTCGAACTCGGTGCGCCTGGTCGAGGTGGCCCTGGATCACGGCGCGCCCGCCGCCTACCTGGTCGATGACGTCGGCGAGGTCGACGAGCGCTGGCTCGACGGGGTCAGCACGGTCGGCGTGACCAGCGGCGCCTCGGTGCCGGAAGAACTCGTGACCGCCGTGCTCGGCAAGCTCGCCAGCTGCGGATTCGACACCGTGGAGGAGGTCGAGGCGGTCAAGGAGGACATGACGTTCGCCCTGCCCCGCGAGCTCAGGCCCGCGAGCTCAGGCCGTCAGCGCGAGGCCTAACCACGCGCGCCTTAACCACGCGTGCCTTAACCGCGAGCGCCAGCTGTCCCGAACGCCGTCGAGCACCCTCCGCAGCCCCGGCATCGCAGGCCGGTACCCGCGGCCGAACGCGATCACGATCGTGAGCGCCGTCCCCGTGAACAGCCACAGGGTCAGCGTTCCCAGCGTGATCAGGATGCCCTCGGCGGCCAGGAAGGTGCTGGGCGCGGTGATGATCTCCGCGCAGACCGCCCCGGCGAGGAACAGCAGCGGCGGGCAGACCACCAGGGCCCGCAGGCCGCTGGTCCTGGTGTAGTAGGTGATCACCCCGCACCCGCACACGAACGCCGCGCCCGCCAGCGTCCCCCACCCGGTCCAGTCCCCGAACAGCTGGGTGACGAGGCAGAACCCGAACAGCGCGACGATCGCGCCACGCCCGGTGAGCCGGAAGGTTCCCGCGGGTTCGAGGCGAGGAGGCCGCTCAGCGGTCTTCGCCGGCGCCGGCTGCCCGGGTCTGCGTCATCGAGCCGCGCGCACCAGCCCGATGCCCGCCCCCGATACCGCCGCCTCGATCTCGGCCGTCCCGCCCGCGACCAGTTCCGGCGCGGACAGGGCCCGGGCCGTCTCCTCCACCGGCGCGGGCCCGGCCAGTTCGGAGTCGACCACGCCGAGCTCGTTCAGCCGCCTGGCGCTGACCAGCACCCGGCTTTCCAGCGAGCCGACCGTCTGGTTGTAGGTGGACACGGCCGTGGTCAGCGCGCGGCCCAGCCGGTCCACGTGCTTGCCGAGCCCGGACAGCCGGTCGTACAGCTCACGGCCCAGGTCGAACACGGCTCGCGCGTTCTCCGCCAGCGCCTCCTGCTGCCAGGCGTACTGCGCGGTGCGCAGCATGGTGACCAGCGTGGTCGGGGTGGCGATGTGCACCTTGCGGGTCAGCGCGTACTCCAGCAGCCCGGGGTCGTGTTCCAGCGCCGGGGCCAGGAACGCCTCGCCCGGGATGAACAGGATCACGAACTCCGGCGACGGGCTGAGCGCCGCCCAGTAGGCCTTGCCGGCCAGCCGGTCCACGTGATCGCGCAGGTGCCGGGCGTGCGCGTCGATTCGCGCCGCGCGCACGTCCTCGTCGTCGGATTCCGCGGCCTCCAGGTACGCGGCCAGCGACACCTTGGAGTCCACGACGATGTTCTTGCCGCCCGCCAGCCGGACCACCAGGTCGGGCCGCTGCGTGCCGTCGGCGGCGGTCACCGCGACCTGCTCGTCGAAGTCGCAGCGCGCGCTCATGCCGGCCAGCTCGACCACCCGGCGCAGCTGCAGCTCGCCCCAGCGACCCCGGGCCTCCGGCCGCCGCAGCGCGGTGACCAGCGCCTGGGTCTGGGCGCGCAGCTGCTCGGAGCTCTGCCGGGCGATGGCGACCTGTTCGGCGAGCGCGGCGTGCGAGCGGGTCCGGTCCGCGTCCGACTCCCGAAGCTGCGCCTCGACCCGGGCCAGGGTCTCCCTCAGCGGGCCGACGAGATGCTCGACCGCCGCGCGGCGGCTCTCAAGGTCGCCGGAGGCGTGCGCGTTCGCCGCCCTCAGCCGTCCCTCGGCGACCTCGAGGAACCGGGCGGTGCTGGCGTCGAGCGCCTCCGCGGACAGCGCCTGGAACCGGTCGGCCAGCTGGCCGTTCAGGTCCTCGGCGGCCGCCGCCAGGCGGCCCCGGGCGAACAGGTAGCCGATCGCTGCCCCGATGACGATCCCGAGCAGCAAGCCGGCAAGCAGCGAGATCGCGGTCATATGCAGCGATGATCTCACCCCGTGTGCGAAACCCCCCGCCGACACGCCCGGCATCCGGTACGAAACCAGGCGCCGGGCGCCGCCGCCCGCGGCCCGATCACGGGGCCCTGGGCGGGAACCATGGACCGTTCGGCAAAAATTCCCGATCGTACGGCGGCCGGCGCGAGTGCGGCGGGTCAGCAGCGCAGGCGCGGCGCCAGCCCGTCGCGGCCGGGCTCCCGGTCGCGGTAGGTCCGCTCGGCGAAGTCGAGGAAGCGCTCGACGTCGCCGACGCTCGACACCAGCCCGAGCGAGACCCGGACAGCGCCGCCGCTGGGCAGGCCGGTCAGTTCCAGGTAGTCGTCTACCGTCCGCAGGTCGCGTCGGCCGAACTCGCGCCAACCCTCGCGCACGACCCGCCGGGTCAGCCCGAACGCTTGCTCCCAGGCCCCCGGGTTGCAGAAACAACCGGCCCGTAGCGAGATGCCGGCCGCGCTCGCGTCCCGCACGACCGCGCGCTCGTCCACCACCGCGCCTCGCGCGTCGAGGAAGTTGAACGCCACGGTCCCGCCACGGGCCTCGCCGTCCGGCGGCCCGTACAGGCGCACCATGGGAGCGCCGTCCCTTCACGCAGTAACGGTAACGACCGGCATTGAACATGCATTAAGCCTGATCAGAGCCCATCCCATGCTCTTCTTAACGGAACCCTCAGTCACCAATGGCAACGGTGTCCGGCCTGCTCCGGCTGGCCGCCGCAGCCGAGCCTGAGCCCCGTCCTCCCGCGCGTCCCTTTTGTGCCGAACGGTCCTTGCTGGCAGCCCCGCGCCCGCTGCGTGGGCAACGAGGCGATCGCGCTCCTGCCGCTCTCGCCCGCTGATCGTCAAGGCCGGCATCGACCCGGTCCAGTACGGGGCGCAGTTCCAACCGGCTCGGACCGTCCTGGGCGGCATTAAACTCGCGCGGGTGAGCCTGTCTATCGGCATCGTGGGCTTGCCCAACGTCGGCAAGTCCACTCTGTTCAACGCGCTGACCCGGGCCGGGGCACTCGCGTCCAGCTACGCCTTCGCCACCATCGAGCCGAACGTCGGCGTGGTCGGCGTCCCCGACCCGCGCCTGGCCGAGCTGGCCAAGCTGTACGACTCCGCGCGGATCGTGCCCGCCACCGTGCGGTTCACCGACATCGCCGGCCTGGTCCGCGGCGCGTCGCAGGGCCAGGGGCTCGGCAACCAGTTCCTGGCCCACATCCGTGAGAGCGACGCGATCTGCCAGGTGGTGCGCTTGTTCGCCGACCCGGACGTCGCCCACGTGGACGGCGACGTGTCGCCAGAACGCGACATCGAGACGGTCGTCACCGAGCTGATCCTGGCCGACCTGCAGACCCTGGAGAAGGCCATGCCCCGGCTGGCCAAGGAGACCAAGTTCGCCAAGGATCCCGGGCGGGCCCGGGTGGCCGAGGCCGCGGCGGCCGCCGAGAAGCTGCTGTACACCGGGGTCACCCTCTGGGCCGGCGCCTCCGCCGCGGGCATCGATCTGGCCGCGCTGCGCGAGTTGCAGCTGCTGACGGCCAAGCCGTTCCTCTACGTCTTCAACTGCGACGTGGGCGAACTCGCCGACACCGACCTCCGCGAGCGCCTGTCCGCGCTGGTCGCTCCCTCCGAGGCGGTCTTCCTCGACGCCAAGACCGAGGCCGACCTGACCGAGCTGTCCGAGGACGAGGCGGCCGAACTGCTCGCCGAGGCCGGCCTCGGCGAGCCAGGCCTGGCCCAGCTGGCCCGGGCCGGGTTCCGCGCGCTTGGCCTGCAGACCTTCCTCACCGCGGGCCCGAAGGAGGCCCGCGCCTGGACGATCAGGGCCGGCGCGACGGCACCGGAGGCCGCCGGTGTCATCCACAGCGACTTCCAGCGGCGCTTCATCAAGGCCGAGGTGGTCTCCTACGACGACCTGATCGCGGCGGGCTCGCTGCCCGCCGCCCGCGCCGCGGGCAAGGCCCGCATCGAAGGCAAGGACTACGTCATGCGCGACGGCGACGTGGTCGAGTTCCGGCACGGCTGAACGTCGGGAGGGGGCGGTGACCAGGCACGTGGGCGCGTTCGTCGGGGGCCTGCTGGTGGGTAACAGCGCACCGCATCTGGCGACGGCGGGAGCGACAAGAGCTGGCCGGCATGTACCAGGACCAGGGCCTGTCGGCCGAGGACGCCGACATCGTGGCCCGCATCCTGTCCGCCAATCCCGACGTCGCCCTCGACACGCACTCCCGCCTCGAGCTGGGCATCGATCCGCAGGCGCCGGGCTCGGCCTGGCAGGCGGCGGCCTCCTCGTTCGTATCGTTCTCGGTCGGCGCCATCCTGCCCTTGTTCCCGTGGTTCTTCGCCGCGGGCTCGGGTGCGGTCATCGCCTCGGTGATCATCGGCGCGATCGCCGCGCTCGCGCTCGGAGCGGCGATCGGCGCCATGGCCGGCCGCAACGTGGCCGGAACCGCCCTGCGCCAGCTCGCGGTGGCCGCCGTAGCCGCCGCCGTAACCTACGGCGGCGGCTCCCTGCTAGGCGTATCGACCACCTGACGTTGCCTCCCCCCGGCGCGCGCCCGCCGGACGTCGCCTTCCCCGGCGCCCGCCCGCCGGACGTCGCCTTCCCCGGCGCCCGCGCGCCGGACGACCCGCGCCGCGCGCTCAAACATGGTGAAACCCGGGTTTCACCGCGCTCTAACGAGGTGGACCCGGGGTTTCACCACCCATTGCGGCCCGGAGCGGCGGGCCCCGGGCCTCGACTACGGGCTCGGGCGCGAGAAACCGTGGCGCACGGGGTGGTTGAGATGGCCGATGACAAGTGGATCTGGCCGATCGCTTGCAATTATCGTTTCTATGTTTGATCATTGGTTAATGACCTCAGTGTTTGTCGGTCGACAGTACGAAGACGTGATCATGGCCGAGCCCAGCCACCGCCCTCGGGAGTCGGCGGCCGGTAGCGATCGGCGCGCACCCGAGGCTGATGAGCTGATCGTGGCCCGCCTGACGGCCGCGGCTCAGCGGCACGCACCCGGGCGCGAGCCCACCGACGCGGAGACGGCCGCCGCGGTGGAAGAACTCAACGAGATAACCGGCGCCCGCGGCGACCTGCTGGCCGAGGTGGCGGGCCTGCTCATGGGCTACTACGGGTCCACCGCCGAGGAGCCGAAGGCCGATGCAGCGGCTCATTTCTGCGTCTCGGCCGGGGCCGACCTGGACCTGATCCCGCGGTGGATCGAGGTGGGGCGGCGCCGGGCCGCCGCCGCGCGGCAGGCGGCCGGGGCAGGTCCCGACGCCTGCGGGGACAATCCGGGTGCGTCCATCTGAATACGTTCCGAACTTGATTGAACCCTCTGCGTGTCCGCCACGTGTAAGAGGGTGCTGGTCATTTGTCCGCGCGGATGTCCGGTGATCGGGCGTAACCGGCCCCTCACCGAGACGTGATGCCCCACAATGGACCGGACCGGCGCGAAGGGACGGGCCGCACCTGGCTAAGCAGGCGCGGAAACGTGCGGAGGTGTGATGTTTCGCGTTCCCAACTCCGGTAACGGAGTGCGTTCATCTGATTACTCTTCCGTCATACCGTTGTTCGGGTCGGTTGGCCCTGGTGCCGGAGTGCTGGACGGTGAGCTTGATGCGCGGGTGCCTGACCCGCCACCCGGACGGGTGTGGGGCGGCGCGGGCGGCCGCTGGGTGCTGTGGCCGCTGCGCGTGGCGCTGTGGGCGGCCCTGCTGATCATCGCGTACCGGGGCCTGACGGCCATCGTGTTCGGTCAGGCCAGCACGCCCCAGACCGGCACCGTGCCCGCGGGCCCGTCCGGAGCGCAGTTCCCCGTCTCGATGGCCGAGGCGTACGCGTCAGAGTTCGGGCAGGCCTACCTGAACTTCAGCCCGGCGCTGCAGGCCCAGCGCGAGCAGGAGCTCGCGGCCTACGTGCCGGCCGGCGTCGCGAACGCCAACCCGGATTTCGGCTGGAACGGCGTCGGCCAGCTGCGCATGCAGTCCGAGCAGGTCGCGGGCATCGCGGTGCAAGATCCCCAGCACGCCGTGGTCGCCTTGCTCGCCACCGTCAACGGCCAGCTCATGGAGCTCGGCGTGCCCGTGGCGGTCTCGGCCGGCGGCCTGGTGATCTCCGGCGAGCCCGCCTGGCTGCCCGCGCCGCAGCAGATTCCGCCGCCCGTGACGGTCGGCCAGGGTTCCGATCCGGTCGCGCAGCGGGAGCTGATGAACGAGCTGCCCGCCTTCTTCCAGGCCTACGCGAACGGCGATGGCGCGGCGCTCAGCCGTTTCGCCGCCCGCGGCGTGTCGCTGGCCGGCCTGGGCGGCGCGCTGACGTTCGACTCGATCGCCAGCCTGCACGTGCCGCCGGG
This sequence comes from uncultured Actinomycetes bacterium, assembly GCA_963705835.1. Lineage (GTDB taxonomy): Bacteria > Actinomycetota > Actinomycetes > Streptosporangiales > Streptosporangiaceae > Palsa-504. The sequence continues at coordinate 49,461 of CAVPLC010000057.1, forward strand.
CGGCGCGACCCGGCCGATATCCGTGACCGTCATATGGCAGGTTCCCGGTCAAGGTGAGTCGGGAGTCACAAAACTCGAGATGGCATACGGCATGTCGGTCGTCGACCTTCAAAGCGGCAAATGGTATGTAAATGAAATCAGTGCGTTGACTGAGGCGGTGGGAGCCAAATGACCTGGACAGCGGCGGCTGACGCCGTCGTGCCCGCCTGCGCTCACGCCGCTTTCGCCTGTCCTCCCACGGCCGTGTCACGCCAGCGTGGCCCCGGGTGCGCGAGCCCGCGCCGCGGGCTTCACCTGCTCCGTGTAGACCTCGCGGCACCCGGATGGCCATCTGATCCCCGGAAGGGACGTCACTTGACATCCTCCGTCGTCATAAGGGACGAGGATTCCAGCCGCGATCTGTGGTCGCCTCCACAAATAGCTTGCGCACCTCCCCGGCCCCCTGCAGTCGCGGTTCACAGGCCGGGCCGTCCCGTCGCCTCCCCGCGCAGCCAGGGCATGCCCTGCCGCGGTTTTCGTGCTGGTCGTGCATGTGCCCGCTTGGTTCTCGCGGACGATTCAACCGTACCGTGCTGCACCGACATTTCAGAGGAGGTGAAGCGGTGTTCCCTCCCCGACCTGAAGGTCAGGGTTTCCACGCCGCGACTCCCATGACTACTCATCTCACCGCCGCGATGGTTCCGGTGGCCCTGAGCACGCAAAACCTGGTCACGTACCTGCAAGGCCTGTTCGGGCCGCTGTTCCTCGGCATCGTCGGCATCGTGGCGATCTTCTTCCTGTTCACCCGTGAGATCACCAGGTTCGTGCAGTTCATCGTGCTGGCCGTGGCCATCGCCGTCGTCTTCTACACGCCGACCATCGTGCAGACGCTGGCCACCGGCATCGCGAACGCGCTCGGAGTCCACTGACCCCGTTCTGACGACAAGGAGCGCGCCTAGTGGACCTCCCCACGTACACCAATATTTGGCGGATCGAAAAACGACTGTACAAGCTCTACGATTTTCGGCTGCCCGCCCCGTTGCCCATCACCTGGATTGGCGTATTTGCCGGGATTACCGTTCCCTATGTTTTCTTCCTGGTTGCGATTGGTTTGCCTTTTAACCACAACTTGGTCTGGCTTTATGTACTGCCTCCCGGAGTGCTGACCTGGCTGACCACCCGGCCGGTCATTGAGAGCAAGAGGTTGCCCGAGCTCGTCGGCTCCCAGCTCAGGTACCTCTCCGAACCGCGGACCTGGTGCCGGCTGGCGCCGTTCGCGGAGAAGGATGACATCTTCGTGTCGGTCCGGGTGTGGCACCGTCACCCGCGCCGGGCCCGGCCCAAGGCCACCCGCAAGGCCGCGACCCGGGCCAGGCAGGCCGAGAAGGCGCAGCGCGCTCCGGCCGCCGCCGGAAGCGCCGCCCCCGTGGTCGCCACCTCCCAGGTCGCCGCCCCTCAAGCCGCGCGGTCCGCGCGCAGGTCCCCGCGCGGCAGGTCCCCGCGCGCCAGGTCCCCGCGCGGCAAGTCCCCGCGCCGCAGCCGTCCCGCCCGGCCGTTCCGCATCCGTCCTGGACGTCGGCACCGCCGGTATCCCAGCCCGCGGAGCCGCCGGTGTCCTGGTCGGACGGGCCGCCGGTCTCCCCGTCGGCTCCGCGTGCGCCGCTGGCCCCGCCGCCTGCTCCGCCCGCCGCGACGCCGATGCCGGTCCCGCAGCGCGCTACGGCGCAGCCCGAGGTGAGGCGGGCCCGGGCCGCGCGCCCGCGGGCCGGCGCGCCGGAGCCGGAGGTCCGCCCGCCCGCGCCCGCCGACGAGCCGCAGCCGGGGGTGATCCAGCGACCGGCATGGGCCGTTGCGCCTTCGGATCGCAGGCAGGAATCCAGGGCGCTGGAGGTCTCGCACGATCCCGAACCAGATCCGCGCGACCTGTGGGAGCCCCGGCCCGCCTCCTTCGCCCCGGCCGCCTGGCCGACGGCCGGCCCGGTCACGTTCCCCGTGGCGGGCGCCTTCCCGGAGGTCGGCCCGTTTCCCGAGGTCGGCGCCTTCCCGGAGGTCGGCCCGTACCTGGAGCCTGACGCCGCCGATTTTGCCGCCGCCCAGGCCGACGCCGATTCCGCCGCCGAAGTTGATGTGGCCGCCCCCGTGAGCCCCGTCCCCACGGCCAACGCCGTTCCGGGCGCAGCAGAGGTTGTCGAAGCCGGTGCCGCCGAGACCGGTGCCGAGGCGACTGCCCCCGCGGCGGAGGTTAGCCCCGCTTCCGAGGTCGGCCCCGTCCTCGAGCTCGAGCCTCTTGCGCCAGCACCCGCGACCTCTCCGTCGCGTTCGTCCCGCTCCCCCCGCGCAAGCGCCCCCTCCCGTGACCCGGGCCCCCGCGCCTCCGCGCCGCCGCACGTGATCCCCAGGCGGGCGACTCCCGTGCCTGCCACGCCCGGCCGGTCCGTGGCGCCCAAGGTGGCGGCCAGGGTCGTCGACCTGGACGGGAACCGGGCGGTGCCATCGGTCGAGCGGGCGCTGAGCGGTCCCGCGAGCCAGGGCGAGGCGAGCTGGCGGCGCCGGGTCAAGGTGGTCACCGGTGGCCAGGGGCCGGGTCAGCGCGACCAGGAGGCGCTGGATCGCGACCGTGCCCGGCAGCCGCTGGCCGGCCCGCGGCGGATCGCCGTGCTCGGCTGTACCGGCGGCGCCGGGCAGACCGTGACCGCCATGATGGCCGGGCACGTCCTGGCCGACCTGCGCGACGAGCCGGTCGCCGCGCTCGACCTCAATCCCGGCGACAGCTCGCTCACCACCCGCATCGCCCCCGTTACCTCGGTGTCCGCGCTGCTGGCCGGCGGGGAACCAGACGCGCGGACGGGGGAGGACGCCGGCTCGGGTCCTGCCCGCCGCGGCCCGGCGGTGCGGCTGGGCCGCGGTCGCCCGGTGTCCAGGCTCGACGTGATCGCCGCCGGGCCGCCCGGAACCGACGGCCCGCAGCTCCTGGGCGCCGATGACTACCAGCGGCTGACCCGGCGGCTGGCCGCGCGATATCTGCTGACCATGATCGACCTGGCGCCCTCGGGACTCACCCGGGTGCTCCCGCTGGCGGACCAGCTCGTCCTGGTCGCCCCGGCCAGCCCGGAGGCGGCGACCTCGCTGGCCAACACCTTGCAGTGGCTGACCGCGCACGGGTACGACGAGCTGGCCGCGCGCGCCGTGACGGTGGTCAACGGCGTGAGCAGGCGGAGCATGGAGGACGTGCTCCGGGCCGAATCCGTGGCCAGGGGCCGTGGCCGGGCCATCCTCCGGGTGCCCTGGGATGACCTGCTGTCCGCGTGGCCGGATTCGTCGGCCAAACTTCAGCCGCAGACCAGGCTCGCCTACACCGCGCTGGCCGGCCTGCTGGTCGCGGGCCTGAACCCCAAAGCCCCCAAAGACCCCAATGCCGTCGACCCGCGAACCCCTGTTCCCGGAAGGAGTGCTGGTGAGCACTCGGACTAAGGCGTCCAACCGATCCAGGGCCCGTACCCGGCTGGGCATCAGGTACTTCGACGACCGCATCCTGCTCACCGACACCCACGCCTGGGCCTACTACCGGATTCCTTCGGTCTCGTACGAGTTCACCACCCCGGAGGAGCGGGAGGCGCTGGCCACGAACATCACGGTCGCGCTGGCCGCGATCAGGATGGCCGACGCCGAGGTCCACCTGCGGATCGCGCACCGGTCCTACCCGGCGCACGCGTGGGCGACCGGGCTGGACGCCACCTCCGACGGCGGCCCGGGCTGGCGGGAGTACCTGGAGCAGTCCTACCAGCACGTCTGGGCCAAGGACTTCTGGGCCAAGGAGATCTACCTCGGTGTCCGGCTCGGCCAGCGCGGGATGCGCGCGCAGCTGTCAGGCGGGGTGCTGTCTCAGTTCATCGGCGCGTACAACCGGGGCGAGCGGGGACTGGGGCTCGTCGACGAGGTGGTCGGCGGGGCCGAGATCAGCAAGTGGACCGAATCGGCCGAACGGCTCGGCCGGGCCCTGAACGCCAGCGCGCTGGCGGCCAGGCACGCGACCAACGGCGAGATCGCGTGGCTGATCAGGCACACGCTGATGGCGACGGCGGGCGAGCCGGTGCCGTCGGCGACCAAGCGCAGGAGGTGGGGCGGCGGGGAGATCGACACCCTCTTCGAGGGGCAGGTCCATAACGGGCGGACCATGCTCGGCATGGAGCACATGGCGGGTGAGTCGTACGCCGCCTTTGTCTCCTTCGCCCGGTTCCCGGACGTGATGTCGTTCCCGGACGGCGAGCCGTGGTTGCATTACGCCGATTCGCTGCCGTTCCCGGTCGAGATCAGCTCCCGGATGAAGCTCATCCCGCCGGCCAAGGCGAGCAAGGACGTAAGCCGCCGCCTGGCCCACGCCCGCGACATGGACGCCCACATCCGCGAGGCCGGCGCGGAGGCGCCGATCGCGCTGGCCGAGCAGATCGCCTCGGCGCGGATGCTCGAGCACGGCATCACCAAGGAGCGCCTGCCGTTCGTCTACGGCTGGCACCGGCTGATCGTGACCGCCCCGGACAGGGACCTGTGCGTGCGCCGGGTGGAGGCGGTCGTCGAGCACTACCGCGACATCGGCATCGACGTGGTCAACTCCACCGGTGACCAGTTCTCGCTGCTGTGCGAGACGCTGCCCGGCGAGCGGATCCGGCTGAACTCCTACGTGCAGCGCCAGCCGCTGTACACGATCGCGGGCGGGATGCCGACCGCGACCGTGGAGCTCGGCGACCGGCCCGACGCGGGCGTTCAGGGGTCCGGCTGGATCGGGCCGTACATCGGCGAGACCCTGGGCCGGGCCCGGTCGATCGTGCATTTCGACCCCCTGCTGGCCGCGGCCAGGAACCGGCCGACCGCGATCGCCATCACCGGCGAGCCCGGCGGCGGCAAGACCACGCTGGCCCTGCTGCTCATCTACCAGCTGGCGCTGCGCGGCGCGACCATCGCCGTGATCGACCCGAAGGGTGACGCCGAATCGCTGGTGGAATACCTGAAGCGGCAGGGCCGCAAGGCCCGGGTGCTGCCGCTGGGGGCGGCCGCGCCCGGCCTGCTCGACCCGTTCTCCTTCGGCGTGGACCTGGCCGAGAAGCGGACGATGGCCACCGAGACGCTGCGGCTGCTGCTGCCCAGGATGAGCGAGGAACGCGAGAGCGCCATGATCCAGGCGGTCGGCGCGATCGCCGGGACCGAACGGCCCAGCCTGGGCCAGGTCGTCACGCACCTGGAGGAGGCCGAGGACGCGGCCTGGAAGAACACCGGCGCGGTCATGCGGTCGATCTCGGAGATGCGCCTGGCCCGGCTGTGCTTCGCGCCCTCGATGGGCCAGCAGATCGACGCCGAGGGCTGGACCACGGTGTTCACGCTGGCCGGCCTGACGCTCCCGGACACCACCACGAACCGGGATGACTACTCCTACGAACAGCGGCTGTCGGTCGCGCTGCTGTACCTGGTGTCGCAGTTCGCCCGCAAGCTGCTGAACGGCATCGACCGCGCCAAGCCCAAGGCCATCTTCCTGGACGAGGCGTGGGCCATCACCTCCACCCCCGAGGGCGCCAAGCTGGTCCCCGAGGTGTCACGGATGGGCCGCTCCCGCAACACCGCGCTGATCCTGGTCTCCCAGAACGCCGGTGACCTGCTGCACGAGCAGGTGACCAACTGCCTGTCCGGCGTCTTCGCGTTCCGGTCGACCGAGCGCGGCGAGGTGGCCAACGTCATGTCGCTGCTCGGGGTCGCGCCGTCCGATGATCACAAGGCCGTGCTCCGCGCGCTCGGCAACGGCGAGTGCATCTTCCGCGACCTGGACGACCGGGCCGGCCGCATCGGGATCGACCTGGTCTCCGACGAACTGCGGGACTGGATCGACACCAACCCCACCAGGGCCGGGCACGGCCAGCCCGGCCAGAAGACCACCAACGCCGACGCGCCACCCCCGCGGTCAACCAGCATGCCTGCGGCCAGCGCTCCGGCGGCCGAGGCGTCGTCGTAACCGCAGAAACCAGGAGCTTCCCCGATGGCTGTCCTGCCCGCCCCGTTCACGCATCGCGCAAAGGAGCGCGCTGCCGCCAGGACACGGGGCCGCCACGCCGCCCGCTGGGCCCTGCGCGTGCTGCTGATCGCCGGGGCGCTGCTCGCGATCGGCAGCCCCGCGCTGGCCGCCACCCACCCCGCAGCGGGGAGCCCTCACCAGGTCACCCTCACCGCGCAGGTCACGCCGGCGGCGCCCGGGGGAGTCTGCCAGGTGCCCGGCATCGGCGACATCGGCGGGCTGGTCGGCCTGTGCGCGCAAGGCTCGAGCGGGATCGTCGGCGACCTGAACAACATCTGCGAGCCGTCGCTGCCCCAGCCCGAGCAGGCCACCGGCGGCATCGACAACATGGTGCAGCCGCCGTCCGCAGCCGCGGGCGGCAAGACGCTGTACGACAACTACGGCGTGGCCGGCCAGTTCTGGGCCGCCCATGGCCTGCAGTGTTCGGACATGACCTCGCTGATCGGCAACAACGTGGCCGGCATGGTCTTTGACGCGGCCAAATCCATCGACCGGGTGACGATCACCGTCTACCAGTCCGCGGCGGGCAACAACATCTTGACCTGGCTGCAGAGCGCGGTGGACAAGCTGATCAGCGCGCTGGGCCACGCGATCTACTTCCCCTTCCTGGCGCCGGTGGTCATCCTCGGCGCGATGTGGCTGGCCTGGCAGGGCCTGATCCGCAAGCGCGCCACCCGCACCATCGAGGGCACGCTGTGGATGGTGGTGGCCGCCACCGCGGCCATCGCGCTGATCGGCCGGCCCGCCGACTTCACCGGGGTCGGGACGACCGTGTCCAACGGCGTCACCGGCGTGCTCAACACCGCGTTCGCGAGGCTGCCCGCCCCGGCCAACAGCAACTGCCTGCCGGTCACCCAGGGGGACCCGCAGAGCGTCGCCGCCAACTACGCGTTCACCTCGGGCAACGGCCTGGTCGACCAGAACGCCAACGAGCTCTGGTCGGTCCTGGTCTGCAAGCCGTGGCTGCTCGGCGAACTCGGCACCACCCAGTTCAACCCGCCCGGCAACGGCACCCAGACCGTGGTGGACACCTACGGACGGCAGCTGCTGTGGTCGCAGGCGTTCGCGGCCAACGAGACCCCGACCACGGCGCTGGCCCAGGCCAAGCAGTCCACCTACACGGGCATCGCGGCCAGCCTGCAGCAGAACGACCCCGCCATCTACCCGCTGTTCCAGGGCAACCAGTGGACCACCCGGCTCGAGATCGCGTTCGGCGCGATGTTCGCCGCGCTCGTGGCCGGGCTGCTCATCCTGCTGATCGCGCTGACCCTGATCGTGCTCAAGCTCGGCTTCCTGCTGCTGCTGGTGGCCGGGCCGTTCTTCCTGATCATCGGGACGCACCCGGGCTTCGGCCGGATCATCGCGATCCGCTGGTTCGAGATGCTGGTCGGCGTGCTGATGAAACAGGTGGCGATCGCGATCGTGCTCAGCGTGCTGCTCTACTGCTACTCCCTCATCATGGGCACGGCCGACACGGTGCTGCCGTGGGCGCTGAAGATCCTGATGATCGCGCTGGTCACGGTGGCCGTGTTCATCTACCGCAAGCCGTTCACCCACCTGTTCTCCGCGGTCGGCTACGGCACGCTCGGCTCGACCGAGCGGGCCGAGGTCAGCCTGCGCGACGCGGGCTTCACGTTCCGCCGGTCGACGCTGGACGCCGCGACCGTGGCCATCCCCGGGGTGGCGGGCTACCGCGCCGCCCGCTGGGCGCGCCGGAACCCGGGCCAGGCGGCGGCGGTCGCCGCCGGCGTGGCCGGGGCCGGGGCGGGAGTAGCCCAGGGAGCCGCGGTGGCCGCCGCGTCGGGCGACGCGGCGGCGACCGGCTCGGGTCAGGCCGGGAGCGGCGACGCGTACGCGTCGCGGTTCCGGCCCGACGCCCCGCCCGCGGTCGACGGGAACGGGGAGGCGAGCTCGGGATCCCGCCGGGGAGCCGCAGCCGCCGGCCTGACCCGTAACCGGAACGCACCCGAGGCCGACAGCGGCGCGCGCGCCGCCCCGCCGCTGGACCTGCCGCCGCGGTCGGGCAACGGCGCGTCGCCGGCCGGGCCGGCGAGCGCCGCCTCCGGCTGGTCGCGCGGCGCGGGGCGCTCGGCCGCGCCGGGCGCCGCGGGCTCGCGGGCCCGCTCGACGTCCCCCGGTCCGGCCCCCTCCGGGCGAGCCGGGCCGACCGGCCCGGCCGGGTCCGCGACCCCGGCCTGGCCGTCGACCGGATGGTCCGGCGCGGGCGCCCGGCAGCGGCCAGCGGCCAGGCCCAGGCCGGCCGCGCCGCCCGCCGCGCCGGCCGAGGGCGGCAACGGGTCGGCCAACGGGCGCGGTAAGGACGAACCGTCGGCCATGCCGTTCTGGCTGCGGCCGATACGTCGGGACAAGTAACGGACGGCGACCATGGATCTCAGCCCAGGCCAGCGCAGCGCGGTATTCGCCCTCGTCGTCATCGTGCTCGCCGCGCTCGGCTACTTCCTGGTGGTCCCGGCGCTGAGCCACTCCCACGGGCACGGCCAGGCGGCCCCCACGCCCGCCGCGAGCACCCCGGCGGCCGACACGGCACCCGCCTCCACGGCGCCCGCCTCGCCCGCCGCGGCGGACGGCGTGAACATCTACTCCTGGCTGCCGTTCACCCAGCAGGACCTGGCCACCGCCGCGTCGGTGACGGTGCAGTTCAGCGTGGACTACAACACCTTCACCTACACCGATAGCGCGGCGAGCTACGTCGGCCGGATGAGCGGCCTGATCACCGGCCCGCTCGCCACCACGCTGCGCGCCGACTACCAGATCCCCGGCGTGGCCAAGCTCAGGAGCAGCCAGAAGCAGGTCTCCACCGGGACCGCGGTGATCGATTCGCTGCGCGCGTTCGGCCCGTCCAGCCTGACGTTCATCGTCACCGCCGGCCAGCGCCTGGTCGGCGCGCACGGCACCACCAGCGGCAGTACGCAGTACGCCGTCACCGTCACCGGCACGGGTGGCGCCTGGCAAGTAAACGACATCGAACTGGAATCCGCAGGAAACACATGACGAGCAGGCTTCTGTTTCGGCCGGATACGAAGCAGGCCACGGTAGGACAGCAACGACCAGGCGGATCCCCCAGGATCCTCGTGCCGGTCATCCTCGGGATCGCCGGCATCATGCTCCTCGGCCTGCTGGCCGTGCCGATGCTGATCGGCACCAACATGTTCTTCGCGGCGAGCGCCGGCTGTTCGGGCCAGAAGACCGGAACGACCGGGCAGCCGTCCGCTAGCGCCAAGGCCAACTCGATCCCGTCCAACTACCTGTACTGGTACAAGCGGGTCGGGCAGCAGTACGGCGTGCCGTGGACGATCCTGGCCGGGATCGGGACGGTGGAAAGCAACAACGGCCAGTCCACGCTGCCCGGCGTGCATACCGGGCAGAACGGGTTCGGCGCGGCCGGGCCGATGCAGATCGGCATCGGCGGCGCGGCCGGCAACGTGTGGGGCGGGCTGCCTGTGCACCCGGCCAGCGAGGTGGTCAACGGGGTCGCGACCGACGAGGACGGCGGCCCCAACGCGAGCGTGTACGACGCCGCGGACGCGATCGCGGGCGCGGCCAAGTACCTGCTCGAGTTCCAGGTGCAGACCAACCCGGCGGCGGCCGTCTTCGCCTACAACCACCTGCAGTCCTACGTGCAGAGCGTGCTCTACTACGCGGGCGCCTACGCGGGCGGCAACTACTCGGTGGTGTCCGCCGACATGCCCTCGGGCAGTTCGGTGGCGGGCTGCGCCACCACGGCCGGGGGCGTGCCCGCGATCAACGCGCCGAACCAGGTGGTGGCCGCCGCCATCGCCTTCGCCGAGCAGCAACTCGGCAAGCCGTACCTGTTCGGCGGGACCGGGCCGGACGCCTTCGACTGCTCCGGCCTGGTGATGATGGCCTACCGGTCGGCCGGGGTCAACATCGACCGGACCTCCGAGCAGCAGTGGGCCACCGAGCCGCGCGTCCCGGCCTCCCAGGTGCAGCCGGGCGACCTGGTGTTCTTCGCCGGCTCGGACGGCACCCGAACGTCCCCGGGCCACGTCGGCCTGGTGATCGGGGACGGGAAGATGATCGAGGCCTACGCGACCGGGTTCCCGATCCGCGTCGCCACCTACACCAACCGTGACCCCGTGGGCTTCACCCGTCCCTGGGCTACCCAGGGTGCCTTGGCGGCCGTTTCCGCCTCGGCATCCTCATCTGTATCTGGTTGACCGGTTTGGTGACTTCTCTGTACGGGTGCGCCCTTCCCGATGTACGTTTCGCGGAAAGAGGCTTGCCTGGCGTAGCCGCCACCGGGTGAAGAGGAGTCTTTCTGATGCGAGAAGGCTTCAGGCGCCTGCGCGAGGCGGGTACGACCTTAATCGTCGCGATCCTGCTGACGCTGACGCTGCCCGCGGCGGCCCTGGCGCGCCCGGCCGCCGGGCCTGTCAGCGGGCCCTTCGTCGCGCTGGGCGACTCATACGCGGCGGGGAACCTGATCCCGTCGAGCCCGTCCGGGACCCCGGCCGGGTGCCTGCGGTCCAGCCACGATTACGGGGCCGTCGCCGCGGCCGCGCTCGGGGTCGGCTACGTCGACGCCACGTGCACCGGCGCGACCACCGCGAGCATGACATCGCCCGAGTCCGTCCTGCTCGGCACCAACGCGCCGCAGTTCAGCCGCCTGGCCGCGAGCGGCAT
>CAVPLC010000058.1:0-10596 GCA_963705835.1 uncultured Actinomycetes bacterium
ATTGGGCGGCAGTGTGCGCCTCGCTAGGGACGAGCGCCGATCACTGACCGTGATCCAATTCGTTCGCCTCAGGGACCCGAGCGCCGATTTGGCGCGTTGGGGAGTGGCTCGGCATTAGAGCCGACCACGCGCGTTGCGCCGGGCCTGCGCGGCTGCGGCTGGACGCTGAACCGTGAGCCGTGACCGACGGTGAGGTGGGAGACGATACCTTTCAACGCGGTTTATGCCGTCATCTGGTCGACCGCGCTGAGCGCCGAGCGGATCCGGCCTGGGTGCCGGGCCGCAACCGCTGCGGCGTCTTCGCCGGCGAGGATGCAGCGGATGGCCTCTAGCTGGACGGTGCGGCAGGCCGTGACGGCGAGTGCCGCGACAAGCTCGGATTCGGCTGTGCCGGTGGCGGCCATGGCCCCGGCCAGCTCGGCTGCCAGCTGGTCGGCAAGCTCCCGGGCCCGCGCTTGCAGCGCGCGTGAGGCCGCTACCGTCTGCCACCACGGGATCATGTCCGCCTGCATGCCGTACGGTGCATGGCCCGCCTGGGCAGCGGCAACGAGCGTGTCGCGGAGCGCGCTGACCGCTGACGTCCCGGCTGGGCGCTCCCGGACGGCGCGGGTGAGCTGGCCGACCAGCTCAGGGTAGCGGTCGAAGAACAGGTCTTCCTTGCGCGGGAAGTGAGCGAAGACCGTTGGCCGGGCCACGTCGGCGGCCTCGGCGATCTCCGAAACGGATACCTGGTCGAACCCATGGCGCAGGAACAGCGCCGTTGCCGCGTCGCAGATGCGCTGGCGGACCTCCGCCTTCTTGCGTTCCCTGCGCCCGGGGTGCGGGCCCGCCGGGCCGTGACGGCCTTCAGCAGCCATACAGTAACCATACCAGGTAAGAAAACATACTCAGTATGACTTGATGGTAGGGTGGCTGTCATGCGGAACTACGGGATCAACTACGACACCGGGCTCACCGCCGACGGCCACAGCACCCGCAAGCGCTTCGACGACGCGGTGGTGCAGCGCGAGCTGCAGATCATCGCCAGCGACCTGCACGCCACTGCGGTACGGGCGACTGGCGATGACCCCCAGCGGATAGCGCGGGCCGGCCGGGCACGCACTCGCCGCCGGGCTGGAGCTGTGGTTCTCGCCCGTCCCGATCAACCTTGAACCCGGCGCGCTGCCCGGGTACTTCGCCCGCTGCGCACACGAGGCCGAACGGCTCCGGCGGGCACACCAGGGCCGGGTGGTGCTCGTGCTCGGGTGCGAGATATCGCTGTGGTGCGCAGGCTTCCTCCCCGGCGGCGACACCGTGTCCGGCCGCATCGCCACCGTGACCGATCCGGTCCTGCAGCACAAGCCGGACGTGATGGCAGCGCTGGCCAGCGGGCTGGAACGGGCCAGGCACGCGCACCGCGACATCGTGCGCGCCGTCAGGGAACAGTTCGCCGGGCCCCTCACCTACGCGTCCGCACCGTGGGAAACCGTCGACTGGGAGCTGTTCGACCTGGTCTCCGTCGACGCCTACCGCGACGCGGACAACGCCACCGGCTACCGAGACGCACTGCGCGCCTGCCGGCGCTTCGGCAAGCCGGTCGCGGTCACCGAGTTCGGCTGCTGCACTTACCGCGGCGCGGCCGACCGCGGCGGGATGGGCTGGATGATCACCGATGAGAACTCCGACCCGCCACTCATCCCCGGGACCTACCAGCGCGACGAGGAAGAACAAGTCAGGCACCTGCACGACATGCTCGCGATCTACGAAGCCGAGCACATCGACTCCGCGTTCTGGTTCACCTTCGCCGGATTCGGACAACCCCGGCACCCCACCGACCCCCACCGCGATCTTGATCTCGCCTCCTACGGAGTCGTCGCGGTCCTGCAGCATGAACGCGGCACCACGTACCCGGACATGGCCTGGGAGCCGAAACAGGTCTTCGGTGCGCTCGCCGCCGCATATGCCCGCGCCCGGCCGTAAGAGCGGGCAAGCAACCACCTGTTGTCGAGCAGACCAGGACCGCGCCAGACGCCGCCAATGCAGCAGAAGACGCCGATAACCCAGCTGCGTGGTCATACCAACCGGTTCGGCGCGCCGTTCGTAGTCATGCCCCACTACCCGAAGCCGTACCTATCGGCGGTTCCGGCGCTTGGGACCGTTTTTGAGCACTCACCTCCTGTGACGGATCTGCCGGTGGTAGCCGGTGCCTCCGTGCCGCGTACAGGCGGGCGCAGGACGGGCGCCCGTGTCAGTATCATCCCGATCATCCCGGCTAGGCCGGACATCGCGTACTCGGCGGCAGCGGTCACGCCCCTGCCGTAACCGGCCGGATGTCCGCCGCGGTCGGCGCGGAGGCAGCCGCCAGATCCAGATACGGCTCGTCTGCGGGGCCAGGCAGCGAAACGGCAGCCGAGCTCGGCGCGGGCTTTGGCCTGCGCGGCTCCCGGGCCCCCGCTCCGCCGCCGCGGCCGCGGTAGATGAGCAGGCCATTGACCGGATCCGGGGCGGCATCCAGCGCCGCGCGCACGACAGGCAGCGCACGGAACGCCTCCCAGTGCTCTTCGGTGTCGAAGAGCACCTCGAACACCACGCCCCAGCTATCCGCATGCCACGCTCCGTCGCGGACCCCGTTGGTCAGCGCCGCCTCGATGAGGGCTGAGTCATGCTGTTCCTGCCACCGGAAGGCGGAAACCTGGCCGTGCAGGACCTCGATGGACCACCACTCGGCCACAACCGCGATCGTACGTCTGCCCTCGCGAACCGCAACACCTGCCTACCCAGCCGAAGCCGCTACCCCCGCGCTGCAGTCGATCGCGACAGCACGTCGCTGCGGCCGCTTTCCCGGTGATCGCCGGGACGATCACCTAGGTGCTGACGAGCCCACCGCCAGCCCGCGTAACGTCATCCCCAAAGCGACACGCGAACTCTCCGCGGTGCCGAGTACGCGGCCCACCGCATTCCTGCCGAACCCTTGCGCAGTGAGCGCGCGATGGATCATTTTGCGTGCTGTCCGGTTCTCGTGCGTCTGGCTCGCCGGTGCGGTCGCGTATAGCTAACGACCCGCGCTCGGCCGGGCAGCCAGAAAGTCGAGCTGAGCAGCGAGCCGGACGACGGCCCGCCTGCAAGAGGCCAGGCCCGGCCGGGAGGCACGGCCAATGGACGCTGACCGGCCGCGAGAAAGTGACGCATAATCGAGCCGTGAAGAACAAGGCAGCAATCTATGATGACGGCAGGATCGCCTGTGACGATGAGGGGATAACGATCCGGTGGTACTACCTGTGGGGTGCCAGGCGGATCCCGTACCGGGCGATCCGCTCAGCCAGGACATTCACGCTCAAGCCAATTCGCGGGAAGTGGCGGATCTGGGGGTCGGGGGACTTCGTGCACTGGTACAACCTCGATAGCAGCCGGCCAGGCAAAGATACCGGCATTGAGATCGATACGGGCGGAAGGGTCCGCCCGTGTATCACACCCGACGACGTGGACACGGTGACCAGGATCATCGCCGAACACATCGCACCATAAGGCGCAATGCCAGACCTGGCTTGGTTGTTTCCTCAGGCGCGCGGCCTGCGGCCTATGGCCCCGCCGGTTACCGGATGAAGCTCCCGAAGGACTGATCTGCGCTGGCCGACGCTGGTACGCGGCACCGCAAGGTCGCGAGCCGAACGGCGGTTCAGGTTCACACCGTGGTCGCTGGGCGTGATCATCTTCCCAGCAGCCGACCGCCAGGCCAGTGCGTCCTACGCCGCTGACCATGCCCGGGGCTGGGTCCGGACCCCGCCGGTGGGCGCGCCGCCTGTGGTCATGACCGCCGTGAACCTACCAGCGCGACCGGGCCGGCGGGTGCCAGAGCTGCACGGTGAGCGTGTCGCCCCGATGCGCCTTCGCCGGCGGCCGGGGATCTTGATCGACCACCAGGCCGTCGACCGCCATCGGGCGCTCGGTGAGCCGGACGATCCTGAGGTGAAGCCCACGCCGGGTCGCCACCTCCAGGCACACGCGGTAGAACAGCCCGCGGACGTCCGGGACGGCGACGGGCCTGTTCCGCCGGCGCCGCGGCCCCAGCCAGCCGGCCAGCGCGAACAGGCCGCCCGCCACGTCCACGCCGGGCAGCTCACCGATGATGCCCAGATCGGCCGGCGCCAGCCCCGCCGATTCGATGCCGGTCCCGGGCTGGCCCAGGCCCCCGCCCGAACGCCGCAGGCCGGCCGCCTCGTCGTGGCGCCTGCGGCTCTCCGGATCGCCGAGCACCGCCCGCGCCGTGTCCAGGAGCTCCTGCGCCCGCATGACCGCCGTGACCACGTCCGGCGGGGCGCCTGAGATCAGTTCGGGCCGCAGCAGGGCCGCCTTGGCGTCGTACTCGCGCTGGATCTTGCGCGCCTCGGCCCCCGGCAGCACGCCCAGGACGTCGTACCAGGTAATGCCGGACCCCGTCATGCCGGGCTCCACGGCGCTTACCGGATCACGCCCCGGGGGGCAGCAGGCCGCTGCGGCTTCACCGGCTGGCCGCTGGATGGGCAGGGCTGAGTACATGATGACCTCTGCAAGATGAGCACGCCGAGCGGCGCAGCCCGGCGTGCATACCGGGCTTCGGACACCGCCCCGCTAAGACGGAGCGTGCCAGCGCGGATTTGATTCACGATTGACACGTGATTGCGCGAGGCGCGCCACCAACAGCGACAAGGACCGTCCGGTGGTCACCGACCACCACAAGCCCGGATAATCCTGGTTATGCATCGCCGCGACCGTAGCGAGCTCGTGCTCGTGAGCCGCGCAATAAGGCGGATCCGGTGTGCCTAGAACCCGCCTCCTTATGACGGTGGTGCGCAGTCAAGGTTCGTGATGGGCCGGCGCAGTGGCTGCCATCGCCGTTCTGATCGCGCGGGCGGACTGCAGGGTACCTGGGCCGCCGCCCCGCCCCGGTGAATCGCTACTGTGACGCCATGACGAAATTCGGTGTGCAGCTGCCCAATTTCTCCGGGTTTGATCCGTCCGAGTTGTTCGGACATGTGGCCGGCCTGGCCACGACGGCGGAAGAGGCCGGGTTCGACTCGGTGTGGGTCATGGATCACTTCTTCCAGCTGCCGTCGCTTGGCGGGCCGGACCAGCCGATGCTGGAGGCGTACACCCTGCTCGGGGCGCTGGCTGCGGTGACCCGGCGGGTGCAGCTCGGCACGCTGGTCACCGGCGTGACCTACCGCAACCCCGGGATCCTGGCCAAGATCGTCACGACGCTGGACGTCATCTCGCGGGGCCGGGCCATCCTGGGCATCGGGGGCGCCTGGTACGACGTGGAGCACCAGGGCCTCGGTATCGACTTCCCGGGTGCCGGGGTTCGCCTGGACATGCTGGAGGAAGCGGTCCAGGTCTGCCGGGCCATGTTCACCGGCGATGACGTGAGCTTCTCCGGCTCTCACTACCGGCTCGATCGCGCCCGCAACCTGCCCCGGCCGGTGCAGGCGGGCGGTCCGAAGATCATGATCGGCGGCGGCGGCGAGAAGCGGACACTGCGGCTGGTGGCCCGCTACGCGGACATGTGCAATGTGACGGGCGACGTCAGCACACTGGTCCGCAAGATCGGCGTGCTCCGCCGCCACTGCGCCGAGGTGGGCCGGGATCCAGCGGAGGTCGGCGTGACCTGGATGACCCCGCTGATACTTACTACGTCCAGCCAGAACACAGCGGAGGTGCGCGAGATGGTGGCGGCGGCCGTCCCTGCCGAGCAGATCGCTGGATTCACCATCGGTCAGCCCCACGAGATTCCCGGCCTGGTCGCAGGCCACATCGAGGCCGGCGCCGACGAAGTGATCTTTAGCTTCGCCTTCGCCGACACCGCGGGAATCGCTGCAGTGGGAGAGGCATTCAGACTGGGCGGACAGTAGCGGCACCCGCCGCCGCGAAGGCGAGCACCCCCTCATCCAGGCCGCCGTCCTCCCAGCCGGTACCGCGACCCTGGCCCCGCAAGGTCACACCGGGCCTGTGGAAGACCTTGCCCCTCGAGCCGGCGCCGCCAGCAGCGGTCACCCCGGCGAGAAGCACCAGTGGCCCCCGCACGTCGTAAACGTGACCGACCGGCAAGGGAGCAGGCAATGACCCAGACCGTTAGGCAGCAGCCCCCGCCGGCACCACCCGATCGGGTCACCGTCGCAGACGTCATGCGGCCACCGCTGACGACGGCGGACAGCAACGACCACGTGGCCGGGATAACACGACTATGCCCGTCCCCGGCAGCGGTCAGCGGATGCGGAGGGGGAGCTCGCGCGGTCCGCGGATCTGCCCGGCGGCCCAGGTCACGGCCGGCGGGTGGGCCAGGCTGAACTCCGGGATCCGCTCCAGCCAGACCTCGAGGGCGACGCGGAGTTCCATGCGCGCCAGGTGCGAGCCCAGGCAGCGGTGGATGCCGAGGCCGAACGCGGCGTGCCGGTTGACCTCACGGTCGATGACGACCTCATCGGGGCGGTCGAACTGGGCCGGGTCGCGGTTGGCCGCCGGGAACGACAGCAGGATCCAGTCGTCGGCCGCCATGTCGACGCCGTGCCAGTGCATGTCTTCCTTCACCAGGCGCGCCATGGTGACCGGTGCGTAGGCGCGGAGGAACTCCTCGATCGCGGTCGGCAGCAGCCGCGGTTCGGCTGCGAGCCGCCTGCGGTCCGATGGAGTCTTCGCCAGATGCCACAGCGAGGCGCCGATCGCGCTCCAGGACGTGTCGATCCCGGCGATGAGCAGCAAGGCCATCGCGCCGACCACGTGGGCTGGTTCGAGCTTGCGGCCGTAAAGCTCCGCGTTGATCAGGTAGCTCGTAAGGTCCTCGCGCGGGCGGTCGAGGTGCTCGTGGACCTGCGCGAGGAGGTACTCCCACATCCGCGAAACGCGCTCGATGCGCTCATCGGGCGGCAGGTTGATGCCCTCGAGCAGGTCCTCGACGAACTCGCGGAACTGCGGCCCGTCCTCCGGAGGGAAGCCGAGCATGTCGGCGATGACCCGGATCGGGATGTGCTGCGCGTACTCAGTCGCGGCATCCACGACGTCGCGCTCGCCGAACGCGTCGATGAGCGAGTGGCAGAACCTCCTCGTCCCGGGCTCCTGCTGGGCGATCTTGGCCTTGGTGAACGCGGGGAGCAGCAGCTTGCGCGCGTCGTGGTGGAAGGGCGGGTCGGAGGAGATCGGCGGCGAGCCGCCGATCGGCGCCAGCTCGCGAGGCGGCCGGAAGTTGCTCAAGATGATCGACCGGGAGGAGAAGCGCCCGGTGTCATAGGCGATCGCCGCGACATCCTCGTACCGGGTGGGAAGCCACGCGCCGCCGAACCGCGCGGTGTGCGCGATCGGGCAGCGCTGCCGCAGGTCGTCCTGGATCCGGTAGGGGTCAGCGGCCCACTCCGGTTCCAGATGCGAGAAGTCGGTCGCCCAGTCCGAGACCGGGCCGGTGATGATCTGGTTACGCACCCCGGCCGGCGCGTCCCCGGCGGGTCCCCGCAGGTGATCCTCGCTGAACCGGTCATCGGCGGCCACGTCACGCCTCCCCGGGCAGCTCGACCGCGCGTTCGGGGCAGTTGAGCACGGCCAGGCGCGCGGCGTGCTCCTGGTCAGGCGGCACCGTGCCGTCACCGAGGACCATCCCGTAGCCCTCCTCGTCGTCGCCGAACAGGCCGGGGGCCAGGTCATAGCAGCGGCCGTGCCCCTGGCAGCGCTCGTGGTCGATCCGCACCTTCACCGCGTTGCTCCTGTCTGCGTCGCAGGGTCCGACGGGCCCAGGGCCGTGACCAGGCGGGTGAGCAGGCCGGCCCACTCCGCATCGCCGACCGCGTGCAGATCCGGCGTAATCAGCGCGCTGCCCATCGCGAGCAGGAGGCAGAAGTGCGCGAGCGCGTCCGGTGACAGCGCGGGGTCGAGCTCGCGGTCGGCCTGGGCGACGCGCATCAGGCCGGCCATCCAGTCGGCCCGCTCGCCCATGTAATCGCGCATCGGCCCGGCCACGTCCTGGTCGCGGCGGGCCGCCACCAGGGCCTCGACGATGAGGTAACCGCTGGGGTCGCGCCGGCGGGGCAGCCGCCGCCCGGCCACGAGCAGCAGGTCCGTCACCGACCGGCTGGGATCGGTGGCGAACAGGTCGGCGAGCAGCCGGCGCCCGTGCGCGCGCAGCGCGCCCACGAGCAGTTCGGCCTTGGACGCGAAGTGCGCGTACAGCGCACCGTTGCTCAGGCCCGCGGCCGCGGCGATGTCGGCCACCCGCGTACCGTCGTACCCGCGCTCGGCGAACATGTCAGCGGCTGCCCGCAGCAGACGCTCACGCGTCTCGGCCGCGGTGACGCCCGCGATACGCCCCATGGAAGAAATTAAAAGAACGTTCATAAAATTTGTCAAGGGGCGGGCCGGGCCGGGGATGCTAGCCACCCCTGCGCAAACAGGTCCACAGGCTGCCCCGTCCCAGGGTTTGCCAACCCCGCGGCATCGGCGCCACCGACACGACCGGCCAGATCGGTGCGGCGATCACCGGGAACCTGGCGCTAAGCCGACGACGCCCGCACGTCCGCCTGCGTCGGGCAGCCGTACGTCAGATCCCAGATAGTCGGGAATCGCGGCGCGAAGGTTCCTTTCGCCGAGATCAATCGAAGATGCAGAATCCTGGTTCAAGCGCGCCAGGTCTAACGGCGGATGACCGGCACGAGGACGGCCAGGCCTCCGGCTCGTCGATGCCGGTGACGATGAAGTGCGGTTGCCGCCGTCCAGCTTGGCCTCGCAGCCGCGCCGATCGCGAAGTCTCGCCCAGTAAATGTGGCGCGCGAGTTCCTGAATCATCGCGAGGGGAACGCCTTGCGAGATCGATCCGTGACCGTTTCCCGCTCGGGCCACCTCGCCTCGGTAATGCGCCTGCGCAATTCGGCGAGCTCGGCTGCCGGGACATTCACGTGAAACGGACGAACAGCGGTCTGATCACTGCCCGCCTGCTGTCAGCCTCCGGTCATGCCTTGGCCTGCTGCGCCATCACGATTCGATGGCCGGCGGCGAGCGGTCACAGCGCGCCCTTCTGCGCGTCTCTGGCCGGGTCACCCGGCGATGGCAGGCTTCGTCTGTGCCGCATCTATGCCGGGCGGCTGCCCGCCGAGCACCTGGCGCACCTGCGCGAGGTGGCTGGCGATGCTGTCCTTCTGCCGGGTGAGGTCGTCGACCTCACGCTGGGTGGCGGCGCGACGGCGCTCGGCATCGGCCTTGACCTCGGCCAGAAGCTGATCGGCCTGGGTCGTGGCCTGGCCGACGATCTGATCGGCGTTCTTCTTGGCGTTGCCGGCCAGCTGCCGGGCGTGCTGGTCGGCGTCCCGGCGGGTCTGGTCGGCCTGGGCGCTGGCCTTGGCCGCCCGCTGCTCGGCCGTGGACGCGCGCTGCTCGGCTTCGGACACGAGTTTCTGCGTGGCGGACTGGGCGGCGGCGAGCCGCTCGGCCTCCTGGCGCTCGGCCTCTTCCCGGCGCGCCGCGAGCTGGATCTCGAACTCGGCCTCGGCCTGGGCCCGCTGCGCCTCGCTCTCCTCCAGGATCCGCTGCGCCTGGCTGCGCATCTCGTCGGCCTGCCGCTTGGAGGTGGTCACGATCTCGTCGCGGTCCCGCTTGGCGGTGGCCTTCAGCTGGGCGACCTCGCGCTCGGTGCTGGTGCGCAGCTTGGCGATGTCACCTTCGGCTGCGGCCCGCTTCTCCGCCACCTCATGGTCGGCCGTGGCCCGCAGCTTGGCCACCTCGCGCTCGGTGGTGTTGGTCCGCTCGTCGGTCTCGCGCCGGGCGGTGGTCCTGATCGAGTCGGCCTCGCGCTCGGCCGTGCCGCGCAGGTCGTCGGTCTCGCGCTTGGCGTTCGCCCGCAGCTCGGCCGCCTCGAGGCCAGCGCCGGCCCGCAGCTCGGCCGCATCGGCCTTGGCCGCGGCCTTGATCTCGCTGGCTTCTGATCTCGCCGCCTGGACCACCTCGGTGGCCTGCTCCTCGGCGAGCCGGAGCAGCTGCTCGATCCGGGCGCCGAGGCCGGAATAGGTGGGGCGCTCCTCCTGATGGATCTGGCGGTGGGTTTCGGACAGCTGCCGCTGCATGGCCTGGGCTTGCTCGCGGTGCTGTCGTACTTCAGCGTCGATCTGCCTGATGTGCTCATCTACCTGCTGACGGTCATAGCCCCGCATCACCGTCACGAACTCACGCGGCGGGGCTTCTTCGAAGAAGTTGGTCAGCGGGGCGTCAATGTCCGATTGCATGTGGCCCGATCCTGGCTAGACGTGACGACGACGGGGGTGTTCACGGATTTGCGCCGGGTGATCGGGCCCGCCATCCGCACTGCGGGCCTAAGGCTCCCATCCAAGGACACGCACACTACTCTTACTCCGGGATGCTGGCGGGTCCTTCACGGCCTTGACCCGGACTTCACCCGCGCTGTCTTCGACAGCGGCTCGTTTGCTCACGCCCAGTTCACCGGTGGCAGTGTGCGCGTTGCTCCAGACGAGGGCTGATTACGCAGCGTGGTAAGGAGCGCAGGTGCCTGTATCGGCTGTTCCGGGGCGGTTGCCAGGCGCCATGCGTAGCGGCCGGCAGCTCACGGCGAAAGCAAGGAGCCGACGCCGCGGCGGCGAACCGGACTCTTGCCGT
>CAVPLC010000059.1:0-6519 GCA_963705835.1 uncultured Actinomycetes bacterium
CAAACGCTTACTACCCCAGCGAGTAGTAAACCCTTCGCGATCATGGAGTGAGGCGCTCAGGCGGGGCTGATGCCGTGGCGGCGGCGGGGGGGTGTGCGGTCGCGGGCGCGGGCGGCGGCGAAGCGGCGCTCCAGTTCTTCGCGCAGGTCTTCGGGTTCGACGATGTCGTCGACGACGAGCTCGGCGGCCAGGCGCAGGATGTCGATGTCCTGCTCGTACTCGCGGCGCAGGCGGTCGGTCTCGGCCGCCCGCTCGGTCTCGTCGGCGATCTGCTCCAGCTTGTTCGCGTAGACCGCGTTGACCGCGGCCTCGGCGCCCATGACCGCGATCTTGGCCGTGGGCAGGGCCAGGGTCGCGTCCGGGTCGAAGCCGGGGCCCGCCATCGCGTACAGCCCGGCTCCGTAGGCCTTGCGCACCACGACGCAGATCTTCGGCACGGTGGCGTCGGACATCGCGGCGATCATCTTGGCGCCGTGCCTGATGATGCCCTGGCGTTCCACGGCGGTGCCGACCATGAACCCGGGCACGTCGGCCAGGAACAGCAGCGGGATGCCGAACGCGTCGCACGTCTGGATGAACCGGGCCGACTTGTCCGCCGAGTCGACGAACAGCACCCCGCCCTTGAACATGGGATTGTTCGCGATCACCCCGATGACCTGCCCGGCCAGCCGGGCGAACCCGGTGACGACCTCACGCGCCCACAGCGCGTGGATCTCGAAGAACGAGTCCTCGTCGACCAGGCCGCGGACGAAACGGCGCATGTCGAACGCCTGCCGCTCGCTGACCGGGACCAGCGCCCGCAGGTCCACCGGCTTCGGCGGCCGCGGCTCGGTGACGGGCGGGGCCTGCTGCCAGTTCTGCGGCAGGTACTCCAGATAGCGCTTCACCGCGTCCAGCGCGTCCTGCTCGGAGGAGGCCAGCAGGTGGCTGCTGCCCGACACGGTGGAGTGCAGCCTGGCGCCGCCCATCTCCTCCAGCGTGGTCTTCTCGCCCACCACCATCTCCACCATCCGCGGGCTGCCCAGGTACATCGAGGCGTTGCCGTCCACCATGACGGTGAAGTCGCAGAACGCCGGGATGTACGCGCCGCCCGCGGCCGACGGCCCGAACAGCGCGCAGACCTGCGGGATCGAGCCGGACGCCTGGATCTGGGTGCGGAAAATACGCCCGGCGCCGCGCCGGCCGGGGAACATGTCCACCTGGTCGGTGATCCTCGCGCCCGCGGAGTCGACCAGGTAGATCATGGGGATGGCCGCCTCGTAGGCCTTCTCGATGATCCGGATGATCTTCTCGACGGTGCGCGCGCCCCAGGACCCGGCCTTGACCGTGGAGTCGTTCGCCATCACCGCGACCGGCCGGCCGGCGACGGCCGCGGTGCCGGTGATCACGCCGTCGGCGGGCAGGCCGTCGGCCAGGGCGTTGGCGTACCGGCCGTCCTCGGTGAAGCTGCCCGCGTCGGTGAGCAGCGCGATCCGCTCCCGCGCGAACAGCTTGCCGCGCGCCGCGGCGGCCTCGTGGTAGCGGGCGGCGCCGCCGCGCTCGATGGTCTCCCTGAGCTTCTCGAAGTCGGTCATGCTGTGTTTCCCGCTCGCCTCCGGCTCGCTCATGAGGAGATCGTCCTGGTCCGCGGGCCGGCGCGGAGAACCTGGGAGGGCAGGGTGTGACCGACGATCCGTTCGGCCTCGGCGGCCGCGGAGATCATCGCCTCCAGGTCCACGCCGGTGGCCACCCCCATGTCCTCGACCATGTGCACCAGTTCCTCGGTCGCGATGTTGCCGGTGGCGCCCGGCGCGTACGGGCAGCCGCCCAGGCCGCCCACTGACGCGTCGAAGTCGGCGACGCCCAGCTCCAGGGCCGCGAGCACGTTGGCCAGGCCGGTGCCCCTGGTGTTGTGGAAGTGCAGGTTCAGGCTCACGTCCGGATGAGCCGACCGGAACGCGCCCACCAGGGAGCGGACCCGTGTCGGCGTGGCCATGCCGGTCGTGTCGCCGAACGAGACCGAATCGGCGCCGTCGGCCACGCCCCGGCCCGCCACCCAGACGGTGCGCTCGACCGGCACGTCGCCCTCGTACGGGCAGCCCCACGCGGTGGACACGATCACCTGCAGGGTCGCGCCGCGCGCGTGCGCCTCGGCGATGATCTCGGCGATCTCGTCGAGCGACTGGCCCGTGGACCGGTTGACGTTCTTGCGGTTGTGCGTCTCGGACGCGGACACGACCGCCTCGAGCTCGGTGAACCCGGCGTCGAGGGCCCGCAGGGCACCGCGCAGGTTGGGCACGAGCGCGGAGTACCGGACCGAGGGCGCCCGCGCGGCCCGCTTCCACACCTCGTCCGCGTCGGCCATCTGCGGGATCGCGTCCGGCCGCACGAACGACACCGCCTCGATCCGCTCGACCCCGGTCTGCGACAGCCGGTCGAGCAGCGCCACCTTGGCGTCGGTCGGTACCGGGTCCTCGTTCTGCAGCCCGTCTCGCGGCCCGACCTCGCGGATCGAGATCCGGTTAGGAAACTCCCAGGTCACAATGTCTCCCACTCGCTTGACTGCGCCCGCACTCGCTCACATATTCAGGTTAGCCGGAATAAAGGGTTGCCCCGCTGACCATACTTCCCGGCCGGTCCCTCAACGCGGAGGTGAACGATGAACGATCGTGGGCTGACACGCCGGGAAATGCTCCAGCGGGGCGGTGTCGCCGCCGCGGCGGCGGGCGGGCTGGCGCTGGCGGGCGCAGGCGGGTACGCGTGGCCGCGGGCCGCGTCGGCCGCGGCGAACACGCAGGCCGCGTCCGGTTCGAATGACGTGCTGCACTTCGTGAGCCGCCCCGACCTGACCCCGCCGGCCGTGACGATCGCGCACCACGGCCCGGCTCCCGCCAGCCCGCCCTACTTCATCATGGCCCCGGCCGGTTTCCCCAACACCGGACCCGGCGTGCCCGGCCTGATGATCCTGGGGGTGAACGGCAACCTCGTCTGGTATTCGCCCAACACCGGCTTCCCGGCCAGCAAGGGCATGGCGCGGATGGACCTCAAGGTCCAGTCGTACCGGCGGCAGCCCGTGCTCACCTGGTGGGAAGGGCAGGTGATCAGGGGTACCGGAATCGGCAAGGCAGTCATCGCCAACAGCTCGTACCGGACCGTCGCCACCGTCGGCGGCGGGAACGGGCTCGCGGCCGACCTGCACGAGTTCGTGATCAGCCCGCAGGACACCGCGCTGGTCACCGCGAACCGGCCGGTGCAGGCCAACCTGTCTGGGCTGGGCGGCCCGAAGAACGGAACGGTGCTGTCCGGCGTCGTCCTGGAGATCGACATCCCGTCCGGCCGGGTGCTGTTCGAGTGGGACAGCCTGAGCCACGTGCCGGTCACCGATACCTTCCAGGCGTTCTACGGCGGCACCCCGGCGAACCCGTTCGACTACTTCCACATCAACTCGATCAACGTCGGGCCGGATGGCAACCTGCTGGTCTCGGGCCGTAACACCTGCGCCGTCTACAAGATCTCCCGGAAGGGCGGTCAGGTGATGTGGCGGCTCGGCGGGAAGCGGTCCAGCTTCCGGATGGGGTCGGGTACCACCTTCTGGTGGCAGCACCACGCCCACGCGCAGAGCGCGAACGTCGTGTCCCTGTTCGACGACGGCGCGGCGCCGGCGAAGGAGACGCAGTCCCGGGGCATCCTGCTCGACCTGGACACCACCGCGATGCGGGCGACGCTACAGGCCAGCTACACCCACTCGGCGCGCCTGCTCGCGTCCTTCGAGGGCAGCATGCAGGTGCTGCCCGACGGCCGGGTGCTGGTCGGCTGGGGTAACCTGCCGTACTTCTCGGAGTACACGCAGGACGGGACGCTGATCATGGACGGCCAGTTCCCGGCCGGGGACCAGTCCTACCGGGTCTTCACCTCGTCCTGGACCGGTCACCCGACGGACCGGCCCGCGGTCGCCGCCCGGGTGAACCCGGCCGGCGGCTCTGTGGTGTACGCGAGCTGGAACGGGGAGACCCAGGTGGCCAGCTGGACGGTGCTCGCGGGCGGCACGGCAAGCACGCTGGCCAAGGCCGGCGTACAGCGCTACATCAACTTCGAGACGGCGATCACGGTACGCGCCGACGGACCCTACTTCGCCGTGACCGCCAACGACGCACACGGTCACGTGCTCGCCCAGTCGCAGACGGTCCAGCGCCAGAAGTGACCGCTACTCGCCCGGATCAAGGGGCCAGGCCGGCTTGCGCTTCTCGGCGAAGGCGGCGATGCCCTCGCGCCGGTCGGCCGACAGGGCCGCCGTCCGCCAGGCGGCGTCCTCGATGTCCAGCCCGGCCTCCAGCCCGACGCCCCAGCCGTGCCGCAGCGCCCGCTTGGCCGCCCGGACCGCCACCGGGGAGTTGGCGGCGATCTGCCTCGCGAGCTCACGGGCCGCCTCGGCATCGGCGCCGGCCGGCACCCGGCGGTCGACGAGGCCGAGGCGTTCTGCCTCGTCGACGCCGACCCTGCGGCCGGTCAGCACGAGGTCCGCCGCGCGGCCCGGGCCGAGCCGGCGCAGCGCCAGCTGGGTGCCGCCGCCGCCGGGCACCAGCCCCACCGTCACCTCGGGCAGGCCGAACACCGCGGTCGCGTCGGCCACGATCAGGTCGCACGACAGGGCGAGCTCGCAGCCGCCGCCGAGGGCGAAGCCGTGCACCGCGGCCACGGCCGGCTGGGGCAGCGCGAGCACCGAGCCGAACGCGGCGCGGAACAGCTGCCGCTGACGCAGCAGGTCCGCGTCGGTCATCGCGTTGCGTTCCTTCAGGTCCGCCCCGGCGCAGAAGGCCCGCTCCCCGGCCGCGCTGAGCACCACCGCGCGGACCTCCGGCGCGGCGGCCAGGCCCAGGCAGGCCCGGATCAGCTCGTGCGCCAGCTCGGAGCTGATCGCGTTCATCGCCTCGGGCCGGTCGAGCACGATCTCGGCCACGCCGCCCTCGTGCCGCAGTTCCCTAATCACGGCTGATGCCGCTGCTCGCGTTCGAGCCGCCGCTGCTCCTCCTCGACGAGCTGGAAGAGCGTGGCCTGCACGCGTTCCACGTGCGGGATCTCGGTCAGCACGATCTGGCCGTGCTCGCCCGCGGACTCCACCACCAGCCGCCCGCAGCCGAGCAGCCGATCCAGCGGGCCCTGCTCGAACGACACGTCGTTGATCCTGGTCAGCGGGATGTCCCGGCCCTGCCTGGTCACGATGCCGGCCCGCATCCGCAGCCGTTTGGTGGTCAGCTCGTACGTCGTGAGGCGCCAGCGCAACACGGGGATCATCAGCCACAGCATCAGGACCAGGAGGGCGACCGCGGCGACCACGAGGCGTTCGGTTACCGCGGCCGAGCCGGACGGGATCAGCGCCTCGCCGACCAGCGCGGCCGCCAGCACGAGGACCGCGATCAGCACCGGGCGGACCAGCACCTTCCAGTGCGGATGCAGCTCGAACACGGGCTGCTCTTCGTCGGTCAGCGAAAACTCACGGGCCATACCGCACATCCTGGCACGAGGTTTCAGCGCAGGTGCACGACGTCGCCCGCGGCCACCGGCAGCACGGCGTCCGGGGAAACCCGGACCAGTAGCCTGCCGTCCGCGTCGACCCCGGTGGCCAGCCCGGTCGCCAGCCGGCCGCCGGGCAGTTCCACCCGGACGCGCCGCCCGATGGTCGCGCACAGGCGTGTGTAGTCGGCACGCAGGCCGTACCGTTCGGAATCATCAAAATCACCGATCCAGGCCCGGTACCTATGGTCCAGGCCGGTCAGGATCTCGGCGAGTAGTCCCTCCCGGTCCAGGGTGGGCGATCCGGCGATGCGAAGGGAGGTCGCGGCGAGGGCGCCGGGGCCCGGCGGCGGCAGTTCCTCCGGCTCGGTGGACACGTTGAGGCCGAGGCCGACGACCACCGCGCCGGCCGCCGCCTCGGCGAGGATGCCGCCCAGTTTGGCCGGGCCGACGAGCACGTCGTTCGGCCATTTCAGCCTCGCGTCGACGTCGGTCACGGCGCGCACCGCCTCGGCCACGGCCACGCCGGCGAGCAGCGGGAGCCAGCCGTGACGGGCCCGCGGCACGCCGCGCGGCCGCAGGAGCAGGGAGAAGGTCAGGGCCGCGCGCGGCGGCGCCACCCAGGACCGGCCCATCCGGCCGCGGCCCGCGTCCTGCTGGTCCGCGACCAGCACCAGGCCCTCCGGGGCGCCGTCCGCGGCCCGGGCCAGCAGGTCGGCGTTGGTCGAGCCGGTCACCTCGGTGACCTCGACGGCCCGCCACAGGCCGCCCGGCCGGACCACGGCGGCCCGCACCGCCGCCGCGTCAAGGGGCTTGCGGTCCACCGGCGTCTAGTCCCCGACCCTGATGCGCAGGCGGCGGAAGCCCTTGCCCTTGCTCTCGATCTTGACCACCTCGATGCGGCCGACCTGGCTCGTGGAGGCGACGTGGGTGCCGCCGTCGGCCTGCTGGTCCAGGCCCACGATGTCGACGATCCGGACCTCCTTGACCTCGGGCGGCACCAGGTTGGTGGCGGTCCGGATGATGTCG
>CAVPLC010000060.1:0-83472 GCA_963705835.1 uncultured Actinomycetes bacterium
ACCGTCACCAGCCAGGTGATGCTCCACGGTGGCGGATGGATCACCTGGGTGATGGCCCGGTCGACCCGGGAGTCGTACCGGATGACGAGCAGGCAGCAGGCCACGGCGAGGACGGCAGCGGCCAGGCGCACGCCGTCGCTGCCCCGCCGGCGACGCTGGCCACTGCCGACCGGGGCGAATATGACCGAGCGCCAGCCCCGCAGGAGATTCTGCTCCGCGGCCGAGCTCTCCCTTTCGGCGAGGTTCCCGGTCATACTGGCCCCGCCGCCATTCAGGCAGCCAGGACCTTGGCCTTCTCGCGCTCGAACTCCTCGGCCGTGATAACGCCCCGGTCGCGCAGGTCAGCCAGCTTGGCCAGCTGGTCGGCCGAGTTCGGCTCACCCGCGGCCTGCTGGATGTAGCGGCGGACCTCCTGATCCTGCTGCTGTGCCTGCCGTGCGGCCCGCTCCTGCATCGAGCCGCCGCGGGCGATCAGGTAGACCAGGACGCCGATCAGCGGGATGAACAGGACGAAGATAAACCACAGCGCCTTGGCCCAGCCGGACAGGTCATGGCTGCGGAAGATGTCGATGAAGACGTAGATCAGGATCCAGATCCAGATCACCCACAGGAAGATCTCGAAGACCGTCCAGAACGCTCCGAGCAGCGGGTAGGAGTAGGAACTTGCTAGCGGCATAACGGCTCCATTAGTGAGACGACGGTTACGTGCATGGCCGCGATCGTCACATGTGGTCGGCTCCGCCGCCTCGCCCGGCGCGGGTGATATTCCAAGCCCGCGTTCGGCCGCTGGCACAATTGCTCTGGTGACTGTGAATCAGACCCGGTTGGTGGACCAGCGGATCGCCAACGAGCTCGGCGTAGCCGTCCGCCAGGTCAGCGCGGCCGTGGAACTGCTCGACGGCGGCGCGACCGTCCCGTTCATCGCCAGGTACCGCAAGGAAGCCACCGGCACGCTCGACGACGCGCAGCTGCGCACGCTCGAGGAGCGGCTTCGCTACCTGCGCGAACTCGACGACCGGCGCGACGCGATCCTCAAGGAGATCACCGCTCAGGGCAAGCTGACCGACGAGCTGGCCGCGCAGATCCGCGCGGCCGACTCCAAGGCCCGGCTGGAAGACCTGTACCTGCCCTACAAGCCCAAGCGGCGCACCAAGGCGCAGATCGCCCGAGAGGCGGGCCTGGAGCCGCTGGCCGACCTGCTGCTCGGCGATCCGACGAACGACCCCCAGCAAGCAGCCGCGAATTTCCTCGACGCCGAACAGGGCGTCCCGGACGCGAACGCCGCGCTGGAGGGCGCCCGGGCCATCCTCATCGAGCGCTTCGCCGAGGACGCGGACCTGATCGGGGAGCTGCGCGAGGCGATGGCCGCCCGCGGCACGCTGGTATCCAAGGTCCGCGAGGGCCAGGAGCAAAAGGGCGCCAAGTTTTCCGACTACTTCGACTTCAGCGAACCGTTCGCGCGGCTGCCCTCGCACCGCGTGCTGGCCCTGCTCCGCGGCGAGAAGGAGGAGATCCTCGACCTCGCCTTCGACCCCGGCGCCGACGACGCCGCCCACGAAGAACGCATCGCCGAGCGCTTCGGCATCCGCAATGAAAACCGCCCCGCGGACTCGTGGCTGGCCGCCACCGTGCACTGGGCCTGGCGCACCCGGATCCTGGTCCACCTGAGCGTGGACATCCGGGTCCGGCTGTGGCAGGCGGCCGAGGACGAGGCGGTCCGGGTGTTCGCCGCCAACTTGCGTGACCTGCTGCTGGCCGCCCCGGCCGGCGCGCGGACCACGATCGGCCTGGACCCGGGCTTCCGGACCGGGGTCAAGGTCGCCGTCACCGACACCACAGGCAAGGTGCTCGGCACCGCCACGATCTACCCGCACGAGCCGCAGCGGCGCTGGGACGAGGCCATCGACGCGCTGGCCCGGCTGGCCCGGCAGCACCACGCCGAGCTCATCGCGATCGGCAACGGCACCGCCTCGCGGGAGACCGACCGGCTGGCCGCCGACCTGATCAAGCGCCATCCGGAGCTGAAGCTGACCAAGGTGGTCGTCTCCGAAGCCGGCGCCTCGGTCTACTCGGCCTCGGCCTACGCCTCGCACGAACTCCCCGGGCTCGACGTCTCGCTGCGCGGCGCGGTGTCGATCGCCCGGCGCCTGCAGGACCCGCTGGCCGAGCTGGTCAAGATCGACCCGAAGTCCATCGGCGTGGGCCAGTACCAGCACGACATCACCGAGGGAAAGCTGTCGCGCTCGCTGGACGCCGTGGTCGAGGACTGCGTGAACGCGGTCGGCGTCGACCTGAACACCGCCTCCCAGCCGCTGCTGGCCCGGGTGTCCGGCGTCACCGCGGGCCTGGCCACGGCGATCGTGGCCCGCCGCGACTCCGAAGGGCCGTTCACCGCCCGCCGCCAGCTCATGCAGGTCCCGCGGCTCGGGCCCCAAGGCCTTCGAGCAGTGCGCCGGGTTCCTGCGCATCCGCGGCGGCGACGACCCGCTCGACGCGTCCGGCGTGCACCCCGAGGCCTACCCGGTGGTCCGCCGCATCCTGGCCGCGACCGGCACCACCGCAGGCCAGCTGATCGGCAGCACGGCCACGCTGCGCGGCCTCAAGCCGGACCAGTTCACCGACGACCGGTTCGGGCTGCCGACCGTCACCGACATCCTGCGCGAGCTGGAGAAGCCGGGCCGCGACCCGCGTCCCGCGTTCGCCACCGCGACGTTCGCCGAGGGAATCGAGACGCTGGAGGACCTGGCCCAAGGCATGGTGCTCGAGGGCGTGGTGACCAACGTGGCCGCGTTCGGCGCGTTCGTCGACGTCGGCGTGCACCAGGACGGCCTGGTGCACGTGTCGGCCATGTCCCGGACGTTCGTCTCCGACCCGCGCTCGGTGGTCAAGCCCGGCGACGTGGTGCGGGTCAAGGTACTCTCGGTCGACCTGGCCCGCCGCCGGATCTCTCTTACCCTCCGCCTGGACGACGACGAGGCCCCGCCGCCGCAGGCGGCCAGGCAAACCCCGCGTCCGGCGGGCCGCCGCGACCGGGCCAAGGACCGATCTTCGGGAAATTTCGGCCGAACGGATCGTGGCTCACCAGAACGCCCCGCTGGCGGCGCGGTAGCGGACGCGCTGCGCCGCGCCGGCCTGGCCCCGCCAACCCCTAAAAGCGGCGACGACCGACCAGGCCGGCGCCAGCGCTTACCCGGAGACGGTCACGTTCACCCCCGCCTCTCGCAGCCAGTCTCCCGTCGTGGCGGTGGCGTGCACGACGGCGCTGGCGTTGGGCGCGTAGCTGGGCGGGGTCACCGTGAAGGTGGCGGACAGGGCGTCACCCGGCCCGACGTTCCCGAACACTGTCGGCCCGGCCGGCTTCGCGGTCCAGCCCTGCGGGAGCTGCAGCGCCAGCCGCACGGCGTGCAGGGTCGCGTCGCCCGCCGCGCTCAGCGTCACCCGCACCGTCGCCGCCTTGCCCGGCTGCATGGTCGCTGGCGCGCTGACCGACACCTGGCGCGCGCCCGGCGTGGCCGCCATGGCGAACGAGCCCTGCAGCGGCAGGTCGGCCAGCGCCGAGGAGTCGCCGACGTACACGCGGTACGTGCCCGCGGTCTGCGTCCATCCGTTCGCCGAGTCGTCCCACCACTGCGTGTCCTGCGGCGTGACGGTGAACGACACGCGAGCCGACTGACCAGGCGCCAGGGAAACCCGCTGGAATCCCTCGAGCTGGCGCGGCGGCTCACCGGAGGCAGACGGGTCGCCCAGGTAGAGCTGGGCGACATCAGACCCGGAAACCTGGCCCGTGTTGGTCACCGTCGCGGACACCCGGACGTCCCGCGTGCCGTCCGTGAAGCCGCGGCTCACCGACAGGTGGCTGAACGCGAACGTCGTGTACGACAGCCCGAACCCGAACGGGAACATCGGCGTGATGTCCTTGCTGTCGTACCAGCGGTAGCCGACGTCGATGCCCTCGGAGTACTGCACCGTGGAGCCGTTGCCGGGGAACTGCGCCGTGGTGGACGCGGGCACCTGGCTCAGCGAGGACGGGAACGTGACCGGCAGGTGCCCGCCGGGGTCGGTCTGGCCGAACAGCACGCCGGCCAGCGACGTCCCGTTGGCCTGGCCCGGATACCACGCGTCGATCACGCCCGCGACCTGCGACAGCCACGGCATCGCGACCGGCGCGCCCGCGTTGATCACCACGACCGTGTGCGGGTTCGCCGCCGCGACCGCCGAGATGAGCTCGTCCTGCGCGGAAGGCAGGTTCAGCGACGGCCGGTCGGTCGCCTCGGACTCGGTGTCGTCGGAGGCCACCACGACGGCGACCTTCGCCGACTTGGCGGCCGAGGCCGCGGCGGCGATGCCGGGAGCCAGCGCCGACGGCGTGCCCCACAGCAGCTGCGACGAGTCACCGCTGATGGAGAGCGGGTAGGTCTGGCCCTTCGTCAGGTCGACCGCGACCGAGTAGGTGTGCACCGGCGGCGTGGACGGGTCGTCGATGATCTGCTTACCGCCCAGCGACAGGTACGTCGAGGTGTAGCAGCCGCACGGGTTGGTGATGGCCAGCACGTAGGTGCCGGTCTCCGGCGCGGTCAGCGTGCCAGTATAGCTGCCGCCGAATGGCGTCGGCGCGTAGGCGGGAGACAGGTCGCTCGACGGTATCGAGGGCAGCGACGTGTCGGTCGGCAGGCCCTGCTGGTACGTCACGCTGGCCGCGGACCCCGCGGCAGCCTTGATGCCGGCCAGCGGGCTTACCGTGCCCGACGGGATCACGTACGCGCTGCCGCCGCCCGCGTAGGTCGGCGAGGCGTCCGCCGACGGGCCGACGACGGCGATGGAGCCGCCGGTGGACAGCGGCAGGACCGAACCGGCGTTCTTCAGCAGCGTGGTCCCGTCCGTGGCCACCTGCGAGGCCAGCGCGACGTGCGCCGGGGTGGTCACCGTGGACGAGGTCGTGCCGGTCCGCGGCTGGCTGAACAGGTTGAACCGGAACATCTCGGTCAGGACCCGCTGCACCATGGTGTTCAGCACGCTCTTGGCGATCGTCCCGTTCTGGACGGCGGTCTGCAGCGCCGTCCCGTAGTAGGTGTTGAACGGCTGCTCCTGGTCGGTGCCCTCGAGCGCCCCCTGGGTGGAGTGCAGCGCCCCGTAGTCCGACATCACGAAGCCGGGGAACCCCCACTCGTCGCGCAGGATGGTGGTTTCCAGGTCCGAGTCGTTGCAGGCGAAGTTGCCGTTGATCACCGCGTAGGAGCACATGACCGAGGCGTCGCCCGACTTCACCGCGGCGTAGAACGACGGCAGGTAGATCTCGTGCTCGGTCCGGGGATCGATGATGACGTTGTCGGCGGGCGAGTTCCTGTACGTCTCCTGGTTGTACACCGCGAGGTGCTTCACCTGGGACTCCACGTCCTGGCTCTGCACGCCGGCGATCTCGGGCACGTCGAGCGAGGCGTTGAGGAACGGGTCTTCGCTGAGTGCCTCGAACGATCGGCCCCAGCGCGGGTCGCGGTCGATGTTCACGGTCGGCCCGAGGTTGGCGCTGGCGCCCTTGCCGAACTCCTCCGCGCCGATTACCTGGCCGTACTGCTGCGCGAGCGAAGGATCCCAGGTCGCCGCCAGCGCCACGCCCGCGGGCAGCTGGGTGACGCCGGTCAGCCCGTCGGCCACTCCGCCCGGGCCGTCCTCGAGCCCGACCGCCGGGATGCACAGCGACGCGATCGCGGGCGTGTAGAACACGTACGGGTTGGACGTGCCGTGGCCCTCCACCATGGTGATCTCGTCGGCCAGGGTCATCTGGCCCATCAGCTGGGCCACGCGCTGCGCGATGGGCGCCCTGGACGTCACCCAGGGGCAGCTTGTCGTCTGGGTGGTTACCGCCCCGCTGGCCGCTGCGGTAGCCGGGACCGCGAACAGCCCGGCCAATGCCACGGCCGCGGCGCCCAGCGCAAGCCGCCGGGTACGTGCTTTTTTCCTCCAACTGGATACGATGCGCCGAACTCTGGCGTCTGCCATCTCGTCTCCTCCGAAGTGATCGGTATCCCCCCTTCGGTCCCCGCTCGGAGTAACCTGCGTGCACGCAACCCAACATTTTACAACACGGGAATACTCATGCGCGGTCCGGGCCCGTGCACCGATAGCATCGGGTAACCAGTTCTGTTCGACGTGAAGGAGTTCACCGTGTCCAGCCAGCAGCTTCGCATCACCCTCGCCGGAAGCGAGCATGTGGTCGAGGCTGGCACTACGGCGGGCGCGGCCCTCGCGGCCCTCGCGGCCCCGGAGGGCTCCGGCGGCACCGTGATCGCGGCCCGCGTCAACGGCGAGCTGCGCGACCTGGCCTGCCCGCTCGCCGACGGCGACGTCGTTGAGCCGGTGGACATCGCCAGCGACGACGGCCGGTACATCCTGCGGCACTCGGCCGCGCACGTCATGGCCCAGGCCGTGCAGGAGCTGTTCCCGCAGGCCAAGCTGGGCATCGGGCCGCCGGTGGAGAACGGCTTCTACTACGACTTCGGCGTCGACCGGCCGTTCACCCCCGAGGACCTCAAGGCGATCGAGGGCCGGATGCGCCAGATCGTCAAGCAGGGCCAGCGGTTCTCCCGGCGCGTCGTGACCGACGAGCAGGCCCGCGCCGAACTCGCCGCCGAGCCGTACAAGCTGGAGCTGATCGGGCTCAAGGGCCACGCGAGCGGTTCGGCGAGCTTCGAGTCCGAGGAGTCGGTCGAGGTCGGCGGCAACGTGCTGACCATCTACGACAACCTGGACCCGGGCACCGGCGAGCTGCGCTGGAAGGACCTGTGCCGCGGCCCGCACCTGCCCACCACCCGGCAGATCCCGGCGTTCAAGCTGATGCGCTCCGGCGGCGCCTACTGGCGGGGCAGCGAGAAGAACCCGCAGCTGCAGCGGATCTACGGCACCGCCTGGGAGTCCAGGGACCGGCAGGACGAGTACGTCACCATGCTCGCCGAGGCCGAGAAGCGCGATCACCGCAAGCTCGGCGCCGAGCTGGACCTGTTCTCCTTCCCGGTCGAGATCGGCAGCGGGCTGCCGGTGTTCCACCCCAAGGGCGGCATCATCCGCCGGGTGATGGAGGACTACTCGCGCCGCCGTCACGAGGAGGGCGGGTACGAGTTCGTCAACACCCCGCACCTGACCAAGGAAGACCTGTTCATCACCTCCGGGCACCTGGAGTGGTACCGGGAGGGCATGTTCCCGCCGATGGAGCTGGACGGGGCCACCTACTACCCCAAGCCGATGAACTGCCCGATGCACATCCTGATCTACGCCTCGCGCGGGCGGTCCTACCGGGAGCTGCCGCTGCGGCTGTTCGAGTTCGGCACCGTGTACCGCTACGAGAAGTCCGGGGTGGTGCACGGCCTGACCCGGGCCCGCGGCTTCACCCAGGACGACTCGCACATCTTCTGCACCCCGGACCAGCTGCAGGACGAGCTGGCCTCGCTGCTGAAGTTCGTGGTCGGGCTGCTGCGCGACTTCGGGCTGACCGAGTTCGAGGCCGAGCTGTCCACCCGGCCGGACAAGTACGTCGGTGAGCTCGAGGAGTGGGCGGTCGCCGAGGCGGCGCTCAAGCACGCCATCGACGCCTCCGGGCTGCGTTACGTGATCGCCGAGGGCGAGGGCGCCTTCTACGCGCCCAAGATCGACGTGCACGTCAAGGACGCGATCGGCCGCCGCTGGCAGCTGTCCACCCTGCAGGTCGACCTGCAGGAGCCGCACCGGTTCGGCATCGAGTACCAGGCCGCCGACGGCTCGCGGCAGCGCCCGTACATGATCCACCGGGCGCTGTTCGGGTCGATCGAGCGGTTCTTCGGCATCCTGGTCGAGCACTACGCGGGCGCGTTCCCGCCCTGGCTGGCGCCGGTCCAGGTGGTCGGCATCCCGATCGCCGACGCGCACGTCCCGTACCTGGCCAAGGTGGCGGCCCAGCTGCGCGAGCAGGGCGTCAGGGTCGAGGTCGACGCGAGCGATGACCGGATGCAGAAGAAGATCAGGACCGCGCAGCGGCAGAAGGTGCCGTACATGCTGATCGCGGGCGACGACGACGTGTCCGCCGGGGCGGTGTCGTTCCGCTACCGCGACGGGTCGCAGAAGAACGGCGTGCCCGTCGACGAAGCCGTCGCGGAGATCGTCACCGCCGTGCGCGACCGCGTCCAGGTGTAGCGCGGTGCCGGAGGACGACGTCTTCGCGGGCACGCCCGACGCGTTCGGGCGGCTGTGGACGCCGCACCGGATGGCGTACATCAAGGGGGAGGGCAAGCCGTCGGGCCCCGGACAGGACGAGGGCTGCCCGTTCGACCGCGCGCCCAAGCTGAGCGACGAGGACGGCCTGATCGTGGCGCGGGGCGAGCTGGTGTACGCGGTGCTCAACCTGTACCCGTACAACGCCGGCCACCTGCTCGTCGTGCCGTACCGGCACGTGGCCGACTACACGGACCTGACCCTGCCCGAGACCGCCGAGTTCGCCGAGTTCACCAAGCGCGCCATCAGCGCCCTGCGGCAGGCCTCGGGTCCGCACGGCTTCAACA
This sequence comes from uncultured Actinomycetes bacterium, assembly GCA_963705835.1. Lineage (GTDB taxonomy): Bacteria > Actinomycetota > Actinomycetes > Streptosporangiales > Streptosporangiaceae > Palsa-504. The sequence continues at coordinate 8,526 of CAVPLC010000060.1, forward strand.
TCGGCATCAACCTGGGCTCGGTCGCGGGTGCGGGCATCGCCGCCCACCTGCACCAGCACATCGTGCCCCGGTGGGGCGGGGACACGAACTTCATGCCGGTGATCGGCCGCACCCGCGTCCTGCCGCAGCTGCTCGCCGACACCCGCAAGCTCCTCGCCGAGGCCTGGCCGGCGAACTAGCCCCGCGCGCCAGCTCAGCGGGGCGCCCGGCTGGCCGTCGAGCACCTCGCAGAGCCCGGTCAGTGCTAGTCCTTGCGCGCTAGTCCTTGGCTTCGGCGGCCACCTTGGCGGCTAGGTGGGACGGGAGGGGCTCGTGCCGCAGGTACTGCCGGGTGAACGAGCCCGTGCCGTGCGATAGCGAACGCAGGTCGATGGCGTACCGGGTGATCTCAAGCTCCGGGATCTCCGCCTTGACCAGGGTCCGGCCCACGCCGACCGCTTCGGTGCCGAGCACCCGGCCGCGGCGCGAGGACAGGTCGGACATCACCGCGCCCACGTAGTCGTCGGGCACCAGCACGCTCACCTCGTCGACCGGCTCGAGCAGCATCGGCTGGGCCTTGTCCACGGCGTCCTTGAGGGCCAGCCGCCCGGCCTTCTGGAAGGCCATGTCGGAGGAGTCGACCGAGTGCGCCTTGCCGTCGAACAGGGTGACCCGGATACCGGTCATCGGGTAGCCGGCCGTGACACCCTGCTCCATCTGCCACCGGACGCCTTTTTCCACCGACGGGATGAACTGCCTCGGCACCACCCCGCCGACGATCTTGTCGACGAACTCGAAGCCGCCCGAGTCCTCCAGCGGCTCCACCTCGATACGCGCGATGCCGTACTCGCCGTGCCCGCCGGTCTGCTTGACGTTCCGGCCGAGCCCTTCAGCCTTGCCCGCGATCGTCTCGCGCAGCGGGACCCGCAGGTCCGTCGTCTCGACCGCCACGCCGTTCTTGTTGGCCAGCCGGTCGAGCAGCACGTCGGCGTGCGCCTCGCCCATCGTCCAGAGCACGAGCTGCCTGGTCTCGGCGTTGTTCTCCAGCCGGAGCGTCGGGTCCTCGGCGACCAGCCGGGACAGCCCCTGGGACAGCTTGTCCTCGTCGGCCTTGGACTTGGCCACGATCGCGACCGGCAGCAGCGGCTCGGGGATGGACCACGGCTCCATGAGCAGCGGGCGCTCCTTGTCCGACAGCGTGTCGCCGGTCTCGGCCGTGCTGAGCTTGGCCACCGCGCAGATGTCGCCGGCCGCGCACTGGGTGACCGGGCGCTGCTGCTTGCCCAGCGGCGAGGTCAGCGCGCCGATCCGCTCGTCGTCGTCGTGGTCCTGATGCCCGCTCGCGGACCGCCCGTGGCCGGACACGTGCACGGAGGCGTCGGGGCGCAGCGTGCCGGAGAACACTCGGACCAGGCTGATCCGGCCCACGTACGGGTCGGAGGTGGTCTTGACGACCTCGGCGAGCAGCGGGCCCTTGGGGTCAGAGGTCAGCCCAGTGACGGGCTTGCCGTCGGGGGTGGTGACCGCGGGCAGCGGGTGCTCCGCGGGGGAGGGGAAGGCCTCGGTCATCACCTCGAGCAGTTCGTCCATGCCGATCCGGTGCGGCGAGGACGTGACGAGCACCGGGTAGAAGCTGCCGCGCGCGACGGCGGTCTCCAGGTCATCGATGAGCACTTTGGGGTCGATCTCTTCCCCCGACAGGTACCTGTCCATCAGGCCCTCGTCTTCGCTCTCCTGGATGATGCCCTCGATCAGCTCGCCGCGCAGGTCCTCCAGCCGCCCCGTCTCGCTCGGCTCGGGCGCGCGCTCGGTCCGCGTGCCGCCGCTGTAGTCGAACATCTTCTGGGACAGCAGGCCGATCAGGCCGCGCACCGGCGTCCCCTGCCCGTCGGACACCGGCAGGTAGAGCGGGGCCACGGCGTCGCCGAACGCGGACCGGCAGGCGGCCAGGATGGCCTCGAAGTCGGCCCGCTGGTGGTCGATCTTGGTGATGACCACGGCGCGCGGCATGCCCACCGCGGCGCACTCCTCCCACAGCATCCGGGTCACCCCGTCGATCCCGTCGGTGGCCGAGACGGCGAACAGCGCCGAGTCGGCCGCCCGGAGCCCGGCCCGGAGGTCCCCCGTGAAGTCGGCGTAGCCGGGCGTGTCGAGCAGGTTGACCTTGATGCCGTTGTGCACGAGGGGCGCGAGCGTCAGGTTGACCGACCGCTGCTGCCTGATCTCGACCTCATCGAAGTCGCTGACCGTGGTGCCCTCTTCGATGCTGCCCTGCCGCTGAATGGTCCCCGTCGCGGCGAGCAGCGCCTCGACGAGGCTGGACTTCCCCGATCCAGAATGGCCGACCAGCACGACGTTCCGTACCTGGTCGGCCGCCGGTGCCCTGCCCGCGGCTCCTCCCGCCCCACTCGCTGTTGCTGACAATGCCTTCGCCTCCTTGCGATTTGCTGGTGCGCACGACCAGCCTTAACCCCCTACCACCGTAACCACAACCCCCACGGAGAAAGTCTCCCCGGTTACCGACAAGTGACAGGAAAGGTCAGGGCTCCGGGGGGTCGTACCCCCTAGTGAGCACAGTAGTATCGGACGGCCATGCTGAACGTGCTGCGGCCCGCCATGACGCGCCTGTTCACCCCGGTCGGTGCGCTCCTCGCGCGTACCCCGGTCACGCCGAACGCCATCACCATCATCGGCACGGTGGGAGTGGTCGGCGGCGCACTCGGCCTGTTCCCCATAGGCGAACTGTTCCCCGGCGCCTTCACCTGCACGATCTTCGTGTTCCTCGACATGCTCGACGGCGTGCTGGCCCGGATGAAGGGCACCAGCGGCCACTGGGGGGCGTTCCTGGACTCGACCATGGACCGGATCGCCGACGCCGCCATCTTCAGCGGCCTGACCGTGTGGTTCATGCTCGGCGGCCGCAACCCGCTGCTCGGAGGGGTATCGCTGTTCTGCCTGGTCGTCGGGATGCTCGTGTCGTATGTGAAGGCCCGGGCGGAGGGCCTGGGGCTGGGCTGCGACGTCGGCCTGATAGAACGGCCCGAGCGCATGCTCATTTCGTTGATCGCGGTCGGCGTATCAGGCCTCGGCGTGCCGTACATTCTCAACGTGGGGCTGTGGGCGCTGGCCGCGGGGAGTGCGTTCACGTTGGGGCAGCGGGTGCGCGCGGTCTACCAGGCCGCGCATGCTCCTGCGGATCCGGCAGGGTTAGGAAGGGTGGCGTGGCGGCTTCATCGGGGTCCGCGAGTTTCGGCCGCCGGCTCAGCGAGCGGCTGACGGGGTTCGCCTACCAGCTCGGCTGGAAGCTCATCTGCCGGGTTCCGCAGTCGTGGGCGCGGTGGGCGTTCACCACGGTGGCGGATGTCGCGTGGCGGCGTCAGGGCCCGAAGGTCCAGGTGCTCGAGGCCAACCTACGCCGCGTGCTGGACTTCTCCGCCCCCGGCGGCGACGTGGACGGAAAGGAACTGCGGACCCTGTCCCGCGCCGCGCTGCGCTCCTACGCCCGGTACTGGCTGGAGGTGTTCCGGCTGCCGGTCATCCCGGTCGAGCGGATCCTGTCCGGGATGCACATCAACCCGGCCGGCGAGGCGGCGATGTTCGGCCACCTGAAGGCCGGCCGCGGCGTGGTCCTGGCCCTGCCGCACATGGGCAACTTCGAGCAGGCCGGCGCCTGGGTCGTGGCCCGCGGGGCCGGCTCGTTCACCACGGTCATGGAGCGGCTCAGGCCGGAGTCGGTCTACGTGGCGTTCCTGCGGTTCCGTGAGAGCCTCGGGATGGACGTCCTGCCGCTGACCGGCGGCCAGAGCCCGTTCGGGGTGCTGGCCCAGAGACTGCGCGCCGGCGTGCTGGTCTGCCTGGTCAGCGACCGCGACCTGACCGAGAGCGGCGTCGAGGTCGAGATGTTCGGGGAGACGGCACGGATCGCGGCCGGGCCCGCGGCCCTGGCCGTGCAGACCGGCGCCGCGCTGATGCCGGTGGCGACCTGGTTCGAAGGGGACGACTGGGGCGCGCACATCTACGAGGAGATCCCGGTGCCCGCCTCCGGCACCCGGTACGAGAAGATCACCGAGATGAGCCAGCAGGTGGCGCGAGTCTTTGAGACCGCCATCGCCGAGCACCCGCAAGACTGGCACATGCTGCAGCGGGTCTTCACCGCCGACCTGGATCCCGCCCGAATCCGTATTTCCCCGGGGGGCGACCCATGAAGATCGGCATCGTCTGCCCGTACTCGTGGGACGTGCCCGGCGGCGTCCAGCAGCACATCAGGGACCTGGCCGAGGCGCTGATCGACGAGGGTCACGACGTGTCGGTCATCTCCCCGGCCGACGACGACACGCCGCTGCCGCCCTATGTCGTGGGGGCCGGCCGGGCGGTGCCCGTGCCCTACAACGGGTCGGTGGCCCGGCTGTCGTTCGGCTTCCTGTCCGCGAGCCGGGTGCGGCGCTGGGTCAACCAGGGCGGGTTCGACGTCCTGCACGTGCACGAACCGGAGATCCCGAGCCTGTCACTGCTGGCCTGCTGGGTGGCCTCGGGCCCGATCGTGGCCACCGTGCACACCGCGATCCCGCGCTCCCGCGTGCTGGTCGTCACCTACCCGGTGCTGCGCACCGCGCTGGAGAAGATAAGCGGCCGGATCGCGGTCTCGGAGGCGGCGCGCACCACGCTGGTCGAGCACATCGGCGGCGACGCCGTGGTCATCCCGAACGGCGTGGCCACCCGCCGCTACCGCAAGGCCGAACCGCTGCCCGGCTGGCCGGGCTCCGGCGGCGCCATCGGCTTCCTCGGCCGGCTGGACGAGCCGCGCAAGGGCCTGGCCGTGCTGCTCAAGGCGTTCGAGATCCTCGGGCAGGACCGGCCCGGGCTGCGGCTGCTGGTGGCCGGGCCGGCCGCGGACCCCGAGGAGGTGCTGCACCGGGTGCCCGCCGCGCTGCGGGACCGGGTGGTGCTGCTCGGGCAGGTCAGCGAGGACGACAAGGTCCGCGTGCTGCACTCGGTGGATGTGTTCTGCTCGCCGAACACCGGCGGTGAGTCGTTCGGCATCGTGACCGCCGAGGCGATGGCCGCGGGCGTGCCCATCGTGGCCAGCGACATCGAGGCGTTCCGCCAGGTGCTGCGCGGCGGCGAGGCAGGGGAGTTGTTCGCCACCGGCGACGCGGACGACCTGGCCCGGGCGGCAGGCCGGCTGCTCGATGACCCCGCCCGGCGGGCCGCGCTGTCGGCCGCGGCGCTGGCCGCGGTCGTCCAGTACGACTGGTCGGTGGTGGCCCGCGACGTGCTCCGCGTCTACGAGACGGTGATGCTCGGCACCAAGGTCGCGGTGGCCCAGGACGAGGGCGACTGGCAGGCGCGATGATCGCCGACATCATCCTGGTCATCGCGGCCGCGCTGTTCATCGGCGTGTACGTGTCGTGGCGGGCCGGGCGCATCGACCGGCTGCACGCCCGGGTGGAAACGGCCCGCGCCGCGCTGGACGTGACCCTGCTGCGGCGCAGTTCGGTGGCCCTGGAACTCGCCACATCCGGGCTGCTCGACCCGGCCACCAGCCTGCTGCTCGCCGCGGCCGTGCACGGGACACGCGGCGGAGACCGGCCGCGGGACCTGGCCGAGAGCGACCTGACCCGGGCGCTGCGGGCCGCCTTCAGCCAGCCGGACTTCCGGTCCTCGATAAGCGGTAAGGAGGGCGCCGACGAGCTGCTCGTAGACCTCGAGGAGGCCACCCACCAGGTGTTCCTGGCCCGCAAGTTCTACAACGACGTGGTCGCGCTGACCAGGGACGCCCGGCGCCGGCCGCTGGCCCGCCTGCTGCGGCTGTCCGGCAAGGCGCCAACCCCGGTGTTCTTCGAGATGGACGACTCCCTCATCGCCGACAAGCCCGGCGCCACGCTGGCCCCCTAGCTGGCCATACGATAGAGCACAGTAGTCACGATTGATCAAGCGAGGTCCTCAGGTGTCCACTGTCAACACCCGCCCGGGGGGACGACCCCCCCAGACCCCCCCGCAGGGGGTCGAGCCAGCCACCGGCACCGCGCGGGTGAAGCGCGGCATGGCGGAGATGCTCAAGGGCGGCGTGATCATGGACGTCGTCGTACCCGACCAGGCCAAGATCGCCGAGGACGCCGGCGCGGTCGCGGTGATGGCGCTCGAGCGGGTGCCCGCCGACATCCGCGCCCAGGGCGGCGTGGCCCGGATGAGCGACCCCGACATGATCGACGGCATCATCGCGGCGGTGTCCATCCCGGTGATGGCCAAGTGCCGGATCGGGCACTTCGCCGAGGCCCAGGTCCTGCAGGCCATCGGCGTCGATTACATCGACGAGTCCGAGGTGCTCACCCCGGCCGACGAGGCGCACCACGTCGACAAGTGGAAGTTCACCGTCCCGTTCGTGTGCGGGGCCACGAACCTGGGCGAGGCGCTGCGTCGCATCGCCGAGGGCGCGGCCATGATCCGCTCGAAGGGCGAGGCCGGCACCGGCAACGTGGTCGAGGCGACCCGGCACATGCGCGCGATCAGGTCCGATATCGCGCGGCTCTCCGGGCTGCCGTCGGAAGAGCTGTTCACCGCGGCCAAGGAGCTCGGCGCCCCCTACGAGCTGGTCGCCGAGGTGGCCCGGGTCGGTCGGCTGCCAGTCGTGCTCTTCACCGCGGGCGGCATCGCGACCCCCGCCGACGCCGCGCTGATGATGCAGCTCGGCGCGGAGGGCGTGTTCGTCGGCTCCGGCATCTTCAAGTCCGGCGACCCGGCCAAGCGCGCCGCCGCCATCGTGAAGGCCACCACCTTCCACGACGACCCTGACGTGGTAGCCAAGGTCTCCCGCGGCCTCGGCGAGGCCATGGTCGGCATTAACCTCGACACCCTCCCCCCCGACCAGCACTACGCCGGCCGCGGCTGGTAACCCCCTCGGGCCGGCTAGCGCCCGGGAAGACAGGCCAGCGTCCCAGCGTTTTAACGTTGTCAACCCAAACGCTCCGAGGCCGAGCAGCCTCGGCGCAGCGCTGCCTCGAAGCGGACAGAGGGCCAAAAGCGGAGGAAAAGATGAACGCGGCACCGGTCATCGGCGTGCTCGCCCTCCAGGGCGACGTGCCCGAGCACGTGCGCGCGCTCGAGGACGTGGGCGCAAAACCCGTACCAGTGCGCCGCCCCGAGGAACTCCACCAGCTCGACGGGCTGGTCATCCCGGGCGGCGAGTCGACCACGCTGTGGCGCCTGGCGGTCGCCTTCGACATGCTCGACCCGGTGCGCAAGCTCATCCACGCCGGCCTGCCCTCGTTCGGGTCCTGCGCCGGGATGATCATGCTGGCGGACCGCCTGGCCGATGGCGCTGTCGGCCAGCAGACCTTCGGCGGCATCGACATGACCGTGCGCCGGAACGCGTTCGGCCGCCAGGTCGACTCGTTCGAGAGCGAGATCGAGCTCAACGGCATTCCGGGAGACCATGCGCCGCTACACGCGGTCTTTATCCGGGCACCATGGGTGGAGCACAATGGCCGTAGCGTCACGGTCCTGGGCACCGAGCAGCGCACCGGTAGGATCGTCGCCGTGCGCCAGGGGCCACTGCTGGCCACGGCCTTCCACCCCGAGCTGACCCCGGACCGGCGCATCCATGAGCTATTCGTAAACATTGCAAAGGACAACACATGAGCGGCCACTCCAAGTGGGCCACCACCAAGCACAAGAAGGCGGTGGTCGACGCCAAGCGCGGCAAGCTGTTCGCCAAGCTGATCAAGAACGTCGAGGTCGCCGCGCGCACCGGCGGGGGAGACCCGGCGGGCAACCCGACGCTGTATGACGCCATCCAGAAGGCGAAGAAGAGCTCGGTCCCGAACGACAACATCGACCGCGCCGTGCGTCGCGGCAGCGGTGCCGAGGCCGGCGGCGCGCAGTACGAGAACATCACCTACGAGGGCTACGCCCCCGGCGGGGTCGCGGTGCTGGTGGAGTGCCTGACCGACAACCGGAACCGGGCCGCTTCGGACGTGCGCACGGCGTTCAGCCGCAACGGCGGCTCGATGGCCGACCCCGGCTCGGTGTCGTACCTGTTTCACCGCAAGGGCGTCGTCGTCGTGGAGAAGAACGGCGTGACCGAGGACGACGTGCTCACGGCCGTGCTCGACGCGGGCGCCGAGGAGGTCAACGACCTCGGCGAGTCGTTCGAGGTCGTGTCCGAGCCGGCCAACCTGGTCTCGACCCGCACCGCGCTGCAGGACGCGGGTATCGACTACGACTCCGCGGACGTGGCCTTCCTGCCCAGCGTCGAGATCGACCTGGACGAGGAGCAGGCCAAGCGGGTGTTCCGGCTGATCGATGCGCTCGAGGATTCCGACGACGTGCAGGACGTGTACGCCAACTACTCGGTCTCCGACGACATCATGGAAAAGCTCGGCTAACCCTTAGGCATGACCGCCGACCTGGCCATCCGCCCGCTCACGCCCGACCTCGACTGGGACTCCTACCTCGACCTGACCATGCGGTCGTTCGGCCCGGTCGACGGGCCGCGCGTCCGGGCCGGGATCGAGCCGATCGTGGCCGACGGCAGGTGCCTGGGCGCGTTCGACGGCCGGCGGCTGGTCGGTTCCGCGCTGTTCCTCGACATGCGCCAGTGGTGGCACGGGCGGCCGGTGCCGATGGCCGGGGTGGCCGGGGTCAAGATCGCGCCCGAGGACCGGGGCCGCGGCTTCGGCCGGGCCATCATGACCGAGCTGATCACGCTCATGACCGAACGCGGCTACCCGCTGGCCGCGCTCTACCCGGCGACCATGACGATCTACCGGTCGCTCGGCTGGGAGATGGCCGGGCACCGGTACGAGGCGCGGCTGCCCGCGCGGTCGCTGTTCACCATGGCCAAGCCCGAGCCCAGCCCGGCCAGCGAGCCCAGCCAGGCCAGCGAGGCCAGCCAGGCCAGCCGAGGCAAGCAGGCCGCCGGGCGACCTGCGCCGTCCCGGACCCGGCGACGCCGCCGAGGTCCTGCAGGTCATCGGCCGCGCTCACGCGCTCGCCCGTGACTGCGGCCCGGTGACCTACGACGAGGCGACCGTACGCCACTGGCTGACCCGTCCCGGCCGGTATGACGACGCCGGCAGATACGCGTACCTCGCACCGGACGGGTTCCTGGCCTACAGCTGGCTGCGCGGCCACGACGAGCTCCTCGTCGAGCATCTGAGCGCCGCCTCGGCCGGGACAACCCGTGCGCTGTGGCGTCTGGTGGCCTCCAACTCCTCGGTCGCGGAGACGGTGCGCGCGCGGGTCGGCCCCGCCGACCCGTTCTGGTGGCTGCTGCGCGAGCAGGACGCGGAGATCTGCGACCGCGAGAGCTGGATGCTGCGCCTGCTCGACGCGCCAGCCGCGATCGCCGCCCGCGGCTTCCCCGCGACTGACCTCGCCGTACCGCTGCTGATCACCGACGACCTGTGCCCGGCCAACTCGGGCCTGTGGCAGCTGACCGTCCGCGACGGCACAGGCTGTCTTTCTTTTTTCCGAACGGGCCCCGCTACCAGCCCCGGTTCTCCTGCGTCCACCCGGGGCGAAGCGCCAGAACCTCCACTGGCCCTCGGCCCGCGCGGCCTGGCCGCGCTGTACGCGGGCGCGCCGGTGGCGACCCTGCGCCGGGCCGGCCTGGCCTCCGGCGGCAGCCCCGCCGCCGACGCCGCCCTGGACGGCGCGTTCGCCGCCGCGCCGTACATGCTCGACTCCTTCTGAGTCCGGGACACGCCGCAGGCAATGCGCGCCCCGGCATCAGCGGCCCGGTAGGTTCGTAGCGAACAGACGTTCGTGACCGCTGAATGGAACACGCTGGTGGGCCTGACCTATGCGCGGCACCCGATCCGGGTGCTCGGCGTCGACCCCGGCCTGACCAGATGCGGCATCGGGGTGGTGGACGGCGCCCCCGGGCGGGCGCTGACCCTGGTCAAGGTCGGGGTCATCAGGACGTCGGCCGCCGAGGACGTCGCGGCGCGGCTGCTGGCCATCGCGGACGAGATCGAGAGCTGGCTGGATGCCTGCCAGCCCGACGCGATGGCCGTCGAGCGCGTCTTCAGCCAGCAGAACGTCCGTACGGTCATGGGCACGGCCCAGGCGGGCGCGGTGGCGATCGTGGCGGCGGCACGCCGGGGCCTGCCGGTCGCCCTGCACACGCCCAGCGAGGTCAAGGCGGCCGTGACCGGGAACGGGCGGGCCGGCAAGGAGCAGGTCACCACGATGGTGACCAAGCTGCTGCGGATCTCGGAACCGCCGCGCCCCGCGGACGCGGCCGACGCCCTCGCGCTGGCCATCTGTCATCTGTGGCGCGCCGGCGCCCCGATGAGTACCGGGCTGCGGCTTACGGCAGGAGGAGGCAGGGCGTGATCGCTCACGTGCGCGGGACGGTCGCCGCGGTGGCGCCCGACGGCGCGGTCATCGAGGTCGGCGGCGTCGGGATGCGGGTGCAGTGCACGCCGGGCACCCTGGCCACGCTCAGGCCCGGGGAACCCGCGCAGGTGGCGACGTCCCTGGTGGTCAGGGAGGATTCGCTGACCCTGTACGGCTTCGTCTCCGATGACGAGCGGAACGTCTTCGAGCTCCTGCAGACCGCCAGCGGCGTCGGCCCGCGGCTGGCGCTGGCCATGCTGGCGGTGCACTCGCCCGACGCGCTGCGCCGGGCGGTCGCCACCGAGGATCTCGGCGCGCTGATGATGGTCCCCGGCATCGGCAGGAAGGGGGCGCAGCGCATCGTGCTCGAGCTGAAGGACAGGCTCGGGCCGCCCGGCGAGGCCGGCGATCACCTGCCGGGCGCCAGGCCGTCGCGGCAGGTCCCGCAGTGGCGCGACCAGGTGCAGTCCGGCCTGGTCAACCTGGGCTGGCCGGTCCGTGACGCCGACCAGGCGATCGCGGCCCTGGAGGACGAGGGCGTCATCGACGGCGCCGACGCGGCGGTCGACGTGGCCACGGTGCTGCGGGCCGCGCTCCGTAAGCTAAGCAAGCAATGAGCGAAGACAGCGACTCACTGGCCAGGGCTGAGGAAGCCGAGCTCGCCGCCCGCCGGGAAACCCTGGGCCAGGCGGCCGATCGCGTGACGTCATCCTTGGCCGACGCGGACGAGCGCGCCATCGAGAGCGCGCTGCGGCCCAAGCGGCTCGCCGAGTTCACCGGACAGGCGCGGGTCCGCGAGCAGCTGTCGCTGATCTTGCAGAGCGCCCTGCGGCGCGGTCGGCCGCCGGATCACCTGCTGTTGGCCGGCCCGCCCGGCCTGGGAAAGACCACGATCGCGATGATCGTGGCCGTCGAGCTCGGCGCGCCGATGCGCATCACCAGCGGGCCGGCCATCGAGCGTTCCGGTGACCTGGCCGCGGTCCTGTCCACGCTCAGCGAGGGCGAAGTGGTCTTCATTGACGAGATCCACCGCCTGGCCCGGCCGGCCGAGGAAATGCTCTACCTGGCCATGGAGGACTTCCGGGTCGACGTGGTGATCGGCAAGGGGCCGGGCGCGACCGCGATCCCGCTGGAGATCGCGCCGTTCACGCTGGTCGGGGCGACCACGCGGGCCGGCCTGCTGCCCGCCCCGCTCCGCGACCGGTTCGGGTTCACCGCGTACCTGGACTTCTACGCCCCCGACGAGCTCGAGCACATCATCCGCAGGTCCGCCGGGCTGCTCGGGGTGACCCTCACCGACGAGGGCGCGGCCGAGCTGTCCACCAGGTCGCGAGGCACGCCGCGGGTCGCGAACCGGCTGCTGCGCCGGGTCCGCGACTACGCCGAGGTCCGCGCGGACGGCGTGGTGACCCGGGAGATCGCCCGCACCGCGCTCGAGCTGTACGAAGTGGATGAGCACGGCCTGGACCGGCTGGACCGGGGAGTGCTGGACGCGCTGGTCCGCCGGTTCGGCGGCGGGCCGGTCGGCCTGTCCACGCTCGCGGTGGCCCTGGGGGAGGAGGCGGAGACCGTCGAGGTGGTGGCCGAGCCGTTCCTGGTCCGGTGCGGGCTGCTGGCGCGGACGCCGCGTGGCCGGGTGGCCACCGCGGCCGGATGGGCCCATCTCGGCCTGGATCCGCCGCCCGCCCTGGCCGAATTGCCTACTCTGTTTGACTAGTACCATTCACTGGCGCCATTTCACTGTGCTAGTCAAACTGGCGCCACGCAGGATCGCGCCGAGGTCACGATCGCTGGCAAAACCTCGTAGCCTGTTGGTGCGCGGTCAAAGCGCGGCTAAACTTCGGCAGTTGGCCGTTGGCCTCGTGCCAGCGACCACGCTCGCAGAACCAACTGGAAGGATACCCCGGTCATGGGGGAATTTACGGCAGCCGCCGCGGCGGCATCCAAGTCAGGCAACAGCTCCTACACGTTCCTGTTGCTCATCGCGGTCGTCTTCGTCGGCTTCTACTTCCTGATGATCAGGCCGCAGCGCCGCCGTCAGCAGGCGGTCCAGCAGCAGCAGCGCACCATCAACCCCGGTGCCCAGGTGCGCACCACGTCCGGGATGTACGCCACAGTCTCAGAGGTGGACGGCGACGACGTGATCCTCGAGGTCGCGCCCGGTATCGAGGTGCGCTACATGCGCCGCGCCATCATGGAGGTCATCTCCCCCGGCGAGGAGGACACCGAGACCATGACGGACGCGCACGAGGACGACTACGCCGAGGACGACGTCCCGGAGGACGCCGAGGACTCCGACGCCCACGACGCCCACGACGGTGCCAAGTCGGCCGAGGACGGCCTCGCCGATTCACACAAGGACAACGTGTTCTAAGACGTCGGGAACGGCCGATCTAGACAGGCGGAGAAGTGGCAGCCCCATCCAAGACTGTCCCGCATCCGGGGCGGGCGCTCGCGGCGCTTGTGGCGCTCATCGTGATCATGTTGCTGGGCATCGTGGGCGGAAACCTGTTCAGCCCGGGCCAGTGGCACAAGGACTTCAAGGTCGGCCTCGGGCTCGACCTGTCCAGCGGTACCCAGCTGAGCATGCAGGCCAAGACCCTGACCGGGGGCATCCCGTCGAGCAGCGACATGAATACGGCCAAGTCGATCATCCTGTCCCGGGTCAACGCCAGCGGTAACACGGGCGCCCAGGTGCAGACGCAGGGCAGCGACATCCTCAACGTGTCGGTCCCGGGCAAGACCACCACGCAGACCGAGCAGCTGGTCAGCCAGACCGCTCTGCTCAACTTCCGCCAGACGCTGCTCTACCAGCCCTATACCGGCACGACCACGCCGTCGGCCTCGACCAGTCCCAGCACCTCGCCCAGCGCGAGCCCCTCGGCCAGCGCGAGCTCCACCGCCAGGGCGAGCTCCTCGCCCAGCTCCTCGAGCACGGCCAAGACCTCGGCCAAGATCGTCCCGGCCGCCAGCTCCAGCGCCAGCCCGACGGCCAGCAGCACCGCCTCGCCCAGGGCGTCGACGTCGGCCAGCACCAGCCCGAGCCCGAGCCCGAGCGCCACGTCGTCCACGGCCCCCACGGTGTTCGGCGACTCGACCCTGGTGAACAAGGACACCCTCGCGCTGTTCAACAAGGTGACCTGCACGCCGGGGGACACCACGAAGTGGAAGCAGGAGGCGGGGTATACCAACCCCGAGTCCTACGACAACACGGCCGTGCAGATCGTCTCCTGCGACAGCACCGGCAACAAGTACGCCCTGGACGTGGCCAAGGTGCCGGGCACCCAGATCGCCACCGCCACCGCCGAGCTGGCCACCAACAGCAACCAGTGGCAAGTCCTGCTGACGCTCAAGAGCGGGGGCGCCACGGCCTATGGCAACCTGACCTCCGAGCAGGCGACAAAGTACCTCCCCTCGGCCTCGACCAACGAGAACGACTTCTATCTGGACACCATCGCGATCGTGCTGGACGGCAACGTCATCAGCGCGCCGGAGGTCCAGGGCCCCATCCCGGGCGGCACCTCCCAGATCACCGGCAACTTCACCCAGGCGCAGGCCACCCAGCTGGCGAACTACCTGCAGTACGGGGCGCTGCCGCTGACCTTCACCATCCTCACCGCGAACACGGTGTCGCCGAGCCTCGGCCGGGCTCAGCTGGATGGCGGGCTGATCGCGGCCGCCATCGGGCTGTTCCTGGTGGTGGTCTACTCGTTCCTGTACTACCGGGGCCTCGGCTTGGTGTCGGTCTCCAGCCTGGTCATCGCCGCTACGCTGGCCCTGCTGTCGGTGATCCTGCTCAGCAAGTACCAGAACTTCGCCCTCGAGCTGTCCGGGATCGCGGGCCTGATCGTCGCCATCGGGATCACAGCCGACTCGTTCGTCGTGTTTTTCGAGCGATTGCGGGACGAAGTCCGCGAGGGCAAAGCACTCCGGCCGGCCGTGGAGGCGGGCTGGAAGCGGGCCAGGCGCACGATCCTGGTCTCCGACACCGTGTCGTTCATCGCCGCGGTGCTGCTCTACTACTTCTCGATCGGCGAGGTCAAGGGCTTCGCGTACACCCTCGGCCTGACCACGGTCATCGACATCATCGTCGTGTTCCTGTTCACCAAGCCGATGGTCACCCTGCTGGCCCAGACCAAGTTCTACGGCGACGGCCACCCGCTGTCCGGGCTCGACCCCTCCCGGCTGGGCGCCCGCGCCCCGTGGCGGTCCTCGGTCCGGCGCACCCCCGTCAGGCGCGGGCCCGGCGTCGCGCCCCGCAGTACAGTGTCCCGCAACACCACCGGGGAGGCGTGATGTCGCGGCTCGGCCAGCTCGGCGGCAGGCTCTACCGCGGCGAGGTCTCCTACGACTTCGTCGGCCGCAAGCGCAGGTGGTACACGATGTCCGCGGCCATCCTGCTGATCAGCATCGTGGCGCTGTTCGCCCGCGGCCTGGACTACAGCGTGGACTTCAAGGGCGGCGCGGTCTTCCAGTTCAGCGCGCCGTCGGTGACGCAGTCCCAGGTCGCCGCCGTGGTCACTCACGAGGGCATCACCGGTGCGGTCGTCCAGCAGCTGACCGGCAGGCTCGGCCACCAGACCTGGCAGGTGCAGACCAACTCGCTGACCAGCCAGGAGACCACCACCGTCGAGAACGCGCTGACCAGCCAGCTTGGTGCGACGCAGATGAGCACCAACTTTGTGGGCGCGAGCTGGGGCAGCCAGATCACCACCAAGGCGGTGCAGGCCCTGATCACGTTCCTGATCGTGATCGTGCTGTACCTGTCGATCGCCTTCGAGTGGAAGATGGCGGTGGCGGCCTTCGTGGCCCTGATACATGACCTCGTCATCGCCACCGGCGTGTACGCGCTCACCGGGCTCCAGGTGAGCCCCGCGACCGTCATCGGGCTGCTGACCATCCTGGGCTATTCGCTGTACGACACGGTGGTGGTCTTCGACAAGGTCCGGGAGAATACCGCCGGCCTGCTCGGCGGGGCCAGGAGCACCTACAGCCAGGCGGCCAACCTGGCCCTGAACCAGACGCTGGTCAGGTCGATCAATACCTCCCTGATCGCGCTGCTGCCGGTCGCCGCGATCTTGTTCGTGGGCGGCGGCCTGCTCGGCGCGGGCGAGCTGAAGGACCTGGCCCTCGTGCTGTTCGTCGGCATGCTGTCCGGCACCTACTCCTCGATCTTCATCGCCACCCCGGTGCTGGCCGACCTGAAGGAGCGGGAGCCGCAGTACAAGGCCCTGGCCAAGCGGGTCAGCGTACGCGCCTCGGGCGGCCGGGCCGCCAAGCGCGCCGCCGCCAAGGCGCAGGCCCCCGGGAGGCCAGGCGCGGCCGCCGCGTCGCAGGCGCCCCTGGCCGATGACGAGGCGGACGACGACACCGACTACGCCGACGACGCTGCGCAGGTCGCGGACGAGCTGACCCCGACTGCGTCGCGGGTCCCGGCCGCCCGCAGCACGCCGGCGGCGGCCCGTCCCGGTCCGCGGCAACAGCCGCGCCGCAGCGGCGGTTCGGCCCGGCACCGCCCGGCGGGCAAGAAGAAGCGGCGCTGAGGCATGACGGAGCAGGCGGTGCTGCCCGACGATGAGCTGACCCGTCTCATTTCCAGCCGGATACGCGACGTCCCCGACTACCCGCAACCCGGCGTGGTGTTCAAGGACATCACCCCGCTGCTCGCCGACGGCAAGGCCTTCGGCGCGGTAGTCGACGCGCTGGCCGGCGCGTACGGGCCGGTCGACAAGGTGGCGGGCATCGAGGCGCGCGGCTTCATCCTCGCCGCCCCGGTGGCCTGGCGCCTCGGCGCGGGGTTCGTGCCGATCAGGAAGAAGGGCAAGCTGCCCGGCGCGACGTTCGCGCAGGATTACCAGCTCGAATACGGCACCGCGACCATCGAGGTACTGACCGACGCCTTCGACCCGGCCGATCGCGTCCTGATCATCGACGACGTCCTGGCCACCGGCGGCACCGCCCGCGCCACCGCCGACCTGGTGCTCCGGGCCGGCGGTCAGGTCGCGGGCATCGCCGTCCTGCTGGAGCTGTCGTTCCTGCACGGCCGCGCCAAGCTGGCCGGCCTCCCGGTCACCGCCCTCCTCACGGTCTAAATCCCATCGGGAATCGCACGCATGTGATCTGGTGTTGGACCTGTCCAAGTACACTGGTGGCTTGGCAGATGTGAGGAGCGCGAGTGGCCGGTGATGTCATCACGACCGGCACGAGAGCTGCTGATACTGCCCGGGCGGACGCGCCGCGGGGTTCGGATCCCGTCATCGATGCGGAACAGGCCGAGGCAGAGACAGCGGGCGTGCCTGGTCCCAACGCGGCCAACGGCCCCGCGCCGGAGGCGCCAGACGGCCCCGCGCCGGAGGCGCCAGACGGCCCCGCGCCGGAGGCGCCAGACGACACTGCAGAGGACGCGCCCGGCGACCTAGAAGCACCCGCGACCCCGGCCGGCTCGCCCCGGAGCCGCGCGGCCAGCGGCCAGCCCAGGACGGGCCGCGCCCGGGCGGCGGTCGCCGCGGTCCAGGGCCAGGCCGCCGACGTCGCGGCGTCCGGCGTAGGGGTCCGCCGCCGGCTGGCGCGGCTCGGGGCCCAGCGCGGCGCCACTCTCAACCCGGTGCTCGAGCCGCTGATCAAGACCGTCCGCGCGACGCATCCCAAGGCCGACGTGCGGTTGATCGAGCGGGCCTACGAGACGG
The DNA here is from genome assembly GCA_963705835.1 of uncultured Actinomycetes bacterium. Lineage (GTDB taxonomy): Bacteria > Actinomycetota > Actinomycetes > Streptosporangiales > Streptosporangiaceae > Palsa-504. The sequence continues at coordinate 25,532 of CAVPLC010000060.1, forward strand.
CGGCCTACTGGCACAAGGACCAGAAGCGGCTGAGCGGCGATCCGTTCATCACCCATCCGCTGGCCGTGGCGACCATTCTCGCCGAGCTGGGCATGCCCACCCAGACGATCTGCGCCGCGCTCCTGCACGACACCGTGGAGGACACCCCCTATTCGCTGACCGAACTGCGCGGCGAGTTCGGCGAGGACATCGCCGCGCTGGTCGACGGCGTGACCAAGCTGGACAAGGTCAAGTACGGCGAGTCGGCCGAGGCCGAGACCGTCCGCAAGATGGTGGTCGCGATGTCCCGCGACATCCGCGTGCTGATCATCAAGCTCGCCGACCGGCTGCACAACATGCGGACGCTGCGCTTCCTGAAGCGGGAGAAGCAGGAGCGCAAGTCCCGCGAGGTCCTGGAGATCTACGCGCCCCTCGCGCACCGGCTCGGCATGAACACGGTGAAGTGGGAGCTCGAAGACCTCGCCTTCCAGACCCTGTACCCGAAGCGGTTCGACGAGATCGTGCGCCTGGTGTCCAGCCGGGCGCCGGGGCGCGAGGCCTTCCTCCAGGAAGTGATCCAGGACGTCCGCGGCGACCTGCACGAGGCCAAGATCAAGAACACGGTGACCGGCCGCCCCAAGCACTTCTACTCGATCTACCAGAAGATGATCGCCCGCAACGTCGGCTTCGACGACATCTACGACCTGGTGGGCATCCGCGTCCTGGTCGATTCGGTCCGCGACTGCTACGCAACGCTCGGCACCATCCACGCGCGGTGGAACCCCGTCCCCGGACGGTTCAAGGACTACATCGCGATGCCGAAGTTCAACATGTACCAGTCGCTGCACACCACGGTCATCGGCCCCGAAGGCAAGCCGGTCGAGCTGCAGATCCGCACCTGGCGCATGCACCAAAGGTCGGAGTACGGAGTCGCCGCGCACTGGAAGTACAAGGAGGAGACGGTCTTCAGCGGCCGGGCCAAGGACGCCAAGGACGACACTCAGGAGATGGCCTGGCTCCGGCAGCTGGTCGACTGGCAGCGGGAGACCGAGGATCCCGCCGAGTTCCTCGAGTCGCTCCGCTTCGACCTGGCCGCCGCCGAGGTCTACGTGTTCACCCCGCGCGGCGACGTGATCCCGCTGCCGCAGGGCTCGACCCCGGTCGACTTCGCCTACGCCATCCACACCGAGGTCGGGCACCGGACCATCGGCGCCAAGGTCAACGGCCGCCTGGTGGCGCTGGAGTCCACGCTGGACAACGGCGACACGTTGGAGATCATCACCGCCAAGACCCAAGAAGCCGGGCCGAGCCGCGACTGGCTCAAGTTCGTTCAGAGCCCTCGCGCGCGGAACAAGATCCGGCAGTGGTTCTCCAAGGAGCGCCGGGAAGCCGCGGTGGAGTCGGGCAAGGACCAGATCGCCCGGGCCATCCGCAAGCAGGGGCTGCCGCTGCAGCGGCTCGCGGCCGCCGACACGCTGATCACCCTGGCCCGCGACCTGCGCTACCCGGACGTGTCCGCGCTGTACGCGGCGGTCGGCGAGGGCCGGGTGAGCGCCCAGTCGGTGGTCGAGAAGCTGGTCAGGTCGATCGGCGGGCTGGCGGGCGCCCAGGAGGAGCTGGCCGAGACCACGCTGCCGACCAAGGCGCCCCGGCCCCGGGTGCCGTCGGAGTCCGGAGTCGAGGTCACCGGCGCGCCCGACGTGTGGGTCCGGCTGTCCCGGTGCTGCACCCCGGTACCCGGCGACCAGATCAGCGGCTTCGTCACCCACGGCCACGGCGTTTCCGTGCACCGGACCGACTGCGTGAACCTGGCCCACCTGAGCGATACCCAGCGGGAGCGGATGGTCGACGTGCACTGGGCGCCGACCGACGGCTCGGTGTTCCTGGTCGCCATCCAGGTCGAAGCGCTCGACCGGACCAGGCTGCTGTCCGACGTGACCAGGGTGCTGTCCGACCAGCACGTCAACATCTTGTCCGCGACCGTCACGACCAGCCGGGACCGGGTCGCGGTCAGCCGGTTCACGTTCGAGATGGGCGACCCCAAGCACCTCGGCCACGTGCTGCGCGCCGTCCGCGCCATCGACGGCGTCTACGACGTCCAGCGCGTCACAAACTGATCGCGGCGCCCGCGGGGATCTGGGGTGGGCTCGCGGGAACAAGCAGAGCCCCCGGCGGCGCGATACTACGGCGAGAAGCCCAGCGGGAATGCGGGGGTTCCAGGGGGTCGTCCCCCTGGATAAAGAGCTAAATTCAGCGAGCGTGTGCTCGGCTTCTTCCAGCCACGCGCGGCGGGCGGTCAGGGCCTCCTCGGCGGTCCGCACGGCCCGGGCGTCGTCCCGCTCGCGCGCCTTGGCCAGCTGGTCTTCCAGCTGCGCGATGGTCGCGCGGAGCTGGGCCACGGTGCCCTCCGCCCGGGCCAGCGCCTCGGGGTTGGACCGGCGCCACTGGGCCTCCTCGGCCTTGCGCACCGCTTCCTCGACCCGCCGCAGCCCGGACTCCAGGTGCTCGCGGGAGTCCCGCGGCACCGCGCCGATCTGCTCCCACCGCTCCTGGATGCCGCGCAGCGCGGACCGGGCGGACCGGATGTCGGACACCGGCAGCAGCCCCTGGGCCTGGTCGAGCAGTTGCTGCTTGGCCTCGGCGTGCTCGCGCAGCGCGGCGTCCTTGGCCGAGAACACCTCCGCGCGGGCGGTGAAGAACTTATCCTGCGCCGCCCGGAAGCGCTTCCAAAGCTCGGCCTCGGCCTCCCGGTCCGCGCGCCCGGCCCCCTTCCACTTGCGCATCAGCTCGCGGAACGCGCTGGTGGTCGGCCCCCACTCGGTCGAGGACGACAGCGCCTCGGCCTCGGCGCACAGATTCTCCTTGCGGGCCCGCACGTCCTCCCGCTCGGCCTCCAGCGTCGCGAAGTACGCCTTGCGCCGCTTGGTGAACGCGTTACGGGCGGCGGACAGCCGCTTCCACAGCACGGCCTCGGCGGCCCGCTCGGCGTGCGGGGCCGCCTTCCACTCATCCAGCAGCTCGCGCATCCGCTCGCCGCTGCTCTTCCAGTGCGTCGCCTCGGCGGCGATCTGCTCGGCCTCGGCGACGATCCGCTCCTTGATCTGCTTGGCCTGCACCCGGGCCTGCTCCCGGGCCGCCTTGGCTTCCTCGCGGCGCTGGCCGACGTCCTCGGTCAGCCGCTCCAGGCGGCCGCGCAGCCCCTCCAGGTCGCCCAGCGCGTTCGCCTCGCTGATGGACTGGATCAGCCGCTGGACCGCCGCCGCGGCCTGGGCGGGCGCCATGTCGGTAGCCGCGATCCGCTGCTCGAGCAGCACCACCTCGGTCTCCAGCGCCTCGTACTTACGCTGGTAGAACGCGAGTGCCTCCTCCGGGCTCCCCGCCTGCCACGAGCCGATCACCCGCTCGCCGTCGGCGGTACGGACATAGACCGTCCCGTCGGCATCTACCCGGCCCCAAGGATGGTCGGCGGTCGTCACGGCGAACCTCCTGCGTTGTCGTGCTCGTGTCAGGTTTTCTTGATCGTCACGCTGTCAATGATGACCTTCTTCTTGGGAGCACCGCCGCCTGCCTGCGCATATTGACACGAGTATCCATCCTTGGCCACATTCTGGACGATATCGAGTCCAGATGAAACCGTGGCGAACGGCGTATACGAAGCCGTAAGCCCTGAAGTGCTGTCTTTGTACACGATGAAGAACTGGCTGCCGTTGGAGGTTGCGGTGCCCTCGTTGGCCATCGCGACAGTTCCCGCTGGGTATTTGGCACCGGTGAGATTCTCGCTGGCGAAAGCATAACCCGGCGTCCCGGTGCCGACGATGCTGGAGGAACTGCAGGTGAGCTTGGCGGTGGAGGTCGCGTACGGATCACCGCACTGCAGCACGTATATGCCGCTCGTCAGCAGCCGGTGGCACTGGGTCTTGTTGAAGTAGCCCGCCTCGGCCAGGTGCACGAAGGAGTTCACCGTGCAGGTCGCCTTGCTGTTCAGCAGGTTGAACACGATCTTGCCCTGGTTGGTGTTGATCGTGGCCTGGTAGCTGGCGCTATAGTCAGGCGCGGCCGGCGGGAAGCTCACCTTCTTGGCCGCCGGCGTGGCCGCGCTGTAGCTGCAGTGATGCGCAGGCTCGGCCACGGTCGAGGCAGAGGCCGACGCCGACGCCGTCGCCGTGGCCTTGGGCGACTTGCTGGCCGACGCCGAGGCGTTCTTGCCGCTCCCGGGGAGGAACACCACGATCAGGGCGGCGATGAGCCCGGCGGCGACCACCGCGCTGACTCCGGTGACCCAGCGCTTGCGGACCTGGCGCTGTCTCGCCGCCCGTTCCTGCTGCTGACGGCGGTACCGTTCCCTGGCTTGCCTGCGCTGGCGTTCGTTTCTACCCGCCACCGGTCGTGTCCTCCTTGGCCTGTCGCGCTTGTCGCTACCGCTTGGTATTCACGGGAGGCAGGCCAACGAACCCGGATACCTTGATCCCGATGCACGGGCGGTTGTTGGCCCAGGGAGACGACCCCCCAGACCCCCCGCGAGGGCCTGGCCGGGGTTACTCCCCGCGACCCTCAAAATTCGCGATCGTTCGCGAATCGTACCTTCCAGATCTCGGGATCGGTACCCTTCGTTATCGGTTCGCGGCCATGCCGGTCCCCTCGGTAGCCTGAGACACCGTACCGTGAGAAAGGACGCTTGTGCTCGTCGCAGGGTTCCCGGCAGGCGCGTTCGCGGCCAACTGTTATGTTGTCGCGCCCGGGCCCGGCGAGCAGTGCGTGATCGTCGATCCCGGCCAGGACGCCGAGCCGGGGATCGAGGACATCCTGGCCGCCCACCGCCTCACGCCGGCCGCGGTGCTGCTCACCCACGGCCACATCGATCACGTGTGGTCGGTCGCCCCGGTCTGCGGCGCTAAAGGCATCCCGGCCTACATCCATCCCGCCGACCGCGCATTGCTGAGCGACCCGGCAAAGGGTTTCCCGCTCGGGATAGGACAGGAACTGTTCGGCGGGCTGAAATTCACCGAGCCGGACGACGTCAAAGAACTGGCCGACGGGATGACCCTGAGCCTCGCGGGGCTCGAGATCATCGTGAATCACGCGCCCGGTCATACCGGAGGCTCGGTGACATTCCGGTTGCCGGTCCAGGAGCCCATTACGGCAGCCGGTAAAAGCAAAATAGACGAGGGCGACGTCTTGTTCTCCGGCGATCTGCTGTTCGCCGGCTCGATCGGGCGGACCGACCTGCCCGGCGGGGACTACCCGACGATCCTGCGCAGCCTGGCGCGCGTGTGCCTGACGCTTCCGGACCAGACCGTGGTGCTATCCGGTCACGGCCCGCGGACCACGATCGGCGCCGAGCGGCGCACCAATCCGTTCCTGGCGGGACTGGCCCCGGCGTCGGGACCGGCCAGGGGACTATGAGCACCGGCCTGACGGCCGGGCGAAAGGGGAGCAGAGCGCGATGATCCGCACCCATGAGGCGGGCACGCTGCGGGCGTCGCACGCGGGAGAGCGCGTGGTGCTGGCCGGCTGGGTCGCCCGCCGCCGGGATCACGGCGGCGTGGTCTTCATCGACCTGCGAGACGCCAGCGGGCTGGTGCAGGTGGTGTGGCGCGGCGAGGAGGCGGTGGCCCACGAGCTCAGGGCGGAGTTCTGCGTGCTGGTGACCGGGACAGTACGGATCCGGCCGGCCGGTAACGAGAACCCGGACCTGCCCACCGGTGAAATCGAGCTTGTCGCGGATGAGGTCGAGGTGCTCAGCAAGGCCGAGCCACTGCCGTTCCCCGTCGAGGACTCCGCAGAGGTCAGCGAGGACGTCCGGCTCAAGTACCGGTACCTGGACATCAGGCGGTCGGACACCGCCCGGGCGCTGCGGATCCGGTCGCAAGCCGCCTACCTGCTGTCCGACGTGATGCGCGAGCACCGGTTCGTGAACGTCGAGACGCCCTACCTGACCAGGTCCACCCCGGAGGGCGCGCGCGACTTCCTGGTCCCGGTGCGGCTGCGGCCGGGCAACTGGTACGCGCTGCCACAGTCCCCCCAGCTGTTCAAGCAGCTGCTCATGGTCGGCGGCCTGGAGCGCTACTACCAGCTGGCCCGGTGCTTCCGCGACGAGGACTTCCGCAAGGACCGGCAGCCGGAGTTCACCCAGATCGACATCGAGATGTCCTTCGTGACCCGGCAGGACGTCATCGACGTGGCCGAGGACATCGTGTCCCGGCTCTGGTCCGAGCTGGCCGACTACCAGGTGCCCACGCCGCTGCCCAGGATGACCTACGCCGACGCGATGGCCAGGTACGGCTCGGACAAGCCCGACCTGCGCTTCGGCTGCGAGCTCACCGACCTGACCGAGTACTTCGCCGGGACGGAGTTCCGGGTGTTCCAGGCGCAGTACGTGGGCGCCGTGGTGATGCCGGGCGGCGCGTCGCAGTCACGGCGCGAACTGGACGGGTGGCAGGAGTGGGCGCGCTCGCGCGGCGCCAGGGGCCTGGCCTACGCGCTGCTCGGCACGGACGGCGAGATCGGCGGCCCGGTCGCCAGGAACCTGTCGGACGCGGAACGCTCCGGCCTGGCCGGCGCGACCGGCGCCGCCCCGGGCGACTGCGTGTTCTTCGCGGCCGGCCCGGCCGCGGCGGCCCGGGAGCTGCTCGGCGCGGCCCGGCTGGAGATCGGCCGCAGATGCGACCTGATCGACGAATCGGCGTGGTCGTTCCTGTGGGTGGTCGACGCGCCCATGTTCGAGGAGGACGGTGAGGGCGGCTGGACGTCGGTGCATCACCCGTTCACCGCGCCGCTGCCCGAATGGGCCGACAAGTTCGCCGCCGAGCCGGGCGGCGCGCTGGCCGACGCCTACGACATCGTGTGCAACGGATACGAGATCGGCGGCGGGTCGATCCGTATCTACAAGTCCGCGATGCAGCAGGCCGTGTTCGACGTGATCGGGCTGTCCCCGGCCGAGGCGCAGTCGCAGTTCGGCTTCCTGCTCGACGCGTTCAAGTACGGGCCGCCGCCCCACGGCGGCATCGCGTTCGGCTGGGACCGGGTCTGCATGCTGCTCGCAGACGCCCCCACGATCCGCGACGTGATCGCCTTCCCCAAAGCCGCCTCCGGCCTGGACCCCCTGACCGGCGCCCCCACCCCCATCACCCCCGCCCAGCGCCGCGAAGCCGGCATCGACGCGACGCCGCAAGCCTCTGCGGCTCCCGCTACGCCACACGGCGTGCCCACCTCGACGGTTCCTGCTGCTCCACCCAACCCCAGCCCATACGGCGCCTCCACCTCGACGGCTCCATCCGCTCCACCTAGCCCTACCTCACCTGGCGTTCCCACCTCGACGGTTCCCTCCACCCCGCCTAGTTCTGGCCCAAACGCTGCCTCCACTTCCTCAGTTCCTCCCACCAAATAGACCTAGTCGTCAGGGCTCTACTTCATGATCGTGGCCAGTTTCAGGCGTTATTTGCCCCAAACTGGCCATGATCATGGTGTGACCGGGCAGCTGGGGCGGGAGCAGGGGTGTGGGGTGCCTGGCCAGCCGCGTGAGCGCAGCACCGAGGCGACGGCGATGGCGGTCTGGCAGCGACGATCGCCCACATCAAGGATTCCGAACCTGAGTGTAAGAATGCCCCGGACCGCGTTGGCCGTGTCTCGCCGCTTGTCGCGCCACTGTTCGTCCGCCGGGTGGGCCGCGGTCCCGTCGAGCTCCACGCATACCGCGAATCCCTCATAGAGGTTGTCGAGGTACCGGCTGCGCGTGCCGTGCCTGATTCTCGCTTGCCTGCGCGCCACCGGCAGCCGATGCGGGCGCTCCACCCGGTGCACATAGCGGTACTCCAGCACCGACAAGGCACCGGCTTCAACGTCGCCTAGCGCGATCCCGATCTCTCGGCGCCAGCGCATCTTTTTGCGGGCAGCCATGGCCAGAGCGATCCGGTCTGCGGTGGTGCGCCGACGGCCGATGGCCCTGCATATCCACGCGTATGCGTCGTCGAAACTAGATGCGACCTGTATAAGGTCGAGCACCGTATCTTCAACCCGGGTGCATGGTGGAAGCATGGCGGGGTGTCGTGTCCGCAGGATCGCGTCTGACCTGCGAACGACGACACCTGGGATCTTTACCTGCGCCGGGTGCCGGGAAGCCGGGACCGTGATGCTGATGACCGGGCTGGGCTCGTCGATCAGTCCATGGCGCTCGGCCGCCGTCTGGTGGCTCAGGACCGCGTCCGGCCCGGCCCGGAGCAGCGCGGCCCACAAAACCGTCTCGCGAGGAGGCTCCCCGGAGAAGGCGGCGTACACGCCACGTTGAATCTGCTGCCAGCGACCACTGCGTACCCGGTTGCGCATCGTGCCGGGATCGATGCCGACCAGCTGACTCTGGCGGCGGGCGATTGCGGCAGCCTGGGCGGGCAAATGCGGCAGGTATTCATCGGTTGACACAGAGGCCCATCCTGGCGACCGCGCAAGCGCAAAGGCCCGAAGCTGAAAGACCTGTGGATAACCTGAGCCGATAGGCATCCGCCTGTGGATAACTACGCCGAAAAGACACTGGCGTGGTATAACAGCGAGCCGAGATAAGGTCGGAGGATGGCCCTAGCAGACCCAGGCCAACCCGAGAGCCTGTTCGACGAAGCGGAAGAAGCGGCGGCAAACGCGGCCGCGCCGCTCGCCGTCCGGATGCGGCCGCGGAACCTGGACGAGGTGATCGGGCAGCGCCACCTGACCGGCGAGGGCACGCCGTTCCGCAAGCTGATCGACAACGACGCGCCGATGTCGCTGCTGCTGTGGGGCCCGCCCGGCACCGGCAAGACCACGCTGGCCTACGTGGTCAGCCAGGTGACCAAGCGGCGGTTCGTGGAGCTGTCGGCGGTCAGCGCCGGGGTCAAGGACGTTCGGGCGGCCGTCGACGCGGCCCGCCGCACGCTCGGCATGAGCGGCACGCAGACCGTGCTGTTCATCGATGAGGTGCACCGGTTCTCCAAGACGCAGCAGGACGCGCTGCTCCCGGCGGTGGAGAACCGCTGGGTGTCGTTCATCGGCGCGACCACCGAGAACCCGTTCTTCTCCGTGGTCTCACCGCTGCTGTCCCGATCGCTGCTGCTCACCCTCCAGCCGCTGGCCGACGACGACGTGCGCGAGGTCATCACCCGCGCGCTGGCAGAGCCCGAGCCGCGCGGCCTCGGCGGCACCGTCACGCTAGAACCGAAGGCCGCCGACCACCTCATAAGACTGGCCGGCGGCGACGCCCGGCGAGCGCTCACCTACCTCGAGGCGGCCGCCCTCGGGCTGCCCGAAGGCGAGAGCATCGACGTCGAGGCCCTGGAGCGCGCCGTGGACCGGGCCGCGGTCCGCTACGACCGCGACGGCGACCAGCACTACGACGTGATCAGCGCGTTCATCAAGTCCATGCGGGGCAGCGACGTGGACGCGGCGCTGCACTACCTGGCCCGGATGATCGAGGCGGGGGAGGACCCGCGGTTCATCGCCCGGCGGCTGATCGTGCACGCCAGCGAGGACGTCGGCATGGCCGACCCCACCGCGCTGCAGATCGCGGTCGCCGCGGCCCAGGCGGTCGAGTTCGTCGGCCTGCCCGAGGCGCGGATCAACCTGGCTCAGGCGGTCATCTACATCTCGCTGGCGCCCAAGTCCAACGCGGTCATCAAGGCGATCAGCGCGGCCGACGCCGACGTGAGAAACGGGCTGATCGGCGCCGTGCCCGCGCACCTGCGCGACTCGCACTATCCTGGGGCGGGCAAGGTCGGCCACGGTGAGGGTTACCTGTACCCGCACGACTTCGACGACGGCGTGGTCGCGCAGCGCTACGCTCCGGACCCGGTAGCCGACCGCGTCTACTACGAGCCGTCCGGGCATGGCCTGGAGGCCCGCGTCGCCGAGCGCGCCGCGCGGATAAGGGCCATCCTCAAGCAAGCAGGAAAGCAAGCGGACAAGGAGCAGTCATGAAGGCGGCAATAACATGAACGCGGCGGAGCTTGCCGCGCTGATCGCCGCCGTCTTCTGGGCGCTGCTCGTCTGCGTCGGCGTGTTCGTCCTGTTCCGGCTGGCCCGCCTGCTGTCGCAGTCCAGCCGCCTGGTCGCCGACCTGCGCGAGCGCGGTGACGTGCTGCTGCAGCGGGCCCAGACGGCGGTCGACGGCGCGCAGGCCGCCGTGGACCGGGCCGGCCGGCAGCTCGACCAGGCCGATTCCGTCACGGCCAGCATGGATGAGCTGGGCACCGGAATGGCCGAACTCGCCGGCCAGGTCACGCTTCTGCCTCGGGGGGACGAACAAGCCCCCCAGACCCCCCCGCGAGGCTATGTCCAGCCTGGGCCGCGCGCTCGCGGCCGGCCCGGTGGGCCGGACGGCCGCGCTGGCCTACGGGGTGCGCCACGCCCTGAGCCTGCGCCGGGCGGCGCGCCGCACCGTGCCGGGCCGCGTGATGGAACGCGCCGAGCTGACCGCACGGCCAGGAGCGCACCGGTGATACGCAGAGGCTTCTGGCTGACCGTCGGGGCCGCGGCCGGGATCATGGGCTACCGGCGTGTCTCCGCCGCCGGCCGCAGGCTGTCCGGCACGCTTAACGGCGGGGTAGCCGCGGGCCTAGCCAGGGAGACCGTCCGCTTCACCCGCGACGTGCGGGAGGGGATGGAGCTGTACACGGCTCGGCATTCGGAGCCGCCAGGCCCTACCCTTGAGACCCTCAACACTAACCACGACCCTCGACCCAAGGATGGCCGCTGATGGAGTCGGCAGAGATCGCCCGCCGCTTCCTTGCGTATTTCAAGCAGCAAGGGCACACCATCGTGCCTTCGGCCTCCCTGGTCGCCGACGATCCCACGGTGCTGTTCGTCATCGCGGGCATGCAGCCGTTCAAGCCGTACCTGCTCGGACAGCGGACCCCACCGCACAAGCGGATCGCGGACGTGCAGAAGTGCGTGCGCACCCTCGACATCGAAGAGGTGGGCAAGACCACCCGGCACGCCACGTTCTTCCAGATGCTCGGCAACTGGTCGTTCGGTGATTACTTCAAGGAAGGCGCGATCACCTTCGCCTGGGAGCTGCTGACCAGGTCCGAGGCGGACGGCGGCTTCGGGTTCCCGGAGAGCAAGCTGTGGGCCACGGTGCTGCACGGCGACGACGAGGCGTTCGTGATCTGGCGGGACCAGATCGGGCTGCCGGAAAGCCGGATCCAGCACCGCGGCCTGGCCGACAACTACTGGCACATGGGCGTGCCGGGCCCCGGCGGCCCGTGCTCGGAGATTTACTACGACCGCGGGTCCGAGTACGGCCGCGACGGCGGCCCCGAGGTGGACGAGGACCGGTTCCTCGAGGTCTGGAACCTGGTCTTCATGCAGGACCAGCTGAGCAAGGTCCGGGCCAAGGACGACTTCGACATCGAGGGCCCGCTGCCGACCAAGAACATCGACACCGGCATGGGCCTGGAGCGGATGGCCTCCATCCTGCAGGGCGTCGACAACCTGTACGAGATCGACACCACATGGAAGATCCTGGACCGGGCGGCCGAGCTGACCGAGCAGAGTTACGGCCGCGACCACCGCAACGACGTTGCCCTCCGCGTCATCGCCGACCACGTGCGCAGCGCGGTGATGCTGATCGAGGACGGCGTGCTGCCGGGCAACGAGGGCCGCGGCTACGTGCTGCGGCGCATCATGCGGCGCAGCATCAGGAACCTGCGCCTGCTGTCCGGCGCCCAGCGCGGCGGCGGCACCGGACACCAGGAGCACTTCATCCACGACCTCACCGCGGTCGCGATCGAGGCCATGGCGCCGCTGTATCCCGAACTGAGAAGGGACGCGGCGAACATCCACACGGTCATGGACGCGGAGGAAGCGGCGTTCGGCAGCACACTGCGCACCGGCACGGCCATCTTCGAGGCCGCGGTCGAGGAGAACCGCCGCAAGCACCAGGGCACGATCTCCGGCGCGCAGGCCTTCCAGCTGCACGACACCTACGGCTTCCCGATCGACCTGACCCTGGAGATGGCGTCGGAGCAGGGCCTGTCTGTCGACGAGGAAGGCTTCCGCCGCCTGATGGGCGAGCAGAAGGAGCGCGCCAGGAGGGACGCGGCCGGGAAGAAGACCGGCAACGTCGACATCTCGGTCTACGCCGACCTGCTCGAGCGGTCAGGCTCGGTCACCTTCACCGGCTACGACCAGGTATCGGGCGAGGCCACGGTGCTCGGCCTGCTGGTCGACGGCGTCCCGGTCCGGGCGGCAGGCGCGGGCACCGAGGTGGACGTGATCCTGGACCGCACGCCGTTCTACGCCGAGGGCGGCGGCCAGCTCGCCGACGCGGGCATCATCACCCTGGACGGCGGCGTGGTCGACGTCTCCGACGTGCAGACCCCGCTGACCGGGCTGATCGTGCACCGCGGCAAGGTCAGGACCGGCGAGGTCACCACGGGCGCGCCCGCGCACGCGGAGATCGACATCGAGCGGCGCCGGGCGCTGTCCCGGTCGCACACCGCGACCCACCTGGTGCACCGCGCGCTGCGCAACGCCCTGGGCGAGTCCGCGGCGCAGGCCGGCTCGGAGAACGCGCCCGGCCGGCTCAGGTTCGACTTCACCGCCCAGGGGGCCGTGCCGCTGAGCGTACTGCGGGACAGCGAGGACGAGGTCAACGCGGTGCTGGTCAACGACCTGGGCGTGCACGCGTACTACACCTCCCAGGAGGAGGCGCGCGAGATGGGCGCGCTGGCCCTGTTCGGTGAGAAGTACGGCAACCGGGTCCGGGTGGTCGAGGTCGGCGACTACTCACGGGAGCTATGCGGCGGCACGCACGTGGCCAGGTCCGGTCAGCTCGGCCTGGTCAAGGTGCTCGGCGAGGCGTCGATAGGGTCAGGAGTAAGAAGGATCGAGGCGCTGGTGGGCCTGGACGCGTTCCGCTTCCTGGCCCGCGAGAGCGTGCTAGTCAACCAGCTCAGCGAGCAGCTCAAGGCGCCTCGCGAGCAGTTGCCCGAGCGCATCTCGGGCATCCTGGGCAGGCTCAGGGACGCCGAACGCGAACTGCAGCGGCTGCGGGCCGCCCAGCTGCTCGAATCGGCCGGGGAGATCGCAGCCGGCGCGGAGGACATCGGCGGGATGGCCCTGGTCGCGCACCGCGTGCCCGACGGCACCGAGCCGGACGACATCCGCAAGCTCGCGCTCGACGTGCGCGGCCGGGTGCCGCGAGGCCAGCCCGCGGTGGTCATGATCGCCGGCGTGCCCGCGGACCGGCCGGTGGTGGTGATCGCGGTCAACGAGGCGGGCCGCGGCTTCGGCCTGTCCGCCGGCGCCCTGGTCGGCGTGGCCGCCCGGGCCCTCGGCGGTGGCGGCGGCGGCCGGCCGGATGTGGCCCAGGGCGGCGGGTCACCTGTCACTCCGGACCGTCAGGGCGCGGTCGATGAGGCGTTTGATGCTGTTCGTGCCGCTTTGCGGGACATACACGGGTCGGCTAGGTAACGTATTGCCATGCCGTTGCGCCCTCGCGGGGCCGGATCGCGCCCTGCCGGGGCATGGACCCCTGGACCCGCTGCGACCAGGCCCGCCTGCAGGCCCCTCGCTCACTTCGGCATTCCCGCGCAGGCGGGCCCGGTGAGGCCCGGCCGGATGGGTCCCGGCCCGATGAGGCCCGGCCCGATGCGGCAGGGCGTGCGCGTGGCGGTCGACGTGGGCTCGGTCCGGGTCGGGGTCGCCCGCAGCGACCCGGGCGGCATCCTGGCCAGCCCGCTGGCCGTCGTCCGATCCGGGCCTGGTGACCTGGACGAGCTGGCCCGGCTGGCCGGGGACGCGATCGAGGTCATCGTGGGCCTGCCCACCTCGCTGTCGGGCCGGGAAGGCGCCGCCGCGGCCGCCGCGCGGCGCTTCGCCGCGGACCTGGCCGCCCGGCTCGCGCCCGTCCCGGTGCGGCTGGTGGACGAGCGCTTCACCACCACGCAGGCGCACGGCGCGCTACGCCAGGGCGGGAAGGATTCCCGCGCCCGCCGCCGGGTCGTCGACGCGGCGGCCGCCGCCGTCCTGCTCCAAGCCGCCCTGGACGCCGAACGTGCCACCGGGCGCCCCCCTGGCCAGCTCGTGACGGGAGCTCATGCATGAGCGAGAACGGAGCCACCTGGCCCCCGGCCCCGCCGGGCTCACGGGCCCCGCGCACCCCGCAGGGCACCCAGGGACTCCCGCGGCCGCTGCCACCCGGCTACGAGCCGGTCCACCACGAGCCCCGGGCCGCCGATCCGCGGTTCGCCGAACCGGGGCGCGGCGAGGACTCGCCGTGGCGCCGGACGCAGCGGCAGTCCCGCCCCGAGACGAGCGGCTGGCATCAGGGCGGCCCGGTGCCGCTCAGCTACGGAGGCGATCCTCGCGATCCCGGCGCAGGCGAGTTCTACTCACCGGGCCCGCACGGCAACCCCGACCCCAGGACCCCCGAGAATCCCGGCGACCAGTACGGCGGCACGGACCCCAGGACCCCCGAGAATCCCTACGGCCAGTACGAGGACGACGATCGCTACGACACCTCGGACCGGTTCGTCCCCGGCTTCGCCGACTACGGCGACGCAGGCGACCAGGGCGGTCGCGGGTCCCGGCGCAAGGCCGCCCGCCGGTCCGCCGCCCGCGGGCAGCGTCCGGGCAGGTCCAGGCGCCGCCGGTTCCGCTGGATCGCGCCGCTGGCCGCCCTGCTGGTCATCCTGGTCCCGATCGGGGTCGGCGGCGGCTACGTGTACAGCTTCTACATGAGCAAGTACCACCCGGCCGACTACTCGGGCCCGGGCACCGGCTACATCGTGGTCCAGGTCCCCGCGAACGCCAACCCGACCAGCTTCGGGCCGACGCTGGCCCAGCTCGGCGTGGTGGCCAGCGCCCGCGCGTTCGTCCTGGCCGCCGAGCACAGCTCGAGCCCGAACGGCATGCTGCCCGGCTTTTACGGCATGCGCAAGCACATGCAGGCGTCCCTGGCCTACGCGCTGCTGATCGACCCGAAGAACCTCGTCCAGGTTCCGGTCACGATCCCGGAGGGCTTGCGGCTCAGCCAGATCGTGGCCGTGCTCGGCAAGAAATCGGGCCTCGCGGCCAGCGCCTTCGACCAGGTCCTCAAGGACCCGGCGCAGCTTCACCTGCCCGCGTACGCGGGCGGCAAGGCCGAGGGCTACCTGTTCCCCGCGACCTACGAGGTGCAGCCGCACGAGACCGCGCTCGGCGTGCTGGCCGGCATGGTACAGCGGTTCGACCAGGAGGCCGCGGCGGTCAACCTGCCCGCGGCCGCCCGCCAGGTGCACCTGACCGAAGGCCAGGTCATCATCATGGCCAGCCTGGTGCAAGCCGAGGGCGGCAGGCTGTCGGACTACCCGAAGATCGCCAGGGTCATCTACAACCGGCTGCACCAGGACATCCCGCTGCAGTTGGACAGCACGGTGCTCTACGGCCTGAACGCCTACGGCATCCTGGCCAGCGACGCCCAGCTCAGCAGCAACTCGCCGTACAACACCTACAAGCACAAGGGCCTGACGCCCGGCCCGATCGACAGCCCGGGGGCCGCGGCGATCCAGGCCGTGCTGAACCCCGCGCCAGGAAACTGGCTGTACTTCGTGACGGTGAACCCGAAGACACACGAGACCCTGTTCACCTCGAGCCAGGCACAGTTCGAGCAGTTCGAGCAGGAACTGCGGCACAACCTGGGGCAGGGCTGACCGGCCGCGGTCCGGCCCTGGCGGCCCGCGCCGCGGTGCTGGGCTCGCCGATCGCGCACTCGCTGTCGCCCGTGCTGCACCGGGCCGCGTACGCCGCCCTGGGCCTGGACGGCTGGACCTATGACGCGATCGAGTGCGACGAGGCCAGCCTGCCCGCGCTGATCGCCTCCTGCGACCAGTCCTGGGCGGGGCTCTCGCTGACCATGCCGCTGAAGCGGGCGGTGCTGCCGCTGCTGGACCGCACCGAGCCGCTGGCCACCGAGGTCGGCGGGGCTAACACGGTGGTGTTCGGCGGCGGCCAGCGCCATGGGTACAACACCGACGTCCCTGGCATGGTGGCGGCCCTGGCCGAGGCCGGGGTGACCTCCCCGGCCGGCGCCACTATCCTCGGCGCCGGCGCGACCGCCTGCGCCGCCCTCGCCGCGTTGCGCGCGACCGGCCTGGCCACCGCGGTGGTCCAGATCCGCGATCAGGCCCGGGCCGGCGACCTGCTGGCTGCCGCGCGCCGGCTGGGCGTGGGCGTCGAGCTGCGCCCGTTCGGCTCCGAGGTCCGCGACGGCGACCTGCTGGTTTCCACCGTCCCGCCCGGCGCCGCGGATTTTTATTCCGAACGGTCCTGGGTCCCCCGCGCTCGCCCCAGCGCCGTGCTCGACGTGGTGTACCACCCCTGGCCCACCCCCCTGGCCCAGGCCGCCGCGAAGTCGGGCGCCATCGTGGTCAGCGGCTTCGACCTGCTCCTGCACCAGGCCGCCCGCCAGGTTGAGCTGATGACCGGCCTGGAGCCTGCCCCCCTGGAACCCATGCGCGCCGCCGGCCGATCCGAAGTGACCCGCCGCGCCCAAGCCCCCGCCCGCTGAACCTATTGCGTCAGTCCGTCCGTACCTCCTGCCGCGCACGGCCACGCCGGCCGTCGTGAAAAGGAGGAACTGAGAATGAGAAAGCTAGCCGTCGCTGCCGCCCTGGCGATAGCGGCCACCGCCGCGACCACGGCGACCGCCCCGCTGGCGTCCGCAGCGCCGCCGCGGTGGACGATCCAGACCACTACCAACCCGGTCGGCACCAGCGGCAGCAATGTCCTCCAGGCGGTGTCGTGCCCGTCCGCCACGGCCTGCCTAGCGGTCGGCTTCACCAAGTCAGGCCACGTGGCTAGGGCCATAGCCGAATCCTGGAATGGCACCAGCTGGACGACCGCACCCTCGCCTGCCCCGGTCAAGGCCTTCCAGAGTGACCTGGACGCGGTCTCGTGCACCTCGGCCACCGCCTGCGCCGCGGTTGGCCTCTACCGTGACTTCGGCGGTACACAGTACGTCCTCGCCGAAACCTGGAACGGCACCAGCTGGACCGTCCAGGACGCGCAGCAACCGGCCGGTACGCAACCCGTTCTCACCGGCGTGTCCTGCGTATCGGCCACGGATTGTGAAGCCGTCGGCAGCTTCTACATCCAGTCCACGCCGAACTACACCGACCTCGCGGAGGT
This sequence comes from uncultured Actinomycetes bacterium, assembly GCA_963705835.1. GTDB lineage: Bacteria > Actinomycetota > Actinomycetes > Streptosporangiales > Streptosporangiaceae > Palsa-504. Next base: position 42,641 of record CAVPLC010000060.1, read on the forward strand.
CTGGAACGGCCAGTACTGGGCGATCCAGCCCACCCACGCCGCGTTCAGCAAGATGGACTTCGAGCTGAACTCGGTCTCGTGCTCGTCGCCGTCGTTCTGCCTGGCCGTCGGCCAGTATCAGTCGCTGTTCGGCAGTGCCCCGTACCGCGCGACCTGGGCCGAGCAGTGGAACGGCTCGAGCTGGTCCGGCCTGTTCCCCGATGTCGAAGGCACCGCCAGCAACCTCGCCGCCGTATCGTGCACCGTGGCGACGACCGACTGCACCGCGGTCGGCTCGTACCAAGATGCGAGCGGCAACGAGTTCCCGCTGGCCGAGCGGTGGAGCGGCTTGACCTGGGCGCTCCAGTTCCCCGCGTCTTCCGCCGTCGCCACCGACATGATCTTCACCGGGGTGTCGTGCCCGGCCGCCACGGCCTGCATGGCGGTCGGCGCCACGGACGTGCCCGCGATCAGCCCGGGCACGGTGGTGACCGTCGCGCAGTCCTGGAACGGCTCGACCTGGACGCTCGACAACACGCCAAACCCCTTCGGCGCGCAGGCGAGCATCCTGAACGCCGTATCCTGCCCGACCGCGGTCGTCTGCACCGGCGTCGGGTCGTCGAGCAGCCCGGTCTCCTCGGGCCCGGCCCCCGTCAGCACGCTCGCCGAGCGCTACTCCTAACCACCCCGCCGACCGGAACTGGCGCCGCGGCACCCGATGGGCCCGCGGCGCCAGACGGCCCCGCGGCGCCCTGTGCCACGGGCCCTGCATATCGCGACAACCACGTGGTTGTCACAGTCATGTGCACCTGACCACCTGGTTGTCACAACGACGTGGTTCAATCCATCCGACAAGAAAAACTTCGCCAACGCTCTGAATCGCCCCGGAGTTTCCGGAGGCTCCATCTTGTGAGAGGAAGATGGAGTCGTGGGACGTGGAATGAGCTATCCGCCGGAGCTGCGGGAGCGCGCGATCCGGATGGTCGCCGAGGTGCGGCCGGAGTACCCGTCGGACTGGCCCGCGATCAAAGCGGTTGCGGGCAAGCTGGGGATCGGCAGTGCGGAGACGCTGCGCAAATGGGTCCGCCAGGCCGAGGTCGATGGCGGGACGCGGCCGGGCGTGAGCAGTGAGGAGTCCGGCGAGCTGCGTAAGCTCCGCGCCGAGGTGCGGGAACTGCGGCGGGCGAATGAGATCCTCAAGGCGGCCTCGGCTTTCTTCGCGGCGGAGCTCGACCGCCCGCAGCGCTCCTGGTGAGGTTCATCAGCGAGCACAAGACCCGGTTCGGGGTCGAGCCGATCTGCCGCGTGCTGACCCAGCACGGCTGCCAGATCGCCCCGTCCACCTATTACGACGCCGCCCGGCGCCGTCCTTCGGCCAGGACTGTCCGTGACGGCCAGCTGAAGGCCTCGATCAGCCGGGTGCATAGGGATAATTACGGCGTCTACGGCGCCCGCAAGATCTGGCTCCAGCTGAACCGGGAAGGCACGCCGGTGGCCCGGTGCACGGTGGAACGGCTGATGCGCGAGCTGGGCCTGGCCGGCGCGCGCCGCGGCAGGCGGGTCCGCACCACCATTCCGGCCCCGGCTGCAGCACGCCCGGCCGACCTGGTGCGGCGCCAGTTCAGCCCGGCCGCGCCGGACCGGCTCTGGGTCGCCGACTTCACGTATTCGGCTCAGCTCGCGGTTATGTGCAGTCCGGCAGGCTGAACGTGGGTGCGGCCCTGTGCTGGCTGGGTTTGGCGCTCGCCGGTGGTGGTCGTAGCTGGACATAACGCGACACTCCTTGTGTGTCCGATCGGTTCGGAAGACAAGGAGAAGCTGGTGACAAGTCGTGATCGATTGACGCTGGAGGAAGTGCTCGCGGCTTTCGACGAGCATCTGCGGCGCACTCGCGGTGTGTGCGCGGGGACGCGGCGGAACTACGCCAGGTTCGCGGGCGCGTTCCTGCAGGCGGTGTTCGCCGGGGGCCCGGTGGTGGTCGCGGAGATCCGGGTGCAGCATGTGATCGGCTTCGTCGCGGCGGCGACGCGCCGCTACCAGCCGCGGACGGTGGAGCTGGCGGCCTCGGCGCTGCGCTCGTTCTTCCGGTTCCTGCGCGCGGAAGGGCTGCGTGAGGATCGGCTGGAGGACGCGGTCCCGATGGTGCCGCACCGCCCGGCCGGTCTTGTCCGGCATCTGGGGCCCGGGCGGTTGGAGCAGCTGATCGCCTCGCTGGACTCCTCCTCGCCCCGCGGGCTGCGGGACCGGGCGATCATCTTGTGCATGGCCCGGCTGGGGCTACGGGCCAGCGAGGTCGTGCAGTTGCGGCTGGAGGATCTGGACTGGCGCAACGCGGTGGTGCGGGTGCGGGCCCGCAAGACCGGTCACGGCGCGCTGCTGCCGCTGACCGCGCAGGTGGGAACGGCGCTGGCCGCCTACCTGCAGCACGGCCGCCCGGACACCCCGGTGCGTCAGGTGTTCGTGCTGCACTGGCTGCGGGCCGGAGCGCCGATCAGCGGCAGCATCGTCGGCCGCGCCGTGGACAACGCACTCCGGCGTGCGGGGATGGATGCGCCGGTGCGCGGGGCGAATCTGCTCCGCCACTCACTGGCCACCGACCTGCTCGACCGCGGGGCCAGCCTGCCCGAGATCGCGGACCTGTTCGGGCACTCTTCGCTGGCCACCACCCGGATCTACGCTGAGGTCGATGTCGCGGCGCTGCGTGAGGTCGCGCTGCCGTGGCCGCAGGCGACGTCGTGACTGGCAGCATCGGGGTGCTGGCCGGCGACTACATCGCGTTGCGCCGGCACCTGGGATACCGCTCACCCAGCCAGGAGCGTGCGCTGCGGGCCTTTGCCCGGTACCTGGACCAGGCCGGGCGCCACGGCCCGGTCCCGCTGGAGGCGAGCCTGGACTGGGCAACGTCGACGGCCTCGCCGGATCCGTGCAATCCGGCCCGCCGGCTGGCGACGGTACGGGGTTTCCTGCGTCACCTGTCCGCGCTGGATGGTGCCACCGAGGTGCCCGCGCCGGGACTGCTCGGCCCGGCCGGGCACCGCAAGCCGCCGCACGTGTATTCCGACCGTGAGATCGGCGATCTGCTGCAGGCCGCTGCCGGGCTGGCGCCGGCCGGCGGGCTGCGGCCACGCTGCTATGCCACGCTGTTCGGGCTGATCGCCTGCACCGGGCTGCGGATCTGCGAAGCGCTGGCGCTGACCTGCGGGGATGTCGACCTGGCCGGCGGCGTGCTCACCGTCCGCGCCGGCAAACGCGGCCGGGCCCGGCTAATCCCGCTGCATCCCAGCGCCGTGGCGCCGCTGCGTGAGTACGCCGCCGACCGGGAGCGCCGCTTCGGCCCGCCCGCAGATAGCGAGGCGTTCTTCCGCACCGACCGCAGCGACCGGGTCAGCTACAACGCGGCTAACAGCACGTTCATCGTGCTGCGCCGGCGGCTGGGCTGGACCGCGGCCGGCCGCGCCCGCACGCCGCGGGTGCACGACCTGCGGCACCGCATGGTCGTGCGGCGCATCCAGGCCTGGCACGCCCAAGGCGCCGACGTCGACCGCAAGATCGCGGTGCTGGCCACCTACCTCGGTCACGTGGAGGTGCGTGACGTCTACTGGTACCTGTCGGCCGTTCCCGAACTGATGAGCATCATCGCCGGCCGGTTCGAAGCCTTCGCCGGACACGACCCGGCAGGCGCGTCGTGAGGGCGCCCCAGATTGCGTTCCCGGTCCTGGTCCAGGACTTCTTCCTGCGGCGCCTGATCGCCCAGCGGGGCGCCAGCGCCCGCACCGTGGAAGCCTACCGCGACGGGTTCGAGCTGCTGTTCGGCTACCTTGAGCAGCGCACCGGCAAGCCACCCTCGGCGCTGCGCCTGGCCGACCTCGACGCGCCGCTCGTGCTGGACTTCCTCGACCACCTCGAGACCGAGCGCGGCAACAGCATCCGGACCCGCAACGCCCGGCTCGCGGCGATCCACTCATTCATGCGCTACGCCGCGCTCCGCGACCCGGCCTCACTGCCGGTCACCGCCCGGGTTCTCGCCATCCCGGCCAAGCGGTTCGACCGGCCCGTGCTCGGCTACCTGTCCCGTGAGCAGGTCACCGCGATCCTTGCCGCGCCTGACCGGCGCACCTGGAGCGGGCGGCGCGATGCGGTACTGCTCGCTACCGCCTACAACACCGGCGCCCGCGTCTCCGAGCTCGCCGGCCTGCGGGTTCGTGACGTGCTGCTAGACCGGCAGGCCGCCGTGCACCTGCACGGCAAGGGCCGCAAGCAGCGCGTCATCCCGCTCTGGAAGAACACCGCCGCCGAGCTGCGCGGCTGGCTGAACCAGCTCAACGCCGCACCCGACGCGCCCGTGTTCCCCAACCGGGCCGGCGCGCCGCTGACCCGCTCCGGCATACGCGACCGGCTCGACCGGGCCGCCACCGCCGCCGCACAGCGCTGCCCGTCCCTGCGCGGCCAGCACGTCACGCCGCACACGCTGCGCCACTCCACGGCCATGCACCTGCTGCAATCGGGCACAGACCTGGCCGTCATCGCCTTGTGGCTCGGCCATTCCAGCCCGGCCGTCACGCACCAGTACCTCGAAGCCGACCTCGCCGCCAAGGAAGCAGTACTACGCCGGCTCACCGACCCAGGCCCGGCGCCAGCCCGGTTCCGGCCCAGCGACCAGCTCCTCGCGTTCCTGCAAGGCCTCTGATTATGTGCAGCAACACCAGCGCCAATCACCACGCCGAGCGCGGACCTCCAACCCCGACTGCACATAACCGCGAGCTGAGCCGAATACGTGTTATGCGCAGCTGCGCATAACACCTACGTCCCCACCTGGACCGGGATGGTCTACGTCGCGTTCGTCATCGACGCGTACTCGCGCCGGATCTTGGGCTGGCGCGCGGCCCGGTCCATGAAAACCGCGCTGGTCCTGGACGCGCTGGAACAGGCCCTGTGGACCCGGCGGCGAGACGGTGCGGGCACCCTGGCCGGGCTGGTCCATCACACCGACGCCGGGTCGCAGTACACCTCTATCGCCTTCACCGAGCGGCTCGCCGCTGCCGGGGTCAGCGGCTCGGTCGGGACCGTCGGCGACGCCTACGACAACGCCCTCGCCGAGTCCGTGATCGGCCTGTTCAAGACCGAGCTGATCAAGCCCCGCGGACCCTGGCGCACCGCCGAGCAGGTCGAGCTCGCCACCTTGGAGTACGTCGACTGGTTCAATCACCGGCGGCTCTATGAGGCCTGCGGTGACATTCCGCCAGCAGAACTCGAGGCCGCCTACTACCGTCAGAATGCCGCCCTCACCGAGGCCGGCCAGACAACAACCTGAGTCTCCGGACTCACCGGGGCGGGTTCACTCAAAGCGTGGACACTTTGATTTAGCTGATCGTGCCTGTCCTTGCTTCCCGTTCGCTGCCATGTAACCCCGGAGCGCAGGCCATGTCCAGAGAGGAACGACCTGGACAGGGCCGAGTACCGGGGCATACTCGGTGGCGGAGAAGCGAGGGCCCATGTCAGGACGCCTCCCCGGCCGCCAGCGCCCGCTCGTAGTCGACCGGTGACATCATCTGGCATGCGGAGTGCCGGCGGGTGTGGTTGTAGTCGTGGATCCAGGCGGGGACCCTGGCCCGGGCCGCGGCCTTGGTGGCGAAGTGCTCCACCGAGCGGAGCTCGAACTCCAGGGTCGAATGCCAGGATTCGATGACCGCGTTGTCCAGCGCGGATCCGGGCCTGCCCATCGACTGGCAGACCGAAAGCCGCTGGCAGGCCGCGCGGAACGCGCCCGCGGTGTATTCGCTGCCGCGGTCTGAGTGGAAGATGACGCCGGGCACCTGGCCGCCGCGCACTGCCACCGCCATGGCCAGCGCGCCGTAGGCCAGGGCCGCGTCATGGTGCTCGCCGACCGCGAACCCGAGCACCCGTCTCGACGCCATGTCCAGGACCGAGGCCAGGTAGAGCTTGCCCTGGCCGGTCTTGATCTCCGTCCCGTCGCCGTACCACTTGGTGTTGATCTTCGCCGCCGGGAAATCCCGCTTGACCAGGTCCGCGGCGCGCCAGCGGCCCTTGCCCGGCCGGGTCGCGGACCGGCGCTTCTTCTTGCGCCGGGCGGCCAGGCCCTGCTCGGCCATCAGCGCCGCGACCGTGTTCTCGCTGACCTTCCAGCCGGCTTCGCGCAGGTCGGCGGTGATCCGCGGGGACCCGTACGTGCCCCGGTGCGCGGCGAACAGCCGCCGGATCTCGGCGGCCAGTGCCGCACGGCGGACAGCCCGCGGCGTCAGCACACCGTCCTTGTGCTGGTAGAACCAGGACCGGGACACGCCCAGCGCCCGGCACGAGACCGCATGCGGGACCCGGTGGGCATCCCTCTGGGCGGCGATCAGGGCAGCCACCGCTACCGCCCCATCGCGTCCTTGACCCAGAGGGCCACACTGCGCTTGAGGACATCGCGCTCCATCGCCAGCTCGGCGTTCTCCTTGCGCAGCCGGGCCAGCTCCGCACGCTCATCCTCGCTCAGCGCGCCATTCCCGTCGCCGCGGCGCCGCCGGTCGGCGTTCACCCAGTTGCCCAGGGTGCCCTCATTGATCCCCAGGTCCTTGGCGACCTGCGCGACCGGGCGGCCGGTCTCCCGGACCAGCCGGACCGCGCCCTCCTTGAAGTCCTGATCGAACTTCCTGCGTGTCTCTGCCATCGCCATCCTCCTCTAAGGCGATGTGTCCACGTTACGAGGGGAAACCCAGGGGCGGTTCAGCTTCGGTGGTTTGTGGTGAGGTGGTGGTCTGGAGGGTTGCTGGTGGCTGGTTGATCCAGGCTCGTGCGGGCAGTGACGGCGGGTAGGGCCGGCTGCGGAACCGCTCGGGGCGGGCCAGGTAGGCCGCGTGGAGGGTGGCGACGCGCCTGGCGTGGATCTTGACCGCGGTGCCGTCGTGGACCGATGCGGGGGTGTGCATCGCGATGCCGGAATGGCGGTGGTGGTGGTTGTAGTAATCGAAGAACGGAGCGCAGAAGACGCGGGCGTCTTCGATGGACCCGAACTGCCCGGGGAATGCAGGGCAGTATTTGAGGGTCTTGAACTGGGATTCGGAGTACGGATTGTCGTTGGATACGTGCGGCCGGGAATGCGACTGGTCGATCCCGAGGACGGCGAGCAGCCCGGCGACGGTATTGGAAGTCATCGACGTGCCCCGGTCGGCGTGGATCGCGCCGGGGGCGATACCGCTGTTGGCTTCGATGGCGCGGGCGATGAATTCTTTCGCCAGGGTGCCGTTCTCGGTGGGCCAGATTTCCCAGCCGATGACCTTGCGAGAGAATATGTCGAGGATGACATAGAGCAGGTAGTAGATCCCGCGGGCCGGCCCTTTCAGTTTCGTGATGTCCCAGGACCATACCTGGTTGGGCGCCTCGGCTATCAGCTCGGGTTTCTTCTTGGCCGGGTGGGTGGCCTGGGCGCGCCGCTCACCGGACTGGCCGCGCTCGCGCAGCAGCCGGTACATGGTCGCCTCCGAGCACAGGTAGGTGCCCTCATCCAGCAAGATCGCGTAGACCTGGCCCGGGGACTTATCGGTGAACCGCGGCGAGTCCAGCACTTCCAGCACGTGCGCGCGTTCCCCCTCGGACAATTCAGCCGGATGACGGAATGGCTCGCGCGGCGCCTGGCCGGGCGGCGCGGGGTTCCGCTGCCGGTACAAGGTCGCGCGGGATTTACCCAGGACCTGGCATGCGCGGCTCGTCCCGATGGCCTCCTCCAGTGCAGGGAAATGCTCGCCGATGACCTGGTTCAGTTCTCGCCGGAGTCCGCGCTGTTCGAGATATCCTCCAACAGCGCGAATGCTTTTCCCGCGATATCCAGCGCGGTCCGGGTTTTCCCCAGCTCGCTGGCAAGCCTTTCATTCTTCGCCTCCAGCTTCTGCGCATCAGCTTTCAGCTTCTTGTTCTCCGCCCGCAGCCGGGCTATCTCCTCCGGTTCCGCGCCCCTGGCCGGCTTGCCCGCCGAGGACGCCAGCGTCCCGTTCTCCTGCTGCTTGCGCCAGTGCTCGATATGAGAGTGATAAAGCCGTTCCCGGCGCATCAGCGCGCCCCGCTCCGGGCTGCCCTCAGGCAGCGCGTCATACGCCGCCAGAATCCGCGCCTTATACGCCGCGGTGAAGGTCCGCCGCGCCGGCCGGGCAGGCTGCCCGCTGGTCACCTGACCATCATGCCCCGTCCTGGCGGTCTGGTCAGCAAGGGTCATCGTCACTGTCTTGGTTGTCCTGTCTCGCCCTGCTTGGCCTCAAAAGGAGTCAACTACCCCTTGTCTCACTCCAGTTTGACAGAGAGGGGCTCGGCGATCCCGGGGTAGTCCACGGTGGCCACCGGCCCGCACCCCAGGGCGGACTCAAAACACCATCGCAGCTCCTGCCGCCGGTGCGGCCGCGCGAAAATGTGCGCGTTGCTGCCCAGAGCAGTCATTGCTTCCCCTTGTGGCTGGCCGGGATCGGGTGGCTCTTACTATTCCCAAGCCCGGGACGGTCCTGTGCTCAGGGTGGTGGCGGAGCGAATGAGGGCCGGTCGAAGACGAGCACGCTGCGGGTGATCTTTCCGCCGGTGACGGTGAAGCACTCAGCGGTGGGTGCGTCGCTGACGGTGGCGGTGTGCGGGTAGTAGAACAGCACGGCGGTGGTGTCGTCGCCGAAGGCGGCCACGGTCTGCACGCCGGTGAGCTGGGTCATGAACCCGCCGAGAAAGCCACGGTACTGCTGTGCTCCGGAGATCTGGGCACCAGGGGCGTCGCAGGTGATGTCGTCAGCGATGTAGGTCATGGCCTGGTCGAGGTCCTGGCTGGTCCAGGCCTGGTGGTAGGCCAGCGCTGTGGCAAGCGCCGACGGGGTGCCGGGATCGGTCATGGCACCTCCTTAGCGGTGGCAGTCTGGCCGACGCGTCACGGCGCGACGGTTGGCGGTAGGTGTCCGGAGGCTGCGTGCGGCGAGCAGGTCGACCGATCACCCAGTGCCTCAACAACCTAGTGGCAGCGCTCCGCCAAATGCCTCAGGCGCGTTGACAATACCTCGACTTCTCTGGCACAGGACAACACCTCCTTCTTCGTTTCTGATCTTGATCGACCGTTTTGCCACCCTTAATGCATGAGTCCAGCGTTCAGAGCGCGTCACACCCATGCACCATCTGATGATCATGGGTAATCCCGCTCCGGCTGGCGGGGATTAGCCGGTGGCGGTCGTCGCGACGCTGAGCAAGGGCTATGACCTGGAGTACATCTGGAAGCAGGTGGACCGCGGCCCGGCCAAGGACGCGGCCAGCTATTACATCCAGGCCAGCGAGAGCGGCGGCGAGCCGCCCGGCCGCTGGTGGGGCCCCGGCGCGAAGGCCCTCGGCTTCGAGCCCGGCCAGATCGTCGAGCGCAAACCGTATGACCTGCTGTTCGGCAAACGCCAAGCCCCCGACGGCACTCCGCTGGGCAGGCCCCCCGACGGCGGCCGCAAAGCCGCCGACCTGTACGCGCAGCTGCTGGCCGCCGAACCGCATGCCACCGCCGGACGCAAGCACGAGCTGCGGATCGAAGCCGCCCGGCAAACCCGGCAAAGCCCCCTCTTCTTCGACCTGACGATCTCGCTGTCCAAGTCCATCTCGATCTTCCACGCCTCCCTCGGCGAGAACGCCCGCCTGGCCCGCCAGGCCGGCGACCAGCAAGGCGACCAGTACTGGTCCGCCCTGGTCACCGAGGTCGACGACATGATCTGGCAGGCCGTGCACGCCGGGTTCGGCTACTTCCAGCGCGAAGCCGGCTACACGCGCACCGGCTCCCACGGCACTCGGGTGCACGGCCGGGAGACCGGCCAGTGGCACGAGGCCGACCTGGCCGTGGCGCACTGGCTGCAGCACACCTCCCGGGACGGCGACATGCAGCTGCACGTCCACTCCCAGATCGCCCACACCGCCCGGACCGTCACCGACGGGAAATGGCGGGCCCCGGACTCCCTGGGCTACAACGAGCACGTCGGCGCGGTCGCCGCGATCGTCTCCCAGCACCTGGAAGAGGCCCTCACCGCCCGGTTCGGCCTGGAGTGGACCGTCCGCGACGACGGCCACGGCTTCGAGATCACGGGCATCAGCGGGCAGATGATGCGCCTGTTCTCCTCCCGCCGCGAGTCCATCACCGCCGAGGTACGCGTCCGCGCCGCGCAGTTCGAGCAGCGCTACGGACGCAAGCCGTCCCAGCGTGAACTCGCGCACCTGGCGCAGTCGGCGAACTTCGCCACGCGCGCCGCCAAGCACGGCACGCTGGATGTCACGCAGGCGCACGCGGGCTGGGCAGGCAAGCTCGCGCGCGTGCTCGGCGTGCGCCTGGCCTCGGTCGCGCCGTCGGTGTGGCACGGCGCAACCGGCCGCGGCGCCGCGCACGCGCACGGCGCAAACGGCACGGCCCTCACCGAGCTCGAGCTGTCCCGCGCGGTGCAGAAGGCGGTCGCGCTGGCCCAGCAGGATAAGTCCGCGTGGACGCGGGCGGATGTGATCAAGTACCTGGGCCGGGTCCTGCCCCGGTCCGGGATGGACCCGGCCGCGGCCGCCGCGCTGCTGGAGATCCTGGCGGACCGGGCGCTGGCTTCGGAGTTCGAGCCGGTGGTGTGCCTGGAGGCGCCCGAGCTGGCGGAGGTGCCGCGTAGCTTGTTGCGCGCCGATGGGCGCAGCGTCTATCAGCGGCACGGCGGCACCCGGTACGCCACGCGCGCGCAGCTGGTGATGGAAGAGCGCATGGTCGCGCAAGCCGGCGCGGGTGGCGCGCCGCAGCTAACCCGCGCGCAGGCCGCGCAGCTGCTCGGCGCGGATCTGGCGCAGCTGGAGGGCGCGCTGGCCGGTCACGCGGACGACGCGCACGCACCGCGCACGCAGTCGGGGCTGCGCGAGGACCAGGCCGCCGCCACGTGGTCGGTACTGACCGACGGCAAGCTCATATCCGTAATCAACGCACCCGCCGGATCCGGGAAGACCCGCGTGCTGGCCGAGGCCGCGCGGATCTGGGCTGAGGCCGGGCTGGGTCCGGTGATCGGCATCACCCCGTCCCAGTCCGCGCGGAACACCCTGGCCGCCGGGGTCCCGGTGTCTTACAACAGCGCGCAGTTCCTGGGCCACCTGCCGGGTCGGCGCGGCGCCCGCGGCCCGGTCCGGATCGGCCCGGGCACGCTGCTGGTGATCGATGAGGCCTCGATGCTGTCCGGCCCGGACCTGGCCGACGTGATCGCCTACGCGCAAGCCTGCGGCGCCAAGGTGATCCTGGCCGGGGATGTCAGCCAGCTGCAAGCGGTCGAGAACGGCGGCGGCATGGCTCTGCTCGCCGCCGCCCTCGGCCACGTCCGCCTGGCCGAACCCGTCCGGTTCCGCGCTGCCTGGGAACAGCACGCCAGCCTGCGGCTGCGTGATGGAGATGCCGCCGTACTGGCCGACTATGACCAGCATGGCCGGATCATCGGGGGCGAGCCGGAGCAGATGATGGACGCCGCCGCGGCCGCCTACGTCGCGCTCACGGCCGACGGCACCGACACCTTGCTGATGGCCGCCGACCACGCGTTGCGCCGGGAGCTGTCCCGCCGGATCCGCGACGAGCTCGTCCGCCTGGGCATCGTCCAGGACGGCCCCGCGGTCCGCATCGCCGGTGGCGCCCAGGCTAGCTGCGGCGACCTGATTATCTGCACCCGCAACGACCATTCGGTCGAGGCGGGAGAGCCCGGCCGGGCGCTGGCCAACGGCGACCTGCTCCGCATCGAGGCGTGTCACCCCCGCCGGCCTGGTCGTCCGCCGCGCCCTGGGCGCGGATCCGCGGACCGGGCGGCGGCGGTGGACCGACCGCACCTTTCTGCACGCAAACTACGGCGATGCCGAGCTCGGGTACGCGGTCACCGGTCATGTCGCTCAGAGCCGGACCGTGCACACCGGCCTGTCGGTGATCACCGGGACCGAGGACCGCCAGCACGCCTATGTGGTCCTGTCCCGCGGCACCGACGCCAACATCGCGTACGTGTTTACCGTGTCCCCGAAACTGGCCGACCCAGCGCCGGGCCCGCGCCCAGCCCCGGAACTGGCCCGCTACGACCGCCGCGCCGCCAGACCCGGCGGCCAGCCCGCCGCCATCACCGGCGAGGCGCTGGCGGTGCTGGCCGGCGTGCTGGACCGGGACGGCCAGCAGCGCTCGGCGACCCAGATCCGCACCCAGGCCCTGGCCGACGCCGACCACCTGGCCATCCTGCACGCGATCTGGGCCGCTGAGACCACCCCGGCCCGCCAGCGGCTGTACCAGGACCTGCTGATGAGCACCGTGCCGCCCGGCTACCGCACAGAGCCGGGTCACCGGGCGAAATGGCTGTGGCGCACGCTGCGCGCCGCCGAACTGGCCGGCCTGGACCCCGCGCAGGCTCTGGCCGACGCGATCGGCGAGCGGGACCTGGCCGGCGCCCACGACATCCCCGCCGTCATCGACGCCCGCCTCCGGTACCGGCTCGGCTCCCTGATCCCGCTCCCGCCCGGGTCCTGGTCCGCGCAGATCCCCGAGATCGCCGACCCCGAACGCCGCACCTACATTACCGAGATCGCCGCGCTGATGGACGCCCGCAAAGACCGCATCGGCGAGCACGCCGCCGACAATGAGCTCCCCTGGGCACTCACCGCCCTCGGCCCGGTCCCCGCCCACCCGCTGGACCAGCTGGACTGGCAGAAACGGGCCGCCGCCATCGGCGCCTGGCGGGAACTGTCCGGCTACCACGACCCCGCCGACCCGATCGGCCCCGAACCGGTCGCGGCCGCGCCGGACCTGCGGGCCGCCTGGCACGAGGCCTTCGCCGCCCTCGGCCCCTCCGACGGCCCGGACGTCCGCGGCATGCCGGACGGGCTGCTGTGGCACCTGCGCGACACCTACCCGATCGAGACCGCCTGGGCACCCACGTGGGTCGGCGACGAGCTCCGCCAGGTCCGCGCCGCTGCCCGGGACGCCCGCCTGGCCGGCCTGCGCGCCAGCGCCGAGGCCCACGCCGCCCAGCAACGCGGCGACCACGCCGAAGCCGCCCGCCAGCACGAACTGGCCGGCAGCTACCACGCGCTGCACGACGCCTACCGGCACCGCGAGGACGTGTTCGCCGCCACCATGGCCGACCGCGCCGACTGGGACACCGCCACCCGCCAGCAACGCCACCTGGCCGTCGCCGCCGACGCCGAACTGCGCCGCCGCCACCCCGCCCAGCACCACCCCCCGCTACGCTCGGCCGAACCCGAGCCCGCCACCGAAAGCCAGCGCGACCAGCTCACCCAGACCCCGGACCAGCCGCCCGGGGAGATGCCCGCGTGGATCACGGACCTGGCCGCCGCCCACCGGACGTTCGCCGCCACGCTCGCGGACCGGCAGAGCCTGATGATCCCGTCCCAGGACCCGGACTACGGTGACCTCGGCCCGGCGTTCCCGCCCTGGCCCGGACCGGGCAAGGACGCGATCTTGCAGCCGCCCAAGCCCGAGATCACGCCGTCCCCGCAGGTCCAGCAGCGCGTCGCCGACCGTGACGCCGACTTCGAGGCCGCCGAGTGACGGCGCCCGGATCCATGCTGGAGCCCGGGAGGTGACCGCGATGACCGTGACCGGCATCCCCGCCGCCGGGCCGGGCGGCGTGCTGCGGCTGACCTGGGTCCGCGACCGGCTGGCCGGCGTTCTGGAGCACTGCGGCACCGACGACATCCGGCACCTAGACCGGCCTGGCCTGCGCCGATCATGGCCTGGCCGTGGTCGCCGACGTCGACACCGCGACCGTGCGGCAGTTGTCTGTCCGCGGCCAGCTCGCCGACCTGATCCGAGAAGCCCCGCCGGCCTGACCGCCGAGCACGGCCAGCTGTTCCGGGCCGCGATCCAGGCCTATCACGCGGGCCAGGCCGAAGCTGCCGGGCAGTTGCGGGACAAAGCCCGGGCCGTGTGGGCCCGGACCTGGGCGGCGAACCTTGCCGCGCTTGGGCTGATGCAGGTCGCTGGCCTGACTAGGTTCTCCCCGGTCAAGCCGCAGCGCTGGGGGGCGGCCTCCTTCGAGCATCACGGCGGTCCGCACGGCCTCCTGAGCCCGCACATCACAACATTGTCTTTTTGGACCTAACGAACCAGGCCTCAGCCTCCGGGCCAGGCTCACGCCCCCCGCAGGTGCGATGATGGAAGCCGCGCCTGGGTCCGTTACCGTGATCGCATGCCGGCCAGCGCCCTGCGGTCCATCCGCGGATGAACGATACCCGGGACGTGCTCGAGCGGGCCTGCGCCGCTGCCGGGCTCGACGCCGACGGCGCGCGGCTGCTGCGGGTCGGTTCCAACGCGGTCTACCGGCTGAAGGCGCCCATCATCGCCCGGGTCTCGCGTCCTGGTGCCGACGCCGGTCATGTCCGCAGGACCGTAGCCGTCGCCCGATGGCTGAAATCCGCCGGCTACCCAGCCGTACGCGTGGTGGACGTCGATCAGCCGGTCGCAGTCGACGGACGCATGGTCACCTTCTGGGAGGCCGTATCGGAGGACGGCGACCAGTACGCCACCGTGGCCGAAGTCGCCGAGGTCCTGCTCAGACTGCACCAGCTCACCGCCCCGGCCGATCTGCACCTGCCGGAGCTGGCGCCGTTCGCGAACGCCCCGAGGCGGATCGAGACGAACACCTGGCTGACCCCGCAGGACCGGGCCTTCCTGATCACCACGCTGGCCCAGATGCGCGCCGCCTACGCCGAGCTCGAGTTCACCCTTCCGCCCGGGGTCATCCACGGCGACGCGAGCATCGGCAACGTCCTGCGCGACACCGGTGGCAACCCGGTGGTGATCGACCTGGACGGGTTCGCCGTCGGCCCGCGGGAATGGGACCTGGCGCTGACCGCGATCTACTACGACAGCTTCGGCTGGCACACCCGCCAGGAGTACCAGGACTTCGTCCGCGTGTACGGCTACGACATCATGACCTGGCCCGGCTACCCGGTCATGCGAGCGGTCCGTGAGTTCTTGATGGTCACCTGGGTCATCCAGAAAGCCCCCGAATCCGCGCAGGCCGCCGCCGAAGCAGCCAACCGCATCGCCGCCCTGCGCACCGGCGCCAGCCGCAAGGACTGGCAGCCCTACTGAACAAAGGCCTTGTCCGGCGACGACGCGATCCGCCACAGCCGAGACTCGCGGGCCTGCTCGTGGAAATCCGTGACCACCGTCGCATCGGCGGCCCGCGTCAGGTGCTGCCGAAAGTCCCGCAGGTAATTCACGCACCGAGCCGACCTGATCAGGTCACCGGCCCGCAGCGCGGTCAGCGCCGTCGCACATCCCTGCTCCAGATCCCCGGCCGCCAGGTGCGCATCGGCCAGCACCATCGTGGCGAAGAAGTCACTGCGCACGAACCCGGCGCCATCGGCCGTCCCCACGCTGCGGCTGGCGTACTGCGCTGCATCCGCCGCCCGGCCGAGATCACGCAGGCAGTGCCCGAACTCCGCGGCCAGCTCCGACTCATCGAAATACCGGATCCAGGCCGGATCATCGTCCGGCCTGCGCCGTTCGAACTCCCGTACCGCCTCAGCCAGCGCCCGGTCGCAACCCCGGGCATCACCCAGCCGCGCCAGCGCCCGCGCCTCCATCGTGTGGAAATGCGCCGTCAGCGTCGGCGTGGCGATCCCGGCCGTGCCCGTCCGCGCCGCGCGGGCCAAGCTGGCCGCCTCCCCGAACCGGCCGGTGAAGGTGGCCTGATGGCTCATCGCATCCAGGATGCTCGCCCCGAGCAGCCGGTCCCCGCCCGCCTGCGCCAGGGCCAGC
Organism: uncultured Actinomycetes bacterium; assembly: GCA_963705835.1. GTDB lineage: Bacteria > Actinomycetota > Actinomycetes > Streptosporangiales > Streptosporangiaceae > Palsa-504. Next base: position 58,380 of record CAVPLC010000060.1, read on the forward strand.
GCCTGGATGAAATACCGCTGCGCCAGCGCGCTGCGCGGCGCGCTGTCATAGCTCATCCACGCCGCCAGCAACGTCGCCTCGGCTACCGACGAGAACAAGGCACTACCGACCGCCTCGGTAAAACGGCCGCGGAGCAGGCGGTCTCCGTCACTGCTGAGGTACTGGATCAGCGCCCGCCGTCCATGCCCGCCGCCGAACCGGTCATCAAGCTGCCCGAACGCCTCCACCGTCACCCGGAACCGCTCGACATCACCCATGCCCACCCGGACACCGCCTGCCAGCTCGGCCTCCGGCGGGCTAACCGGATCGACCAGCCACCGCAGCGAAGCATCTTTCCATGCGCCCGGGTCAATCCGGCCCCGCATCAGCACATTCTGGTCAGCCAGATCGGCCTGCCACAACGAGGCGACGTTCCCGGCCGCCCGCCCGGCCGTGCACGGATACTCCGGACTCATCTCGGCGAACGGCGCCGGCCGTGGCTGCGGCACGCCAATCCCGGCGGCCTCCGGCGGGGTGGCATCCAGTCCCAGCGCCTGCCGTGCCGCTGGCGGAAACCCCAGCCCATCGGCGAACGCCGCGAAGACCGAGTACTCCTTCGGCCGGTGCTTGCCCGTCTTGTAGTCGCTCAGCCGGTTCTGATGCAGCCCGGTGAGGCTGGCGATCTGTTCTTGCGTAACGCCGTTCTCACTGAGGACCGCGATGACATAGCCAAGATCGCGCTCCGCGCATGCGTCAAGCACGTCTTGGCGTGCGCAGACCCGCTCGACAATCCTGCGCACCTCAGAAAGAGCCAGAACCACGGCGCGCTTCCCGTTCCCTTGGTCGCTCGCCAGCCAGTGAGGTGATACCTGTCAGCCTGTCGATACATCAGGTAATACGGCCCGCTCCCGAACGCGGTTCACGCCACGGCAGCATCGGACGCCGCTCAAGTCCTTCCCCGGACCGGCCCAACCACGATTCATCGCCATGCTGGTTCAGCCGAGCCTCGAACAGCCAGACACGTCCGCGTGGTGACACGTTCACCGGACCCGGATTGTCTACGCTGATGCATCAGACCAACGGGAGGAACAGGGCAGCCATGGCCCAGAAAATCCAGACCATCTTCATTGATGACCTCGACGGCAGCCAGGCCGACGGTACTGTCCGCTTCGGGCTGGACGGTACTGACTATGAGATCGACCTGAACGCCGAGCACGCCCAGCAGCTGCGAGACGCACTAGCACGCTACGTCGGTGCCGCACGCCGGGTCAGCGGAAGTGCCCGACGGCCATCCCGCACCGGGCGCAGACCGCAGGCAAACGGGCTGAACACCACCGAGGTCCGCGAGTGGGCCAAAGCACAAGGCATCGACGTCAAAGACCGCGGACGGGTACCTGCCGAACTGATCGTCAAGTTCAAGGCGGCAACCGAAAGGTAGACCGGCGAAGTTCCGAGGCTTGTCAGCAGCCATAGGTCACTGTCCGGTGCCAAATAAGTCGGCCGGTTGACAACGAGTGCGGCCCGTTCGCTGGGCTTGCCATCGAAGTTGTCCCGCTCCTACGTGGCGCCGGCCGCGAACGGCTGCCTGGCCTGCGCCAACTGGACTCTGGCACCTCGCTAGCGTGAGGCTCGTCGGGCCGACTTCAGCGACGCGAAGTGTTGGTCGACTATGGTCGTAAACATATATTTTGTGGTCCTGGCGACCAAGATCGTTTGCCAATCAAACAGGCCTGTCCAGGTCAGAGGCGTCAGGCTGGCCGACTTATCTGGCGCGGGACAGTCACGCACGCTCATGCATGATATGCGGGTATTGCGCGCCCGCATACTTATCCATCGGCTTGCATATCGCCAATCGTTCCGGTGCTCGTCAATTCATCCTTGTCCTAAAGAAGCGCGCCGGGCGCGAGAACGCTTTGCATTACTCCGAGCTGCCTGCGGACGATTACCTACGCGACTCGACGCTACCGTGATGCAGGGTACTGATGATGAAGGAATGACAGGTGTCATAATCTGCGGTCCGTGCGGCTGCTGTGACGAATTTCGGAAGATTGTGCCTCTCCGCGATCGTCGCGGCGCCGGGACGATTCTTGGTTGTCCTGATGTGCGGCCTAAAGTAGGGGGATGCGGTAGCCCGGTCGCGCCTCCCAAGCTGGTCGCTATCGGCTGTCGCCGTCAGCACATCGCTGTTTCAGCGCGGTCGTAAGGTGAGGCACCGAGAGATGCTCCAGTCAGCTACTCACCACGCTATCGTGATCGTCGATGTAGAGAATTTCGGCGACCCGGGCCGGACCAACGCGGACCAACTGGCCGTTCGTGAGGGCCTTTACGATGCTCTGAGCCAGGCTTTCGCCAGGGCTGGTATAGGCTGGGCTGACTGCGTGAGTGAAGACCGCGGAGATGGCATCCTAGTCTTGGTTCCCGCGACAGTGCCTAAGAGTTGGCTGGTCACCAGGGTGCCCGCTCATCTCATAGATCTGCTGAATCGGCATAATGCCGCTTGTCCGGCACGGGCGCGTATCCGGTTGCGACTCGCGCTGCACGCCGGTGAAGTGCATCAAGATGCTCATGGATTCACCGGAAATTCGCTTAACCGGGCTTTTCGTATGATTGAGTCATCGGCATCAAGAACAGCTCTGCGTCAATCCTCTGGAGTGGTTGCGCTCATCGTCTCCGACTGGTTCTACGACGAAGTGGTGCGCCACCACTCAGCTGCCCAGCCTGAACATTTCCGCAAGGTACGCGTGGCAATAAAAGAAACCGAGATGACGGCCTGGATCCGCCTTCTTGGCGCAGGAAAGGAAAAGTCTCAGGGAAATTTTGCGACGCAAGCTTTGACCGTGCCAGCTCAACCGGATAAACCCATGTCGCATCATTTGTCAGCGATACGATATTCGATGCCACTAGATGCCGTGTCCACTGGTCAAGAGGAGGAACTGGACTCTATCGCCACAGAGCCGCTGCGAGAACCTCGCTTGCACCGGCGGGTATGGGGGGATGTCCCAGCGCGTAATCCAGGTTTCACCGGCCGGGACGACCTGCTGGCGGCGGTGCGAAGGGCACTGTTGGCGGGAGACCGGGCGGTGGTACAGGCGCTGCACGGAATGGGCGGGGTCGGTAAGACCCAGCTTGCGGCGGAGTATGCGCACCGTTTTGGAGATAGCTATGACCTGGTGTGGTGGATCGCAGCGGAGCGGGCCGGGCTGATCGGAGAGCAGTTCGCCGTACTAGCCGAAGAGCTTGGCTGCGCGCAGCCAGGGGCCACCGTGGACGTGACGAGGCGGATGGTGCTTGCCAAGCTTCGAGAGCTAGACCGGTGGCTTCTTGTGTTCGACAACGCTGAAGAACCCGAAGGCCTAGCGGGATGGCTGCCTGGTGGGAACGGTCATGTGCTAATCACTTCCCGGGCTCGACACTGGGCTGAGATCGCTGTGCCGATCGAGGTCGACGTGCTTGTCCGGTCCGAGTCGGCGGCGATCTTGCGGGACCGGGTGCCGACGCTGTCAGCTGCGGATGCCGATAGCCTGGCGGATGCACTAGGAGACCTGCCACTGGCCGTTGTGCAGGCAGCGGGCTACATGGCTGATACAGGCATGCCCGCTGCAGAGTATGCGAGCCTGCTGGCTACCCAGGCTACGAAAATTCTCGATCAAGGACGCCCGACGTCCTACCCAAGATCACTGGCCGCGGTAACTCAGTTGGCGTTCGACCGGCTCCGCGACGAGGACCTGGCCGCATCTGAGCTCGCCGCACTGTGCGCGTTCTTTGCGCCCGAGCTCATTCCGCCGGAATGGTTTACCAGCGCAGCCGAACAACTGCTACCCGCGCTCGCCGGGAAAGCCACCGACCCGGTGGCCTGGCGGCAGATCCTGGCCTGGCTCGGCCGCTATGCACTCGCCCGCATCGACCAGCGAGGCCTACAGATGCATCGGCTCACCCAGGCTATCTTGCGTGGGCATCTCTCATTCGAGCTGACCGCTGTGACCAGGGCACACGCTGAGGCGATCCTGGCCGCCAATCATCCTGGCGACCCTGAAATGCCAGGAACTTGGCCCCGCTGGGCGCGCTTGCTCCCTCACCTGCTGGCCCTTAACCCTGCCACGACCAGCAACCAGGACCTGCGCATGCTGGCGCGGCTCGGAGCCCTGTACCTGCTCCAACGCGGCGAGTTCCGGGTCGGCCATGACCTCTGCAGAGATCTATATCAGGAATGGCGGGACAGGCTTGGGCCCGACGACCGGCATACGCTTATTGCGGCGAACGGCCTCGCCGAAGCCCTGCGTTACCTCGGTGATCCCCAGACAGCCAAGGAGTTGGACGAAGATACCCTAGCCCGCTTCCGTCGCGTCGCCGGCGATGACAACTCATGGACGCTTGGCTCCGCCAGCAACCTCGCCCTCGACCTACACCAGCTTGGTGACCTGCCGGCAGCTAGGGAACTGGACGACGACACCCTGGCGCACCGCCGCCGAGTCCTTGGCGACAACCATCCTTATACTCTCATTTCCGCAAACAACCTCGCCGCCGACCTGCGCGAACTCGGTGATCTGCGGGCAGCTAGAGAGCTGGACGAAGAAACCCTGGAGCGGCGTCGCAGCATCTTGGGCGACAATCATCCAAGGACGCTCATGTCTGCGAGCAATCTCGCCGCTGATCTGCGCGGACTGGGCGATCTGCGGGCAGCAAGGGATCTGGACGAAGATACCCTGACGCGCCGCCGCCGTGTCCTAGGCGAGGACCACCCCGACACCCTGACCTCTGCAAGCAACGTCGCTGCTGACCTACGCGCACTTGGCGAGGTCTAGATGCGCCTCGACCGTGAGTAGATAACCTCGGGTCATAGCGCAATGCCGTTTAGAGCTTGCCGAAAAATAAGCCGTAGCTTCACGGGATCCGGCATGCTGATGTGATATGGGCAGCGTGGTGGTAACCAGCGAGATTCTGGCGGCGAAGTTCGAGACGATCTTCCCGCATCTGGATGAGCGGCAGCGGCGGCTGCTGCTGGGGGCCGAGGCCCGGGCGCTGGGGCATGGCGGGATCCGGCTGGTGGCCCGGGCCGCCGGGGTCCGCGAGGCCACGGTGTCGCTGGGCGTGGATGAGCTGGACTCGGGCGCCGGGCCGCTGGGCCGGGCACGCAGGCCCGGTGGCGGGCGCAAGCGGGCTGCCGTCCTGGATCCCGGGCTGCGCCCGGCGCTGCTGGCCCTGGTCGAGCCGGAAGAGCGCGGCGATCCGATGTCGCCGCTGCGGTGGACCACCAAGTCGACCCGCGCGCTGGCGGGCGAGCTGACCCGCCAGGGGCACCGGGTCGGCGCCGACACCGTCAGTGACCTGCTCCGGGCGGAAGGATTCAGCCTGCAGGGCAACGCCAAGACCATCGAGGGCCAGCGGCACCCGGACCGGGACGCGCAGTTCCGTTACATCAACGAGCAGGCCAGGGCCCATCAGGACAGCGCCGATCCGGTGATCAGCGTGGACACCAAGAAAAAGGAGAACGTCGGGGAGTTCAAGAACGGCGGCCGGGAATGGCGGCCCAGGGGCCAGCCGGCGGCCGCCCGCACGCATGACTTCCCGGACGAGCAGCTAGGCAAGGCCATCCCGTACGGCGTCTATGACCTGGCCGCGAACGCCGGCTGGGTGTCGGTCGGCACCGACCACGACACCGCCGCGTTCGCCGTCGAATCGATCCGCCGCTGGTGGAACGCGGCGGGCCGGGCCGCCTACCCCGGGGCCCGGCGGCTGCTGATCACCGCGGACGCGGGCGGCTCCAACGGCTACCGCACCCGCGCGCGGAAGGCCGAGCTCGCCGCGTTCGCGCTGCAGACAGGGCTCGCGGTCACGGTATGCCACTTCCCGCCCGGGACATCGAAATGGAACCGGATCGAGCACCGGCTGTTCTCCCACATCACCATGAACTGGCGCGGCCGGCCGCTGACCAGCCACGAGGTCATCGTCAACACCATCGCGGCCACCACCACCCGCACCGGCCTGACCGTCCGCGCCGAGCCCGACCCCGGCACCTATGACACCGGGGTCAAGGTCAGCGACGAGCAGATGGCCGGCCTCCCGGTGGACCGCCACGACTGGCACGGCGACTGGAACTACACCCTCCGCCCCGAACCCCCGCTCCCGCCCGGCAGCCCCGCGCCCGCCGCCCGGCCCGCCCGCCGCGACAGCGCCGGCTGGGCGCACCCCGCCCTGACCGGGATGCCGCACGCGGACTGGACCCAGCTGACCGGCGCGCTGGTCATCCCCTACCAGGCCCACCGCGAAGCCGGGCTGCACATCGCCCGCGGCGGCCCCGCCAGCCGCAAGCCCGCCGGCGGGTACCCGGCCGCGCTCACCCTGCCCGAGATGATCCTGGCCACCATCTTGCGAGCACGCTTCCGCCTCCCGCTGCGGGTCCTCGCCGAGCTGTTCGGCGTCGTCATCGGCACCATCGCCAAGGCCGAGCGCCAGATCCGGCCGCTCCTGGACCAGCGCCGGCACGTCATCCAGCCGGCCGGAACGCAACTCAAGACCCTCGCTGAACTCACCGATTTCGCCGCAGCACACGGCGTCACGCTCATCCCGGGAACCAAAGCCGCGCGTTAAAAATCTGCGAGCCCTAAACGGCATTGGGTCATAGCGTGCCGTTACAACCCTCTCAGAGCGGCAGATTTACAGCTACCTGCGAGGTCTTGCGCCGACGCACCAATGCGCGAGCTACCGCGCTCTTTGCCGTTCGGGGTGTTAGCGCCGATTTTCGCGGCGGGTAGTTGTCCCCTGGGCTGACTGGATAGCAACCGGCTGCAGGGATTGCCTGTGGCCTTGCATGCAGGCTTTTTGCGCGATGGCTCCGCTGCGGGTGGCCATCTGGTGGGGTGGGTAGCGCTGACTGGTCGGTTCAGATTGCCGCTGATGCCCGATGGATAGCCTGCCGGACCTTACGGCACCACAGGCTTACAGCCATGTAATTCATTCCAGAATGACGCGATACCGGCGCGCCGGCGGGAGACCCAGCCGCAGACGTGATGAACTATCAGCATCGACCAGTCAGCGAATACCCCTCAGCCCGCCCGGCCCGGCGGCGAGTTCTTCTTGAGCCCGGACTCCGCGGCGCACCGCCGCTATGAGGCGCTGCGCGCCTACCTGGCCGAGGGCCTGCCCGCGGCCGAGGCCGCCGCCCGGTTCGGCTACACCCCCGCGTCGCTGCTGTCGGCGGTCCGGGACTTCCGCGCCGGCGCGCGGGAGTTCTTCGTCACTGGCAGGCCCGGCCCGAAGACCGCCCCGGCCAAGGACGCCGCCCGGCCGCGGATCATCGAGCTGCGCGCCGCCGGGCACTCCATCGACGAGATCGCCCAGGCTCTGGCCGCCGAGGGCACCCCGCTGAACCGGACCGGGATCGCCGAGGTGATCGCCGGGCAGGGACTGCCCCGGATGTGGCGCCGCCCTGAGACCGAGCGCGGCGGCCCGGCCCGGGAGGTCCAGGCCCGCGCCGAGGCGGCCGACTTCGCCGCGCTGCCCGGCCTGGCCGAGACCCGGCTGGCCGGGCTGTTCCTGGCCATCCCGGACCTGATCGCGCTCGGCGTCCCGGACATGGTGGCCGCCGCGGGCTACCCGTCCACCGGCAAGATCCCCGCCCTGTCGTACCTGCTGTCGCTGCTGGCACTGAAGCTGACATCGACCCGGCGGGTCTCCCACGTCTACGACATCGCCGCCGATCCCGGCGCCGCCTTGTTCGCCGGGCTCACCGCCCTGCCGAAGGCCACCGCGCTGACCACCTACTCCTACCGGCTGGAACACGCCCGGCAGGCCGCGTTCCTGACCGCGGTGGACAAGGCCGCCATCACGGCCGGGCTCGCCACCGGCGACGCGCTCAACCTGGACTTCCACGCCGTGATGCACTGGGGCGAGGACCCGGTCCTGGAAAAGCACTACGTGCCCCGCCGGTCCCAGCGCACCCGCTCGGTGCTGACGTTCTTCGCTGAAGACGCCGGCACCCACACCCTGCTGTATGCCAACGCCGACCTGTCCAAGGCCAGCCAGAACCGGGAAGTCATCGCCTTCGCCGACCACTGGAAGGCCGTCACCGGGTCCGACCCGGCGCTGCTGATCTTCGACTCCAAGCTCACCACCCAGGCCGTGCTGGCCGAGCTCGACGACCGCAAGATCGGGTTCATCACCCTGCGCGCCCGCCACCCCGGCATCACCAAGACCCTGGCCGTCCTCCCCGCCACAGCCTGGAAACCCATGACCCTCGGCCGGGCCGGCGGCAAGACCCGCCGCGTCAAAGTGCACGACGACCCCGCCGCGACCCTGTCGGCCTACCCCCGCCCGATCCGCCAGCTCGCCGTCACCGGCCTGGGCCACGACCAGCCCACCTTGCTGATCACCAACCGGCCCCAGCTCCCGGCCCGGCAGGTCATCAGCTCCTACGCCCGGCGGATGAACATCGAGCAGCGCCTCGCCGAAGCCATCCAGTCCTTCAGCCTGGACGCCCTCGCCGGCGCCGTCCCGCTCAACGTCGACCTCGACGTCACCTTGTCGGTCCTGGCCCACACCCTCTGCGCCGCCCTGCGCCGCCGCCTGCCCGGCTATGCCACCGCCACCCCCGACACCCTGCAGCGCCGGTTTCTCAACACCGGCGGCATCATCGAAAACGACCGCAGGCAGACCACCATCCGGCTGGCCCGCCGCACCTACTCACCCATCCTGCGCCAGGCCAGCCTGCCCGAAACGATCACCGTCCCCTGGTGGGACGGCCGGACCCTCCGCTACCAGTACGACTGACCAGACTGGGGGCCAATTCGCTTAGTGAAAATCGGCGTTAGCTGCTAAGGAAATTCTAACGCAGGAGACAAACGAGTTGAATGCTCACCTTTTCTCACGAATGAGTGAAGGTGGTGTGAGATCTAAGAAGTCGTCTAAACTAGTCAGCTGGCGCTGTCGACACTACAGATTAGAGACCATCTCGAGGGACGCCAGTCCCTCAGCCCGCCAACCGGTATATTTCAGCCTGTCGCATAAAGGGCCTGAAGACATACTCGACCCCCACATTTGGGGCTCTTGCTCCCAAGAAATCCCAGATCTTGTGGCGCTGGAACCTTGACCAGGGTTAGTGCGACAGGCTGATTTATACATCGCCGTGCTTGTCGTGAAAGTACTCATTTGCCGCGAGTAGGGCGCGGCGAGGTAGCCGCTGCAGTCACGCCCGACTGGATCGCACTGGACGTGCTGGCCTCCATAGCGCCCTGGGACAAGCTTGAGGTCGCGGGGCAGGGGCACGGAACGGTCCGGCGGGAAGCTCCCGCCGGAGGTCATGATGTAACCCAGCTTGGCTGCCCCGTGGCTTGACGCTGTCGGTGAATTGCCGCCACGCTCGCGCGGGGAAGATCAAGCCGGAGGCCTCCGCCGCTTTACTGTCGCGGACGCACACGTTCGCCTGCCCGTCTCCCATGGCGGCGACTTCGACGCAGTTCGCCTGCCCGTTGCTGTGGCTGCTTTTCCGCCACAGCAGGTCCGGAAAATCGGTGCTGCTCATGTCCTACAGTTCCTCCGCAGCGTGATGGATGAGGTCCCGGGATGCGATTTCGTCCAGGCCTGCGTCCCAGATGCCGCCGAACGCCTGCGCGTACCGCTCGACCTCACCGGGCTTGTCCAGGTACAGGGCGCCGGTGAAGCCGTCCATGTAGACGGTGGCGGGCTCGCTTTCCCGCCCGTCGCCGTTGAGCGGGAACCGCAGGATGACGAACGGCCCCGACATCAGCCCCGGGTGCAGCCCGGCGCTGAACGGCACGACCCGCAGCGACACGTTCGGCAGTTCGGCCACCTCGGCGAGCCGGGCGAGCTGCCCGGCCATGATCGCCGGCCCGCCGACGGGCCGGCGCAGGATGCCCTCGTTGAGGGCGACCTGCAGGTGCAGGGGAGCGGTGGCCCGGCGGATGAGCGGCTGGCGGGCCATCCGGACGTGGACGCGGCGGCTGATTTCCTCGTCGTCCACGCCGGGGTTGTCGGCCCGGATCAGGGTGCGCGCGTAGTCCTCGGTCTGCAGCAGGCCGGGGACGAGCTCGGATTCGTACCAGGCCAGCTGCGAGGCGGCTTCTTCCAGGCCGATGTAGACGTCGAAGCCTTCGGGGATGACGTCGCCGTAGGCGTGCCACCAGCCGCGGGCTTTGGTTTCCCGGGCCAGGCCCATGAGGGCCTCGGTGAGGTCGGCGGGGGCGGCGTAGATCTTGCACATGGCCTCGACGTCGAGGCTGCGCAGGCTGGTCTGGCCGGTCTCGATGCGCCAGATCTTGGCCTCGGACCATTCCAGCTTCTCCGCGGCGGCCTTGACGGTCAGGCGTTCCCGGCCGCGGAGTTCGCGCAGGTACCGGCCGAGTTGCCGGCGCGGCACGGTCGATCCGGTGGTTTCTACCGCCATGGCCGCCGTCCTTTCACAGCGAGGGTATCGCGCACCCGGAATGAAAGCATCTCACCGCACGATCCGAAGTGAGGTTCTCATGATGATTATTCACATCGTGGATTCATTTTGAAAGCTTGCAGATTTCCGGGCGGGTGTGCTTGACTCGATCCACAGCGGCCCTGGCCGCACCGAGCGTCGCAAGGGAACGGCGCGCTCCCATACATCCGCATTGGCGACCGAGCCTCAAGGGACCCAGGCATGTGTGAGAGAGCGACCCTCGCCCCTACCCCCGAAGCGGCAGCTGTGCGCACCGGAGCCCGGGGCCAGGTCCGGCCCGTCGATGCCGATGCGCTGGCGGAGCTGGAGTTCCACTGGGGATCGGCCTACCACCTGGCCGTCACCGGCGGCAGCTGGACCGCGCGGCGCCGCGACGGCAGGGGCGGCACGCTCACCGGTCAAGCCCCCGAGGGCCTGCGCCTGCAGATCCTGGCCGATTATGCGGCGATGCGCGTGCCCCGGGACCTGCCGTGAGGCCGGAACGGTACCCGCCGGAACGTACCCTGCCGGCTCGCCGAGGCGGCCCATGCGGGCATGTTGCCGCCGGCCTCCGCGCGTACGCCCGCGAGCCGCGAGCCCGTTCCGGCCCGCTGCCGCACCGGCCGCGGATGCTGGAGGCCTGTATCCGGGCGGCAGGCCGTGAACGGCCTGGAGCTGCCGGGGCAGCTATGGCGTCTGGGCCAGTTCCGCGCGCGGAATCCGGGCGTGATGATCAGCCGGGATACCGGCTTCGGTTTCTGGCAGGCCTGGATACCGGTGAGCAACGGCGGGACCGTGATTACCCGGTACCTGCTGCCGGACCTGCTGGACAAGCTCGAGGAGTTGCTCGGCCCCGAACGCAGCCACGGCAGCGGGGACCCCGATGCTCCGGACGACAGCGCCGGGCCCGGCACCGATCACCAGGACCGTGGCCGGTGACCGGGACGTCCGCCGGCCCGGCCGTGCCGGGACGATCTGACCCTGCGTGTCTTCCGTGCCCTGTACGCCGAGTTCGACCTGCGCACGGTCGGCGGTACGCATGTCGTCGTGCCCCGGGGTACTCCATGGTTCGCCGGGCACAGCCTGGGCGAGATCGCCCGCCAGATCAGCGAGTACGAGCATCCGCACAGGGGCCAGCTGCCGGGCGGCAGTCCCGCGGACCCCGGTTAGCCAGGCGCCGGCGACCTCCGGTCGGGCCGTGCCTGCGGCTCGTGCGGCTGCTAGTTCGGCCGCGGGCCGACGTAGGTCCCGCGGTGGGGGACGGTGAACACGACGCCCTCGTCGCGCAGCAGCGCCATGGTGCGGCGGACGGTGTCCCGGCTGACCCCGTAGGTCTGGACCAGGGAGCTTTCCGACGGCACCGGGTCCAGGTGCTGCAGCTTGCCGCTGTCGATCATCCGGCGGACGATGCCCGCGAGCTGGACGTACAGGGGTTCGTCCGCGTACGGGTTGATCGCATCGTCCGGCATGGAAGCAAGGTAGCGGATGTTGATCATGTCCTGATCAGCACATATGTACCTAACGTTCCTAACGTATGTAACGTAGGTTATGATGGTTCGGGATCTCCGCCAGTCGCGGACACCCAGGCGACCGCGTCGTCGGCCCGCCCCGCCTGCCGGGCTCTGCGAGCTCCCCGGCAGAGCCGTCAGCGCCCATCGGGCGCTCGTTCCCCGGCTCTGCCGGGGTTCCCATGTGATCCCCGCCTTGACGTGTCATTTCGCCGGTTATCTCACCGTGTATCTCACCGTGTTATTGGTTTCCCCTTTCCCCGGCCCTACCGTCGCGGTCACCAGGTCCTCCGGACCAAAGGAAAGGGACTGACCTCGTGACGCACAGCTGCCACACCAGGCGACGAAAACGGCGCAGGCTGATGACCTCCGCCACCGTGACGCTCGTTATCGCCGCGTTCTTGTCCGGCGCGGTAACCGCCGTATTCGTGATGCTCGTCGCCGGCATCCACGCCGGTGACCGCCCCCGCCGCCTGACCGCCGCACCGCCCGGCCACCTGGAAGCCCTCACCCGCACCATGCTCGGCGTCGGCGTCCGCACCGGTCCCTCCGCCAGCAACCAAGACGGCGGAAAGGACTGACGATGCGCCACCGAACCCGCTCTCAGCCCGCCCATATCCGGCGCCGCAAATGCCGCGACCGCCATCGCCAATACTGCCGCGGCATTTCCCGGCACCCTCAGGCAATTCGCGCCCCCTACCGGAAAGGAATGCTCCCGCCATGACAGCGGTCATGCGCCGGACATCCCCCAGCGGACTGGCCATAACCCCGGAGCCCATCTCATGACCCTTTGCATTCCGCTCTCCCCGCTGCCCGCCGCGGTCGTCCAGCAGGCCAGCAGAACTGCCAGCACCCAGCCCGGCTGGGCCGGGCCCGGCAAGGACCGCTCCGGCCTGTGGCTGCGCAACGCGGCCGCCGGGCTGTGCGTCCTGGCCGCGGCCGCCGCCGCGGTGAGCTTCACCGCCCAGTACCGGATGGTCGACGCCACCCGCCACCTGCCGGTGGTCGCCGCCCTGGAAGCCTCGATCCCCGACGCCGCCGCGCTCGTCTTCGCCTGCCTCGGCGTCGCCCTGGCCCTGCACGGCCGCCGCGCGATCCGGCCCCGGGCCCTGAACCTGGCGGCGGTCGGGACGAGCGTGTTCATGAACGCGATCGCGGCCGCGCCGGGCTGGCGGAACCTGGCCATCTGGGCCATGCCCCCCATCGCCTACGCCCTGGCGAGCGACACCCTCGTCGGCGTCGTCCGGGCCTGGGCCCTGGCCCGGCACCGCGAACTCGACGTCACCGTGGCCGCCGAGGAGGCCACGCCGCTGGCGATCGTCGGCGGGCTGATCTTGTGGCTGCTGCGCCTGGCCCTGGCCCCGGCCTCCACCCTGGCCGGGTTCCGCGCCTGGGTCCTGGAGGAATGCCCGGTCGCCCCCGGCCGCCGCGCCGCCCGCCCCATCCGGCCATCGACTTCGGTCCGGCCGGGCCGGGAGAGGGGGACGGTCCCGCGGAAGGCGACCAAGACCGCCCGGTTCCTTTCTTTGGTCACCGAACGGAACGGCCCGCTTGCCTCGATCCCCCTTGATCGCGTCGCCCAGATCAGCGCCGCCCTGGCTCCCCAGGTCGGCCTGAACCCGGGCGCCGCCCGCGCCGCCCTGCGCCGCGCCGTCCTGGCCGCCCGGAACGGAGACCCCCGATGATCCTCAAGTACGCCATCGCCCTGGCCATCCTGATTGCCTTGGCCGCGGTGTTCGCGTGGGCGTTCCTGCCCGCCCGGTACCTGCCCGGCAACCGGGCCCGGCACCTGCGGATCCGGCTGCACCTGCGCATCCACCCCGGCAAGGGCTTCGCCCACGTCGTCGGCCTGTGGCTGCGCTGGGGCCGCCTGGCCGCGCTGCGCCGCTCCGGCCGCATCCGCCCTTCCCTGCCGCTGTGGTACCGGATCGCCTACCCGGACCAGCACTCGGTGTTCCTCGGCCGGGCCCACTACCGGCACGGCCTGCAGGTCCCGCTGGAAGAGCACCTGCTCGTCATGGCGCCGCCCCGCACCTACAAGACCGCGTTCCTCGCCGATGTCATCCTGAACTACCCGGGTCCGGTCATCGCCACGAGCACCAAGGCTGACCTCTACTCGTTGACCAGCGCGGTCCGCGCCGGCCTCGGCCCGGTCCACGTGTTCAACCCGCAAGGCATCGGCGGCGTCGCGTCCACCTTCCGCTGGTCCCCGGTCGACGGCTGCCAGGACCCGGCCACCGCCATCCGCCGCGCCGACGCGTTCGCGTTCGCGGTGTCACAGAAGGGCGTCGAGGACGGCACGTTCTGGTCCGCCAAGGCCAGCGACTACCTGCGCGGCTACTTCCACGCCGCCGCCCTGGCCCGCTATGACCTGCGCACGGTGGCCGCCTGGGTGTCCGGCGCCGACCCGGACGTCCCCGAGCGGATCCTGATCGCCGCCGGGGCCCGCCAGTGGGCCCTGACCCTGGCCGAACTGCGGTCCGAGGCCCACAAGACCGCCGCCACCGTCCGGATGGTCATGTCTCGATCCCTGTCCTTCATGGCCGACCCGGCCCTGGCCGCCAGCGTGCTGCCCGCCCCCGGCGACGGGTTCGACATCCCGGCGTTCCTCGCCGACCGGGGCACCGTGTACCTGATCGCCGAGTCCGTCTCCGAGGAAGCCCCGGTCGCCCCGCTGTTCGCCGCCATGGCCACCGAGATCCACTACATCGCCGCGCAGCTCGGCCAGGCGTCCGGAGCGGGCCGCCTGGACCCGCCCCTGCTGATGGGCCTGGACGAGGTGACACAGATCTGCCCGGTCCCGCTGCCGCACTGGCTGTCAGACTCCGGCGGCAAGGGCATCCAGGTGGTCGCCGTCGTCCATGGCGAGGCCCAGCTGGCCGGCCGCTGGGGTGAGCACGGCCGCCAGGTCGTCCTGGACACCTCCTCGGTCAAGGTGTTCCTGCCCGGCATCACCGACACCACCACCTTGCAGACGGCCAGCACCTTGTGCGGCCAGGCGTCGTGGAAGCTGCGCGGCCACGACCACGCCACCCGCCACGACGTGGCGACCCCGGACATGATCCGCCAGCTGCCCGCCGGGTTCGCCCTCGTGATCCGGGGCGGCTGCGCGCCGGTCATCACCCGGCTGCCGCGCGCCTGGCGCAACCCGGCCTACCGCCGCGCCCGGCGTTTCGGCCAGGCCCCCGCGGAGCTGGAGTCCGAAGCCGAGTGGCCCGAGCCGGACATTCCCGACTACGTGCCCGCCGAGTGGATCCCCGGCGGCGGCACCTCGTTCCCCTGGAGCTGACCGTGACCAGCAAGGACCCGATCACCGGCCTCCTGGACGAGCTCGCGGCGCACCGCGAGCAGGTCACCCGGCTCGACACCCGCGAGGCTGAGCATCACGCCGCCCTCAGCGGACAGCTCGCCGAGCTCGCCGGCCAGGCCGCCGGCATCAGCCGCACTCTGCAGGATTACGCGACCGCCATCGCCCGGCTCACCGCGACCAGCCCAGCCGACGCACAACCCGACGGGTACCGTCCCGCACCGGCTCCACCGTGGTGGAAACTGACGCCCGATGACCGGCACGAGCCGGCCGCCCGGCTGCGTGCCTGGGTCGAGCAGGTCTACCGGCCCGGCTACGGTCACCTGGCCGCCGGTCTCGGGCCCTGCTGGGATCAGCACGACCTGTGCCTGTACGGCCTCGACATCGCAGCCGAGCTGTGGTCGGTGCTGTACCTGCAGCCCGCCCGCACCCCCGGACTGGTCTCCGCTCAAGCCGAGTACCAGGCCCGCATCCTGCCCGCCCTGGCCGGCCAGCTCCGCACCGAGACCAACCGCTGCGGCCACCCCCGTACCCCTGCACCGGCCGGCGGGCAGCCCTGGAGCACGCCATGAGCCGCACAAGGCTCTGGCGAGCCCTCGAGTACGCGGACCGCGGCTGGCCGGTGTTTCCCTGCCACGCCGACCGGAAGACCCCCGCCACCGCGCACGGCTACCGCGACGCCACCACCGACCCGGACCAGATCACCGCCTGGTACCGCCGCAACCCGCACTGGAACGTGGCCATCGCCACCGGCGCGCCCGGACCCGACGTCCTGGACGTCGACGAACACGGCCCGGCCGGCAACGGGTACGCCGCGTTCGCCAGGCTCAGCCGCGCCGGGCTGCTGGACGGCGCGGCCGCGTACGTCCGCACGCCCAGCGGCGGGCTGCACGCCTACTTCACCGGGTCGGCCCAGCGCAACGGCCACCTGCCCGCCCATCACCTGGACTTCCGGTCCCGCGGCGGCTACGTCCTGGCCCCGCCGTCCCGGGTCGACGGCAAGCCCTACCAGCTCATCGCGGAGGTGGACGCCGACGGCGGCCTGGACTGGGCCACGGTCACCGGACTCCTGGAACCCCAGCGGCAGATCGCCCGGCCCCAGCCGCGCCCCGACTCCGGCCGGGATCTGAGCCACCTGGCCGGGTGGGTCGCCGGCCAGGCCGAAGGCAACCGCAACGCGGGCCTGTTCTGGGCCGCCAACCGCGCCCTGGAGGCCGACCCGGCCGCCGACCTCAGCCCCCTGGCCGCCGCCGCCCGCCAGGCCGGCCTGGACGACAACGAGATCACCCGCACCCTGGACTCCGCCCGCAAGACCGGGCACGTCCCGCCCGATCACCAAGCCGAGCCGGGCAGCTGACATGGCCACCGCGACCCTCGCCCCGGCCGGACCGATCCCCGCCGATCCCCGCCAGCCCGCCTCCAGCCCCGCCCAGGACCACGTGCGCAGGCTGCACGCGTCCGGCGGCACCTACAGCGGCATCGCCGCCGCGGCAGGCCTGGCCCCGACCACCGTCCGCGACCTGGCCTCCGGCCGCCGCCCGGCCACCCCCTACACCACCACCGCCGCTGCTCGCCGTCACCAGCCGCCGCCCTGCCCCGCACCCCGCGTGGACGCGGGCGGCACCCGGCTGCGGCTGCGGGCCCTGCACGTGATGGGCCACGGCTCGGCCCGCATCGCCCGCGCCGCCGGCGTCCACCCGAAGACCATCCGCAAGCTCGTCCGCGGCGACGCCGCCACCATCAGCCCTCCGCTGCGCGACGCGATCACCGCCGTCTACGAGGCCTGGTGGGACAAACGCGCCCCCAGACGCACCCGCTTCGAGCGCGGCGCGGCCACCGCCGCCCGCAAGCGCGCCATCGCCGGGAACTGGTGCGCCGCCGCCGCCCTCGACGACGACCAGCTCGACATCCCCGGCTACCAGCCCTCCTGGGGCTGGAAACCCGCCGCCGGCACCGGCACCGCCCCCGACATCTGCCCGCCCGCACGACACCACCAGACCAAAGAAGGACACATGACCGACGACCAACGCTTGACCTGGGGCTTCATCCTCGAGGTCCTCGACGTCATGGAACGCCACGGCTACCGCCGCAGCGACCACCAGCACACCGGCCAGGCCATCGGACTCATCCGCGACGCGGCCCGCACCTACGACGGCACCCGCGACGCTGCCCCCGGCCCCTACGTCGTGGTGCCGTCATCCCCGCCGACGGCACCACAGCCACCCGGCCCAGCCGGCCAGGACGCTCGCATCGTCTCGGCCGGCGAGGCCAAGACCCTGCTGGCCGCGCTGGACGAAGCCGCCGAGTACAAGCGGGACCGGGCCGCCACGTGCGCCGACTGCGCCGATCAGTCCTGCGGCACCTGCCAGTGGCGCCTTCAGGCGGCCGAGGCCTACGACACCCTGGCCGCCCAGCTGACCGAGACCGCGCAGGCGTCACCAACCGCCACCACCAGCCACCCTGAACCCAGCAGCCAGCCCCAGCCTGCAGCCGATCGGGAGGCCGGCCAGTGACCCGGCCCCGGCAGCGGCCGCGCTCGCGCACCACAAGCAGGTGACGGCATGAAGCAGCCAAAGACGGCGACCTGACCCGCTCACCCGGCAGCAGGCCCCCCGACTACGTGGTCGTCATCGCCGCCAGCGACTGGGTCAAGGACCGGTTCCCGGCCGCCGGGGCCAACCTCTGGGACGCCCTGCACACCGGCCACGACCGCCACCGCGACCCCGAACCCGACCTGGAAGCCGAACCATGACCGCCACCTGGAAGTGACCATCATGACCCTGAAAATCACCGACACCACCATGACCAGCGACCAGACCGCCCACACCGCCCGGCGAGCATCCGGCCGCGAGCACGGGTGGGAAGTGTCCTGGCTGCCCGGCCAGATGCTGGACGCCGACACCGCCGTGACCGCGATGCTCCTGGCCGACATCGCCGGCCGAGGTGACCTGCCCGAGGACCACCGGCTCTGGCCGCACATCCACGGCTGGGCCGCCGAACTCGGCCTGACCGGCCCCGACGCCATCGCCCGCGCCTCCCAGCCGCCCCCCGGCACCAACCGCCAGCACGAACCAGCCAGCCCGGCAGCCAGACCGCGAGGCAGCCGGATGAACCACCAAGACGCAACACCACGAGCGGCGAACTGCGCCGTATCACCGGCCAGCCGCCGGCTGACTTCCCCGCAGCCCAGGAACACCGCACGACCTATGCACAAGACCGACAATGGCCTAGGACCTCCGACGCGGCCCGCCTACCGGTTGCCGGAGCACGGACCGCTCCCCGACCTTGCGCTGTACGAGCGGCTCATCGACGACGGCATCGCCGAAGCCGACCGGCGCGGCACCACCGTCGACCATGTCACCGCCCGGCGGCTGGCCATCTGGATGGCCGCCCAGCCGCAGACCCCGGACGTCGCTCACGGCCTGACCCGCTTCATCGAAACCGGCAAGATCGACCCCGATCTCAAGCACCAGCTCCGCAAGCACGCCCGCTCCGGCACCTATCCCGACCAGTCCCAGGCCGCCAGGCTGCTGCACTACTGCGTGTTCCGGGGCGCCGACCTCGGCCGGATCGGGGAGAACTTCGCCGCCGACTGCGACCAGATCGACCGCGCCGACGTGCTCCTGGCCCAGTTCCACGAACGGATCCGGCACGGCCGCGACACCCCCGAACAGGCCTGGCCCGACACCGGCGGCCCGAAGATCCTCGCCCATGCCCGCCAGGACCCCCAGACCGGCACGGTCACCCTGGTCCTGGACGCCACCACCGCCAATATCGCCATGTTCGCCATCGCCGCGCACGCCGGCGAACGCGAGGCCCACGTCCGCGAGGTCGAACGGTTCGCGCAGACCCTGCCCGACGGCTCCTACGGCCAGCGCAACCGCCAGGCCATCGCCGCCCGCGAGACCCGGGTCGCGGCCCGGCTCCGCGCCGTCGAGCAGATCTACCGCATGGCCCTCGACCGCGACACCGCGCACACGCCGCCAGAGCCCACCCGGACACCCCATTCCCCTGAACGCCAGGCCAGTAGGCAGATCGACCTGGAGGCCGAGCCATGACCCGCCAGCCTGCGACCGTCAACGATGGACGAGCCGGGAACGATTCTGCTGGGCCGCTAGGTCCGCCCCAAAGCCCGTACTGGGACCTCGACCTGCTCACGCCCGACAATGTCTGCGCCCTGCTGAAGGTGAAAAAGAGCTGGCTCTATGACGCAGTGGAGAACGGCGCACTCGAGGCCATCCGGCTAGGCAAGCAACTCCGGTTCCGCCCATCAGCGCTTGTCCGTTATCTGGAGGAACGAGTAAGCAATACGAACGGGCGCGGATGATCCTAGACGCTCGACAGGGGAGGACGCCCCTTAATGCTGAAGCGAAGCTGCGCTGTCAGAGACAATGCGCGGGAGTCGGGTCCCGCCGCAGAGGTATTTCTGCAGGACGGCCCGTGTGTTATCAGAGATAATGGGCCACTATCTCGTCAGTACCCGAAGTGAAGACTCACGAACAAAACCACCCACCCCGGCCGCCAAGCGCGGTCAGAACTCACGAACAACCGCGGTCAAAACTCACGAACGAAGCCACTGCGGCTTGTACCAGGCCAGCGATCCGTTATCAGGCTGTCCCGGCGGCTTTATTACGGCGGACTGAGTGCCCTGAAGCTGCCGGTGCCGGTGCTGGGCCGTCTCAGTGCGGTCGTGCAGCCGTCGAGCCGCAGCGCGTGTTCTATGAAGCTTTCGAGCACGCATACGGCTGCAGCTTTGGCTCCCAGTAGCGCGACGTCTTCAGGCTTTGCGGGGAATGGGCGGACTGTCAGGTAATCGGACGGGTTACCAGCCGCGAATGCGCGGGTTACCTCCTGTCGCGCCGCGCTGAGGTAGGCGGCCGCGACAGTATCGGGCTTAGGTTCAGCCAGGGCGCCGGGCAGGTAGACGATTATCCTGCCGGGGTTGACGGTGTTGCTGACGTGCGCCAAGGCTCTGCCGAGGGCGGCGCCGCTGCGCGTGAATACGTCACGTGCTCTCTTGAATCCAGGATCGCAGGTGGCGGTCTCGCCTAGCTGATTCAGGCCGACGTCACCGAGCATTCCCTGGATGCGGCGTGGGGGCGCAAGAGTGTCGACATGCCCGAAGTGGCCGCAGGAGCAGGGTGCGCTGAAACCGGGGAGCGCGGCTGAGGAGGCCTCGACGTCTGGTTCCTGCGGGTGTGGTGGATTTTCCTCCTGGCCGGGCGGGAAGCCGACGGCGAGATGGCCGATTTCCATGGCCCGGCCGTTGCTCCCCCGGCGTAGCCGGCCGTCCATGACCAGGCCGCCGCCGACTCCTTCATCGAAGACACTGACCACCACGAGATCGGGATCGGCGTAGTGGACTTGGTGGATGGCCAGCACTGCCAGGGCGTTGACGTCGTTCTCCACTACCACCGGGACGGACCGACCGAAGCTGGTATCAGCGTCGAAGAAGCGGCGCAGCGCAGCCGCCAATGGGACAGGCGGCTTGGACCCGTCGCTCAGATGCGGCATGACCTCGCCGTTATAGACGGGGGAGCCCACCTCGATGCCCACGCCGAACATCCGCAGTGGCTTCAGCCCGCGGACGGTCCTGTCCTGGTCACAGCTGCTCTTGAGGGATGTCACCTGCCGGTAGATCAGTTCAGCGACCCGGTC
Organism: uncultured Actinomycetes bacterium; assembly: GCA_963705835.1. GTDB lineage: Bacteria > Actinomycetota > Actinomycetes > Streptosporangiales > Streptosporangiaceae > Palsa-504. The sequence continues at coordinate 79,249 of CAVPLC010000060.1, forward strand.
CCAGCTGTCCACTGCGCCGTGCGTGGTCCCGAGCACCCGGGAACCGTCGAGGCCCAGGAGCGCGGTTGTCACCTGCCTTGGCTGCTCGCTTGACTGCACGACCTTTATCCCCGCGATCGCATAGAGGCTCCCCAGGCGAAGCGGCGCGAGCGCGCGGCCGTCGGGGCTCAGCAGGAGTTTCTCTCCGTCTTCGAGGAGGCCCTTATCCTTCAGTGCTTTCACTGCCTTACTGACGGTGCCCTGAGGGATGGCGCGCTGGTCGACGGGGCGGCGGCCAGCTGGGTTGCCTGCTGAGATCTCTACGCGGGATGTCTCCGCAGGAGCTCTCAGGGATGCCCGCGCCAGCACCTCGCCTAGGACTTCCTGGCCTACTCCCGACTGCCTGACGAGTTCGTCGAGCACGTCCTGGAACTGTTCGTGGTGCATCTCGACCTCTGCTCTCGCGACCCATACAGGCTCTTGGTACATGCTAGGCCCACATGACATGTGCTCGGTATGCGGCGTTCAAAAAAATTTTGATATTCCTAAGTAATCTGACTTGCGCTAAGAATGTTACGACCGTACGCTGACAGCATGCCTATCGAACCCGCGCATCGAATCCCCGGAAGTCGGAAGGAGGGACCAAAATGATCCTTGAACTCATCATCGGCAAGCTTGTCGTCGGCAAGCTTGTGGCCGCTCACGCTGCTGCCGCTCACTCCGCCCATGCCCTAGCTGCGAAGGAGGCCCTGGTGGTGCATCATCCGCTTTCAACGGCGACGCACATGGCCTTCAACCATGGCATCAAGTACGCCATGACTCATCCTGAAGTCGCTACCGCCACCACGATTCCTCATGTTCCGCTCCTGAACCCCGTAGCCACTGGGGCTGCAGCAGCGTCGTCGGCCCCGACGAATCTTCTCCACGCTGCGGGTATGCTCGCCATTCCGGCAAAGGCAGCGGTCACCCGTCGGGCGGTACAAGCGGTTCGCGAGTCCGAGCTGTGCCAGAAGGCGCAACACGCTCTATCGGAGGCCTGGGTCTGGGACTGAGCCCGATCGCGCCGATGCACCATCGCCCGCGGCCAGCTGCACCCGGCCCTTTCCGCTCCGTCACGAGCCGCCGAGACGACCTGACGGCCCTGCAGACCTCCCGGGCCTTGGGCAAGTCCTCGTTCTCGCTGAACTCATCGACGCACGCGGCCAGCAGGTGACTGACCCGCGAATCAAGGGCCGACAGCGCCCGGGCTGGCCGCAGCAAGATGGTGAGTCTTGATCTTGACGCGATAGAAATCGACGGGATGCCACTTACCCGGTCCGAGAGGCTTGCCGTTCCGCCAAAGCCGCTTTCGCTCCTGCCACTGGACCCAGTAGATTCCCGCCATCACCGGCGGCGCCCCAGAGAACCCGTTCGGGTAAAAGCAGATTCCCTGGCCGAGGTGGGCTGAGACTTGGTTGGTTCGGAACTCCTGCCGCATGGGATCCCAGATGACGCACGAGTCTTCTGTCCGCTCGCGCGCGGACTCGATCATCAGGGGTCCCTTTGCGAAAATGGTCACCTGTAGTGCTCCGCCCGACTGGATCGACCATTCCCGGCCCCAACGCCAGTGCCATCCGGTCAGCCAGCGGAACGCGTCGAAACCGTAGATCAGCGCCAGGCCGGCAGGGTAGGCGAGAACCCCCACAAGCGCGCTCACCCGGTTGGTTGCGAGGTAGGAGAAGAGCGCGGCGAGGCCGGCGAACAGCACTCCGGTGATCAGCCGGATGCTGTGCGCCTGCCATGTGCCCCGCCAGACCACCCGGACCGACGTCTTAATCAGCCACCAGAACCATCGCATCGATCCACCTCATGCCTGTGACCCCCGCCGGAGTCTCGGGATCGTTGCGATCGTAGTGGAAGCAGACACGAGGTCCGCGCCCCCTGCGCCGGATCTCGTGGTTCAGTGTTGTTGCGGCGCTGAGCGCCAGCGTTGCGTGTACCTGGGCGGCGGCAGCCCAGACGGTGGCAGTGGCCTGCCCGTCCCCCCTGGCCGAGGTACTTGTAAGTCTTAACTGGTAACCCGCTGTATCACCCGGTCACTCGAGGTGACCGTCACCGCATGTTGCTACCGGTTCCAGGCGCCTGCGGGACAAGGTCCCCGGGCGTGATGCCGGGGACCTTGTCTCGTCGATAGCTACCCAGCGGACTAGCTTGCCTGGCTCGTGAGCCACAGTGCCACGATCAGGCGCATCGCCTCGCCGTGCGTGGCTGCCTCACCGACGAACCCGTCGACGCCCAAGGCCATCCACTTGGCGTCGGCTTCCTCGCTCAGGCGCACCGTGTAGCCGGCGAGCGGTCCGCACTCGTCCCTGAAACGGATCTCGTGAGCCCGCGCCGGGTGCTCACTCCCGATTGGCACACGGGCGAAGCCGGGTGCCTGTTCCGTCATGCTCATCAAACCCTCCTGGGTTCGACCCGCCTCCTAGCTGGGCGGCTGCTACTTATACCGCCCAGCGGCGGATCATCTCGGCCTGGGGGGCGAACCGGGCCAGTGAAGAGGCCACGCCCTGGGAAAACGCGCCAGAATCTCCGCGAATCAACCTTCGTCGAACTGGCGGGCTGACGAGTGCCGGGCTGCTCCGGGGAACACGTGCCAGCGATCACCGGCACCTTAGCCAGTGGGCACGTTGCTGGCAGCCGCGCCAGGCTGTGCGGCAGCCGCCGGTAGCGGGACGGCCCGACGAGGTCGTATTTGGCGTAACAGCGGCGCTGACCGCGTATACGAGCGCCCGTCACCATCTCCGGTGGCGGGCGCCTTCGTGTTTACGATCGTGGACGATCGTTGGTATGATTTGGGCATACGGTCGTTGACGACCGTGGTCAAGAAATCAGGAAGAAGAAGATCATGGAAGACCACGACCACCAGCACCAGCACCAGCACCAGCACCTGCTCGATGCCCGGCGCGCAGCAAGGGCAATGCACCCGCCGGGCCACCCGAAGCGGGTGGCGGCCGAGCGCGCCGTGCGGGAGAGCCGGAAGCTGGGGCGCGGCGGAGACGAGAAGAATGCGCTCGCGGCAGCGCTCCGGCAGGTGATCAGCGGGCTCACGCAGGTCGTCGCGGCCCTGGAAGGAACCGTTCCCGCTGGGGTTCCCGGCGGGGACCGCGCGGAGCGTGAAATCGACGCGCTTCAGTGCTTTGACGTGCCGCCCGGCGAGGGCCTCACGCGCGCCGAGGCCGCCGCCGCGTTCAGGCAGAACGGCCTGGACCCGCGCGGATTCGGTTCCTGGGTGCGGCGGGGCCTCGTTACGAGGGACGGCGACAGCCGCCGCCTGACGGACAAGGGCCGTCAGTGGATAGCGGCACGGGAAAGCTGAGATTGCCCATCAGAGCGCCCCGCTGGCCTTTCGGCCAGCGGGGCACTGCTATGCCCGGGCAGCGCGGCAGCGTCGGCTAGCGAACCGGAGCGGCGCGCTCAAGGGTGCGGTAAACGGTTGCGCGGCCGACGGAGAAGACTTCCATGAGGTCGGCGATGGTGTATTCGCCGGTGGCATGCATGCGGGTGAGCTCAGCTTGCTGGCGGGGAGTGAGCTTAGGCTGCTTGCCTCGCCCTTGGCTCGTGCGACAGCCATGCCTTCGCGGGTTCTGAGCCTGAGTAGGTCCACTTCGAATTCGGCGAAGGTGGCCAGGATGTTGAAGAACATCTTGCCGAGGGGGTCGGCGGGGTCGTAGATGGCGCCGCCAAGGGAGAGCTTGATGTCCCGCGCGACTAGTGAGTCGCCGATCTGGCGGGCGTCCGGGACGGACCGGGCAAGTCGGTCGAGCTTGGGCACCACGAGGGTGTCGCCGGTGCGGACGGCGGCCAGGGCCTGGTCCAGGCCGGGCCGGGCACGGCTGGTGCCGGTGAGGCCCTTGTCGAGGTAGATCCGGTCGTCTGGGACACCGAGCGCGACCAGGACGTGGCGCTGGGCCGTGAGGTCCTGCAGGACGGTGGAGCACCTGGCGTATCCGATGAGTTCGCCCATCCCGGCAGCGTATCGTTTGTGAACGATCACGTAATTCCCCAGGCCTGCGCTCACGTAATTCCCCGGTCCTGGCTTGTGTCTGTTTTACCTGATGTCCTCCTTGGTGGTGGGGATGACGCGCCCGGGTCTCTTGCTGGGCCGGTAGCTGGGCCCGTTCATGAAGATCTGGTGGCTGGTGTTGATGAGCCGGTCGAGCAGGGACTCGGCGACGACCGGGTTGGGGAACAGCGGGTACCAGTCAA
>CAVPLC010000061.1:0-25999 GCA_963705835.1 uncultured Actinomycetes bacterium
CGAACATGGGCCAGCTCATCGGCCACCGCGAATGGGAGACCCTGTACCACGGCTGGAACTGGGCCAACGTGGTCTCCGACATGGGCTACGTCCGCGACGACGGCAAGACCATGGTGGCGCAGCCGCACCTGAAGCTGGGCGACCAGTCCAAGATGTGGACGCTGGACCACCTGCGCCGCTGCCCGCCGCTGCAGAGCCCGAACGTCCTGTTCAACGAGATGACGCCGGAGGAGAGGGTCGCCTTCCACGCCAAGTACATCCGCGGCGGCCCCGGCGGCCGGTTCCCGAAGGATGACGCCTGACCGCCTTCGTTTGGCTTCGTTCTTTGGGGCTGGCGGGGAAAACCTTTTAGTCCGAACGGGCCGGGGTGACAGCCCTCGGCCCGGCGAAACGAACCGGGGGGCAGGAGGCGAGGAGTTCCCTCCTGCTCCCCGGTATCTACTGACGTGTCCGAGGTGATGATGGGGAACAAGCACGTCGTCCGGTTCGAGCCCGTCGGCATCGAGATCGAGGTCGACGAGGAGCAGAACGTCCTGCGCGCCGCGGCCGAGCAGGGCATCATGCTCATGCACGGCTGCAAGGAGGGGCAGTGCTCCTCGTGCAAGTCGTTCCTGCTCGACGGCGACGACGTGGAGCTCGACAAGTACTCGACGTTCGCGCTGCCGGACTTCGAGCGCGACGAGGGCTTCACGCTGCTGTGCCGGGCGCACGTCTACGAGGACGTGACCATCGAGCTGCTGAACTACGACGAGGAGATGATCAGGTCCGGGCTGCCGATCCAGGACGCGGTCGCCGAGGTCGTGGCCAACCACCGGGTCACGCACGACATGCGGCACCTGATCCTGCGCCTGGTCGACACCACGGACTTCAAGTTCTTCCCCGGCCAGTACGTGGACATCACGGTGCCGGGCACGGACGAAGTACGTTCCTTCTCGATGGCCAACACGTCGGCCCGGGAAAGCGGGCAGCTCGAGTTCGTCATCAAGATCTACCCGGACGGACTGTTCTCGCACTATCTGGACACCAAGCTGCAGCTCGGTGACCGGCTCAACATCAGCGGTCCGTTCGGGGTGTTCACCTTGCGCGACGCCCCGGACAACGACCTGGTCTTCGTCGGCGGCGGGGCCGGGATGGCGCCGATCCTGTGCCTGCTCCGCTCGATGGCCGACCGCGGCATCGACCGCAAGGCCGTGTACTACTACGGCGCGCGGCGCCACGGCGACCTGTGCTTCGAGGACGAACTGCGCGCCCTGGAGCAGGCTCTGCCCAATTTCCGCTACGTGCCCGCGCTGTCCGAGGACGAGTGGGAGGGCGAGACCGGCCTGATCACCGACGTGGTGTCGCGGCTGGCCGGCGACCTGTCGAAGGCGCACGCCTATATATGCGGCCCGCCGCCGATGGTCGAGGCCGCGGTGCCGTTGCTCGCCAGGCTCGGGGTACCGGAAAAGCACGTGTATTGGGACAAGTTCACCACCACTGGGGACCCGGAAAAAGCACCGCCAGCTCCCTAACGTGAAAGGGAAAGACTATGACAGAGGCTCAGCAACGCAGCGTCCCTGTAGTGCACTTCACCGACGCGGAGGCCGGCGCCAAGACCTTCCCGGACTCCGACTCCCGCCGGTTCAACTACTACACCCCGGCCGGGCGCAAGCAGACGCACTACGAGGACATGACCGTCGAGGTCCAGCCGGACCCGCGGCACTACCTCAGCCAGGGCTGGCTGTACGGGTTCTCCGACGGCCGCGGCGGCTACCCGCTGGACTGGACGGCGCTCAAGGCCTGGGGCTCGGACCGGCCAGAGCCCAAGCGCTTCCCGGGCTCGGGCGGCAAGGGCTACGACTGGCCCGCGCTGGGCTGGCACGAGTTCCGCGACCCGAACGAGGAGTGGGAACTCACCCTGTACCGCTACAACGCGAACGTGGTGCGGCAGCTCAACCAGAACATCCAGAACGCCCAGCAGGCCAAGGCGTTCGACGTGTGGAACCGGAACTGGGTGCGGTTCGTGGAGCGCAACCTCGGCGCCTGGATGCACGTCGACCACGGTCTCGGGCTCTACCTGTTCGCGAACGCGAACCGCCGCGCCCCCACCAACATGCACAACAACGCGATCTCGGTGAACAGCATGCACCGGATCAGGTCCGCCCAGGACCTGGCGCTGTACAACCTGACGCTCAGCGAGGAGATCGACGGCTTCAACGGCACCGCCCACCTGGAGACGTGGAACTCCGACCCGGCCTGGCAGGGCGTGCGCGAGGTTGCCGAGCAGCTGACCGGCATCGACGACTGGTGCGAGGCCATCTTCGCGGCCAACGTGGTGTTCGAGCCGCTGGTCGGCGAGCTGTTCCGCAGCCACCTGGTGATGCACGCCGCGCCGCGCAACGGCGACTTCGTGACGCCGACCGTCATCGGCGCCGAGGAGTACGACTACGCCGAGCGGGACCTGCGGTACACCAGGCCGATGTTCCAGCTGCTGACCAACGACCGGGAGTTCGCCGACTACAACCGCGAGCTGCTCGCGCGGTGGATGTCGACCTGGGTGCCGCGCGCCATCTCCGCCGCGCGGGTCCTGCAGCCGCTGTGGTCGCAGCCGGAGCACAAGCCGCCTCGCTTCGAGGACGGCCTGGACGCGGCCAAGAACCGCTTCGCCGGCATCGTGACCGATCTCAACCTCGACGTCCCGAAGGAGCTCTCGCAATGACCATGGCCACCGAAAGCCCGTTCAAGTCCGACAGCACGCCGTCCAACAGGTGCGGCTTCACGCTGATGAACAACCAGGTGGGCGAGATCGTCGCCGCGGTGATGGCCACCAAGCCGAACGTCAAGGTGATGTGGCTGCCGTCCATGATGCGCGTGGACGCGGTCGGCCGGATGGACGTGGTCTACGACGAGATCTCCGAGGAGGCCGGCGAGGAGCCCGGCTGGTTCAACTCCGCGGAGTTCGAGGAGAACATGTCCACGCACTACGGCCGGATGATCCACGAGGACGACCGGACGATCATGGTCGCCAACCCCGAGGACGCGGCCGAAGCCCTCGGCTTCGACCTGGTGGCGCGTTCCTAGACCACTCCCAAGCGCGGTCCGCGCACCCGGCAACGCGTGCGACCGCGCACCCGGACCGCGAAGAACTTATGGACATTCCATATTTTGCTCGCGGCATGTTGTGGCACTGAGCCGGTTATAACCGGCTCAGTGCCACAGCCAAGTCACGCGAAGCCCCGAAGGAGGCACATGTACGAGAGCAACGGCGAGAAGTACTTCGTCGTCGACGGGCATATGCACTACTGGAACGCCGCCCCCGACAACTGGGTACCCGGAGCGGAGAAGTACGCCGACGGCTGGATCAACTGCTTCCACGCCTACCAGGGGCTCGGCCCGCCGGAGACGCACTGGTCCATCGAGCACTTCCAGAAGTACTCAGAAGACGACCTGATGAAGGACGTCTTCGAGGACGGCCACGTGGACGTGGCGATCTTCCAGCCGACCTACCTCAAGGAGTGGTACAAGGAGGGCTTCAACACCACCGAGCGCAACGCGCTGATGGGCGAGAAGCACCCGGGCCGCTTCGTGTACAACACCCGGTGGGATCCCCGGGAGGGCGACGCGGGCATCGAGCAGCTGAAGCGGAACGTGGACCGGTTCGGGTCGCACGGGCTGCCAAGCTCTACAGCGCCGAGTGGAACGCCGGCTCGCGCGGCTACAAGCTGACCGACCCGGCGGCCTACCGCTACCTGGAGGCGTGCCAGGAGCTCGGGATCAAGAACATCCACGTGCACAAGGGCCCGACGATCTGGCCGCTGGACAAGGACGCCTTCGACGTGGCCGACGTGGACCACGCCGCGACCGACTTCACCGACCTCAACTTCATCGTCGAGCACGTGGGCCTGCCGCGGATCGAGGACTTCTGCTTCATGGCCACCCAGGAGCCGAACGTGTACGCGGGGCTGGCGGTCGTCATCGGCGGCCTCATGCACGCCCGGCCGAAGTTCTTCGCCAAGGTCATGGGCGAGCTGCTGTTCTGGGTCGGCGAGGACAAGATGCTGTTCGGCAGCGACTACGCCATCTGGGAGCCGAAGTGGCAGGTCGAGGGCTTCGTGGCCTGGGAGTTGCCGGATGACCTGAGTTCGGCGGATTACCCGCGGCTCGACGTCGCCGGCAAGAAGAAGATCATGGGCCTGAACGCGGCCAAGCTCTACGACATCAAGGTGCCCGACGAGTTCCAGCTCCCCGCGTCGGCTGGCACGCCGGGTGCGCAGGAGGTGCTGGGCCAGGAGCAGCCGGTCGCGGGAGCATGAGCTCTCCGGCACTGGTTGACCACTGGCGGTCGCTTTTGCTGGACGCGCTGGAGACGGTGCGCGACCCGGAGCTCGACGAGCCGATCACCTCGCTCGGGTTCGTGTCGTCGTGCGCCGTCTCCGCGGACGGCGACGCCGAGGTCCGGCTGCGGCTGCCGACGTACTTCTGCGCGCCCAACTTCGCCTACCTGATGGTGGCGGACGCCTACGACGCGGTGTCCGGCGTTGCCTGGCGTGCGTTCTGCCGTGGTCGTGCTGGAGGACCACTTCGCCTCCGACGCGATCAACGGCGGGGTGGCCGCCCGGGCCGGGCTTCGCCCAGTCTTTCGACGGCGAGGCGGTCGGCGAGCTGGAGGGGTTGCGGGCCGACTTCCTGCGCAAGGCGGTGATGGCAGGCACCGATCAGGTGTGCAGGCCGCTGCTCGCGGCGGGCAAGGACCCGGCGGCACTGCTCGCGATGACCCTCGGCGAGGTGCCGCCGTCTCGTGCGCTGACCAGGTTGCGGGAGCGCCGGGCCGAGCTCGGCTTGCCCGCTTCGGATGACGCTCCGCTGGTGATCGATCCGGTGACCGGTTCTCCTGTCGGCCTGGCGGCCTTGCCGCTGCACCTGCGGAAGGCGAAGGTCACGCGGATCAGCATCGAGGCGAACGCCGGCATCTGCCGCGGCATGCTGCGGGTTAGGTACGACACACCAGGACAAGGAGAGTCCCTTCTCTCCGCGGACCCGGAGGAGGACCAATGAAGGCCGTCCGCTTGCACGAATTCCACCAGTCGCCGGTGGTCGACGACGTACCCGAGCCGAAGATCACCGGGGCCCACGACGTCATCGTGAGGATCGGCGGGGCCGGGGTCTGCCGCACCGACCTGCACATCATGGAAGGGCAGTGGGACGCGGCGATGCACACGCCGCTGCCGTACATCCTGGGCCATGAGAACGCGGGCTGGGTGCACGAGATCGGCTCCGACGTCACCAACGTGCAGCCCGGTGACACCGTGATCCTGCACCCGCTGGTCACCGACGGGCTGTGCCACGCCTGCCGCGCGGGCGACGACATGCACTGCGAGAACGCCGCGTTCCCCGGGCTGTCGCGGGACGGCGGCATGGCCGAGTACCTTCTCACCTCGGCCCGGGCCTGCATCAAGCTGAATCCTTCGACGCGCCCGCAGGATGTCGCGGCGCTGGCCGACGCGGGCATCACGGCCTACCACGCGGTCCGCAAGGCGATCCCTCTGCTCTATCCCGGCACCACCGCCGTGGTGATCGGCGCCGGCGGGCTCGGCCACATCGGCATCCAGTGCCTGGCCACGCTGACCGCCTGTTCGATCATTGTCGTGGACGCCAACCCGGACGCGCTCAAGCTGGCCTCGGAGCTGGGGGCGAACCACACCGTGGTGGCCGACGGCAGCCAGGTGCAGGCCGTCGCGGATCTGACCGGCGGCCGCGGTGCTCATGTGGTCTTCGACTTCGTGGCCGAGAACGGCGCCGAGATGGACGGGTGGAACATGACCGGCGAGGCCGGCTCGTACTTCGTCATCGGCTACGGCGGCACGCTGCACATCCCGACCCTGGACGTCATCACCACCGAGCGCAACGTCGTCGGGAACATCGTCGGGACCTACAACGACCTGGTGGAGCTGATGGCGCTGGCCCAAGGGGGCAAGGTTACGCTGCACACCAAGGTCTACCCGCTCGACGCCGCGCCCGACGCCATCGCCGACCTGGACGCCGGCCGCGTGCGCGGCCGCGCGATCCTGGTTCCGTGACTTTCTGAGCCCGTGACTTTTGAGCTTCTGAGGAGCATTCATGGCCAAGGAACTGCGCTTCGGCGCTGAAGCACGCGGCCTGCTGCTGGCTGGCGTGGACCAGCTGGCCGAAGCCGTGAAATCGACTCTCGGCCCCAAGGGGCGCAACGTCATCCTGGAGAAGATCACCGGCTCGCCCGTGGTCACCAACGACGGCGTCACGATCGCGCGCGAGATCCACCTGAAGAACCAGTTCGAGAACATGGGCGCGCAGCTGGTCAAGGAAGCGGCGATCAAGACCAACGACATCGTGGGCGACGGCACCACCACCGCCACCGTGCTGGCCCAGGCCATCGTCAGGGAGGGCATGGCGGCCATCGGCGACGGCGCCAACCCGGTCCTGGTCAAGCGGGGCATCGACGTGGCCGTAGGCCGGCTGGTCGAGTACCTGGAGGGCGTGGCCCACCCCATCGAGTCCGAGTCTGACTACGCCCGGGTCGCGGCGATCTCGGCCAACGACGACGACACGGTCGGGGCGGTCATCGCCAACGCTCTGCACACCGTGGGCGACGGCGGCATCGTGACCGTCGAGGACGCGCCGCTGCCGGGGATGAACGTCGACTTCGTGGAGGGCTTCGAGTTCGACAACGGGTACCTGTCGCCGTACATGGTGACCAGGCCGGCCAGCCTTGAGGCCATCGTCGACGACCCGTACATCCTGCTGTGCAGCGAGAAGATCACCAAGGTGCAGCAGCTCATGCCGCTGCTGGACAAGATCATGCGGGCGCCGCGCCCGCTGGTCATCATCGCCGAGAACATCGAGGGCACGGCGCTGTCCATGCTGGTGCACAACCACGTGAACGGCATCTTCCAGTGCGTCGCGGTGCGGGCGCCCGGGTTCGGTGACCGCCGGCTGCACAAGCTGGAGGATATTGCCGCGCTGACCGGCGGCGCGGTGTACAGCAAGCATTCCGGGTTCACGCTGGAGACGATGACCGCCGAGCAGCTCGGCCGGGCGCGTCAGGTGCGGGTGACCGCGGACCTGACGACCATCATCGGCGGCGGCGGTTCCGCGGAGGCGGTCGCGTTCCGGCTCGACCAGTTGCGGGCCGAGCTCGGGCGGGCCACCTTCGGCGTGGACGAGGACGTGCTGACCGAGCGGATCGGCGCGCTGTCCGGCAAGGTCGCGGTGATCAGGGTCGGCGCGGCGACCCCGGCCGAGCTGAAGGAACTGCGGCACCGGGTCGAGGACGCCCTGTCCGCCACGCGCGCCGCGATGGCCGAGGGCATCGTGGCCGGCGGCGGCGCCACCCTGCTGCACGCGGTGGGGGCGCTGGATGACCTTTCGGTGACTGGCGATTACGCGATCGGGGTCGGGATCGTCCGGCGCGCGCTGAGCGAGCCCGCCTACCTCATCGCGGCCAACGCCGGCTACCCGGCCGCGGAGGTCGTGGCGCATAGCGTCGGCATGGGCGCAGACGACGGGTTCGACGCCCTGGAGGGCCGCCACGGCAACATGATCGAGATGGGCATCATCGACCCGCTCCGCGTGGTCCGCTCGGCGCTGCAGAACGGCGCGTCCGTGGCGGGCCTGCTGCTCACGACCAACACGCTGGTCGCCGAGGAGCAGACGGCGTGGGGCGGCAGCCCGGCGCTGATGACCGAGTTCGGCTCGCTGGACGAGGGCCTGCGGCAGCCGTCGCCCGACTCGAGCATGCCGCAGTCGCTGGGGTACGGGCCTTCCGTTGGCTGAGCGCGGGGCTCTGGTCATGCGCGGGCCTCCGGCTGTGCTCGGGCCTTCGGCTGTGCGCGGGCCTTCGGCTGTGCTCGGGCCTTCGGCTGTGCGCGGGCCTTCGGCTGTGCGCGGGCCTTCGGCTGTGCGCGGGCCTCGCGTTGGCTGACACGGTTCCGCTGATCCGGCAGGTGGTGGTCGCGGACGACCCGCTTCCGGGGGAAGCCCGCATCAGCGCCGCCGCCGAGCGGGTGCTGTCAGGCGAAAGGCGCGGGGTCCGGGCGGTGCTGCCGTTCCTGGGCCCCGCGTTCATCGCGGCCGTCGCCTACATCGACCCCGGCAACTTCGCCACCAACATGGCGGGCGGATCGCAGTTCGGGTACACGCTGCTCTGGGTGGTGCTGGCCGCGAACCTGATGGCCATGCTGGTCCAGTCGATGAGCGCCAAGCTGGGCATCGCCACCGGCCGCAGCCTGCCTGAGGTGTGCCGTGACCGGCTGCCGTTCCGGGTCGTGGTGCTGCTGTGGCTGCAGGCCGAGGCGGTCGCGATGGCCACCGACCTGGCCGAATTCGTCGGCGCCGCCCTTGGCTTGCACCTGGTGTTCGGGCTGTCCCTGTGGGTGTCGGCCGTCTTGACCGGCGTGTCCGCGTTCACCATCCTGGGCCTGCAGGTCTGGGGCTTCCGCCGGCTCGAGGCGGCGATCACCGGGCTGGTGGCGGTCGTGGTCCTGGCCTTCGGCCTGGAGGTGCTGCGGGCCAGCCCGTCGCTGTCAGGGGTGACCCGCGGGCTGTTCGTGCCGCAGTTCGCGGGCGGCGGCTCGGCGCTGCTGGCCGTCAGCATCATCGGCGCCACCGTGATGCCGCACGTGATCTACCTGCACTCCTCGCTGACCCAGAACCGGATCGTGGGCGCCAACCCGGACGCGCGCCGGAAGATCTTCCGGTTCGAGCTCATCGACATCATGATCGCGATGGGCATCGCCGGCGTGATCAACCTGGCCATGCTGGCCACGGCCGCGGCGGTGTTCCACGCGCGCGGGCTGTCCGGGGCCGGGAGCGACCTCGGGGTCGTGTTCAACGGCCTGAACCGTTACCTTGGGGCGCACAGCGGGCTGGTGTTCGGGCTGGCGCTGCTCGCGTCCGGGGTGGCCTCCTCCTGCGTGGGCACCATGTCGGGCCAGGTCGTCATGCAGGGCTTCATCCACCGCCAGATCCCGATCTTCGCGCGGCGGGCCATCACCATGATCCCGGCCCTGGTCCTGATCGGGGTGGGCTTCGACCCGACCAGGGCGCTGGTGCTCAGCCAGGTCTTCCTGTCCTTCGGCATCCCGTTCGCGCTGATCCCGCTGCTGGTCTTCACCGGCAAGGCGGACCTGATGGGGCCGCTGGTCAACCGGCGCCCGATGATGCTGGCGGCGAGCCTGGTCACGGCGCTCATCGTGGGGCTGAACCTGTACCTGCTCGCCACGGTGTGAGAGCCGTGGCTGGCACGGCGTTGCCGGTCCGGCGTAGGCTGCCCGCATGAGTCCCATCTCGCGCGGGTTCCACCGCCGCCGCGGCGAGGAGGCGGCCGAGGGCCGGGTCCCGCCGGGCCAGTACGTGACCCATGACTTTCCCGTCCTTTCGGCCGGGCCCACGCCGCATACGCCGCTGGCCAACTGGACGTTCTCCATCGAGGGCGCTTCCGACGGGCCGAAGAGCTGGACGTGGCAGGAGTTCCAGGCGCTGCCGACCGAGACCGTTACGAAGGACATCCACTGCGTGACCCGGTGGTCCAAGCTCGACACCATGTGGACCGGGGTGTCCCTCGACGTGCTGCTCGGCGCGGTCTCCTACGACGTGCCCTACGTGCTGGCCTTCTGCGACGGCGGCTACACGACCAACCTGCCGGTCGCCGACCTGACCGGCGGGAAGGCCTGGGTGGCCTTCAACTACGACGGCGGCCCGCTGCCGCCCGAGCACGGCGGCCCGGCCCGGCTGCTCGTCCCGCACCTGTACTTCTGGAAGAGCGCCAAGTGGGTGCGCGGGCTGCGGTTGCGGGATGTCGACGCGCCGGGCTTCTGGGAGATGTACGGCTACCACATGTACGGAGACCCATGGCGGGAACAGCGGTACGCGGGCGACTGAACGCCCAGGGGGGACAACCCTCCCAGCCCCTCACGACGGCCTGGCAGACCGCCACGGTCGAGTCGCTGGCCGACGAGACGCCGAAGGTGCGGACCTTGACGTTCGAGCTGCCGCACTGGCCGGGTCACCGGGCCGGGCAGCACCTGGACGTCAGGCTTACCGCCGACGACGGCTACCAGGCCTCGCGCGAGTACTCGATCGCGACGGCGCCTGGCGAGCCGGTCGCGATCACGGTGGAGCGGCTGGACGACGGCGAGGTATCCCCGTACCTGACCGAGGACGTGCACCCGGGCGACGAGATCGAGATCCGCGGCCCGGTCGGCGGCTACTTCGTCTGGGACCCGGTCGACGGCGGGCCGCTGCTGCTGGTGGCCGGCGGATCGGGCATCGTCCCGCTGCGGGCCATCCTCCGGCACCGGGCCCGCGAGGAGAGTCCCGTCCCGGTACGGCTGCTGTACTCCTCCCGCAGCTGGGCGGAGGTGATCTACCGTGCCGAACTCGACCAGCATGTCGAAGGCGTCACGGTGATCCACACGCTGACCAGGCAGCAGCCGGCGGGCTGGCAGGGCTACGCGCGCCGGGTCGACCAGCGGATGCTGACCGAGGTGGCCTGGTCCGCGGCGCAGGCGCCGCTGGCCTACGTGTGCGGCCCGACGAGCTTCGTGGAGACGGTGGCGGCCGGGCTGGTGGCGCTCGGCTACCAGGAGGGGCGCGTGAAGACCGAGCGGTTCGGTGCGACGGGAAGCTGACGGTTGTGGTACGCACGCTGATGCTTTGTAGGGAGGCTTGTGATGGAGCCGCTGGAGGAGCGGGCGCTCGACGGTAACGCGATCGGCGGCCTGATGCTCGAGGTGTTCGGCACCGAGATGACCGCGGCCACGGGCACGTGCGGCTCCTGCGGCACGGTCGGGTACGTGGCCGAGTTCGCGGTTTACCGGCCGGGACTGGGTACCGTGGTGCGCTGCCGCCACTGTGACAACGCGCTCATGGTCTTCGTCCAGGTGCGCGGCGTCACGTGCGTGGATACGCGGGGGCTGGCCAGCCTCTCGTAGCAAGGGTGGCCGAGATGCCCCTGGCCCGCTGCGGTTACGGCTCCGGTGTTCCTGACGCTTCCGCTTCCGCTTGTGCTATCAGAGGGCCGTACATCTCCGCGTAGTTCTCGTAGTTAAAGGGGGCCTCAGGGTTCGCGCGCACCTGCTCGTCGAGCATCTTGGCTTCGTCGCCGACGAGGATCCGCCAGGCTCCGGATCGCACCCCGTCCAGGATGACGGTCGCCGCCTGCGCCGCGGTGAACCCCTTGTCCTGGATGAATTCGGCTTTCAGCCGCGGGATCGCCTGGCGCAGGTCATCGGCGGAGAAGTCTTCGGCCAGCAGGCCCATCGTGATGAGAGTGGCCCGCGTGTCATCGGGGAGCAGCTCCAGCAGCTGGACGTCGCTCAGCTGCTCCCACGCTGGCTGGCCGAGGGCGCGGCGGGAGTTCTCGTAGATGTCGGTGTTCACCACGCCCGGCATGACTACGACGACCCGGACCTGCGGCGCATTGGAGCGCAGGTCTTCGACGAGTGCTTCGGAGAAGCCCTTGATGGCGAACTCCGACGTGCTGTAGGCGGTGATCGGCGCGCCAGCCCCTGCCGTGGCCCAGAAACCGGCGACGCTGCCGGTGTTGACCAGGACCCCGTCGCCGCTGGCGATCAGCAGCGGCAGGAACGTGCGGGCGCAGAAATACACGCCCCACCAGTTGATGGCGAAGGTGCGCTCCCACTCCTCCCGGGAGTCCTTGACGAAGCTGCCGCCGGCGGAAATGCCCGCGTTGGCGAAGACCAGGTCGACGTGATCGCTGGCGTGCTGCTCGAGCAGTTCGTCGCGGAACCGCTGGACCTGCGCCTCGTCGGAGACGTCGCAGGCATGGCCGGTGACCTTGACGCCGGGCGGGGCGGTCGCCCACGCCGTGGCCGCGGTCACCGCGACGGTGTCCGGATTCAGGTCGCAGGCCGCAACCGAGCATCCCTGCGCCGCCAGCTGACGGGCAAGCTCGCGGCCGATGCCCGAGCCGCCGCCGGTCACCACCGCGAGCTTGCCCGTGAACGAGTCCACAGCCATGATCCTTACCTGCTCTTCCACTGCTGGTCAACGCTCCAGGGTGCCTGCAGCTCGACGACCCGCCGGGCCGCGTAGTTCATCTCCTGGACGGTCAGGCGGATCCGGTGCCACGGTCCGCGGAGCGGTCCGCGGCCGACCGGAGTGGTGGGCTCGGTCGTGCTGGCCTGAGTTCCCTCGTGGGTAAGTAGTGCGGACATTTCATGTCCTATCTGCTAGGAGCTGGCCGGTTCTCCGGCCCTCAGCCATAGGCTCGCCCACGCCGCCAGGTCCGCGGCAGGGGCGGGTTGACCCCTCTTCTCGCGCGGTCATGGCAGGGGTGGAATCACCCACACCGCCGCGTGGCGGGCGGCTGCCCGGCTGGACAGGCTGCGTTAGACCAGGCCGGCGCTGAGGGCGAGGCGGGTGAGGTCGGCACGGCGCCGGCATCCGGTCTTGTCCCGGATGCGGTCCAGGTGCGAGCTGACCGTGCGCACGCTGATGTACAGCTGGGATGCGATCTGCGCGTCGGTGTGCCCCCGGGCGACCAGGGTGACCAGCTCCCGTTCCCGGGGGCTGAGCCTGTCCAGGCCCGGCACGGTGACCGCCGCCCCGTTCGCGGCCGGTCCGTCCGCGGACGGCGGCTGCGGCCCCGCGGCGGTGAGCATGAGGGCGTACTCGGCCGCGGTGGCCAGGCTCATCGCCTTGCCGCGTTCCTCGGCCGCCGGCGCCTGAGCCGGCCCGAGCGCCCGCCGGGCTTCGCGCAGGTGTTCCTGCCGCCGGAACCAGCCCTCGGGCAGATCCGGGTGTGACGGGACGGAGAACCCCTCGCGCCCCTGCAGCACGACCACCGCGGCCCATACCGTGACGGCCTCGGCGCGGCGCCCGGTCATGGCGCACAGGTACCCGCAGCAGTCCAGGTCGTCGAGCACCCTGGCCCGGGCACCGGTCCGCAACGCGGTCTGGAGCCCTTCCCGCAGGTGCGCGGCGGCGTCCGCGAAACGGCCCGAGACCAGGTCGAGAACCACCATCTTCTCCAGCAGGTTCCCCAGACTCGACAAGTCGCCCGCGTCCCGGGCCCCGGCCAGCCCCGCCGCGCAGACCCGCTCGGCAGCGGCCAGCTCGCCGGCCTCGATCAGCACGCTCGTCAGGATGTGGCCGCACACCCGGGCCATCGGGCCGTGCCTGGCCGCCGTGAGCTGCTCCGCCAGCTGGGCCAGCTGCACGGCGCCGACGCGGTCGCCCACGACACAGGCGACCAGGCCGAGGACCGCCAGGGCCAGCGCCTCGGCGACCGGGTCATCACCCTCCCGGGCCAGAGCCACCGAACGTCGGGCATCGCCGGCCGCCTCGGCGATCCGCCCCATGGTCAGCAACGTCGCCGACCGGCCGCTCAGGCACCTGGCCAGCAGCGGGAACGGCCCCCGGTCCCCGACGGCGTCGCGGACCACGGTGAAATGGCGCAGCGCCCCAGCCGGATCGGCCGAATCCATCGCCGCCTGACCGAGCCAGGTGTGCCCGGCGCACCACGTGCCGCTGCCCGCCGCGGCGCGGTCGACGGCCTCACGCAGCCGCGGCACCTGACCCGCCAGCCGGCCCCGGACCTGCCACCACCACGCCAGCGCGACCGCCAGCCGCGACGCCACGGCCGCATCATGCTCCAAGGCCCAGTCCAGCACCTGGCGCAGGGTGGCGTCCTCCGCGTCCAGCCACCGGGCAGCAGCCACCTCGCCCGCGCTGGCCGCCAGCCCCGCCATGGCATCCTCGGCCACCCGCAGCACGCAGGTGGCCAGCGCAGCCGCAACGGTGTCACCCTCGCCGGCCCCGGCCAGCAACCCCGCCCCGTAGGCCCGCAGCGTCTCCAGCATCACATACCGGGACCGGCCATCCGGGCCGGCCCGCGGCGGGACCAGCAGCGAGCAGTCCACCAGGTGCAGCACGGCCGGCCCGGAACCAGCCCCCGCGACCGCCTCGGCCCCCTCCAGCGTGAACGGCCCCGGGAACACCGACACCGCGCGGAACACCCGCCGCCCGCGTTCATCCAGCAGCCGGTAACTCCACTCCACGGCGGCCGCCAGCGACCGCTGCCGGGCCGCCGCGAGCCGGTCCCCTGCCTCCAGCAGGGTGAACCGGTCATCGATCCGGTCCAGCAGCTGCGCCACGCCCAGCGCCTCCACCCGCGCCGCCGCCAGCTCGATCGCCAGCGGCATCCCGTCCAGCCGCGCCACCAGCCGCGCCACCACCGGCGCGGTCTCCCCATCCAGCGCGAAACTCGCGTCAGCCCGGCGGGCCCGGTCCGCGAACAGCGCCACCGCCTCCGACCCGTCAGGATCCGCCGGATTACCTGGGTCAGGCAGCGTCAGCGACCCCAGCCGGTACCGCGCCTCCCCCGCGATCCGCAGCGGCTCCCGGCTGGTGGCCAGCACCCGCACATCATCGGCGCCGAGCAGCAGCCTGCCGCACAGCTCCGCCGCAGCACCGATCACGTGTTCGCAGTTATCCAGCACCAGCAGCAGCTGCCGCCGGGCCAGCGCGCGGGCCAGCGCATCGGCCGCCGCCACCGCGGGCAGCTCCCGGACCCCCAGCGCCGCCGCCACCGCGGCCGCCACCTGCGCCGGGTCCCGCACCGCCGCCAGCTCCGCCAGCCACACCCCGTCAGCGAACCGGCCGGCCACCTGCCTGGCTACCTCGCCCGCCAGCCGCGTCTTCCCGGCACCCCCGGGCCCGGTCACCGTCACCAGCCGGTACTGACCCAGCTGGCCAGCGACCTCGTCCACCACCCCGGCACGGCCCACGAAACTGGTCAGCGCAGCCGGAAAGCCGTGCATGCTTCCCGTCACGTCGGCCACCGCAGACCGCTCCATAGCGGTTACCATAACCGCGGCCCGCAGCCGCGGTACAGCCCAGGCCAACGGCACAGCC
Source organism: uncultured Actinomycetes bacterium (assembly GCA_963705835.1). Taxonomy (GTDB): domain Bacteria; phylum Actinomycetota; class Actinomycetes; order Streptosporangiales; family Streptosporangiaceae; genus Palsa-504. Next base: position 14,893 of record CAVPLC010000061.1, read on the forward strand.
GAGCCCGAAAGCCGGGCTTGGCCACGAGGCTTTTAGGGGTGATTCCACCCCGCCGAGTCCGCTTCGGCAAGAGGGGTGGAACGACCCCTGCCGCGGCGCTGGCGGTGCGTGCCAGCCTATGGCTGAGGGCCGGAGGACCGGCGCCGCAAGGTCACAGGAGGCATCCCGATGAACGCACCCAATGACAACACCGCTCCCAAAAGTCGGCGCGGGCCTCCCCCGCGCACCGGCATGCGGCGCCTGATCGTGCCATGGGAGTACCGCCATCTCCGCGCCTCTGGGGTCACGCGTATTGCCGGTGGCTGTGTCCTGGCCGTCGGCGGCGTCCTGCTCCTCTTGGCCGGCGCCTACGAATGGGCAGCCCTGTTCCTGGTTCTTGGGGCGCTGAATCTCGCGGGTGGCTCCTGGTACATGACTATCGCTCGCTCCGAGTCTGCCCGAACCTGAGCCTGCGCGACTCGCACTAGGCTTGGCGGCTGCCAGACGAGCCGGCGGGCTCTTTGCGGGCACATTCGCCGGACATGAGCCCTAGCCGAGGTGGTCGGGAATCCTACCGGTGGGTAGCTCCGATCATCCCGGGGGTAACCCGGCTCTTGCTGGGGGGCTGTGACTGTGGAGGACTTTGGTGCGGTCGGGGTTCCAGGCGGTGGTGGTGCCGTCGGGGTTCAGGACCAGGGTCCAGCCCCAGCGGTGGATGCACACCTGGTGGTGGAAGAAACACAGGAGCACGCAGTCTTTGACGCTGGTGGGGCCGCCGTCGGCCTTGTGCTTGACGTGGTGGACCTCGCAGGCCTGGGCGGGCTGGTGGCAGCCGCCGGCCCACTGGCAGTGCCGGTCCCGCAGCCGCACGGCGTTTCGGATCGCGGCCGGGACGGTGTCGCTGTAGCCGATGTCCAGCGGGAGGCTGGGGCCGGCCAGCCTCGCGCCGAGCTGGCGGGTGCGCAGGAAGGAGGCCAGGCCGCCGGGACCCGAGAGGAGATCCACCGCCTTGCCGATGATGGCTTTCTGCAGGGCCTCGCGGGCCGGGGAGGCCGGGGCAGCGGGCGCGTCCGCGGGGGACACCTCGGCGGAGTCGGCGGCGGGCTCGGCCCGGCCGGCGGCGTGGTCGAGGCGGTCCAGCTGGACGCAGAGCTTGACCAGGTGGTCCAGGGCGGCGATGTCCACGTCGCCGGTGACGACGGGGTTGATGATCGCGTCGCAGGTCACGGCGCGGGCGGCGGGCCCGTCGAGCCAGGCGGCGCCGTCGCCGCCGACGACCGAGGCGGCGGCCCGGGCTCCGGCCCACTTGGCCTGCACGGCGGTGATCCACTGACCTTGCAGGACCGATTCGGGGTCCAGGGCGCGCAGTTCGGCGAGGGTGACGTGGACCCACGCCTTGACGGGCTGCCCGGCCCGCTCGGGGAGCAGGCCGCTGGCGGCCAGCCGCCTCATGCGCTAGTAGGAAAATTGCATCGTGATTGGCGTCACATCGGCTTCGCTCGCCTCCTTCGGACGCAGGCCCCTACGGACGCCGGGGCTGCTGCCGCGCGCGGCTCCTTCGCCACCGGCCGCAGGCGGAAGCTGGACGTCTGCTGGATCAGTTGGCCCCCACGGGTCGGCTGGAGCGAGCCGACAGCGGACCTACTCCACACCATCCAGCGGATGGTGGCCTACCACTCGGATACTGACGAGCAGCGCATCAGATGAGATCTGGATACCGGCCGCGTGCTGCGGACCGAGCTTGAGCGCATCGTGGCCAGTCTGGCCCTGGATGGCCCGCAGCTAGCTACTGAGGGGCAACGGGCGAGGGATACCGATGGGTGACCAGTCTCGACGTTGAGGCCGCGGACGATCCAGTACGAGCCGGTCAGGGTGCTGCGGGTATCCCCACCACATGACATTGGCCGCCATCACGACCGCCGCCAGAGCCATGAGTGCGATCAGCGCGACTACGACGTCACGCGGGCGCGGCTCTCGTCCGACACGTGCCAGCGCGTGCGCCATTGCCCAGCACCAGCCGCATCCGGTCCACCCGAAACAGACGTCGATCGGTTCAGCCCACCGCCCCGCCCGATCGGCGCTCAAGGCCGCCGTGTGTCGTCGACTTGTTCCGATGGTCGAGCCGTCTTGGATCACGTCGCACCATTCGCCTACCGGTAATACTGATCCGCACCGAATCAAGCTAGTTGGCTACTAGCCACTGGACTCCGTGAACGCCCCGTCGGCGCCGGCGCTCGCTACGCCGGAATTGCCTCGGCGCGTGGCTGGTCGGGGAATGCCGCTCCCATACCGTTGCCGTCACTGAGAAGGAGACGCAGAGCCTCAGGTGTGATTTCAGCGCTGCTCGCCACACCGGACTGTCCCGGCCACTTGGCGTACGCCACCGTGCCAACCGCAATGGCGATCCGCCAAGCATCCGCGCCGGGAACATCGTCAGCGCACCGCAGCTGGATCTGCTCGCCGTGCGCAGGCCTGAAGTAGCGAAACCACTCGAACACGGCGGCAGTGACGCGCGTGTCGCTGAAAAGGTCTCCAGGCAACGCTAGCTTGAACGTGAGAAGCGTCTGGTTGCCCTTCAACCGCTTGATGCTGCAGTCGACACCGTGACGCGTGCGGACGACAGCAGGCCAGTGGTTGTCATCCATGAAGTCGAGTGCGGAATCGATCGAGTCGGCCTGAGCCTCATCTCGCGGCTGGCAGAGCCCTTCACCGACCAACCTCGCCAGTAGCGGCTTCCACTCGAACAGCACGTCGGGCTCGAAGCCGCCGCGCTCACGCGAGACTGCGGATAGCACGAGATCTGCGACCAGACGTGGCGTCTCATCACCGAGGAGCGTCTGCAGTTGCGCACGGTCTTCTCCGACAAGAAGATCCACGAGACCGCTCTTGTTGTCCACCCCGCTCAGGCCCTCGAGCAGCGTCTTGAGGAGCGTCCGGCGTGCGTCGCGCCCCAGGTATCGAGTACACGGAGGCACTTGGTCAAGCAACCACAGTGCCTCGATGAGCGTGACGATGTTGTACGCACTTGTGGTCGGATCGCGCTCAAACAGCCGCACATCCGTAGCGGCCGAGCACATCTTCTGCAGTGCGTTCTTGAGGCGCACTCGCAGATTTGGCGTGGGTTCGTGATCCATTGCGACCGCTCGGCCGTCGTGATCATGAAGGTTAACGAGGCGCAGGCGGTGCGCCGCTGGGATCTCGGCACCAAGAAGCCCGATGGCAGTCAGCAAGTCGTCGAGGCCCACCGCGCGTCGGGTCAGCCACCGGGACGCCCGCCGGCTCTGGACCTGAAGCTCGAGTTCGTCTGGTACGAAGTCGTCTTCGCCTTCTTCGAGGCCTCCTACGCGGGCGGCACGGCCTCGCGAGAGCGAGTCGAGCGCTTCGAGACCGGAGAAGTTCGTGCCTTGCCGCAGCCACGAGACGAGTGCCTCGAGCATCGGATCGTCGGTGCCGCCCGGGAGATCGTCGGCGGGCGACGGCACGGCCTTCCTCGCGCCAAGCATCGCGTTCAGCGCCCGCGGGTGGTCAACGGGAATGCAGTTCGATGCCCACTCGCCGTCGACTACCGCCACGACTGCCGTTGACAGCGATGGATCGACGCTCTGGGGAAGGTCGATACGCACCGACCACCACGCCGAGCCAGACGGCGTCCCAGTGAGGTCGATGGCACCCGGGACGGGCTGGAGCAGCCGAATCGCCGCGCCGTTCGGCCACTCCCCAGTGCCTTGAATTTCGAGGGCGGTCTCGTCGCGGAACGCCGCTGCGGTCAGCCGGAGCCCCGAGGCGCCCTCGGCCTCGACACGCGGGGCGTACTTGAACGCCGCGAGATCGCTGTGGGACAGCGGAACCCACTTCAGCCGACCGTTGAAGACCTCGTGCGCCTGCGCCGCCGTCGCTCTTCCCCGTACAGCCGTCTCGCAGTTGCCGCGGCTGCCTGCATGGAGCATCGCCTTCCGCGAGAGGTTGGCGGATCCGCTCATCACGAGCGCATCATCGCCACGGACGATGGCGATGAGCTTCGCGTGCACGTAGGCATCGGGATCAGGACCGAGGTAGTAGACGCGGCGCACCGGGGACAACGCGCGCATCAGTGCCTCGCCATCGACAGAGGCGTTATCCCCGAGGTGGCAGAGCACTTCGCGTGGCGCCAGCTCTCGCACCAGCGTCGCAACCACCTCGGCGTCTTCGTCGAAGAACGGAGCACCGATGAGCAGCTGGTCGGCTTTGCGAGGGCACGCCGCGAGCAACTGCTCGAGCAGTGGCTGGTCGAGGTTGTGATGGAAGTACGTTGTGCCGCCGCCAGCGGCCTGCAGCCATGAGCACGTCGATAGCGCCCGCGCCCAGCGGTCACCGACAACCTCCTCTCCGAGGAGGCCCACGAGCCGATCCATCCAAGCCGTCCAGGCGGCGATCGACGGGCGCGCCGCTGGATCGTCGGACGAGAAGAGGCACGCCACCTCGTTGCCTTCCGAGATCCCGCTCAACCCGAGGTTCCCCGAGCCAACTACGAGGCGGCCCCCCTTCTTAGTGCCGGACACGTATGTCTTGGCGTGAAATGCGTTCCCGTTCCAGTGCACCGGTCGCAGGGCGTAGTGCTGACCGGCACGGCTCGCCGCGGCAGTCTCATCACGCTCGGCCGCTGACCGGTAGTACGCGTTCAGGCGATCACCGTCGACGAGGACGGTCGCGTTCAGCGGTGGGGCACCGAGCTTCGGGAACAGGTAGTCGTCGAATCCCGCAAGGTCGATAGTGAACGTCGTCGCGAAGAAGACCTCGTCGCGCGCATGCAGAAGGGCTTTCGTCAGTCTCACGTCGCGAACGCCTCGCGTATCAACAACCGCCCACGTGCAGTGACCACCGCACCCTTGCCATCGTCGCGCCAGAGCCCGAGATCCCTTGTGATCAGTGACAACGGCTCATGCCGGAGGATGCCGTCGCCCAAGTCCGTAGGCGGCGACTGGTAGAAGACCAGTTCCCCGGCGTCGTACCGGAAGCGGAAGGTGTGACGTGGCAGCTTGCTCATCGCCACTTGCTCATGCGGGCTCAAGACGTAGCGCCGAACCAGCCAGCTCACCGTCTGGCCCAACGTCGGGTCGGTCTCGAGATGGGCGGAGAGGTGGTCCGCGAAGTGCTGGAGCCCGTCTTGGTGCTCTCCATCAATCGAGGCGACCTGACGCCACTCCGAAGGCATGCTCGCCGCGTCAGGGAGACGCCGGCACAACTCCAGGAGCAGTGAGAGCGCGTCCGGGACCAAGCGGCTCTCCTTCGCCTGGCCGAGCAACCATTCAAGCGAACGGTTCGAATTTACCTGCGCTGTGCGTCCGGCGAACGCTCGTGTCCTGTCGCCTGCGGTGGCCTTGATTCCGGTGCACGTAGTCCCCGCACTCAGAGCATCGCCCGCTGCTGCGAGGAACGTCCGATACCGCCAACCTTCCGGCGGTCGCTTCGACTTGCCCAACCGGCAGGCGGCATCGAAGATGATGCCGACCGCCGCTGTTTGCACTTCGCGCGCGGCGAACGCCCCCCAGGCTGCAGATGTGCGTGCTCGGGTGGAACGATCGTCCGGCCCGAGCGACACGGCGGCCTCCCACATCGCCTCGCGCCAGGCGTACATCGACGTTGTGGCAGCCGGCGCGCGCCCGATGATCTCGAGGAAGTGCGCCAAGCCCTGCAGTCGGCGACTGGAGTCCAGATGTTGCGCAGGGGACGCTTCAGCAGTCGCGGTGGTGAACAGCGCGATCAGCGCCTCGCGCTCCTCCTTCGCGTCATCAAGGCGGCACAGACACGCGGCATCGGCTAGCTCCTTCAACGTGCGTGCAGGTACCGGATCATCGCCACCGAGGTACCGATCCGCCCACTCCGTGCCTCCGACCGCGGCTGCGAAGTGGGCCGCCAGCTCTCGTGCACGGCTGTTGGCGAGGACATCGTGCGGAGCACGGTGGGTGTCATCGAGCGGCGTATCCTCGGCGGCGACGACGTTCAGCGCCTGGAGAGGGCTCCGGTAGAACAGGCCGTAGCCGCCAAGCGTGGTGTCGACTGACAGTCCTCTCTTGAGCGCCGCCGGCCGGTCGCGGCGCGCGGGCCGGAGCCTGACTTCACCGAGGACACCAGTTCGCCACGAAGCGTCAGCGCTGCAGCGCTCACACGTCAGCACTGCATACCCGTACTCGTACTCGGCGCGCCGGATGAACTGGTCGAGCGTTCGCATCGCCGGCTGATCAACGTGGCTGCGGAAGACGCTCAGCAGGTAGGCGAAAAACGAGAAGTACCGGGCCCGCCTGCTCAACTGCAGGATGCCGGGCAGCAGCTCGGGCATAATCCGGTACGTCGCAATCGCGTCAAGCCCGAGGGGGTCACGGCCGTTCACAACCAACAGGTCCGACTCGATCCATGCCGGGATCGCGGCCTCGGTGCGGAGGGTCGCCGCCATGACCGCTACCGTGCCCCAGAGATCCGGCGTTTGCAAGGTCAGCCGCCTCCTATCCTATCTGGAATTGCTTACCCAGCTAGAGAAGCTGCCACGGCTGCTCCAGAACGTTGTTGCGCTAGGTACCACCGAGTTTGATGCTCTTCTCTCGTCAGAATGAAGGGGTGGCCCTGATTGGTTTCAAGAGGCCGGGAAATAGATCCATCGCGGCTGCCAGTCAAAGCCGCAACGCGGCATGAGCGAGCGGGCCGCGGCAAGTACTTGAAACATTGGAACTGCTGTCACGATGATGATGAAGAACGGACTTGGGGGTAGATGGGAATGATAAACCATGGCTGTGGCTGATGTACCGCCGTATCACGAGCTGCTCTGGCCCACACTGCAGGCTGTGACTGAGCTCGGTGGGTCGGCGTCCATAGGTGAGATCGTGGAGACGGTCATCAAGCGCCAGGGCTTCAGCGACGCCCAGCAGGCCGTGCTGCACAACGACGGACCGGAAACCGAGATCGGCTACCGGCTCGCCTGGGCCCGCTCCTACCTGAAGGGAATGGGCCTGCTGACCAACAGTGCCCGGGGCATCTGGTCGCTGACTGACGAGGGCACCGCGCTGGTCACCGACCCCGCCGACACCGACAGCCAGCGCCGGGAGCGGAGTCCGTGAGCTCTGGCAGGCTCACCTGGTGGAGGCGCGCAAGGCACGCAAGACGCGGACGTCACAAGATGCCGGCGACCCGGATGACGGCCGAGCTATCCGGAGAGCGGGGCTGGAAGGAACTGTTGCTCGATCAGCTGATGGATATGCCACCGGATGCATTCGAGCGGCTCGCCCAGCGGCTGCTGCGCGAGGCCGACTTCGACAGCGTCAACGTCACCGGCAAAAGCGGCGACGGTGGCATCGATGGGCTCGGCGTCTACCGGCTCGGCCTGGTCAGCTTCCCGGTCTTCTTCCAGTGCAAGCGCTACCGGGGCAGCGTAGGCCCGGCGCGCAGTCCGCGACTTCCGCGGCGCGATGGCAGGCCGTGGGGACAAGGGCCTGCTGATCACCACGGGCACGTTCACCGCGGACGCCAAGAAGGAAGCCACCCGCGACGGCGCGCCGCCGATCGACCTCATCGACGGCGACCGCCTGTGCGAACTTCTCAAGCGGTACGACCTCGGCGTCCGAACAACAACCCGGACAGTCGAAGACGTCTCCATCGACGGGACGTTCTTCGGCGAGATCTGACCAGAATCACCCGATCCGAGGCATAAGAGTGCGCCCAGCGGCATCAACGACTCAGCGTGGGTATGGTTTGGCTTGTGTCTTCAGATGTGCTTCATGAGACCTACTTGCCATTCACAGCTAATCAGTTGCGACACCACTTCGCGCCCGTTGCTGGCGCTGGCGAGAGGGACCGGCACCTGCAGTATTACCGAGCCAGTATTGAGGAGGCGAGAAAATATGAGGAACTGATTCGCCGCGGGGAGAGGCCGACGCGGGCTCAGACGCGGCTGGGTCGGCAGATGGAGAAAGACGAACGGTTCTGGGTGGTCACGGCTCTCATGAGCCTGTATCACGCCGATGACGGCTCAGGCCGGGCAAAGTCTTTCGCCGGCCTGCTTCAGCGAGCTGGCCTGCGCCCCCCGCCCGGCTTCCCGCGATGGGAGGACGCGCTCGCCGGCGCGCTGGACCTGTTCTTCGAGGTCAATCTCCCATCGCCTGGCCGCTACCGCACCTGGCTCCGCGATCATCTGGACGAGCGGACTCCGATCCCGTACCTCAAAGAGCAGGCGGAAGCGCGGGGGGCACGGCTGGAAGGAACGACGAAAGCCGACGCCATGCTGCTCGCTCCCGCCAGCGGAGTAGCGGTCATCTTCGAAGCGAAGGTGCTCTCCGATATCTCGGCTCACGTCACGTTCGACCTCGCTCGCAACCAGCTCGCCCGCAGCATCGACGTCATGCTGGAAGTGAACTCGACGCTGCCCGCCCCGTTGAGCTCCCGCAAGCCAGAGCGGACCTTTCTGGTGCTCCTGACACCCGCCCTCACGCAGCCCGGACCAGCCGGGGACGCGATTAGCAAGAGCAGGCTCTACGGCTGGCTCATGCCGGCTTATAAAGACCCGCACAGCTCGCTGCTATGTCAGCACCTACCCCACCGCGACAGCCACCAATTGGCTGAATCAGCCGGACGATTGGGGTGGGCCAGCTGGGAAGACTGCCACGCGGTGGTCCCCGGCGGCTGCCCGTGGCTTGCAGCCAGCCAAGGAATCGGGTGACGATACGACCGAATTCGATCCCGCCAATCCCACAATCTCTTCGCGGCATGAGCGAGCGGTCGCGCCGAAGTGTCGGCGATGCATAAGCGCGCGGTCGGTGTGCTGACTGCTCGGCCTTAGCCGGGTCGTCAACGGGTCACAGGCACTGTTGATAACCACGGGCCGAGGCGCCGATCGGCGCGGGGTCGGTCTGGCGCCACTTCGGTGGGGTGAAGAACGGGCGCTGACAATAGTCACCCTGATGAAGTCAGCCCTGATTCGTGCACGAGCGCGACTGATACAGCAGACCCGTTGAGCCGCGCTCGCAACTCGGGGCGGTTCACATGACAGTTGCGCGATCGGAGGCAACTCCGTGATGCTCGGTGGCGAGCCCAGTGTCTGTATAGCACTGGCCGAATGCGTCTGGCGAGCCGCCGCTTTGGTGGCTCTTCGAACTTAACCGGGACGCTGTCACTGCCTGGTGACTTCGGGTGAAGGCCAGGGCTCTGGTCGCTTCCGGAATGTGAGACCGCAGGGCCGCTAGGCCGCCCGGGGAGCGTCGCGTCGCGATGGCTTCGCCAGGCTAGGCCCGGCATCCGCTTGCCAGGTTTCGGCGGCTGTGAAGAATTGGCAGGCCGCAGACCAGGCAGCAGGCTAAGGGGAGGGAACTGGGGTTCCCTCCCCTGGTGGTAACTGGGTGGCTGCCAGCTCGGCGGGTTACGAGCCTGCGGGGCCGCCAGGCGGTAGGGCGTTGCTGCAGGTGTAGGAGTTGGTGTAGATGAGGTCGAAGAACAGGGCGTGGCCGCTGTTGACGTAGCTGAAGAACAGCTCGGTCCCGGTGGGCATCGCCGCGGGGTTGATCACCGTCCTGGTGCCGGCGGCGATCCGGTTCATTTCACTGGGCGTCAGGTGAGTGAACACACCGCGCGGCGGCTCCTGCTTGACGGGCGCCCGGAGGGATAGCACCCCGATGCTGGCCGGGTCGGGTGCCGGGGGGTTGGACGTGCAGTAGGTGCCGGTCTTGACCAGGGCCGGGATGCCGTGTTGCGCGAGGGCCTGCTGGAACGCGGCGGGGTCGAATATCTGGCTGTGGGTCAAGGTCAGCGTGTCGGTGCCGTTGGCGTTGCGGGTGAGGGTGAAGGCCGCGGTGCGGATGGTGCCGGTCCCGCGGATCGTGCCGGTTCCGCCGTTCGGTGCTGCGCCGTGCGCGCCGGACAGGCCCAGGCCGAGCACCACTGATCCGGCGGCCGTTGCGGTGGTGATGCAGGCGGCGAGCCTGCGGTGCCCGCGGGCGCGGATGGCGCGGCTGCGGCTGAGGATCTGCTCGGCCGGGACGTTCATGCGCACCCCGTGGACGGACTGCCGTACGGCGGTGATCAGTTCTTGGTCGTTCATCGCGGGTTCTCCTGCTGTGCTTCGGGAACAAGGTCGCCGCGCAGTGCGGCCAGGGCGCGGGTCATGTGCGCCATGACCGTGTTCGGCGTGATGCCGAGCACCCGGGCGGTGCCGCTGGTGTCGAGGTCGAGAATCAGCCGCAGCGCGATGACCTGCCGCTGGCGAGCGGGCAGCCGTAGCAGCGCGGCCATGATCTGCGGGTCAACCGGGTCCTGGGCGGCTGGTGCCGCCGCGGGCAGGCCTGCCAGCATGCCCGGGTCGGGGACCGGTACTTCCCGGCGGCGGCGACGCCACCGGGAGATGTTCAGGTTCAGCGCGGTGCGCACCACCCACGCCGCGGGCGCCGGGTGCCTGCTTCACGGTGCGCCAGGAGGCGCAGGCCCGGGCGAAGGCCTCGGCGACAAGCTCCTGCGCGCTGTCCTGGTCACCGACGATGACCAGGATCGTGCGCAGGCAGCCGTCCCTGGAACTCCGGGTGAACCCCGCGAAGTCCAGGCGCTGGGTTCCCACGCCTATTCAACGCGCAACCGCCGCTCGCGGGATTACTCAGCCCAGGCCGGGCAACCCCGGGACGGGGAGAAAGCTGACCCGGAAACGGTCACTGCCGCATCCCTGTCACGGACTGTCCAGGCCGGACCGGACCAGGATGACCTGACTGACGTCGAGGCGACGTTGACCTGCGGTGCTGGATCCCGGCGGCGGCCGGTGCCGCTGACCGCGGCAGACAGCGGTTCCCGCCGGTCCTGGTGAGCTGTGAGTTACGGGCGTGCCGCCGTGATGCGGGAGCCCGCGGCTCTGCGATCGTGGGTCCTCCGACAGACTTAAAGATCAGCAGAAAGCCGCGGGCATCGTGTTCGAGGATACGGCGCCTGCGCTGCTCGGGGTGCAGGGCCTGCAGGTCACCGGCGTGGAGGCCGCCCCGGACGGCGGCATCGAGGTGCGGGTGGTCACGGCCTGCGCGGCCGCCAGGGCCTGCCCGGACTGCGGCACGGTCTCTGACCGGGTGCATGAGACGGTGGTGACCCGGCCGCGGGACGTGCGCCGGGCCGGCGACGCGGTGGCCCCGCGCTG
>CAVPLC010000062.1:0-43727 GCA_963705835.1 uncultured Actinomycetes bacterium
GGTGGAAGAAGGCAACGACCTGGAGAGCCTGATCGCACGGCTGGCTGCCGCGCCGCACCGGATCGTGGACAACCGCAGTGTCGACCGGGAGGAGCACTGAGATGATCTACATCGATCTTCCGGCCGACCTGAATCTGGAAGATGATGGGGGCCGCAACGTCGCCCGGCTGGCCGATGCAGTCACCCCCGACACCGTCACCCGGGGTGCAGTGCTAGTGGCCGGCACCCCGCACGCCTGGTCCTGGGCTGTCATCGAGGATGTTGAGAGCGGGTTCGTCTATTTCCGCCAGATCAGCGCACGGGACGCCGCGCGGCGCGGATCCCTGATAAAGCCGTTTCCGCGATCGGCATGACCGCCAGGCAGGGCGAGCTGTGAGTCAGTATGCGATCGTGATCGAGGCTGATGGCTCGACCAATTACAGCGCCTACGCGCCGGACCTGCCTGGCGTGGTCGCGACCGGCGACACCCTCGAAGAGGCCGAAGCCGCGATGCGCGAGGCCATCGAGTTCCATATCGAGGGTCTGCGGCTAGCCGGTGAATTGGTACCGTCGGCGACGAGCCACGTCGCGGTCGTCACCGTCGCTGCGTAAACCGTCGGTAAGTCCACCATCGCGCCCCTGCCGGAATTTCGGATGCGTTCATCGGGGCAGCCGGGCACGAAGATGATCTCCTGCCTCAGGAAAGGCCCAGGAACCGCTCCAAGTGCTGGCGAGTGATGAGCCGCCGTCTCCCTACCTTCACGTAGGACAGATTCCCGCGCCTCATCTGCTCATATAGCAGGTCTCGGGATAGCCCGGTCAGATGAGCGGCCTCGTCGACCGAGTAAGCCAGCCGTTCGGCAGCCCGGTCTGGCCCGTCCGGGCTGGTCTCGATTGAATTCGTTGCCATCTGACGTCAGCGCACCTCGCAGGTTGCATGCCACCAGCCCGGAGCTGCGTGACATCGTGTGGAGCACGGATCGATCACGAATCCAGGATGACAAATCGGCCGATCAAGATCAGAAAGATGAAACGGACTAAACGGATATAATGGGACATGTGTTGTCCTGTTCGGAGAAGGCTTCGATGTCCGGCTAAACCTTCCGGCCATGCCTTCGTCGTTCAGCTGGAACCTCGCTTCGCTGCTGGCTCTGAGGGTGCTCCGGTCCGTTGGAGCTCTCAGCCGTGTCTCGTTGGCGCTGGCCGGACTCGCAGTCATCCCGGCCGCCGTCAGTCGGCGGCTTCCCAGTCGGCGTCGCGGCCGGCGACGCGCTGAAGGACCTCCGCGGACGGCGGGATCTCGGGCTTGGGCGGTTGCAAGATCGCGTCCTTGCCCTGTCCCGGCCAGGACGGGAACGCCGGGCCGAGGTCGCCGTAGTCGGGGTCATGGGAGGGGATTCCCAAGCTCTGCCGGTCCGCGAGCCGCTCGGCAAAGGTTCGGTGGGCAGCTGCCACCTCCTTGATCCACGAGGGCATCTCGCCGGGCGGCTGGCCCACAGCCGGGGTGAGCTGGTCGCGCTGGGCATCGGCGGCGGGCTGGGGTTCGGCCGAGCGCAGCGGCGGGTGGTGCTGGCCGGGGTGGCGGCGGCGCAGTTCGGCATCGGCGGCCACGGCCAGGTGGCGCTGGGCGCGGGTAGCGGCATCCCATTCGGCCCGGTCGGCCATGGTGGCGGCGAACACCTCCTCGCGCTGCCGGTAGGCCTCGTGCAGCGCCTGGTAGCTGCCCGCCAGGTCGCGCTGGCGGGCAGCGTGGTCGTAGTGGCCGCGCTGGCGGGCGGCGCGGGCTTCGGCGGCGGCGCGCAGGCCGGCCAGGCGGGCATCCCAGGCGGCGGTGCGGACCTGGCGCAGCTCGTCCCCGACGTATGGCGGGGCCCAGGCGGTTTCGGTCGGGTAGGTGTCGCGCAGGTGGCACAGCAGCCCGTCGGGCATGCCCCGCACGTCGGGCCCGTCGGTGGGGCGGAGCGCGGCGAACGCCTCGTGCCAGGCGGCCCGCAGGTCTGGGACGGCCGCGACCGGTTCGGGGCCGATCGGGTCGGCGGGGTGCTGGTGGCCGGATAGCTCCCGCCAGGCGCCGATAGAGGCGGCCCGCCGCTGCCAGTCGAGCCGGTCCAGCGGGTGGGCGGGGACCGGGCCGAGCGCGGTGACCGCCCAGGGCGGGGTGTGCTCGGCGGCGTACTCGCCGATGCGGTCCTTGCGGGCGTCCATCAGCGCGGCGATCTGCCCGATGTAGGCGCGGCGTCCGGGGTCGGCGATCTGGGGGACCTGCGCGGACCACGGTGCTGCCGGGAGCGGGACCGGGGTGCCGAGCCGGTACCGCAGGCGGGCGTCGATGACGGCGGGCACATCGCGGGCGCGGGCCAGGTCCCGCTCGCCGACCGCCTCAGCCAGCACCCGGCCGGGGTCTAGGCCGGCCAGTTCGGCGGCGTGCAGCGTCCGCCACAACCATCTGGCCTGATGGCCCGGCTCGGTGCGGTAGCCGGGCGGCAAAGTGGCCATCAGCAGGTCCTGATACCGCCGATGTCGGGCCGGGGTGGTCTCAGCGGCCCAGATCGCGTGCAGGAGGGCCAGGTGGTCGGCGTCAGACAGAGCCTGGTTGCGGATCTGGGAGGCCGAGCGCTGCTGGCCGTCGCGGTCCAGCACGTTGGCCAGCACCGCCAGCGCCTCCCGGATGGCGGTGGCGGGATCGGGCTGGGCCGCGGGCCCGGCGGCGCGGCGGTCGTAGCGGGCCAGCTCGGGAGCTGGGCGCGGGCCCGGCATCGGATCGGCGAGCTTCGGGGACACGGTGAACACGTAAGCGAGGTTGACTTCGGTGCCACGAGACAGGGCCACGTAGGCGTGCTGGCGGTCCTCGGACCCGGTGAACACGGCCAGCCCTGTATGCACAGTCCGGCCCTGAGCAACATGATCGGTGACCGCGTACCCGAGTTCGGCATCACTGAAATGTTGGTACAAGAAAGTGCGGTCGGTCCACCGCCGCTGGCCGGTCTGCAGGTCGGCGTCCAAGCCCCGGCGCACGGTCAGCCCGCGGGGGGTGACGGCCTCGATGCGGAGCAGGTCGCCGTTGGCCAGCGCCCGGCCGGGCTCGCCCGCTTCTACGTTGTGGTCGTTGCGAGTGCAGATGATCAGATCACCGGGGCTGGCCTGGGCGCCGTCGGCGATACGGACGGTGGGCCCGGCCGAGACGACGCCGAGAGCGATGAGCTCGTCGCGGATCCGGCGGGACAGTTCCCGGCGCAGCGCGTGGTCGGCGGCCATCAGCAGCGTGTCGGCGCCGTCCGCGGTGAGGGCGACGTAGCCGACCGCCGCGGCGTCCATCATCTGCTCAGGGTCTCCCCCGATGATCCGGCCGTGCTGGTCATACTCGGCCAGTACCGTAGTGTCACCGTCGCGCAGCCGCAGGCTGGCCGCCTGTTCCCAGCCGTGGTTGAACCGGGCCGGCTCGGCCAGCCGGACGTAGCCGAGCGTCTCGGCGAGCAGGGACAGGCCGCCGCCGTTCTGCACCGCCTGCAACTGGTGGGTGTCCCCGGCGAGAATCACCTTGGCGCCGGTGGCCGCGGCCTGGCTGATTACGTCGGCCAGGTCCGGGTTGGCCACCATTGAGGCCTCGTCCATTACGACCAGGTTGCCGGGCCGCAGCCGGATAGGTCCGCGGGCCCCGCGCTGCCCGGGCAGATGGCCCAGGAACTGGGCGGTGTTGAACGACACCGGGACGCCAACGGCCAGGGTGTTGCGGGCCGACTGAGACGGCGTTATCCCGATGACCCGCCCCAGCCGGGCCGCGACCCACACCTGGCCCGCCGTGGCCAGCACCCATGTCTTGCCCGACCCGGCCGGGGCATCTATCACTGAGACACGCCGGCCATCGGTCAGCACCGACAGGACAGCGGCGGCCTGATCCACCCGCAGCCCACTCGGCGTGCGCGGGCCGTGGGTGTCCTGCGCGCGGCCAGCCAGCGCATCTTCCAGCTGCGCCAGGTCCGCGCCGAGCGCCCGCGCGGCGTCGGCGCGGTCCATGCGCGGCGCGCCAACGGCGCGCGCGAGCGCGAGCATGCGCTGTTCGATGGTCAGCTGCGCGTGCGTGGCGTATCGGGTGCCGCCGTGCCGCTGGTAGACGCTGCGCCCGTCCGCGCGCAGCAGGCTGCGCGGCACTTCGGCAGGCTCGGGCGCCTCCAGGCAGGCCACCGGTTCGAACTCCGAGGCCAGCGCACGGTCGGCCAGGTCCTCCAGCAGGGCGGCGGCCGCGGGCGGGTCCATCCCAGACCGCGGCAGGACCCGGCCCAGGTACTTGATCACATCGGCGCGCGTCCACGCGGACTTGTCCTGCTGCGCCAGCGCTACCGCCTTCTGCGCCGCGCGAGCCAACTCCCCGTGGGACAGAACCGCGCCGGGTGCGCCCGCACCGCGCGCGTCCGCCGCGGCCGTACCACACCGACGGCGCAATCGACGCCAAGCTCACCCCGAGGATCCGCGTCAGCTTGTCTGCCCAGCCTGCGTGCACCTGCGCAACATCCAGCGTCCCGGTCTTGGCCGTGCGCGTGGCGAAGTTCGACTCCTGCGCCAAGCGCGCCAGCTCCCGCTGCGACGGCGCGCGGCCGTTGCGCTGCTCGAACTGCGCGGCGCGGGTCCGCACCTCCGCGGTGATCGATTCGCGGCGCGAGGAGAACAGCCGCATCATCTCCCCGCTGATGCCCTTGATCTCGAAGCCGTGGCCGTCATCGCGGGCGGTCCATTCCAGGCCGAACCGGGCAGTGAGCGCTTCCTCCAGGTGCTGGGAGACGATCGCGGCCACCGCGCCGAGGTGCTCGTTATAGCCCAGGGAGTCCGGGGCACGCCACTTCCCGTCGATGAGGGTCCGGGCGACGTGGGCGATCTGGGAGTGGACGTGCAGCTGCATGTCGCCGTCCCGGGAAGTGTGCTGCAGCCAGTGCGCCACCGCCAAGTCCGCCTCGTGCCACTGGCCGGTCTCCCGGCCGTACACCCGCGTGTTGTGCGACCCGGTGCGGGTGTATCCGGCTTCCCGCTGGAAGTACTCGAAACCAGCCCAGACGGCCTGCCAGATCATGTCATCGGCCTCGGCAACCAGGGCAGACCAGTATTCGCCCCCCGCCGCGTCGCCGGCCTGGCGGGCCAGGCGGGCGTTTTCGCCCAGGGAGGCGTGGAAAATCGAGATCGACTTAGACAGCGAGATCGTCAGGTCAAAGAACAGCGGGCTTTGCCGGGCCTGCTTGGCCGCCTCGATCCGGAGCTCGCGCTTGCGGTCGGCGGTGGCGTGCGGCTCGGCGGCCAGCAGCTTCGCGTACAGGTCGGCGGCTTTGCGACCGCGGTCTGGAGGCCTGCCCAGCTGGGTGCCGTCCGCGGCCTTGCGCTGGCCGAACAGCAGGTTATACGACTCGCGCTCGACCACCTGGCCAGGCTCGAAGCCAAGAGCTTTGGCGCCTGGACCCCACCAGAGGCCGGGCGGTTCTCCCCCGCTTTCGCTGGCCTGGAGGTAGTAGCTGGCCGCAAGCTTGACCGGACCGCGGTCCACCTGCTTCCAGAACGTAGTCCAGGTCGTACCCCTTGCTCAGCGTCGCGACGACCGCCACCGGCTAATCCGCCGCCAGCCGGAGCAGGACTTCCCATGATCATCAGATGGTGCATGGGTGTGGAGCTCAGATTGGTCACAGATCAAGGGTGACAAAACGGCCGATCAAGATCAGAAACGAGAAGCGCACTAAACGGATATAACAGGACATAACGAGACGCACGTGGGCGTAGGCGAATCGGCAGGAATGGCGTCGCGGTCGGCCGCATGATCGTGGCTTATAGCGGTGACGGCGCCGCGACCAACTACGAGATTGCCTGGGTGACCATGGCGCTGCAGCACCTGAGGGTCGGGGACGATTCCTGGGCCCGGATGGACCCGGCGCATCTGGACGCGCACCGGCGGCTGTGGACCGACGTGACCCAGCGGGCGCAGCCCGGCTGCGCGGCCGCCCCGGCATCCCTGCTCGCCTTGGCGAGCTGGCAACCCGGTCATGGCTCAATGCATGTTTGGCCGCCTCGCGATGGGAAGCAACAGCACGGTCCTGCGGAGTGGCCGCCAAGGTCCTCCACTACCCGACACGGATTTGCCGCGGGCTGCCGGTTCTACCTTCTTGTCTAACATTCCGTTAGAACCCGGTGGCACGGGTTATGTAGAAAACCTGGTCAGGCTACAGGCCCAGGCTGCGGCCGATGATCTCCTTCATGATCTCGGTAGTGCCGCCGAAGACCGACTGGACGTGGCTGAGCCGCCAGGGCCCAACCTTGCACCGGAGAGCATTGGACCAGGGCTCCGCCGGTCACGGCCGGCTGCATCTGGTCAGCGCGAGCCGCGGCGTTCGCGTGGCGCGAGTTGGGCCGCTATCACGCGCCAGGGAATCGTTTCGCTGTCCGCGCCGCAACTCCCCGAGCCGCGGGTGGCCCCGACCACCACGCCGAACCAGCGGCCCCGGATACAAACTGCTGCCAGGTTCTCGATAAGGGAAAACACGCGTGAACCATGCCAACGACAGATATGGCTTAGACCGATCGTACTCGGCTGCTCCATGTCGCCCATTAGCACAACCGCTGGTTCGAAGTGGCCCTGGGGCTTGCCCTACAGTGGCCCTTAGGCGGCTAGGACAAGCCAAAGCGGGTAAATGCGGGGGAATCGCTAGCGCCCTGCCCGCGGTCCGGCCGGGCAAGACAGCAGGTCACGAGCTCGGTAGTACTGGCCCCAGCCAGCGGTGTGCCGGGAGCGGATAATAACCCTCGGCCCACAATGGAACCGGTTTGGGCGTTAGCGGCCGGGACCCCACCGCCATGATCAGCTGGCGTATCCGTTAACGACCGTCCGGGTACAGCGGTCGCGGAGGCTGGCGCGGGGTTCCCCTCAAAGCGTGGACACTTTGATTTAGCTGATCGTGCCTGTCCTTGCTTCCCGTTCGCTGCCATGTAACCCCGGAGCGCAGGCCATGTCCAGAGAGGAACGACCTGGACAGGGCCGAGCACCGGGGCATACTCGGTGGCGGAGAAGCGAGGGCCCATGTCAGGACGCCTCCCCGGCCGCCAGCGCCCGCTCGTAGTCGACCGGTGACATCATCTGGCATGCGGAGTGCCGGCGGGTGTGGTTGTAGTCGTGGATCCAGGCGGGGACCCTGGCCCGGGCCGCGGCCTTGGTGGCGAAATGCTCCACCGAGCGGAGCTCGAACTCCAGGGTCGAATGCCAGGATTCGATGACCGCGTTGTCCAGCGCGGACCCGGGCCTGCCCATCGACTGGCAGACCGAAAGCCGCTGGCAGGCCGCGCGGAACGCGCCCGCAGTGTATTCGCTGCCGCGGTCTGAGTGGAAGATGACGCCGGGCACCTGGCCGCCGCGCACTGCCACCGCCATGGCCAGCGCGCCGTAGGCCAGGGCCGCGTCATGGTGCTCGCCGACCGCGAACCCGAGCACCCGTCTCGACGCCATGTCCAGGACCGAGGCCAGGTAGAGCTTGCCCTGGCCGGTCTTGATCTCCGTCCCGTCGCCGTACCACTTGGTGTTGATCTTCGCCGCCGGGAAATCCCGCTTGACCAGGTCGCGGCGCGCCAGCGGCCCTTGCCCGGCCGGGTCGCGGACCGGCGCTTCTTCTTGCGCCGGGCGGCCAGGCCCTGCTCGGCCATCAGCGCCGCGACCGTGTTCTCGCTGACCTTCCAGCCGGCTTCGCGCAGGTCGGCGGTGATCCGCGGGGACCCGTACGTGCCCCGGTGCGCGGCGAACAGCCGCCGGATCTCGGCGGCCAGTGCCGCACGGCGGACAGCCCGCGGCGTCAGCACACCGTCCTTGTGCTGGTAGAACCAGGACCGGGACACGCCCAGCGCCCGGCACGAGACCGCATGCGGGACCCGGTGGGCATCCCTCTGGGCGGCGATCAGGGCAGCCACCGCTACCGCCCCATCGCGTCCTTGACCCAGAGGGCCACACTGCGCTTGAGGACATCGCGCTCCATCGCCAGCTCGGCGTTCTCCTTGCGCAGCCGGGCCAGCTCCGCACGCTCATCCTCGCTCAGCGCGCCATTCCCGTCGCCGCGGCGCCGCCGGTCGGCGTTCACCCAGTTGCCCAGGGTGCCCTCATTGATCCCCAGGTCCTTGGCGACCTGCGCGACCGGGCGGCCGGTCTCCCGGACCAGCCGGACCGCGCCCTCCTTGAAGTCCTGATCGAACTTCCTGCGTGTCTCTGCCATCGCCATCCTCCTCTAAGGCGATGTGTCCACGTTACGAGGGGAAACCCAGGCGGGCGCGACGAGAATGTGGCTGTGGCGGTGCTTGTTGATGACTTGGTGGCGTGGCTGGTCGGGCTGCTGGCTGATGCCGGCCGCAGGGGCCTGGTCAAGTTGTTTTCCGGTGATGAACTGGAGCGGGCGCTGAGAGCTGCAGCTGAGGCGGCGGTTATCGGGACGGCCGCGGAGTTGCGGCCCGGCGACGAGGAAAAAGCCGAAGAGCTGGCAATGGTGATCGGCGAGGTGTTCAGGACTCGCGGCTTGCGCGAGGTTGGCCAGGCGGGCGGGCAGACACTGCTGGAGGCGATTGGCGCGGGGGTTTCTTTGCAGCTGGCCGTGCTCGGCGACCCGAAGCTGACAGGGCAGGGAGTGTCGTCCGCAGACGTGCTGGGCATTCCGGACGCGGTGATAGCGGAGCGGCTGACCGATCATCTGGTGGAGACGATCAGGTCGGCTGCACTGCGTGGCGGGCCGCTGAAGCCGCTGGCTGACCGGATCGACCATGACGCCGCGTATCTCCGGGACCGGCGAGTGGCGGGGGTGCTTGCCAGGGTTGATGACGGAGTCCGGACGATCCTGGACAGGCTCGACGGTCAGCCGGTGACGGTTACCGCCGAGGAGTTCGCCAGCGATGTCCAGGCGCTCCTGGAGTCACTGGCGGAGCAGGCTGCGCGCGGCCGGCTGCCTTCTTATCTGTGGGGACGCGCGGACGTGCTGGCGTTGTCCCGGGAGGTCCGGGTCCGCTTGGGGATCCGCAAGGGCGCTAGCGGCGAAGCGAACGCGGCGAGCGGCCAGGCGTATGCGCTTGCGGCTGACCGAGACGGGCAAGGGAGCGAGACTCTGCCGTGGCATGAGGTGGTGGCGGCGCATAACCGGGTCATCGTCCTGGCAGATGCGGGGCTGGGCAAGTCATGGCTGATCCGGACCGAGACCCGCCGCCTGGCAAGTACCGCTCTCGCCCAGGCTGATCATGACTTTGCCACGGTGGTCATCCCGGTTCCGTTGCGCTGTGACCAGCTCGCCGCTGCTGAGGGCCCGGACCTGCCGTCCCGCGCCGCCTCCTTCCTGGCCGGACAGGGACCGCTAGCCGCACGGTCACGCGGGCCGATGACCGAGCTGATCCGGGCGGGCCGGGCAGTCGTCCTGCTAGATGCCCTGGACGAACTGACCGGCGACGAAGCCGGCATAGTGCGGGGCCTGATCGAGTCCTGGGCCAGGCGGGCCGGGCCACAGGCGCGGTGCCTGATCACCAGCCGGATCGCCGGGTATGCCGGGCCGCCGCTGCCTGATGCCATGGAGGTCGAACTCCAGCCCTTCACCTCAGCCGACGTGACACAGGTCATCCGGGCCTGGCAGCTGCCCGCGGCAGCTGAGCGAGAGCTGATGGGCCGAGCCGACGATCCGGCGGTCGCGGCGATGGCCCGAGTCCCGCTGCTGCTCGTGATGCTGTGCGCCCTAGCCTCCGAACAGCCGACGGGGAGCGAGCTGCCGCGCACCAGAGGCGAATTGTATGACCGGGTACTGCGCTGGTTCCTTACCCGTGCCCACCGCAGCGCCGACGATCCGGCGACGCAACCGCTAACTGACATCCAGGTTGAGGCGCTCCTCGAGCTGCTCGCTCCCATTGCGTACACCTTCGCTGCCAGCCCAGCGGGGTGGACAGATCTGATGCCCGCGAAGGACCTGCTCGACGCAATCCGCGCTGCCGGCCCGGCGTTCACCGATCTAGGCCTGCCACCCGCCCAGGTCCTGCTGGACCTGTCAGCCGACGCTGGAATCCTTGTCCCGGACCGTGACCCGACAGAGGGCCGCAGCCCCCGGTACCTGTTCCTGCACCGGACCTTCACCGAGTATCTCGTCGCCCGCCACCTGGCCACCGTGCCCGCTGACGACTACCTTGCCGTCACTTCCCAGCACCAGTGGTTCGACCCGGACTGGGAAAATGTCATCCCCATGCTCGGCGGCCAGCTCGACTCCGCAGGCGCCGGCCATCTGATCGCGCACCTGCTCGCGAGCGACCCCGACCCATTCTGGCACGCACTGCTCGCCGCCATGACCGTGGCAGGGGAACGCGCAGACCCTGACACCACGCTGACCGGAGCGCAGTCAGCGCGCCTCGCGCAGGCCACCCGCATGCTGCTCCGCCATACTTTCGGCCGAGATCTGATCAGTGACCGGATGGTGAGGATCACTCACTTGCCGCGGAGCGTGCGGGAAGCCTTGCTCACAAGCCTGAACGATCCCGTCGCGGGCGTGCGCGAGCGGGTCGTGCAGGCGCTGGCCGGGCGGGAGGGCCGGGACGTCACCGCGGCGCTGCTGGCCCGCCTCGGCGACCCCGACGCGGACGTGCGCCAGCAGGCCGCGGCGGCGCTGGCCGGGCGGGAGGGCCGGGACGTCACCGCGGCGCTGCTGGCCCGCCTCCGCGACCCCGACCCGGGCGTGTGCGTGCGGATCGTGAACGTGCTGGCCGGGCGGGAGGGCCAGGACGTCACCGCGGCGCTGCTCGCCCGCCTCGGCGACCCCGACGCGCGCGTGCGCAGACGGGTCGTGCAGGCGCTGGCCGGCCGGGAGGGCCAGCGCGTCACCACGTGGCTGCTGGCCCGCCTCGGCGACCCCGACGCGGACCTGCGCCGGCAGGCCGTGCAGGCACTGGCCGGGCGGGAGGGCCAGGACGTCACCGCGGCGCTGCTCGCCCGCCTCGGCGACCCCGACGCGGACCTGCGCCGGCAGGCCGTGCAGGCGCTGGGCGAGCGCGGTTCGTCACGAGACTTGCTCGTTATGGCGCAGGGCATGAATCGCTTGGCACTCCCGCCGTCCGAATGGCTCGGCGCGGCCTACCGGCTCATAACTGCGTTCTACAACGCCCTTTCAGCCGGTGACCGCGAGATGACCCGCGCCGCGGTGGGACGGATCACGCCTGTACTGCCGCAGGACACCGCGCTCGAGCCCGTCGGCGATGCGCCCGCCAGGGGCCGCACCGTCCCGGCAAGCAGGCCTGAAGCCTGGTGCCAGATGCGCGATGGCACCTGGCAGGCCGTCAAGGTGATCACCTTGCAGCAAGACGGTAACCGATGGCGGTGCCTGCTGCAGTGGGGCGTCTCCGGTGCCGAGTACGAGGGCTGGTATATCCACAACCCCCAGCGCCTGCGCGCCCTCGAGGACGGTCGGCCTCCGGAAACTTGATGCTGGCCGGCGATTGATCGGGCATGGCTATGAGAGTGATAACGGACCGTTATCACTTCCTCCGGCCGCAACTTTCGCGCCGCTCGCGCAACTCCCATCAGCGGACTTCTCAGCGATGAAGCGGTCAGGCCGAACGCTCGTTTCTCTACCACGATCGCGGCTCGGCCACCCGCATCTAAGCGGTTGCGCGGACAACCTCCTCGGGCGGCGTTCCTGTTGGTCCGCAGGGTGAAAAGGTGGCCCAACTGGGAGCCTTACTGGCAGCCAACGGCCACCGCCGCCCAGCCACATACAGCCACATACGGGCCCCTTATCACCTGGTCAGACGGTACTCCCAGCCTCGTCAGGCATCACACAGCCACGCTATGCGATCGCCTGACCGTCAAACAGGTCAACGAGGAGTGCCGTCCGAGGTTTGCGGACCCGCGACATCGACACCATCGCCATGGCGGGCCACGCGGGATGCTTAGGGGTGCCGCGTCGGCGGCCGGTCAGGTGCGTGATCGCGGTCCGATCGCGGCATAGCGGGCGCCCGTTAGCTGCTAGGAGAAACCCGGCGGTCCACCCCGGAGCTGGTTGGTGCCACTGTTCCCGGGTGGGCCCGGCCTGATCGCGGCGAACCGTTCCCGGGCGGCGTCGAACTGGGCGGCGATCATGTCCTTGACGTCGGCGTCCAGCGGGGTGTCCGGGCGCAGGATGAGCGCGCGCAGGGCGGGTACCAGCGGGGCGTACTTGCGGGCCAGCCTGGACAGCTTGGGCCCGGTGAGGTGGATGATGCCCACCGCGTTGTCGGTGAAGTCGGACGCCTTGATTACCCGGGCCCACGGGCTGGCGGCCAGGCTGGCCAGGACGTGCTCGCGGTACTGCTCGTGCTCATCGCGGCCGGGTTCCCAGCCGGGGTTGGTGACCGCGGCGACTAGGGCGGCGGTGCGGCCGCCGAACCGCCTGGCCAGCACCGCCAGGGCCGCCTGCCGGGTGCCGCCGGGGGCGATACCGTCGGCGTGGTCTTCGACGGCGTCGTGCAGCAGCGCGGCGCAGGCCACGTCAGGGTCGGTGACCCGGTAGTGGCTCAGGATCCGGATGGTCACGCGCAGCAGGTGGTTCGCGTAGGGTTCGCGCTGCCGCCGGTCGGCCGCGTGCAGCCGGGCCGCCAGCGCCAGCGCGTCCCGGGCCTGGCCGCGGTCAGCGGCGAGGAACCGCTCGATCTCCATCAGCAGCCGCGCCCGCAGGCCGACCTGGCCGTGCACGGAGGTGATCGCGTGCAGCGTGCTCGATGCAACAGGGCGCGACCCTCAGGTCAAGACCCCAGCGCCAGGCTTGGAAACGGGCTCGCAGCCCAGTCTGAGCCGACGTCACGGGCAGCCCGCATCCACCCTCGCACGCCACGCCCGCGCCGAAACGCAGACCAAGCCACAGCGCGGCAGTAACCCCTGCCAGCGACCACCCGCAGCGGACCGGGACTTTCACGCCGTGGCGACCATCCCCTCGGGGGTGTAATGGCTTGGAAGACCGCAGAGATCTTGATCTTGCGCCACCAGCTCGCCGTCCTGCAGCGGCAGCGGCCGCGCCGCCCGGACCTGAACTGGGCGGACCGGGCACTGCTCGCGACCATGCTCGGCGTGATACCGAAGCCCGTCGGCACGGGCTGCGGCTGCTGGTCACCCCGGACACGATCGTGCGCTGGTACCGCGACATCGTTCGCCGCCGCTGGGCCGCCAGGTCCATTCGCGGCAGGACCGGCAGACCGGCCACCTGCCGGAACATCAGGGCCCTGGTCCTCCGGCTGGCCCGCGAGAACCCTGACTGGGGCTACCGCAGGATCCACGGCGAGTTGGCCGGCCTGGGAGCGAAAATAGCGGCATCGACCGTGTGGGAAATCGTGAAGAAAGCCGGGATCGACGCCGCGACGAGCAGACCCTACCTGGCCGCAGTTCCTGCGCTCCCAGGCCGAGGCGATCCTGGCGTGCGATTTCTTCACCGCGGACATGCTGGACGGCACCCAGACTTACAGCCTTGCCGTGATCGAGCACGCCACCAGGCGCGTCCGCATCCTCGGGGTCACTTTGCACCCAACCGGGGAGTGGACCGCCCAGCAGGCCCGCAACCTGATCATGGATCTCGGCGAGCAGGCGCACCGGGTCAAGTTCATGATCTGCGATCGCGGCTCGAACTACACGGCTGCGTTCGACACGGTCCTCGCTGATGCGGGGATCCGGACCGTGCTCTGCAACGTCCGGACGCCTCGCATGAACGCGATCGCTGAACGCTGGATCGGAGGATGCCGGCGCGAGCTTCTCGACCGCACCCTCATCTGGAACGAGAATCATCTGCGGCGGATCCTGCGCGAGTACGAGACCCATCACAATCAGCACCGGCCTCACCGGTCGCTGGACTCCGCTGCCCCGCTGAAACCGCTACCCGAACCGGTCGATCTTGAGCAGCACCGTATCCGAAGACACCCTCGCGTCGGCGGCATGATCAACGAATACCGCCTGGTCGCATGACGTGGACGAGGTTCTCGGCACCCACAGGTAATCTGTTACCCGGAATATCGCCGGTCGGCGGCCTCGCTAGCAGATGCCGGGCGAGGAGGTAGGCCTCCTCGAACTCGCTGGGGTTCACCCAGGCCTGGGTGCGCATATGGCGTGGCCAGTCCTCGTGGGATCCGCTAATACGCTCCGCTGGGATGTGGTAGTAACGCTGGAGTGAGAACAGTCCCTCAGCGCTGATCACCCATTGTTCGTTCGGGATTTCGATGATATGCCCGAGGTCCTGGGCGAGTTCTCCCGTCCGCGCTTTGATCCCGGTATGGATCACTTCCAGCAGCCGCTGTAGCATGCCAGTCGGGTCAAAGCTAGCGTCGCCTGGATAGCGACGCAGCGCTTTAAGGCTTCCGGCTAGGTGATGAGTGAATTTGGTAACTGGCTCGCCACTGTCCCATGTGATGCGTTCAAGCACAGTCCCATCTGGCTCTTCGATTCGCACCTCCACTCGACCGCCCTCTCTGCCAAGCTGTCGTGAGGCACCCGCCCCTCAGTAACCACTGAGTTCCCCGAGGGCGGGGATGGAGACGCTTTCCTAGATGACGATGACCGTGCTCGACCGTGCGCTGATGGCCGGCGATGCTGGACGGGTGGCCGGTGAGCAGGAGCGCCCGGATCCGGAGGTGCCCGAGAAGGCCCGCCGGCGGAGTTTCACCGCGCAGTACAAGCTGGACGTGGTGGCCGAGTATGACGCGGCCGCGACCGGTGAGAAGGGCGCGGTCCTGCGCCGGGAGGGCCTGTATTCCAGCCACGTGATCGAGTGGCGGCGGGCCCGGGACGCCGGTGTGCTGGCCGGCCCGGCGCGGCCGCGCGGCCGTCCGGCAGCTGATCCGCGGGATGCGCAGATCGCCCGGCTGCAAAAAGAGAAGGCCAAGCTGGAGCAGGAGCTGGCTAAGGCCCGCTTCGTGGTGGATGTCCAGGCAAAACTGCAGGCGCTCTTGGAGACGATCTCCGAGGGCGCGGACACCGAGCCTGGGTCGAGTCAGTGACCGATGAGGCGATCGCCGTCCTGGCGCCGAGGATCGGCACCCGGGCGGCCTGCGCGGCGGTCGGCGTGCCGCAGGCCACCTGGTACCGGCGGCACCGGATCAGCCCGCCGCCGCTGCGGCCGGCACCGGTCCCGCACGCCGATCGGGTCCAGCCGCGGGCGCTGGCCCCGGCCGAGCGGACGGCGATCCTGGGCGCGCTGCACAGCGACCGGTTCGCCGACACCGCCCCGGCCGAGGTCTGGGCGACGCTGCTGGATGAGGGCATCTACCTGGGGTCGGTATCCACGTTCTACCGGGTGCTGCGCGAGGCCGGGGAGAGCCGCGAGCGGCGCGCCCAGGCCACTCACCCCGCCGCCGTCAAGCCTGAGCTGGCGGCCAGCGGGCCGAACCAGGTCTATTCCTGGGACATCACCAAGCTGCACGGCCCGGCGAAATGGACGTACTACCACCTGTACGTGATCTTGGACATCTACTCCCGGTACGTGGTGGGCTGGATGGTCGCGACCCGCGAGTCCGCCGCCCTGGCCGAGAAGCTGATCGCGGCGACCTGCGCGAAGCAGGGCATCGCCCGCGGGCAGCTGAGCATCCACGCCGACCGCGGCTCCTCGATGACGTCCAAGCCGGTCGCGCTGCTGCTGGCCGACCTCGGCGTCACCCAGTCCCACTCCCGCCCGCACGTCTCCAACGACAACCCGTACTCCGAGGCGCAGTTCAAGACGCTGAAATACCGGCCGGGCTTCCCCGCCCGGTTCGCCTCGCTCGAAGCCGCCCGGGCGCACTGCCAGGACTTCTTCCCCTGGTACAACCACGAGCACCGGCACGGCGGACTCGGCCTGCACACCGCCGCCGACATCCATTACGGCCGGGCCGCAGCCGTCCGGGCCGGGCGCGCCCAAACCCTGACCGCCGCCTACCACGCCCACCCCGAGCGCTTCGTCCGCAAACCGCCAGCCCCGCCGAAACTGCCGGGCACATCCTGGATCAACCCGCCCCCGGAGAAAGAAGCCGCCACTCACTAAAAGCCGGCCAACGGTGCCCCGGACAGGTTGACAGATTCCGCAGGCGCGTGCCGCTGACCGCGGTTGCGCCCGGAGCGTGGTAGCGGCCGTCCCCTGCTGGCGCGCCGAAGGCGTGCCCTTGAACTTGGAGGTCAAGGCATGATCATCGGATGCCTGCACCATTGTTTGCCAACAAGCCCAAGCGCTGTCCATACGGGCATTCGCTTGCTCCCGGTATGCCGCAGAAAATCTCATGGCTGCCGTGCATCTGCGACCCGGCCCGGGAAGACGGCGATGCGGATGCCGTCGGCGGTGCCCCAGCGACCTTCATCGACCTCCGTGCCACTAGCTACGGATCAGAAGGTTGCACATTGGCTTCAGGCTTCGAGAGCTGCCGGGCGGATGGTGGCAGCCTGCTCGCCGGTGGCCAGGGCCTCGTCCCGCCGACTGGGCTCAGCGAGTCAGCGCGTCACCCGGACTGGGGTTACTGTGGTGGCCTGCCCCACCCGGCCGGACCCTGAGCTTGGAAGGGTACGTGTTTGAGATGACCGCAGCATTTGCCCTGGTTGCTGCTGCTGCTAGCGAGACGGGTCTCGTCCGGAAGAACAACGAGGACGCGGCTTACTCGGGCCGTTGGCTGTTCGCGGTCGCTGACGGCATGGGCGGCCACGCCGCGGGCGAGGTCGCCAGCGCCGCGGTGATCGAGTCGCTGCGTACCCATGATGCGGACGTCGGCACCGGCGCCCTGCTCGAGGTCCTCGGCCACGCCGTGACGAAGGCTAACGCGGAGCTAGCGCGGCGCGCCGCCGATGATCCTGCGCGGTTCGGCATGGGGACCACCCTCACGGCAATGCTCTGGTCAGGAGACCAGGCCGCCTTGGTACACATCGGCGATTCCCGAGCGTTCAGGCTGCGGGACGGCCAGCTGCGCCAGATCACCGAGGACCACGTACTCGGCAATCTTGTCTCTAATGCGGGCCCCTTGGCACCCGTACTTTCCCGGTATCTCGACGGACGCCCGGATCGATCCCCGGATCTCGGCCTCCGCGAACTGCGGACCGGAGACCGCTACCTGATCTGTTCCGATGGCCTCAGCCCCGTCGTGAGCGCCGAGGCGATCGGTGCCGTCCTGGCGGCCGCGACCGACCCCGGCCACGCCGTAGGCCAGCTCGTCGCCCTGGCCGAGGAGGCCGGAGAACCGGACAACGTCAGCGTCATCGTCATCGACGTCCAAGAATCCGGCGTCGGCTCCGGCCCTGCCGAGCCGGTGACGCTCGGCGCGGCCGCGGCGGAGGTTACGCGCTAGCGGCTGGTTCCGTCCCTGGCGGCTCAGGCCAGGGCTCGGCCGCATTCTCGGCGCGTTCGAGTACCACGACCTGTTCGACACGATCGCTCGGGATCACATAGACGGTGACCTCGAGCGGCCGTTCGTCCTTGCCCGACGTGCCGACGCGGACGATCTCGAGCACCGGCATCGTGACCGGGATCTGCAGTTCGTCCGCCTCTTCCTTGGTCGGCATCCGAGCCCGATGCGTTTCTCTCCAAGAAATAGGCCAGTGGCCAGCTGCCTCTAGCCGGTACAGCCAGTCACCAGGCGCTGAGGCCGCGCCAGCGACCTCGGGGGCGTCCGTGACGCCGCGCGGGTGAATGTAGGAGTCGTTCGTCTGGAACGGAGGCTCGCCTTCCGGGCCCGTCACCCGGTGCCGACGCATCACCTCGGTCTCCTCCGCCACGCCGAGCATCCTGGCCAGCCGCGGATCCGTCAGTTTCTCCAGCCTCACGGTACGCGGCACACGATGCACCCAGACTTCCTGAGCGCTAGCGCTCGGAAAGCTGTACCCGGGCTCGTCCGTCCCCACATTGCGCTTGACGTAGTTCCCGCGTGGCCGCCGCGGCCTGGACATACCGTGCCGCACGACCGTCCCCCTGCGCGGCACGGCCCACAGCAGCCCCTCGCCCTCCAGGATGGCGATCGCCCGTGCCAGCGTGTCCCGGTTCACCCCGTACCGCCGCGCGAGATCCGTCATACGGGGCAACGTCGCTCCTGGTTCCCACTCGCCCCTGAGAATGCGGGCCCGCAGGTCAGCCGCGATGTCGAGGTACCGCGAAGCTCCGGCCGGCAACGTTGACTCCCAACTCCGCTAGTGGGCGCGCAGGAAGCCGACGGACAGTCTGTAACAGGCCACGCCTGAGGCGACGCCAAGGACGCAGCGGGAATGCATAACACGATTGTGCCTGCAATTGTGGCCATGCGACGCCAGGGTACGACGCCGGTACGACGCCGGTACGATCTGTTGCCGAATCATGCCTTACTAGATCAAGGCGGCGCCGCTCCGCGCCGCCGCGCCCGGCCGCGCACACGCCGGGCGTGCGGCCTTGGCGGCCGACCCGGCGGGGCGCACCGGGCCAATGCACGGGTGGCTGCCAAAGTCAGTTCGCGTTGCGAATGGCTGTGGCTTCATCGCGTGCCGCTTGCCCCTCGGCATCACGTCCGACCGCTGACAAGATCGCAGCCTGGTTCTCCAGCGAACCTGCAAGGCCGATGGCAAATACCGCAGGGCGGGCCCGGGCCAGGTCCCGGCGGATGGTGACGGCTTCCTCGATCGCGGCCAGCGCGTCTTCCCGCCGCCCCAGGTCCGCCAGGTGCATGGACTGGTTGTTCACCGACGCGGCGAGGTCAGGCAGGAACGCGTCGGGGCGGGCCTGGGACAGGTCCCGGTAGATGGCGACGGCTTCCTCGATCGCGGCCAGCGCCTCTTCCCGGCGCCCCAGGTCCGCCAGGTGCACGGACTGGTTGTTCACCGACGCGGCGAGGTCAGGCAGGAACGCGTCGGGGCGGGCCTGGGACAGGTCCCGGTAGATGGCGACGGCTTCCTCGATCGCGGCCAGCGCCTCTTCCCGGCGCCCCAGGTCCGCCAGGTGCACGGACTGGTTGTTCACCGACCCGGCGAGGTCAGGCAGGAACGCGTCGGGGCGGGCACGGGCCAGGTCCCGGTAGGCGGTGACGGCTTCCTCGATCGCGGTCAGCGCGTCTTCCCGCCGCCCCAGGTCCGCCAGCCGGCTCGACTGGTTGTTCAGCGACGTGGCGAGGCTGGGCAGGAACGCGTCGGGGCGGGCCCGGGCCAGGTCCCGGTAGATGGCGACGGCTTCCTCGATCGCGGTCAGCGCGTCTTCTCGCCGCCCCAGGGCCGCCAGCCGGCTCGACTGGTTGTTCACCGACGTGGCGAGGTCGGGCAGGAACGCGCCGGGGCGGGCCCGGGCCAGGTCCCGGTAGGCGGTGACGGCTTCCTCGATCGCGGTCAGCGCCTCTTCCCGCCGCCCCAGGTCCGCCAGCCGGAGCGACTGGTTGTTCAGCGACGTGGCGAGGCTGGGCAGGAACGCGTCGGGGCGGGCACGGGCCAGGTCCCGGCGGATGGCGACGGCTTCCTCGATCGCGGCCAGCGCGTCTTCTCGCCGCCCCAGGGCCGCCAGGTGCACGGACTGGTTGTTCAGCGACATGGCGAGGTCGGGCAGGAACGCGCCGGGGCGGGCACGGGCCAGGTCCCGGTAGACGGCTGCCGCTTCCTCGATCGCGGCCAGCGCCTCTTCCCGCCGCCCCAGGTCCGCCAGGCATCTCGACTGGTTGTTCACCGACATGGCGAGGTCGGGCAGGAACGCGCCGGGGCGGGCACGGGCCAGGTCCCGGCGGATAGCGACGGCTTCCTCGATCGCGGTCAGCGCCTCTTCCTGCCGCCCCAGGTCCGCCAGGTGCACGGACTGGTTGTTCAGCGACATGGCGAGGTCGGGCAGGAACGCGTCGGGGCGGGCACGGGCCAGGTCCCGGTAGACGGCTGCCGCTTCCTCGATCGCGGCCAGCGCCTCTTCCCGCCGCCCCAGGTCCGCCAGCCGGCTCGACTGGTTGATCAGCGACCCGGCGAGGCTGGGCAGGAACGCGTCGGGGCGGGCACGGGCCAGGTCCCGGTAGATGGCTGCCGCTTCCTCGATCGCGGCCAGCGCCTCTTCCCGCCGCCCCAGGGCCGCCAGCCAGAGCGACTGGTTGTTCACCGACGTGGCGAGGTCGGGCAGGAACGCGTCGGGGCGGGCACGGGCCAGGTCCCGGCGGATGGTGACGGCTTCCTCGATCGCGGTCAGTGCGTCTTCGCGGCGCCCCAGGTCCGCCAAATGGTTGGACTGGTTGTTCAGCGACATGGCGAGGCTGGGCAGGAACGCGTCGGGGCGGGCACGGGCCAGGTCCCGGTAGATGGTGACGGCTTCCTCGATCGCGGCCAGTGCGTCTTCCCGCCGCCCCAGGTCCGCCAGGCAGCCTGACTGGTTGTTCAGCGACGTGGCGAGGCTGGGCAGGAACGCGTCGGGGCGGGCACGGGCCAGGTCCCGGTAGATGGTGACGGCTTCCTCGATCGCGGTCAGCGCGTCTTCCCGCCGCCCCAGGTCCGCCAGCCGGTTCGACTGGTTGTTCAGAAACCCGGCGAGGTCGGGCAGGAACGCGCCGGGGCGGGCCCGGGCCAGGTCCCGGTAGATGGCTGCCGCTTCCTCCATCGCGATCAGCGCGTCTTCGCGGCGCCCCAGGTCCGCCAAATGGTTGGACTGGTTGTTCAGCGACGTGGCGAGGTCGGGCAGGAACGCGTCGGGGCGGGCACGGGCCAGGTCCCGGCGGATGGTGACGGCTTCCTCGATCGCGGTCAGCGCGTCTTCCCGCCGCCCCAGGTCCGCCAGCCGGAGCGACTGGTTGTTCAGCGACGCAGCGAGGTCGGGCAGGAACGCGCCGGGGCGGGCCCCGGCCAGGTTCCGGTAGATGGTGACGGCTTCCTCGATCGCGGTCAGCGCGTCTTCCCGCCGCCCCACGTCCGCCAGGTCCACGGACTGGTTGTTCACCGACGCGGCGAGGCTGGGCAGGAACGCGTCGGGGCGGGCACGGGCCAGGTCCCGGTAGATGGTGACGGCTTCCTCGATCGCGGCCAGCGCGTCTTCCCGCCGCCCCAGGTCCGCCAGCCGGAGCGACTGGTTGTTCAGCGACGCGGCGAGGCTGGGCAGGAACGCGTCGGGGCGGGCACGGGCCAGGTCCCGGTAGATGGCGACGGCTTCCTCGATCGCGGCCAGCGCGTCTTCCCGCCGCCCCAGGTCCGCCAGGCGGGTGCTGAGGTCCACAAGCTGTCCCGCACGCTGGCCGCTGCCGCTAGCGGAGGCTTCAGCCAGGCGCTGGAAGACATCCGCGGCCGTCTCAGCAAGCGCGAACGTCGGGTACGGGAGTGCGGCGGCGATGTCTTCTAGAGTCTGGCCGGAGACCGGCTGGGCGGCCAGCGCGCTGTTGATCAGGTCGGCGACAACAGGATTGGTCTCCACCGCGACGGCGAGCGCGGGAACGGCCAGGTGCTCGAGGTCAGCCTCCAAGGCGCGGCGCAGCAGGCCGACCGCGCGGGTATCGGCCAGGGCTGCACGAGCCAGGACAGTCAGTGCCCGGACCGTCCGATACTCGCTGAGTCCGGCCAGCAAACCCGGCAGCAGGCCAGGCCGGGCGGACAGTTCCCCGGCCACCAGATGCTCCGCGACCCGGTCAGGGCGCAGCGACCCGATCCAGTCCCCGTCCTCGACATCAGCCAGACCCTGGGGTCCCGGATACAGGTCGTGTAGCCAGCGGGCCACCTGCCCGCGCCGCTCCGCCGAGTCCGCCAGGTCAGGCACCCGCGACAGCAGCCCGGCCGCCTCGGACTCGCTGCCTGCCCCGATCAGGCACCCCACGGCGACAGCACAACGTTCCACGCCGGGATCAAGGCTGAGCCCTCGTGCCGCGGCGCTCTTGTGCCAGTACCGGGACTCGTGGCCCAGCAGGCCAGCCAGCACATCTGCAGCTGTCTGCGGCGGCCCGGAACCCCCACCCTTGCCGGCATAATCTAGGACGGCGACCAACGCCGCCGCATGCACCACCAGGACGACCGCATCTGGGTCGGTCAGCGTCAGGCTGGCATCCGGACAGGCAACCCCCAGCCGCTCCGCGAACGCCGCCACCGCTTCAGCAAAGACCTCACGCTGCCCGCCTGCGGCAGTGACCGGCCCCAGCGGGAGCGGCGCAGCGGCCTCCAGCACCCCGGCCAGCCGGTACTCGGCCCCGTTCAGAAGCTGCTGCCACCACTCCCCGGCGCTGCGGGCCAGCAGCACCACCCGCATGTCCGGGCCATCGACAGCACCCGCCGCCTCCGCCAGCAGCCCCGCCAGGCCAGGCCTGGTCTCGGCGTAATCGACCACCAGCACCGCAGGCTCCCCGACATCTCGCACCGCGCCGACCGCGCCGCCCTCCCGCCCGTGCGGCACCCACATCGCCCGCCACCCCTGCCCGGCCAGATCCTGGGTTACCTGCTCGGCCAGCCGGGTCTTTCCCGCCCCGCCGTCTCCAGTCACCAGCCGCACCCCCAGATGCCCCCCGGCCACGCACCACCCCAGCAGCTCACCCAGTTCCGGGCGCGACCGGAATGACACCACCTCGGCCTCCGGGCGCAGATACCAGGCAGCGCCACGATCAGCACGGCCGTCACTGGCTTCCGCGCCAGCATCATCCGCCGCGAGGGCAGGCGCGAATGCCGTCAGCGCCGCCTCACGCCGCCTTGCCTTAGCGGCGTTCCGCTCCCGCTGTTCCCGCGTTATTTCCCATAGCGCCGCCGGGACAAGTCCCGCGATCGCCGCCGCGACACCTGCCCAGGCCCCGGCCTCGTAACCAAGCCCCACCGCAGCCGCGACAGTCAGCACGACCAGCGCAACAATCCGTGAATCGATCCCCACCACACCAGAATGGCGCACAACTTCCCGAATCGCTCGGAAAACCTGCCCGGCTCACCTGACCGCGGACCCGGCCTGGACCGCGGGCATTGACGTGCGGGTAGCCCTCCTCGCTGTGACATGATCTCGGCCGAGTCCGCCGTGTCAAGGCCAAGCCGCTGATGCGGTCGCTTTTGCGAGCCTTGACACCACGGCCACGGCCCGAGCGATGGCAGCCACGAGGAGGACGAGGGAGGAGAGCGGCACGAGCTATCAGCCCAGCTCGGGCCAAGATCGTCGTGCCATTAGCGTGCCATTAACCGCAGTGAAATGCGGTCTCTTGCGGTCACTCGCGGATAGACTGCGTCGCAGGTCAGGCGACGTGACAGCCAGGATGGCACAGATTCCCAGGCTGATAGTCCGACGCTCGGGAACCTGCACGGATAATCGGTACCGGTAGTTGGTCACGCGGCATGGCAGGGACGGTGGTGGCACCGTATGCAGAAACGAGGCGAAGTGTTCGTTTCTGTGCTAGCCGAGCAGGTGCTGGCCGTCGTGAATCCGGATACGCGGCTCGTCCGCCTCAAGAGCGTCGAGGAGCCTTATTGCGAACGCCTCGACCATGCGTCCGGTGACTTGAGCACTGTCCAGCCAGGCAACTTCGGTCGCCTCTGCGGTTGGTTGCGCGGCACCCGAAACGGGGCGGCAGCGAAAGACCAGGGACACGACGCCAAGGCGCATGTTCTTGTAGACGCCGGTCAGCTGGCCGGGCTCGACGGTGACGCCGGTCTCCTCGAGAACTTCCCGCCGTACCGTGTCGCGCGGGTCCTCGTCCAGCTCGACGATCCCGCCGGGCAAGACCCATTCTCCGTTGTCGGCCCGCTTGATGGCGAGCATCCGGCCGTCCTCACGGATGACCGCGGCCCCAACGCTGACCGAATGACGCGGGAGATCGGCCGGATAGTGTCGGCCGTCGCTGCTGGTCACCTTGAATCCTGCGCTTTCCAGGCGTTCCTTCAAGTAGCTACGGACAGGTTCGAATATCGTGCTGCCGGGCCCCGGTCAAGATCGGTTAACGATGTGAGCGAGTGAAGCTGGTCAAGGTATTCGCGGGTTCCGGCTTCTTCCGGGTACTGGTCGTTCAGGACCTTGGTGAGGTCACGACTTACCATCAGCAGCGAGGGCAGCGACTTGCGTGGTGCGGTGAGGGCACGCTCGCCGTGGTGGATGGCCTGCTCGAGGTCTCCTTGGCGCGCCGCTACGACGCCGAGGGTGATGCGTGCTTCGGCGAGGCGCATGGGTGCGCGTTCGGTTCCGTCGAAGTCGGTGCTTGCCTGGATCACCTCGGTGGCGAGGGTCTCGGCTAGGCGGTCGTCGGCGAGATGCCGGTAGCAGTCCATCGCGTAGAAGTCGAACTTGGTCGGGTCAACGACGAAATGGTGGTCCAGGTTGTCGGGGTACGGCATGGCCTCGAGCAGCCTGCGGCCCTTGTCGAGCGCGACTTCGGTCTGCCTGCGGTCCCCGATGCGCGCCCATGCCTTGGCCTCCTGGGCGGAGAGCTGGATGGCCACGCGGTGATGCGGAGCTGCTTCGATGCCGGCATGGGCCGCGGTGACGACACCGTGGTAATTGCCGGTCGTCAGGGCGATCCAGGCCCGGATCTCGTGCGCCCACGCCTTTGATCTCGGGATGGTCTGCTTCGGTCCCGAGGGATAGCGCGGCCTGCCGTGTTGTCTCGGCGGCCTGGCGGTCACCTGAGTCGTATTCGACGCACGCGATCAGCAGCGCGATCCAGCCTGCGAGGGTCAGGATCTCGCGGTGCTGGTTCAGGGTGAGGCGCTGGCCCTGGAAGGAGACAACCCGGCGGAGCCACGAGCGGCCTTCGACCAGGAGCTGGTCGCGGGCATGAACGGATACTCCGAGCACAGGCGGTCGGCCATGATCCGCAGTCCGTCGAGCGTGGCCTGATCCAGATCCGAACGCTGGAGGCGGCTCACCAGCTCCAGGGTGTCCATGCCGGTGACGGCCAGGACGTCGGAGTCCGCATCGCGCTTCGGCGCAACCGGGAACATCGCGTGCGTGACGGTGCCGAACGTCGCCGCGATGATCGGCTGATAGAAGTCCTTCGGAGTGACCTCGCCTGCTTCCCACCGCTTGTACTGCCGCAGGAGGCTGGCATCGCTGGGCAGATCCTTGGTGTGGTGCTCCTTGGTGTAGTGCGCTCGCATGGCCCTGATCGACATCGGCCTGGCTCCAGCCGCGGGCCTGGCGCTCGTTGTACATCCGCCGGGCCCATGCGGGTCGGTCATCGGCCATCAGCGATGCGCTCCTCCAGAAGGCGTCTCTCTTTCCAAGTGTCGCTTATGACACGGGGGTGACATGCATGGTGACAGGCGTTTGTCCCCCAGTTGTCCGCCGCTGACACCAGCTATGTCACTAGTTGTACACATATGAGCACTCCAAACTCTACCTGTGGTCACGGTTGGCCACGCATCGAGAGGAGAGCCTGATGAAGTTCTGGAGAATCACCAGCGGCAAGCATGGAGCACATCTCCTCCGCACTTCCATCGGCCCGGCAGGAGGTCGACGTTCTTGGAGAGGCAGTCGCAGGCCGCCGGGATGATGAAACTTGTCCCCCGTGGGAAAGGGCGGAATGACAGCCGCTGAGCTGAAGGTGCTTGAGGCGCGAATGGACATGCTCGACGCGGTCCTCCAGGACCTCATCGACCAGGTGCGCCGCACGCAGCCGTCCGGCTGGTCTGACCAGCGTCAGCGGGCGGTTTCAGGCTTACAGGGCGTCCCCGTTTTTCAGAGCCCTTCTCAGGTGGTTGCGGACGGGTTCGAAGATGGTGCCGCCCATGAGCTCGTCGGCTTGCGCGAGGGTGACCCACCGCACCTCGGCCAGCTCCTGGTCATCGCCGACGAAGGCATCGGTCCCGTGGGTTGGGCGGGCTGCCATGTAGACCATGGTGCGGCCGGTTTGGGGGTGTACGCGGCGGCCGATGACGCGGCCGGAGCGGATCCGCAGGCCTGTTTCCTCTTTGACCTCCCGGACCGCCGCGTCGGCGGGGCTTTCTCCGGGCTCGATCTCGCCCGGCGATGAACGTCCAGGGGGGCCTGCCGTCGTTGCGCCGGGCCACCAGGACACCGAGATCGCTCGTAACGATCGCCGCGACGATGGGGACCGGTTCGGGCAGCGTTGACGGTTCAGGCTGCCCGTCCTCGCCCGGTCCGCGCGCCCGGATGAGCCGGGCTAGTTCGTCGACGGCGTCCTCGACGCGTTCGAGCCGCGCGCTGAGTTCTGCGTATTCGGGGGAGCTGGGGCGTTCGGGGGGGACGAGTACGACGGTGCCATGCCGCTTGTAGGTCGCGAGCAGTCCTTCCTCGCGGAGCATCGCGATGGCCTGGCGGTATGTGCCGATCGCGACGCCGTAGCGGGAGGCGTGTTCCCGCTCGGTGGGCAGCCGGTCGCCTGGCTGCAGGCGGCCTTCCTCGATAGCCGCGCGCACGTCGGCGGCGATCTGCTCGTAGGCCGGCCGCGGGTCGCGGGGATCTGGCACTGCCATTGATCCAGCTTACGGTGCTCTAGCACACGGCCTGTCATCGCCTGTCCTTCTTTGACAGATCTAGTTTTATATGATGCACTCTGAACTAGATTAATATGAAGCAGAGATGCCGCTCCGGGGAGCACGCGTGCCGCTAATTTCATCCGCCCGGGCCCTCTGTCTGGATGGAAGGAGCCGTGCTCATGCGTGATCCGCAGGTGAACGGGTTGGCGGCGGTAACCGCGAGGCTCCTGGCGCTGGCCGCGGCGCCACTTTCGGTGTAGCGGGACGAGCTGGCATGAGCCGCGCTGTCGTCTACACGCCGCATCTGTGGCCCGCCAAGGGGCCACGCCGGGCCGGGCGTCGCGGGCCAGGCTGGCATGAGCCGTAGAGCCCCGATCCCGGACCAGTACTACCAGCGTGGGGATGTCTACATCCTTCACCTGGACCCTCCGTACAAGCACGCGGCCCACTACAGCGGGTTCGGTCCGGAGAAAACCGGGGGAGCTGCGGGCCGCGTCGCGGACCAGGCCGCGGGAGGCCCGGCGGCGGCCAGGCTCATGCAGGTTCAGCGCGAGGCGGGCGGCACCTTCCGCATCGGACGCGTGTGGCACGGCGTCACCCGCGAGCGTGAGGTGCGGGTGAAGGAGTCGAGCGCCGCGAAGTACTGCCTCATCTGCCGTGGCGAGCCGGAGGTTGACCTGGATCTGCCTCCCGAGCCGGGTGCCCGGTGGATCGCGAACGAGCCCGAGCCGGCCAGACCACCGAACCCGCACGTGACACCTGAGGTGATCAGCCTCGTTGACCAGCTCATCGCCGGGTGGACCTCGCCGAAGGCGCCCGGCCTAGAGATGGATGCGGGCGCATGAACATCGACCCGGTAGCCGCGGCCATCTCCGAAGCCGAGCACGCCGAGGCGGAAACCCAGTACCGCCTGCAGCTGGCGCGGGAGATGTACCAGGCCGGGCAGCGGGCTGGCTTCCAGGCCGGCTACGAGCAGGCCGCCGCCGACATGGCGGCCCGGTGGGAGCAGATCGCCCGGCCCGTCGTGCACGGGATCAGCCACGCCGAGCTCGAAGAGCGCCGCTGGGGACCTGGCGGCCGCGCCCGCTTCGCAGACCCGCGGCCCGGCGACTTCCCCGGCCGGGCCGCCCGACCACAACCAGAACACCAGGCAGACCACGACATGGAGGCAAGCCCATGACCGACCCCGACACCACCGAACACCGGGCGACCCGGCGATGGCCCGGCCTGACCCGGCGATGTTCACGCCGCTGACCTACCACGAGAACAGCATCACCTGGGCTCACCTCACCTCGGGCTGGTACAAGCAGGCCGCCGTCTACCCGGGGCTGTCCGAGCCGTGGAAGGAAACCGGCGCCCTGCTCGACGACCTGCTCGCAGCCCGCCCGGCCGCCCAGGCCGCGCCGGAACCGGAGGCGTCATGAACGCGTCGTGCCCGCAATGGTGCACCACCGACCACCACACCGACTCCACGTGCCGCAAGGACGTGGACCCGATCAAGGTCCGCGATGGAGCCCCTTACATCGTCCGGGCGTACCCCCTGCGGATGTACCGCGGCACCCCCCAAGTCGCGGTCAGCACCGGCCCGGCAGCGCTTTTCGCTGCCGATCACGACAAGGCCATGGAAATCGCCGGTGTTCTTGACGTACTCGCGGCGGCAACGCCCGCGCGAATCCGCCGTCTCGCCATTCAGGTCCGGGAAGCGGCGGACCTGGCATTCCCCGAGGCCGGATCATGACCACCCGCGCCGACCCCCCGAAGAACGCGATCAGTTACGAGCAGTACCTGCGCAACCGAATCGCCGAGCCACTCAGCTTCTGCGGGCCGCCGGTCCACGACACCCGCTCCCTGTGGCAGCACATCCCGTGGCTCAACCCCTACCGCGAGCTGGAACAGCAGGCACGCCAAGCCGAACGCGAGGCAGGGCTGTGACCACCCCCGCGCCGCCACCAGAGCCGGGCACCTATGTGACCGAGATCGCGGTCCCGCCGCCGGTGACCGTGCTCCACCAGCTCCTCGTGCACATGAAGGAACCAGAGCCTGAATCGGAGGCTGAACTATGACCGCGCAATTCTCCGGGCCTGACCGCCCGGTCCCGTACTCGCTGACCCCCAAGGCCGAGGCCGCGCTGGCCATGCCCGAGCCGGAACCAGGCCCGTACCCGACGTTTGACGACGACCCCGCCAGATGGGGCCTGAAGCTTCCCGGGCCGCAGACCGCGGCCGGGCTTGAGACCGAAGTCACGCTGGAGTTCTGGGGGCCCGAAGGACCGTACGCCAGCTACGCGGAATACCTGGCCGACGGGCGACGCGAGCCGGACCCGGAGGCCGAGCCATGAGCAGCGGCAGGCTGCACGGCCGCGACCTGACCGACGACGCGTTCTACGAATGGCTGCTATCGGACCACCCCGACGCCCGAGCCGAACGCGACTGGCGACGAGCCGCCACGTACCAGGCCGACCGGGACCGCGCAGCGGCCGTCCGCGCCTGGGCTGGCAAGATCAACGCCCGGCCAGACGCGCCGCAAGCCGTGCGGGACCTGGCCGCCTCGATGGGACCGCTGGCCGACCAGAGCATGGCACGCGCCGAAGCCAGGTTCGCCGAACCAGACGACGCCTACGTCACCCGGCTGCGCGACCGGCACGAGACTCACATGCAGGTCTCCGGCCCGCCCGGCTCCTGGGACTACCGCTACCCCGCCCACCTGACCGGGCCAGGCGCCGCCGCATACCCGCCACCACCAGAACCAGCCGCACCCGCAACCCGAACCGCAGGCGG
This sequence comes from uncultured Actinomycetes bacterium, assembly GCA_963705835.1. Classification (GTDB taxonomy): domain Bacteria; phylum Actinomycetota; class Actinomycetes; order Streptosporangiales; family Streptosporangiaceae; genus Palsa-504. The sequence continues at coordinate 29,047 of CAVPLC010000062.1, forward strand.
GCGCATGATCCCCGCCAAAGGTTCCCGCCGCCACGGCCGGACGCGAGGCCGACCGCAGGTCCTGCCAGCGTCAGCAGGCAACAGCCCGCGGCCAGGCCCCCGCGCCCCCGGCCAGCCCCGTCCGCCCGGTCAGGCTCCAGTTCTCCCGCGGCCCGATCCCGGACACCGCGCGGCGCCGCCTGCGCCAGCCACGACCCCGAGCTGTGGTTCTCCGACTCCCCGCAAGACATCGCACAGGCCAAGGCCATCTGCCAGCCGATGCCCGGAACGGGCGCCGTGCCTGTCCGGCGCCCTGCGACGCCGCGAGACATACGGCATCTGGGGCGGGACCGACGTCACCGCCGGACGCCAAAAAAGGCACGTGGCGTGAACGACAACCCGGCCAGAACCCCAGCTCACGACCCGGCCGACGACGCCGCGGCAGCGAGCCAGGGCCCAGCCCGCCAGCAAGAACCTGAAGGAAACCCGACCATGACCAACATGAGCATTCCCGCGGGCCCGGGCCTGTTCGCCATCGAGAGCAGCGACGGCACCCAATCCCGCCGGCTCATCACCAACGTCCGCAGGCTCGCCGGCACCGAGCGGCCACCGGGCAGCGTACTCATCGCGTCCGCCACCTGGCTGCTCGCCATCCTCGACGCGGGCCTGCTGTACGTCAGCTACGCCGCCCAGTACCAGTACATCTTCGCAGTCAAGAACGCGCAGGCGCCCGCCATGATCGAGGCCGCCATGCTCGACGCAGGCATGATCATCTTGTCCGCGCTGGGGATCGGGCTCGCCATGCGCGGCAAGGCATCCAAGGCCGAACGGTTCCTGATCATGACCTGCTCGGCCGCCTCCGCCGGGATGAACTTCGCCGCCGCCAACCCCGGATCCTGGCGGTCCGTAGCCGCCTACACCGCCGCCCCGGTATTCCTGGCCATCATCACCGACCGGGTGATCTCCGTCATCCGGCGGCACGTCCTGCCCGGCGACACTGAATCCGCCTGGGCCTGGCTAGGACACGCCACCATCCACGCCGCCAGGCTCGCCGTCCTCGTGGCTCTCTACCTGTTGCGGACCGTCCTGGCGCCCAAGGAAACCGCCAAGGGCCTCCGGCGGATGGTGCTCGACGCCGCCCCGGTCCCCGAGGCGATCAACGCCGCCGCTCCCGCCATCGACAGGCCCGGCGAGCCCGAAGACCAGCACGACCAGGCCGACGGTGAGGACGGCACGAGCGACGAGGAGCCCGCGGTCGAGTTCGCCACCAAGAAGCAGGCGTTCCTGTCCCGGTACCGGGGCCACCCGCAGTACGGGGTGCGGGAGGCCGCCGGCCGGGTCGCGGCCGAGCTCGCGCCGCTGGCCGGACTCCAGGCAGGCACCGGACGCACCTACATCGCCGAGGAACTCAAACGCCTCGACGCCGCCGCGGGGGAGTACCTCGCCCGCGGGAACCTCGCGGTCGCGGCCCGCGAGGGAGACCAGTGATGAGCAGCGCTCGACGGGTACCTGGCCCTGGCCGGCCTCCTCGCATGCGTGGTCCTGTTCATCCGGGGCACGGTGTTCTCCGCCCAGCAGGTCCGCCGGATGACGTGGCGGACCAGGCTGCGGATGCGCCCAGGGGCAGGGTTCGCCTCCCACTGGGAGATCACCTTCCGGTTCTCCCGGCTCGCCGCGCTGTACCACGGGCGCAGATGCCGCCCGGACCTGCGGTTCACCGACCGCCTGCTCTGCCCCGCCCGGGCCTACGCGGTACGGGTGGGCCGCGCCCAGCTCGGCCGCACGGTCTACGCCCGGGGCGAGGACCAGGTCGGCATCATCGCGCCGCAGCGGACCAACAAGACCGGGATCCTGGCTGACCGGGTCTACGAGCACCCCGGCGCCTGCGTCGCGGCCACGACCCGCGCCGACCTGTACATGCTCACCTCAGGCAAGCGGGCGCAGCTCGGCCCGATCCAGGTCTTCAACCCCGAAGGCATCGGCGGCATCACCTCCACGTTCCGGGTCGACATCGTCGCGGACTGCCGGGACCCCGAAGTGGCGATCCGCACCGCATCCGCCCTCACCGGCCCGACCGACGGATCCGGCGACATGCAGTTCTGGTTCGAAAAGGCCGTGTTCGCGATGGCCGCGCTGATGCACGCCGCCGCGCTGCTCGGTGAGGACATGAGCGCGGTGTGGCGCTGGTCCCAGCTGCTCGGCGACCCGCTCAGGGACGCGCTGGCCTGCCCCGGCGCCTCCCCCGAACTGCTCACAGCCGCCCTGGAGATCCAGCGGGAAGGCAAAGCGGCGGACTCCATCCGCATGACCATGGCCCGGTCCCTGGCCTGGGTCGGCGTCCCGGCCCTGCGCCGCACCGTCTCCGGGAGAGGAATCCGCCCGTTCAACGCGGCACCGTGGGTCCGCCAGAACGGGACCCTGTATGTGATCAGCTCCGGTGAACTCAGCGCCGCCGCGCCCCTGTTCCGGGCCGTGGTCGAGAAGGTCCACCGTGACTGCGTGTTCGCAGGCTCCCTCACCCCGTTCGGGCGCATCCCCAACCCGGTCCTGTTCGCCCTCGACGAGGTCACCCAGACCACGGCCGTGCCGCTCGCCGACTGGCTGGCGACCTCGGCCGGGTCCGGCATCCAGGTCTGCTTCATCGTGCACACGCCCGCCCAGCTCCGGGTCCGGTACGGCGCCGACGCCGCCAGGGCGATATGGGCCCTGGCCGGGACCAAGATCGTGCTCGGCGGCAACACCGACGCCGAGATGGCCGAGGAGATCTCCACGCTGGCCGGGATGTACGGCGGAGAGATGGCCCTGCCAGTCGTCCCGGTCGCCTACATCAGGCAGCTCCCCGAATCCCGGGCCCTGGTCCTGGCCATGAACCGGGCCCCCATCGCGGTCAAGGTCCGCCCGGTGTGGCGCCGCATCTCGTTCAGGCTCCGGATGAACCCGCTCGCATACGTACCGCTGGCTGAGCCCCTGCGGCTGTCCGCACTCACGCCGGGGGTGGAGGACGAGGCCGCATGACCGAATCCCCCGACTCCGCGGCCGCGGCGCTGGCCGTCCAGCTCGCCGCCCTCAAGGGCAACCTCGGCCAGACCCGCGCCGACCTGGAAACCGCCAAACAAGAACTGGCCGCCAGAATCGACCAGCTGGCCAGCGACCTGGCCGCCAGCGTCGAACGCGACCCCAAAGGACCACCCGCCACCTGCTGGCCCGCCCTGGACGCCGACGCCCAGGCAGCCGCCATGCCGCTCCTGGCCGAATGGGTCGGCCTCATGCGCCAATGGCACCCGTCCTACTTCGAGCCCGTGGCCGATTGCTGGTCAACTCACCCCGAAGTCGTGATCGAGCTCCACAACGTCATGACCGAATTCACCCGCGTCTACCGGATGAAACACCCCCCGCTCGCCGACGCCCTCCTCCTGTACGACCGGTGGCTCCCCGGCATGCTCCGCCGCTGCGGCGAGGTCCTGAAAAACTGCGGCCCCGCCGGATGCGTCAAGACCAGGCACCTCTACTACCAACGGCAACCCGGCCGATGAGCACCCAGACGATCCGGCCCCACCGCCACCGGAACATACAAGGCCTCCCGGCCCGTGCACGGCACCGCTCCCGGCCGTGCAACCCCCGTGCAACGACGGCGCGGAACCAGGCCGCCAAGACCGACAAACTCAGAACGCCAAACCCGCCGCCGCACGGAGGAGGTGACCGTGAAGACCAGAACACCCCGTGACCCGAACGCCGGGCGAGACGAATGGCTCACCGTCGAAGAGGTCTGCACCGAGCTGAAGATCTCCCGCCGGACCTTCGACCGCTGGCGTGCCCTCGGCACCGGCCCCCGCAGCAAGCGCATCGGCGGCAACGGACCGGTCCGCGTGCGGCGCAGCTGGCTCGACCAGTGGCTGGACACCCCCGACAAGGACATCGCTTGACCACCTCGTTCGACTTCCACCTGTGGAAGATCGAGACCCGGAAGGGACGCAAGACGCCGCACCGGGTCCGGTGGATCGTGGCCGGGCGGCGGTTCGGCGAATCGTTCGTCACCATGGCGCTCGCGGAGTCGTTCCGGGCGTCGCTGATCACGGCGGCCAGGAAAGGGGAGGGGTTCGATACCGACTCGGGCCTGCCCGAGTCGATGGAGCGCAAGCGCCGGGATGTCTCCTTCTACGAGCACGCAGCGGAGTTCACCGCCACGGCGTGGCCTGCGGCCGCGGCCAAGACCCGCGTGTCCATCATCGAGACCCTCGCCAGGGTCATCCCCGTCGTCGTGCGGGACCTGGCGGCCGCTCCCGATCCGGACGTGCTGAGGCGGGCGCTAAGGAAGAAGCTCAACCAGGGCGGGCACGCGGGCGAGCTGGATGAGGATGAGGCGAAGGCCATCGCGTGGCTGGCCCGGGCCTCGCGTCCGGTGAGCACCCTCGAAGACCCCTCAGTGGTCTGTGACGTGCTCGACGCCCTGGCCGTGAACCTGAACGGCAAGCCCGCCGCCCCGGAGTACTTCTCCCGGCGCCGACGGGTGCTGCACCGCGCCCTCGGCTACGCGGTCCGCAAGAAAAGACTCAGCCAGAACCCGCTGAGCAAAGGCAACCTGCCCGAAGGCTGGACACCCCCGCAGGTCCCGGACGACACCCTGGACCCGCGCGCCGTGGGAAGCCCGGCGCTGGTCGCGTCGATGCTCGAGGCCTGCGCCACCGTCGGGAAGCGGCAGGGCCCGCGGTTCCGCGCGTTCTACGGCTGCATGTTCTACGCGCTGATGCGCCCCTCCGAGGTCGCCGCGCTCACCCGCGAAGGCTGCCACCTGCCCGACAGCGGATGGGGTCACCTGATCTTCGCCGACTCCAGCCCCGCCCCGGGGAAGGCGTACACCGACGACGGCCAGGTCCACGAGCACCGCGGCCTCAAAGGCCGGACCAAGGGCAGGCCCAGCCCCAGGGCCCGCAGGCCCGTACGGAAAGTCCCCATCCCGCCCGAGCTCGTGCAGCTCCTCCGCGCGCACGTCGAGACGTTCGGCGTGGCCCCGGACGGGCGGCTGTTCCGGTCCGAGCGCGGGAACCCGCTCCAGCCGTCCACGTGGTGGCAGGTATGGCAGAAGGTCCGGGCCGCGTCGCTCACCCCCGAGCAGCTCGCCTCGCCGCTGATGAAGCGCCCCTACGACCTGCGGCACTCCGGGATCACCTGGCGCCTGGACTCCGGCGTCTCCGACGCCCAGGTGGCCGCGTGGGCCGGGCACAGCGTGGAGATGCTCAGGCGCGTCTACGCGGGCCGTGCCCAGGGCCTTGAGGACGTCTGGATCAGCCGCATGGACCAGGCCCTGCACCCGGGGGAGGGGCGATGACTTGGGGGGCGTATGGGGGGCGGAAGCCGTCAGAGACGGCATCCGGCGGCATTCCGTGTCTGAGGATGTCAATCAGCCGATCCGCGTTCCCGCAGGTCAGAACCCCCAAAGCCCTGCTCACGATAAGCGCCCCCAGCAGGATTCGAACCTGCGCTCACGGCTCCGGAGGCCGTTGCTCTCTCCCCTGAGCTATGGGGGCTTGGCGCCTGAAAAGGGTACCAGTCAATGGCCCCCGCGCGGACACGCTGCCGCGGCGTGCGCAAACACCGGCCGGAAGACGCTACCCTCACGCGAGTGACGCAGGGATTGGGACGGGTGCTCGTCGTCGACGACGACGAGGTGATCAGGCGGCTGATCGCGGTGAACCTCCAGCTCGAGGGGTTCGACGTGTCGACCGCGGTGGACGGGCAGGACTGCCTGGACAAGGTGGCGGAGATCGATCCGGACGTCATCACGCTGGACGTGATGATGCCCAGGCTGGACGGCTGGGAGACCGCGGTGCAGCTGCGCCGGTCGCCGGAGACGGCCCACATCAAGGTCGTGCTGATCACCGCCCGCGCCCAGGAGGACGACAAGGCGCGCGGCAGCCACGTCGGCGCCGACGCCTACCTCACCAAGCCCTTCGACCCGAACGAGATGATCCGCGTCGTCCGCGAACTGGCCGGCGGCTCTTTTTCTCCCGCGAGCCCACCCTAGGTGATCACCGCCGAGCTCCGGCAGGCCATCCTCGCCGCGGCCGGTCACGACGACGCGGACCCGCTGCTCCGCCCGGGCCCGGTCCCCGGCAGTTACGCGTCCAGCCTCCCCTTCCGCCTGGCCGAGCCCGGGAGCGACCCGCGCGCCGTCGCCGCACAACTGGCCGCCCGGCTCGCCGCCGAGCCGTGGATCGCGACCGCGCAGGTCACCGGCCCCGGCTACCTCACCGTCACCGTCACCCACGACGCCCTGGCCGGCCTGGCCGTCCGGATCGCGCGGGCGGGCCCGGCCAGCGCGGCCAGCGACGCCCTCCGCGGCCACACCGTGACCGCCCCCGCCGACCCCGACCTGGCCGCCGAGCCGGACTGGCCGCGGGCCCGGGCGGCCCTCGCCGCACACCTGACCGCCCGTCTCGCCGCCGCCGCCGGTGCCACCGTCTTTTTTTCTGCCGAACGGTCCGTGGTTCCCCTCTCCCGCCCCCAGCCCGCAGCCCCGCCCGGAGCCGAACGATCCGTGGTTCCCCTCTCCCGCCCCACCGCCCCGCCCGAACCCGAACGACCCACGCCTCCCGCGTCCCGCCCCCCGCTCGCGGCGGCCATCGCCTACGCGGGACCAGACGCGGTGCGGTTCGCGCTCGCGCGGACGCCCCCTGGCGCCGCCCCGCCGCCGGCCGAGGTCATCGCGCGGCACCTGCTCACCAATCCCGCTTATGCTGTTCGGTACGCGCATGCCGCCGCTGCCGCCGTGCTGCGCTGGGCCGCCGCGCTGGGGACAGGGCCAGCCGGGCCCCAGGAGTTCCGGCCGCGCCTGCTCTTGGCACCACGGGAGCTGGCGCTGCTCGACGCGCTGTCCTGGCTCCCGGAACGGGTGGCCATGGCCGCGCGCCGCGGCCGGCCCGACGAGTTCGCCGGGTACGTGGAGGGGCTGGCAGCGCGGACGATGGACACCATGAGCACCACTGGCTTTACGAAGGTATCGAGCATCAGCAGCGAGAGGCTCTGGCTGGCGGAGGCGGCGCGGGCCGGGCTCGCCGCCTGCCTCGGGCTGCTCGGGGTCAGCGCCCCGCGCCGCCTGTAAGCCGCCGCACCCGAAGGGATCCCCATGAGCCGCGTCGCGCACCCGGCCGGGCCGCAGCACGGTGACGTGCTGCCCGCGGACCATCCGCCCGCTCCGCCGGCGGACCTGAACGCGCTGCAGTCCGGCATCTGGCCGCGCGGCGCCCGCCGGTCCGGCGGCGTGCTGACCATCGGCGGGGCGGACGTGCGGGATCTGGCGGCGCGGTTCGGCACGCCGTTGTACGTGTGCGACGAGCAGGACGTGCGGTCGCGGTGCCGGGACTACGTGGAGGCGTTCGGCCCCGAAGCCCGGGTGTTCTACGCGGCCAAGGCGTTCTGCTCCCGCGCGATGCTGCGCTGGGTGAGCTCCGAAGGCCTGGGCGTGGACGTGTGCACCGGCGGTGAGCTGGAGATCGCGCTGTCGGCGGGCGTGCCGCCCGAGCAGATCACGCTGCACGGCAACAACAAGACGCTCGACGAGCTGGCCCGCGCGGTCTCGGCCGGCGTGGGGCACATCGTGGCGGACTCGTTCGGGGAGATCGCCCGGCTGTCGTACCTGACGGATCCTGCCCCGGGGGGACGACCCCGCAGTCTCCCCGCACGGGGGGGCCAGCCCCCGTACCCCCTGACCCCCCCGCTCCTGGGGGAGAACCGTCCCCCCCAGACCCCCCCGGCCAAGATCCTGGTCCGGGTCACCACCGGGGTGGAGGCGCACACCCACGAGTTCATGGCCACCGCGCACGATGATCAGAAGTTCGGCTTCTCGCTGGCCTCGGGGGCCGCCGACGAGGCGGTGCGCCGCGTGCTGGCCAGCCCGGGCCTGGCCTTCGCCGGGCTGCACTCGCACATCGGATCCCAGATCTTCGACACGGCCGGCTTCGAGGTGGCCGCGCACCGGGTGGTGGAACTGGCCGTCAGGATCCGCGACGAGCACGGCATCGAGATCGCCGAGCTCGACCTCGGCGGCGGCTTCGGCATCGCCTACACCACGGAGGATGATCCGCCGGAGATCAAGGAGATCGCGCAGAGCATGCGCCAGATCGTGGACTGGCAGTGCCGGGCGGCCGGGCTGGGCAGGCCGCGGCTGACCGTCGAGCCCGGCCGCGGCATCGTCGGGCCGTCTACGGTGACCCTGTACGAGGTGGGCACGATCAAGGACGTGGACGGGCTGCGGACCTACGTCAGCGTGGACGGCGGCATGAGCGACAACATCAGGACGGCGTTGTACGACGCCTCGTACACCTGCGCGCTGGCCTCCCGGGAATCCTCGGCCCCGCCGATGCTGGCCCGGGTGGTGGGCAAGCACTGCGAGAGCGGCGACATCGTGGTGCGGTACGCGTACCTGCCGGAGGATCTGGCCCCCGGCGACCTGCTGGCCATCGCCGCCACCGGCGCCTACTGCCGCTCCCTGGCCAGCAACTACAACCACGTCCCGCGGCCCGCGGTGGTCGCGGTCGGCGAAGGCACCGATCCCGCCGTGATCGTCCGCCGCGAGAGCCTGGACGACCTGCTGCGCTTGGACGTCGGATGAACCAGAACCTGCCGGTCTTGAAGGTGGCCCTGCTCGGCTGCGGCATCGTGGGTTCCCAGGTGGCCCGCCTGCTCACCGAACAAGCCGACGATCTCGCCCTCCGGGTCGGGGCCCGGCTGGAGCTGGCCGGGATCGCGGTGCGCCGGGTCGGGCACCCCAGGGCGGCCGGGATCGACAGGGCGCTGCTCACCGCGGACGCGCACGCGCTGGTCAGCCGCCCCGACGTCGACATCGTGGTGGAGGTGATCGGCGGCATCGAGCCGGCCAGGTCGCTGATGCTGGCCGCGCTGAAGAACGGTCGGCCGGTCGTGACCGCGAACAAGGCGCTGCTCGCCGAGAACGGCGCGGAGATCTACGGCGCGGCCCGCGAGTACGGCGCCGACCTGTACTACGAGGCCTCGGTGGCCGGGGCCATCCCGCTGCTGCGGCCGCTGCGCGAGTCGCTGGCCGGCGACACCGTGCACCGCGTGCTCGGCATCGTCAACGGCACGACCAACTTCATCCTGGACCGGATGGACTCCTCGGGCGCCGGGTTCGCCGAGTCGCTGGAGGAGGCCCAGGCCCTGGGCTACGCCGAGGCCGACCCCACCGCGGACGTGGAGGGGTTCGACGCGGCGGCCAAGGCGGCCATCCTGGCCAGCCTGGCCTTCCACACCCCGGTGACCGCGGCGGACGTCCACCGCGAGGGCATCACCGAGGTCACGGCCGCCGACATCGGCAGCGCGCGGGCCCTGGGCCGGGTGGTCAAGCTGCTGGCCATCTGCGAGCGCTGCGACGGCGGCATCGCGGTCCGGGTGCACCCGGCGATGATCCCGCGCTCGCATCCGCTGGCCGCCGTCAGCGAGGCGTACAACGCCGTGTTCGTGGAGGCCGAGTCGGCCGGCCGCCTGATGTTCTACGGCGCGGGCGCGGGCGGCACGCCGACCGCGAGCGCCGTGCTCGGCGACATCGTCGCGGTGGCCAGGAACCGGCTGGCCGGCACGCGCGGCCCGGACGCGTCGACGTACGCGGGCCTGCCGGTCATGCCGATGGGGGAGACCCTCACCCGGTACCACGTCTCGCTCGACGTGGACGACCGGCCGGGGGTGCTGGCCCCGGTGGCCGAGGCCTACGCGCGGCACGACGTGTCCATCGAGGCCGTCCGTCAGGCCAGCCGCGGCGAGGAGGCGCAGCTCATCATCGTGACGCACACCGCCAGGGATGCCGCGCTCGCCGCGACCGTCCGCGACCTCGAGGCGCTGCCCGTCGTCCGCGCGGTGGCCAGCGTCATGCGCGTGGAGGGGGAGGAGGAGTGAGGTCCGTGGTCGAGCACAGTCAGAAGTGGCAAGGGGTCATAGCGGAGTACCGGAGCAGGCTGCCGGTCACCGACGCGACGCCCGTGGTCAGCCTGCGCGAGGGCGGCACGCCGCTGCTTCCCGCGCCGGTGCTGTCCGCCCGCACCGGCTGCGAGGTGTACCTCAAGGTGGAGGGCGGGAACCCGACCGGGTCGTTCAAGGACCGGGGCATGACGGTGGCCATCAGCGTCGCCGCGGGCGCGGGCGCGAAGGCGGTGATCTGCGCGTCGACCGGCAATACGAGCGCCAGCGCCGCCGCCTACGCGGCCCGGGCCGGGATCACCTGCGCGGTGCTCGTGCCGCGCGGCAAGATCGCCATCGGCAAGCTGGCCCAGGCGCTGGTGCACGGCGCCCGGCTGCTGCAGGTGGACGGCTCGTTCGACGACTGCCTGGAGCTGGCCAGGAAGCTGGCCGCCCAGTACCCGGTGGCGCTGGTCAACTCGGTGAACCCGGACCGGCTGCAGGGCCAGAAGACCGCCGCGTTCGAGATCGTCGACGACCTGGGCGACGCGCCCGACGTGCACTGCCTGCCGGTCGGCAACGCGGGCAACATCACCGCCTACTGGATGGGATACGGCGAGTACCTGCGCGACGGCCTGGCCACCCGGGCGCCGCGGATGCTGGGGTTCCAGGCCAGCGGGGCGGCGCCCATCGTGACCGGCCGGCCGGTGCTGCAGCCGCAGACGATCGCCACCGCGATCAGGATCGGCAACCCGGCCTCCTGGCGGCTGGCCGAGGCGGCCCGCGACGAGTCCGGCGGCCTGATCGACTCGGTGACCGACCGGGAGATCCTGGCCGCGTACCGGCTGCTGGCCACTCGGGAGGCGGTGTTCGGCGAGCTCGCCTCCGCGGCGAGCGTGGCCGGCCTGCTCAAGTCGTGCGCGAACGGGCAGATCGCGGCGGGCTCGCGCGTGGTCTGCACGATCACGGGGAATGGCCTGAAGGACCCGGACTGGGCCCTTTCCGGTGCCCCGTCCCCGGCCACCATCCCGGCCGACGCGGCCGCCGCGGCCATGGCCCTGAGCCTTGGCTGACGAGGTCCGGGTCGTCGTACCCGCAACAAGCGCGAACCTCGGCCCGGGCTTTGACGCACTCGGGCTCGCGCTCAGCATGCACGACGAGGTGGAGGCGCGGGTCTGCGCGTCCGGGCTGTCCATCGAGATCTCCGGCCACGGCGCGGACCTGGCCGACGACGGCGAGGCCCACCTGGTGGTGCAGGCCATGCGCGCGGCGTTCGACGCCATCGGAAGCCAACCATCAGGGATCGGGCTGCGCTGCGTGAACCGCATCCCGCACGGCCGGGGACTGGGCTCCTCGGCCGGTGCGATCGTGGCCGGCCTGCTGGCCGCGCGCGCGCTCGCCGCCGAGGGACCGGGCAAGCTGCCCGACGACGCCGTGTTCCGGCTCGCCACCGACCTCGAGGGGCACCCGGACAACGTCGCCGCGTGCCTGGCCGGCGGGCTGACCGTGGCCTGGACGTCGGCGGGCGGACCGCGCATGGTCCGGCTCGAGCCGCTGCCCTCGATCACCCCCGTGGTGTGCGTCGCGCCGTCCCCGGTGCGCACTGACGTGGCGCGCGGGCTGCTGCCCGGCATGGTGCCGCACCAGGACGCGGCGACCAGCGCCGGGCGCAGCGCCCTGCTGGTGGCCGCGCTGACCCAGCCCGGCGCCGATCCGGCCGGGGTCCTCCTCGACGCGACCGAGGACTGGCTGCACCAGGACTACCGGGCCAGCGCGATGCCGGAGACGCACGCGCTGGTGCGCGGGCTGCGGGCGGCGGGCCTGCCCGCGGTGGTGTCCGGGGCGGGTCCCTCGGTGCTCGTGTTCCTGGCCGCGCGGGAGACGCCTGAGTATCGTCACGACCTGGACAGCCTGGGTTCAATCGTGAAAGAAACGGGTATTGCATGGCACATAAGCTCGCTAGACGTCGAGCGGCAAGGTGCGCGTGTCCTGCGCCCGGAGTCCCCATCGGGCCTTTGACGCGGGAGGCGAGCGGCAATCCGCCCGACCGGGCTTTCGGCGGCAGCGCCAGGCCACGTCATCACACCTGGAACTGAGCTGCCGGACGCCCGAGGCTGCTGGCGGGCCTCGTCGGACCGTTGCCTCCTCTTCCGCGCGACACGGACGGCTGCGAAGGAATGCCGTGAGTCCTCATGGTGTTAGGCTTAGTGGCGCACCGGGTGCCCCGCTCCGGATTGGGTGCTCGTCGGCAAACCGGGCGCTAGCCGGCAAACTCCTATGGGACGGTATTGTTGCCGTACCCAAGGTCTTTGACGCAGGGTGCCCCGCCCTCTTCAGGTACGAAGGGTGCGGGCTGCCAAGCGAGAGCGCGCGATCTTGGGATGCGGACGAGCGGTGCAGCCGTCCGGGTGCTTATCCGACTTATCCCCCTGGCTTGCGGACACACGGCGACGCACGGAGGAACGCAAAGCGTTGCGGCAATCGCAGATACCTAGCGGCTAATACCAGCAGCGCGGATCAACTCTGGCCCCGAGGGGCCGCAATATCGGGTCGACGGGCCACGCGGGCTCACCCAGGCGGCCGAGAATCATGGAAGGACCATTAGTGAGCGACACAACCGAAATCCTCAGCGGCGCGGCCAACGCGTCTGAGGATGCCCCCGCCGGGATCTCGGCGCCCTCCGCGGCCGCAGGAGCGACGGAGCCGACGTCCAAGTCGCGCAGTCGCGGTGGTGCCGGCCTTTCCTCGATGGTCATGCCCGAGCTCGTGCGGATCGCGCAGACGCTGGGCATACCCGGGGCCGGCCGGATGCGCAAGGGCCAGCTCATCGAGGCGATTGAGGCGCGGCAAGGCGGCGGTCCCCGTCAGGAAACCAGTGCCGCGCATCCCCGTGCGGGGGGGTCTGGGGGGGTCGTCCCTGGCCAGCAGGGTTCGGACCAGCGTGCCGCGTCCGCGGGAGCCGGCGCGGCCCGCCCGGTGAAGCAGGACGCCATGGAACCAGACACACGCTCGCCAGCGGGCATCGGAGACAGCGCGACGTCCGGCATCGGCGACGCGGACCCCAGAAGCCGCGCCGGGATCGGCGCGGACGGGGGCGGGCAGCAGCTCAGCTTCTACGAGGAGACCGGTGCGAGGACCGGCGGCCAGGCCGCCGGGCGGCGCGACGGCGCGGCCCAGGAGGGCGCGCCCGGCGGTGCCACCGCGGCGGGCGACGCCGCGCAGGGTGATGCGCAGCGCGGTGACCGGCGGCGCAGGAACGGCCGCCGGGACGACCAGTTGCCGCGCGGCCGCGACCAGGGGACCAGGGACCAGTCCGGCCGCGACGGCCGCGACCAGAACGGCCGTGACCAGGGCGGCCGTGACCAGGCAGGGCGCGACCAGGCAGGGCGCGACCAGGGCAGCCGCGATCACGGTAGCCGCGACCAGGCCCGTGACGGCCGGGACCAGGGCGGCCGGGACAGCCGGGACCAGGGCGGCGACCGCCGGGACCAGGGCGGCCGGGACGCCGGACCAGGGCGGCGACCGCCGTGAGCCGTTGGCGGCCCGCGGCGGATCCGCGGGCGACCAGTTCCGTGACGACGACAGCGACGGCGGGCGGCGCCGCAGCCGCGACCGGTTCCGGAACCGGAACCGGCGGCGTGATCGCCAGGCCGATCCCGAGCCCGTGATCGCCGAGGATGACGTGCTCATCCCGATCGCCGGCATCCTGGACGTGCTCGAGAGCCAGGGCTACGCCTTCGTGCGCACCACCGGCTACCTCCCCGGGCCGAACGACGTCTACGTCTCCCTGTCCCAGGTCCGCAAGCACGGCCTGCGCAAGGGCGACGTCATCGAGGGCGCGGTCCGGCAGCCGCGTGAGGGCGAGCGCCGGGAGAAGTTCAACGCCCTGGTGCGGCTGGACAAGGTGAACGGCCTCGACCCGGAGCGGTCCGCGTCCCGGCCCGAGTTCTCCAAGCTGGTGCCGCTGTACCCGCAGGACAGGCTGCGGCTGGAGACCGATCCCACCAACATGACCACCCGGATCATCGACCTGATCTGCCCCATCGGCAAGGGCCAGCGCGGCCTGATCGTGTCCCCGCCCAAGGCGGGCAAGACGATGATCCTGCAGTCGATCGCCAACGCGATCACCAAGAACAACCCCGAGTGCCACCTCATGGTCGTCCTCGTCGACGAGCGGCCAGAAGAGGTCACCGACATGCAGCGCACGGTCAAGGGCGAGGTCATCCACTCGACCTTCGACCACCCGGCCGACGACCACACGACAGTGGCCGAGCTGGCCATCGAGCGCGCCAAGCGGCTGGTGGAGATGGGCCACGACGTGGTCATCCTGCTCGACAACATCACCCGGCTGGGCCGCGCCTACAACAACTCGGCGCCCGCCAGCGGCCGCATCCTGTCCGGTGGTGTGGACTCCACCGCGCTGTACCCGCCCAAGCGGTTCTTCGGCGCGGCGCGCAACATCGAGAACGGCGGCTCGCTGACCATCCTGGCCGCGGCGCTGATCGAGACCGGCTCCCGGATGGACGAGGTCATCTTCGAGGAGTTCAAGGGCACCGGCAACATGGAGCTGCGGCTGCGCCGCGAGCTCGCCGAGAAGCGGCTGTTCCCGGCGGTCGACGTGGACGCCTCAAGCACCCGTAAGGAAGAGATCCTGCTGGCCCCGGAGGAGCTCAAGATCGTCTGGCAGCTGCGCCGCGTGCTGCACGCCCTGGAGCCCCAGCAGGCTCTCGAGCTGCTCATGGAGCAGATGCGCAAGACCAAGAGCAACGCCGAGTTCCTGCTCCAGGTCCAGAAGACCA
>CAVPLC010000063.1:0-19395 GCA_963705835.1 uncultured Actinomycetes bacterium
CGGTTCACTCACGCGATCGGCGTGCGTACCGCGGACGCGCTGTACCGCTTCATGCGCGGGTTCGCCAAGCCAGTCATCGCGGCCCACCACCTGTTCGGCTCAGACGCCGACGCGGATCAAGCCCGCCAGGCCTGGGAAGCCTGGCTCAGCCGGACGCTCGCCTGAGCGCCAGCAACACCTACGGGAGGATCCATGAACACCGTCCGCTCCGCCGACGGCACGACCATCTCCTACACCCGGGCAGGCCAGGGCCCGCCGCTGATCCTGGTGGACGGCGCGCTTTGCAGCAGGTCGTTCGGGCCGATGCCCAAGCTCGCCGAGCGGCTTGCCCCGCACTTCACCGTGTACACCTACGATCGCCGCGGCCGCGGCGAGAGCGGCGACACCCAGCCGTACGAACCGGACCGTGAGATCGAGGACCTCGAGGCGCTGATCGCCCTGGCCGGCGAGACCGTGTACCTGCACGGCACGTCGTCCGGTGCCGCCCTGGCTCTGGAGGCGGCCAAGCGCATCCGCTCGATAACCCGGCTGGCCGTGTACGAGCCGCCGTTCATCGTCGACGGCAGCCGGCCGCCGATGCCAGATGACTACCTGCCCCGGCTCAAGGGGCTGGTCGCGGACGGGCGTCACGGCGACGCGGTCAAGATGTTCATGCAGTTCGTGGGCACCCCGGCCGTCTTCACCGCGATCATGCCGCTCACCCCGGTCTGGGGCAAGCTCAAGGCGGTGGCGCCGACGCTCCCCTACGACATCACGATCGTGCACGACCACCAGCGCGGGACGCCGTACACGCCGGGGGAGTGGGCCGCCGTTAAGGCGCCGACGCTGGTCGCCTCGGGCGGAAAGAGCCCGGCCTGGATGACCAACGCGACGCGCACGCTCGCCGACGCCTTGCCGGACGCGACATACCGCACGCTCCCCGGCCAGAACCACATGGTCAAGGCGCAGGCCATCGCCCCGGTGCTGACCGACTTCTTCACCGCGAACGACTAGGACCAGATGAACAACACGCCGAAGTACGTGGTGTCCAGCACACGCTGGCCTCGGCCGACTGGCAGAACTCCACGTTGATCAACGGTGACGTGGCGGGCCAGATCAGCGAGCTGAAGCAGCAGCCGGGCAAGCACATCGGCATGAGCGGCAGCTCCGCGCTGGTCAGCTGGCTGCTGCGGCGCGGCCTGCTCGACCAGCTGGACCTGCTCGTCTTCCCGGTCGTGATCGGCGGCGGCAAGCGCCTGTTCAGCGAGCCGGACGGACAACTGCCGCTCACCCTGACCAGCTCCGAAGCGTTCAGCACCGGCGTGGTGCACCTCACCTACGAACCGGCCAGCTGAAACCGGCCCGATGACGACGGCAACCGATATTGACGTGACATCCCGGCGTGGTGTTCGTACCGTTGCCGCCGTGGCGGCGATCGGTTGGATCAGAGAGGTGGTCCTTGACTGCCCCGAGCCATGGGCGCTGGCGCGATTCTGGGCGGGCCTACTAACCAGGCCGGGCGACGTCCGGCACCGGGCGGCCGTCCTCCAGGTAGACCGGTCCACGGCCGCGGGTGGCCTCCCGCACCCGCCGCCTGATCGGGCCGCGGAGCAGGCCGAGCGCGTCGGGCAGGGCCGCGAGCCGGTACTCGGAGACCTCCTCTGGCTGCACCACGATGCGGGCCAGGACCTTGTCGCTGACCTGGCCGCAGTCGAACAGGAACCGGATGCCTCCGGGGCGGCCGGGGCGGGGGCGGCGGAAGTCCATGGCCGCCAGCCGCCCACGGCTCAGGTCGATGCCGCACTCCTCGCGCACCTCGCGCCGGCATGCCTCCCAGGGTGTCTCCCCGTCCGCCTCCATGACGCCGCCGGGGATCGTCCAGCCCGTCTTGTACGTCGGCTTGAGGATCAGCAGCCGCCCCGTCCGGTCGAAGATGAGCGCCCCGGCCGATACCGGGATCGCCGGGATCGCCAGGAGCGCCTCGGCATCTTCGCCGGTCATGACGACCATTATAAATAACGTATTCCGTAAACCGGAACCGCATTGAAAAATCGATTTAACGCTTAATCGGGGAAGGCGATCAGGCCTGCGCCGGGCGGTCTTTCTTGGGCAGCTTGCTGACGATCGCCGTATAGGAGGCATCGACGGCTTCGACGAGCTCGTCGTCCGGAATGGCGCCGCCGATCCGGAGCGTGTTCCACCCCGAGCGACCGATGTAGGCCATGACCGAGGCGTCCTGAGGGTAGCGCAGCAGCCATTCGTCAGCCGCCTCGCGGGAGGCGCCGCACTTGAGCCCGACCGACGTCCCGGAGCCCAAGAACGCGAAAATCTTGGCGCCGACCTTGACCACCACGTCGCCCTCCCAGGGCTCGTCTTGCCACGCACCCGGCTTGGCTAGGCAGTGAGCCAGCAGGTCTTCCCATGTCATGACCGCTTCTCCCGGACTGTCGCAGGCACGTAAGCGCACGGCCTCAGGCGTCGAACGCGACGACCAGGCCCGCGACCTCCCCGTCGCGCCAGGTCACGCGCATCGTGCCGCTCCGGCCGGCGTCCCAGGCGAAGCGGACGACATCGTGGTCGCCGTCCCGCGCCACGGACCGGCAGATCATCGTGTCCGACGGCGGCTGCTCCGCGTACGCGCGGGTGATCTGCTCGCGTCCGGTGTACGGCCCGACCGGGACGCCCTCGAAACTCATCACGGCATCCGGGGTGAATGTCGCGACGAATGCCGCATAGTCGCGGCTGCGCACGGCCTCGTTGAACAACCGGAAATGTTCCTCGACGCGATCGGTCATGCCCGCCATTCTAGGCGGAGTCCAGGTCCAGAACGGGATACCGCGCTCCGTTCGGTAAAATAGGTCTTGAATTTATGGTTTGACCGTAACCGTCGCGGCCGAGCACAATGCGCAGGTGACGGACGGCGGCAGCGGCGCGATGAGGGGCCCGGTCGGCTTCGACCTGGACATGACGCTGATCGACTCGCGGTCGGCCATCCTGGCCTCCTTCGGCGGGCTGGCCCGGGACACCGCCACCGCCATCGACCTGGACGCCGTGGACAGCCGCCTCGGGCTCAAGCTCGAGGACGAACTGGCGTTCTGGTACCCGCCGGATCAGCGGGCCGCGGCGGCCGCGACCTACCGGCGGCACTACCTGCGGCTCGCCGAGCAGATGACGACCGTGCTGCCCGGCGCGCACGAGGCCCTGGCGGCGGTCCGGGCGGCGGGCCAGCGCGCGGTGATCATCACGGCCAAGCACATGGTTTCCGTGGAGCCCAGCCTGAAGGCGGCCGGCCTGGAGGCCGACGAGGTGTTCAGCTTCGTGCACGGGCCGGAGAAGGCCGCGGTGCTGCGGCGCCTGCAGGCGGCCGCCTACGTGGGCGACAGCCCGCCGGACATGGCCGCCGCGGTGGACGCGGGGGTACGGGCGGTCGGCGTGGCGACCGGCTCGTTCTCCGGCGACGACCTGACCCTCGCCGGTGCCGACGTGGTACTGGGCTCGCTCGCGGAGTTCCCCGGCTGGTACCGGTCCAGCCCCTAGGCGCCGTCGGCGATGGCCGCCGCGACCTGGTACGGCAGGTGGCGGGGATGCACGAGCAGGGCCCGGGCTACCGAGCGGATCCGCAGCCGCAGCGGGATCAGCACCTGCTCGCAGTGGCGCCAGGCCGCGAACTCGTCCTCGCCGAACCGCGCGCGGATGCCGCGCCGGAACCGCCGCGCGTCCCCGCCGTCGGCCCGCCAGGCCGCCAGCCAGGCGCGAAGCTCAGCATCGTCGGCCAGCATGGACCAGTCCCGCAGCCGCTCGGCGACGACGCCGGCCGCGTCGATGATGAACCCGTCCTCGCCCCCGCCGGTCACCCCGTTGACCCGCCCCTGGCTGGTACAGCCATGGCGGATGCTGGCCGAGCTGAACCGCGCCCCGACGGCCAGCGCGGCGACCGCATGCCCGGCTTCGTGCCAGGCCGTCCGTACCGCCGCGGTCCTGGCCGGCGCGTAGCTCGACGCGGCGCCCAGGTCGTAACGCTGCCTGATCCACACCTGGTGCACGATCGACTCGTCGTCGTAGCGGACCAGCCGGGCCAGTTCGGCCCGTACCGCGGCCAGGCTGCGCGATTCCGCGGGCGTCATCGCGGCGAGAGCACGCAGAACTCGCTGCCTTCGGGGTCGGCCAGCACGGCCCATGACGCCTCACCCTGGCCGACGTCGACGGGTACCGCGCCCGCCGACCGCAGCTCGGCCACGGCGGCGGCGTGGTCCTCGCCCTTATACGGGGCCACGTCAAGGTGCACCCGGTTCTTGACCGTCCTGGCGTCCGCCGACGGCAGCAGCTCCAGGTACGGCCCGACGCCCGCGGGGGAGCGCAGCGACACCGCGCCGGCGGACAAGGCGACCGAGGTACCGGGCACCCAGCCGGTGGCCAGCCGCCAGAAACCGGCCACGGCGGCGGGATCGCGGCAGTCCGCGACGACCGCGGCGACCGGCCCGATGCCCTGGTAGACGGGCCGCGGGTCGAGCACGCAGAACTCGTTCCCCTCGGGATCGGCGAGCACGACCCAGGGCACCTGGCCCTGCCCGATGTCGGCGGGCACCGCGCCCAGCCCGAGCAACCGGTCCACCTCGGCCGCCTGGTGCGCGGGCGATTCGGTGGCCAGGTCCAGGTGGACGCGGTTCTTGCCGGCCTTGGCCTCGGGCACCGGAACGAACACCAGCGGCAGCGCGACCGGGTCCGGGTACCGGTACCCGCGAGGACACACGTCGACCTCCTCGGGTTCGGAAGAGGCGACCTCCCAGTCCAGCGCGGCCGCCCAGAACCGGGCCAGCGGGCCAGGCTCGCCCGCGTCGATAACCAGATGGACAAGCCGGGTAGCCACCCCGACAGCCTGCCACCGGCCCGGGCCGCCGGGCAACCGCGCCACCCGGCTAGCGCGGCGCGATCTCGTACGGCCGGGGCTGGCGGGTCAGCCACTGCCAGAACGTCCGGTGCGGCGGCCGCGCGACGAAGTGCCCGCTGCCCACCTTGCCCGCGACGTCGATCCGCAGCACCTCGGGCATCTCGTGGCCCCACGGGGCGCGCACCTTCACGTGCCCGCTGCGGACCGTCACGTCATCGGTGTCCACCACGATGCCGGGCTTGGTGATGAGGATGAGGTGACCGCTGCGGACTTCGGCGTCGAGCTGGAGCGACGGCTGGGTGATCACGGCGTGAGTGAAGTCCAGCTTCAGGCTGCCGCTGCGGACCCGCGCCTCGATCCGCTGCGGTACCACCCACGGGCCGTCCCGCCGCGCGTGGCCGCTGCCGCAGTCGATGCGCACGACGTCCTTGGCCCTGGGCGCGGGAACGCTGGGCACCGACCCCGCGGCGGGCAGGTCGACGACCAGTTTGGCCAGCTCACCGTAGGTCCGCGCGGTCATGGCCAGCTCCAGGCGCTCGTCGAGCTCCTCCGCGGTCAGCCGCCCGTCTCCCGCGGACACCCGCAGCAGTTCGACCACCCGGTCCCGGTCCTCATGCGAGGCGCGCAGCTCGCTCGGCTCCACCTCGCGTCCGGGTTCGGAATCCGCCATGAGAAAACTCTAAAGCCACCGCCCGTCCCGCATCACCCGCCGTCGGCTGCTGTCCGTCCGCAGCCGGCGAGGTCTTATTTTTTGTGCGGAACGGTCCTTGGTGCGCGCCTTCTTGACGTCGGTGGCGCGCTGCGGTGGGCTCGGAGGGTGGACGTCCCGCTCCCCTTCCCCAGGGAACAGGCGGCCAGGCTCCCGGCCGGGCCGGGCGTCTACCGGTTCCGCGACGCGGCCGGGCACGTCCTGTACTTGGGCCGGGCCGTCAGCCTGCGCCGTCGCGTCGCCTCCTACTGGGGCGACCTGGGCGACCGCGGTCATCTGGCCGCGATGGTGGCGCGCATCGCCCGCGTGGAGGCGGTGGTCTGCGATTCCGCCCACGAGGCGGCGTGGCTGGAGCGGAACCTGCTGCAGCGCCGCAAGCCGCCCTGGAACCGCAGCCCCGACGGCGGCCAGGAGGCCGAGGTCTGGATCCGGCTCAGCGGGTCCGGGCTGAGGGTCGTCTACCGTCCCTCGCCGGGCGATTTCGGCCCTTACCTGGGCGGCCGGAAGGTCCGCGACGCCGTGTCCGGGCTGCGCCGGGTGCTGCCGCTCGGCCCCGCTGCGGACTGGGCCGCGGACCGGGCCGTGCCCCGATCCGCGGGGTCCGAGCGCGAGCTGGCGCGCGCCCGCGGCGCGCTGTCTGGCGCCAGCGGCGCCGTGCCCGCGGACCGGGCGAGCCTGGTCCGCACGGCCGAGGCGGTGCTGGACCGGGATCCGGCCGCGGTGGCCGCGTTGCGCTCGGCGCTGGCCGCGCGCCGCGACGCCGCCGCGGCCCGGCTCGGCTTCGAGTTCGCGGCCCGGGTGCAGGCCGAGCTGGAGGCGCTGGACTGGATCATCGCGGAGCAGAAGGTCACCCGGGCCCAGCCGTCCGATCTGGATGTACACGGCTGGGCGGACGGCGTGCTGGTGTGCTTCGAGGTCCGCCGCGGCCGGCTGTCCGGCTGGAGCCAGCGCGCCTGCGGCGCCGCCGCCGCGCGCCGCCACCTGGACCAGACCCCGCCCGCGTGGGCCGGCTTCGCCCGCCGTAGTGCAGAACTGGCGGCTCGCCTGCGCTGAAACTCAGTACGTGCGCTGGGTGAAGCTGTACCAGTTGCCCGAGTCGTCCCGCATGACCGCCTCGATGCCGTAGGGACGCTCGGAGGGCGGCTGGGTGAACTCGACGCCGCGCCCGGCCAGCGCGTGGTGGTCGGCCTTGCAGTCCGAGGTGGCCATCACGCCGGGCGACAGCACTCCCTTCGCGACCAGGGCGCGGACCTGCTGCGCGGACTCCTCGTCGAGCATGGAGTGCAGCGGGTCCATGAGCAGCAGGTCCTGGTGGTCGTTGCCGGGCGGGCGGACGGTCAGCCAGCGCATGCCGTTGTCCAGCTTGATATCGGTGGTGACCGTGAAGCCCAGCTTGTTGGCGTAGAAGTCCTTGGCCGAGTCCTGGTCAAGGACCCAGACCGACACGATGGAGATTCCGTTGATCATGCGGCGACTCTAGGGCGTGCCGGGTCCCGGCCGCTTCTCCGGAAGTGATGCGTCCCGGAGCCCGGCGCGCCACATGAGCACAAAGCAGCCGGGGATGGGCGCCGGGCCGCCGCGCCGGGCGGCTTCCCGCCGGTACGCGGTGGGGGACAGGCCGGTCAGTTCGGTGAAGCGGGCGCTGAACGTGCCCAGGCTGGTGAAACCGACCAGGTAGCAGATCTCGGTCACGGTCAGGTTGGCCGAGCGGAGCAGCTCGCAGGCCCGCTCCACCCGCCGCCTGGTCCGGTACCGGCCGGGCGTCTCGCCGTAGGCGGCGCGGAACGCGCGGATGAAGTGCTCGCGCGAGTAGCCCGCCCCGGCGGCCAGCGCCGGGATGGCGATCGAATCGGCGTAGTCGCGGTCGATCCGGTCCCTGGCCCGCCGCAGCATCCGCAGCGAGGTGACGTCGGCTGGCTTCATTTTCCCTCGTCTCGCCGATGGGAACTTCCGGCTGGCCTATCTCGTGCGGTCAGTGAATCGCTGCTAACCCATATAATCCCGGTAATGACTGACACGCGCGTCATAGATGAGCGATCCCCGCCTGCGGTGACGGAGAGCCTCGCGGTCCAGGTTCGCGACCTGCGGATGAGTTACGGCTCGACCGAGGTGCTGCGCGGCGTGGACTTCGACGTCCGCTACGGCGAGGTGTTCTGCCTGCTCGGCCCGAACGGCGCGGGCAAGACCACCACGCTGGAGATCCTGGAGGGCTTCCGGCCGCCGACCGGCGGCACGGTCCGCGTCCTCGGCCTCAACCCGGCGGCTCAGGCGGCCCGGCTCCGCGAGCGGGCCGGCATGGTCCTGCAGGAGTGCGGCTTCCCCCGGCAGGCCCGGGTGGCCGAGCTGATCGACATCTGGCGCAGCTACTACCCGAACCCGCGCCCGCTCGGCGAGCTGCTCGACGTCGTGGAACTCGCCGAGGTGCGCAGCACCCAGGTCCGCAAGCTGTCGGGCGGGCAGCGGCGCCGCCTGGACTTCGCGCTGGCCCTGGCGGGCGACCCGGATCTCGTGTTCCTCGACGAGCCGACCACGGGCTTCGACCCGGAGGCGCGCCGGCGCTGCTGGGCGGCGATCGAGAACCTGCGCCGGCTGGGCACCACGATCCTGCTCACCACCCACTACCTGGACGAGGCCGAACGCCTGGCCGACCGGATCGCCATCCTGCGGGCGGGCCGGATCGAGCTGGCCGGGACCACGCACGAGGTCGCCGCCCGGGCGGGCCTGGCCACCCGGATCTCCTTCAGCACGCCCTCGGCGCTGCGCCGGGGCCAGGTCGCCCTGCCGGACGGGGTCGACCTGGCCGTCCGCGGCCCGGTGTCGGTCTGCCACACCGACAACGCCGCCGTGACGCTGCGGCGGCTGCTCGACTGGGCCCTGGAGAACCGCCTCGGCGACCTGGACGGCCTGGCTGTCACCGCCCCCAGCCTGGAAGACACCTACCTGCAGCTCACCGGCCCGGACCCGGATCTGGAGACGCGGTGACGAGATCGCTTCGCCTCGCCGGCCGCCAGGCGCTGCTCGAGCAGCGCAGCTTCTGGCGCAGCGCGGAGTACGCCCTGTTCACCTTCGTCTTCCCGCTGATGATCCTGCTGCTGATCGGGGCGGCCAACGTCGGCTCGTACCTGCCAGGCACGCACGTCAAGAACACCACGGTGTTCGTGCCCAGCATCCTGGCCTTCGGGGTGATCGTGTCGGCCTACGTGAACCTCGGATCCAAGGTCGCGGTGCTGCGCCACGACGGCGTGCTCAAGCGGATCAGGACCACCCCGCTGCCGTCCGCGTCCTACCTGGGCGGCCTGCTGGCCAGCACCGTCGCGACCACGATCTTCATCACGGCGTGCACCGGGCTGATCGGCTGGCTCGCCTTCGGCGCGAGCCCGCGCCCGGGCGGGCTGGCGGCGCTGGCCGCCGGGCTGACCCTGGGGATCGTGTGCTTCGCCACCCTGGGCCTGGCCATCAGCTCGGTCATCACCAGCGCCGAATCAGCCGGGCCGGTCGCCTACGCCAGCTTCCTGCCGATCGCGATCATCTCCGGCGTCTTCGACCCCACCTTCAGCGGCCTGCCGCAGTGGCTGTCGCGCGCGGTGGACGCGTTCCCGGTCAAGGCGCTGGCCCAGCTCATGCAGGGCGCCTACACGGTCCGGCCCTTCCCCGCCTGGGACCTGGTCAACCTCGGAGCGTGGACCGCGGCCGGCGCCGGCTTCGTCGCGTGGCGGTTCCGCTGGCACAGCTAGGGTGTAAGGCCTCGTCGAGCAGCCGGCTCAGCGCCTCCCGCTCCCGGAAGCCCGTTAACCAGAAGCACGTTCCAACTCCTCCGCCTGCACCGTGAACGACTCGGTGCCCACCTCGGCTTTATCCTTACGCGGCCAGTTCGGCGTAGCGGCCTTGGCCGGCGAGCAGGCTGGTGTGGTCGCCGGCCTCGATGATGCGGCCGTGGTCTAGCACGATGATCTGGTCGGCGTTGCGGACGGTGGACAGGCGGTGCGCGATGGTGATGGTGGTCCGGCCGCGGGCCAGGGTGTCGAAGGCCTGCTGGACGGCGCGCTCGGTTTCGGTGTCCAGGGCGCTGGTGGCCTCGTCGAGCACGAGCACGCGCGGGTCGCGCAGCAGCGTGCGGGCGATGGCGATGCGCTGTTTCTCCCCGCCGGAGAACCGGTGCCCGCGGGATCCGACAATGGTGTCGTAGCCGTCGGGCAGGCTGGCGATCAGGTCGTGGATCTGCGCCGCGCGGGCGGCGTCCTGGATCTCGGCGTCGGTGGCGCCGGGCTTGGCGTAGCGCAGGTTCTCCCGCACGGTGGTGTGCAGGAGGTAGGTCTCCTGGCTGACCACGCCGACGATGGCGGCCAGGTCGGCCAGCCGCATGTCGCGGAGGTCGGTGCCGTCGATGCGGACGGTGCCGCGGCTGGGGTCATACAGCCGCGCGACCAGCGAGCCGAGGGTGGTCTTGCCCGATCCGGTCTCGCCGACCAGGGCGAGCGTGGTGCCGGCCGGGATGTCCAGGTCGATGGCGGCCAGGGCGGGGCGGTCGGCGCCGGGGTAGGTGAAGCCGACGTTCTCGAACCGGACGTGGCCGGTGACCTGGGACAGGTCGATGCGGGCCGGGCGGGCCGGCTCGTCGATCTCGACCGGCAGGTCGAGGTATTCGAAGATCCGCGCGAACAGGGCCAGCGAGCTGATCACCGAGACGCTGGTGCTGAGCAGGCCGGTGACCGGCCGGAACAGGGTGTTCTGCAGGGTGGTGAAGGCGATCAGGGTGCCGATGCTGACGGTCCCGGCGGTGACCGGCAGGCCGGCGGCGAGGTAGATGACCGCGGGGATCGCGGCGAAGATGATGCTGAGCGAGGCCATCCGCCAGCGCCCGGCCAGCTGGGAGCGGAGCTCCAGGTCGATCAGGCGGGCCGAGGAGTCGGTGAACCGGCGCACCAGGGCCGGGCCGGTGCCCATCGTCTTGGCCAGCTGGACGCCGTTGATCGACAATCCTTCCTCGATGGTCACGTTGAGGTCGGCGAGCTCGCGCTGCTGCGCGGTGGTGATGGCCCGGCGCATCCGGGCGACCTTGCGGGTCAGGAAGATGGCCGGCGGCATGACCACGAGCGATATGAGCGAGAGCCGCCATGACAGCACGACCATGGCGACGGCCGTGGCCACCGCGGTGGTGAGGTTCGAGGCGATCGAGGTCGCGGTCGAGGTCACCACGGACTCCATGCCGCCGATGTCGTTCTGGATGCGGGATTGCACCTCGCCGGTGCGGGTGCGGGTGAAGAACGCGATCGACTGCCGCTGCAGGTGGGTGAAGACGCTGGTGCGCAGCTCGTGCATGACGTGCTGGCCGACCTTGGTGCTGATCCAGGTCTGGATGACGCCGAACGCCGAGGTGACGGCGGCCACCGCGACCATCCCGATGACCAGCCAGGCCAGCAACCGCACGTTCCGGTCCGGCAGGGCGGTGTCGATCACCGCGCGGAGCAGGAACGGCGAGGCCAGCCCGACCAGGGAGGAGGCCACGATAATCGCGGTGACGATGGTCAGCTGCCACCGGTAGGGGCCGAACAGCCGCCCGATGCGGCGCAGCGATACCTCGCGTGCCTGCGTCTTTTCCGCAGCGGTGACGGTCCTGGGGCTGCGGTCCCGGCCGGGGGATGTCCCGGTTCGTGTGAGGTGACGCCAAAAGGGTTCTCCTTCCAACGGATGCGAGCTATTTTGTGAGGTTACCTCAATATGAGGCTATAGCATAAAAATCGGGTACTCTATTCCCGTGACCCCCGGACCCGGCGGAGCGGACCGGCCCGAGCCCGCTGACCCGGTCGGCGACGAGTCGCTGGCCGATGCCTTCGGGGCCGTCGCGCGCCAGCTCCGCGAGAAGTCAGCCGAGACGCTGGCGCCGTGGGACATCACGCCGGCGCACCTGCGCGCCCTGCGCACGCTGACCAGGCACGGCACGATGCGGCTGTCCGAGCTCTCCGAGCACCTGCAGATCGCGCCCCGCACCGCCACCGAGGTCGTGGACGCGCTCCAAGCCCAGGACCTGGTCCGGCGACGCGCCGACCCGGGCGACCGGCGCGCCACCCTGGTCGAGGTGACCGAGCACGGCGCCGGCGTCTTGGCCGAGATCCGCGCTACCCGCGGGACCGAAGCCGGGCGCATCTTCGGCCGCCTCAGCCCCGCCGACCGCGCCGAACTGGCCCGCATCCTCACCAGGCTCCGAGACTGAACCCGGCTGCTCGCCGCCCGCGTGGACCTGGTCCCATGCTGGTCCGATGGCGCGTCCACCCGGGCGTTACTCGATACGGGTCGCGACGGGCGTGCCGAGCTCGATGGTCCGGGTCACCGTGCACAGCCGGTCATGCGATTTCTGCACCACGTCGGGCAGGATCGCCCGGGCCTGGTCGCCCGCCTCGCCGTCGGGGAACGACACGCGGAACGTCACCAGCAGGCCGGTGAGGTGGTTGCCGGCCTCATCCCGGACCTTCTCCGCGTCCACCAGGACCTCGAACGCGTCAGGCTCGGCCCGGCGCGAGGTCAGCAGGTCGACGTCGATCGCCGTGCAGCCGCCGATCGAGGCGAGCATCAGTTCGACCGGGGTGAAGCTGGTCCCTTCCCCGCTGCCGATCGTGATCTGCCCTCCGTGATCGTTGCTGACGAGGTAGGTGCTCGGCCCGGTGCGTTCGAGCCGTACGCCGCGGTGCGCGGAATCAGTCGTCATGCGGCTCAGACTGCCACACGTGGCGTCCGGCGCGGCCAGCCGGCCGAGTGGCAGAATGATCCGGTGACGGCGGGACGGGCGGGGCTGGGCTGACATGGACCACGGCGGCCCCTCGGTCACGGCCCGGCGGGTAGCCGCGTACCGTCTCGGGTTCACCCGGGTCCCGGCGCCCTACGGCGATCCGGCCGCCGACGAGGCGCTGGCCGCCGATGTCGCGGCCGGCGAGCAGCCCTCACCGGGCCGGATGAGCGACCACCTGGCCGCGCGCACCAGGTTCTTCGACCAGGTAGTGGTCGGCGCCATCGCCCGGGGCATCCGCCAGGTTGTCATCGGCGCGGCCGGCTACGACGGCCGCGCCTTCCGTTACGCCAAGCCCGGCGTCCGCTGGTTCGAGGTCGACCACCCGGACACCCAGCGGGACAAGCGGGAACGGCTGGACCGGCTGGGCCTGGCCGCGCGGCAGGTGCGTTTCGTGGAGGCGGACTTCACCCGCGACCCCATCGCCGGGCGGCTCACCGAAGCCGGCCTGGACCGGGCCCAGCCGAGCCTGTTCCTGCTCGAAGGCGTGGCCGTGTACCTGGAGCCGGCCGTCCTGGAGGCCGTGCTCAGCCAGTTCCGGCAGGTCGCGTCGGCAGGCAGCCGCCTGGCCATCAGCGTGTCGGTGTCCGGCGTCAACGCCGAGAGGCGGGCCCGTTTCCAGGATGCGGTCGCGAGGCTGGGCGAGCCGGCCAGGTCCACCCTGGAGGCCGGCCAGGCCACCGAACTGCTCGCCCGGACCGGCTGGCAGGTCACGGCGGCGGGCGACGATGACGATCCCCAGGCGGCCGCCCGCCGCGACCGGCAGCGCACGGCCGGCCTGCTCACCGCCCAGGCCGGCCCCCAGGTCGCCTGGGCCCCACCCCCAGCCAGCTCGGCTCCGCACGCAAGCTCCACGCGCCGGCGCACCCAGCCGACCCAGCAACTCCTGGTTACCCAGGAATCTCACCTCCCGCTGTCGGCTCTGCTGTCCCAGGCGCTGGTCGCGTTCACGATCGAGGTCGACAACGAGGGCGAGCACCTGATCCCGCACCGGACCACGGATTACGGACCCTCCGGTCAGGGCGACGGCGCCTGGCTGGTGTCGCTGGTCATGTGGGAGAACTGCATGCGGTTCGTCACCGACCAGCCGATCACGGTCCGCGAACTCCAGACCCTGGCCCGCACCGGAACGAACCTGGACGGCATGCGGCGCTGGGGCTACATCACCATCGACGGCACGGCCAGGAAGATCCACGACGGGCGCCCCGGCCCGGACGCGGTGCTGCGCGCCACGCCCAGGGGCCTGCGGGCGCGCGAGGTCTGGCTGCCGCTGCCCGGCCTGATCGAGCAGCGCTGGCGGGAGCGCCTGGGCGACGGTCACCTGGACCGGCTGCGGCACGCGCTGCTGGCCGTGGTCGGCGGGCTCGATCCCGGGCTCCCCGACTGCCTGCCGATCATCGCCCAGGCGCTGTTCAGCCGGGGACCGGACCCCGCGCTGCCGCCGCGGCCCGGGCCCCTCGACCTGGCCCGCCTGCCGCTGTCGGCGCTGCTGTCCCGGGTGCTGCTCTCGTTCGCGATCGAGTACGAGCGCGAGGCCGGGCTGGCCCTGGCCGTCAGCGCCAACGTGCTGCGCGTCCTGGACTCAAGCGGAAAGCGCCTGCGCGACCTCCCGCCGCTGACCGGCGTCTCCAAGGAAGCCGTCAGCTGGGCCCTGGGCGCCCTGGTCCGGGCGCGCCTCGCAGCGGCGGAGCCGGACCCGGCCGCCAGCCGCGGCAAGGTCGCCCGCTTCACCGCCGGGGGCGCCGGCGCCCAGCGTGTCTATCACGAGCTGACCGCCACCATCGAACAGCGGTGGCGGGAGCGCTTCACCGACGCGGCGGTCACCGCCCTTCGCCAGGCTCTCGAGCCGCTGGCGGCTGGCGCCGGCGGCCAGCCGCCGCCCCTGTTTCGCGGCCTTGAGCCCTATCCGGACAACTGGCGGGCCCGGATCCGCCCGCCGGGCACGCTCCCGCACTACCCGATGGTCCTGCACCGCGGCGGCTACCCCGACGGCAGCTGAACCTCAGCGGCCCTGAGCCGCCGGGTGCCCCCGCCCGTCAGGCGCGGGCCGCCGCGGCCGCCGCCCAGTGCTTCTCCAGGTGCGGCACGAGATCCTCCGGGCGCTCCTCCGGGAAGAACAGCCGGGCTCCGTCGACCGTGACCACCCGGGTCACGCCGGGGATGGTGTCCCGCAGCCAGTAGGCCCACGCGACGTCGAAGGCCTCGTCGCCGGTGCCCCACACCACGAGCGTGGGCACGGTGAGCTCCTGGAGCTGCGGCGTGACCGAGACCAGGTCGCGGGCCTCCAGGGCGGCCAGCAGCCGCTCGAAGTGGCGGGCCCGCTCCATGGTCCCGAAGCACGGCTCCAGGTAGGAGCGGATGACCCCCGGGTCCGCCTGGTCCAGGTGCTCGTACGTGGAGCCGAACGTGACCTGGGCCGCCGCGTCGGGGTCAGCCATCAGCTCGACCGCCATCGGCGCGAGGTTGCCCGCCACCGCGAGGTCGATGATCGGCTTGAACGACTCGGGCGGCAGGTTGTCCGCGGTGTCGCAGTTGGTCAGGGTGAGCGTGGCCAGCCGCTCCGGGTGGCGGGCGGCGAAGATCTGGGCGATGGCCCCGCCGGTGTCGTTGGCGACCAGGTCGATGCCGGTAAGCCCGAGCGCGTCGCAGAAGTCCTCAAGGCCGGCCGCCAGCGCCGCCAGGGAGAGGTCCTGTCCGTCGGTGACCGGGCTCTGGCCGTGCAGCGGGAGGTCGATGGCGATGCACCGGCGCTGGCCGCTCAGCGCGCCGATGACGTTGCGCCACAGGTAGGCGTTGGTGGCGATGCCGTGCACGAACAGCGCCACGGGGCCCGTTCCGGCGTCGAGATAGCTGATCTCGCCGTAACGTGTCGTGATGGTGTGCCGATAGGTGTCGAGGGTCGTGACCTGCATTACGCTCGCCTTCCTGGAGATGCGTTTTCCGGGGATGGTTTCCACGGGGATGGTTTCCCTGGAGATGCGTTTTCCGGGGATGGTTTCCCTGGAGATGCGTTCCCCGGGGATGGTTTCCCGGAGATGCGTTCCCCGGAGATGCGTCTCCCGGAGATGCGTTCCCCCGAGATGCGTCTCCCGGAGATACGTTATTCTTTTTAGACCGACCGTCGGTCTATGCAAGCAAACCGACAGTCGGTCTGTCAAGGGCATTCAACGGCCCTAGGCGAGGAGCAGCGATGAACCGACCGAACAAGAACGTGGCCCGCGGGGAGGCGACCCGCGGCCAGCTAATCGCGGTCGCCACGCGCATGTTCGCCGAACGCGGCTACGAGGACACCTCGATCGAGGCCGTGCTGCGGGAGGCGGGCGTCAGCCGCGGCTCGCTCTATCACCACTTCCCGAGCAAGGAGGCCCTGTTCGAGGCGGTGGCCGAGGACATGGAGACCAGCGTCGGCGTGCAGACGCTGGCCGCCGCGGACGGCATCACCGAGCCGCTGGCCGCGCTGCGCGCCGGGTTCCTGGCCTGGATCCGGCTCGCGGGCGATCCCGTGGTGCGGCGGATCCTGCTCATCGACGCCCCGTCGGTGCTCGGCTGGGAGCGGTGGCGGGCGATGGAGGAAGACCACGCCCTCGGCCTGATCAGGGTGGTCCTGCAGGCCATCGCCGAGCAGGGCAAGCTGCGGCCGGAACTGGTCGGCACCCTCGCCAACGTCCTGCTCGCCTCGGTCAACGAGGTCGCGCTGCTCGTCGCCCGGTCCGATGACCGGGAGGCGGCCATGAACGCCGGCGCCGACGCCATCGACGAGCTACTCCAGCGCCTGTTCGCCTGACGTGAGAAGCTCCAGGATCTGCTCGCCGTACCGGTCAAGCTTGGTCTGGCCCACTCCGTTCACCGCGGCCAGCCCGGCCAGCGTCGTCGGCGGTGAGGCCGCGATCTGCCGCAGCGTCGAGTCGTGGAAGATCACGTACGGCGGCATGCCAAGCTCTTTCGCGACCCCCGTCCGCCAGGCCCGCAGCCGCTCGAACACCGCCTCCGCCTCCGGCGTCAGCTCGATCTGGGCTCCCTGCCGCGACGACCCGGGAGAACCGCCGGTACCCGCCGCCCGGCCGGCGCGCCCGCTCTTCCCCGGGGCGGGCACCGGCCGCGGCGCGTCCCGCCGGAACGTGACCTGCCGCTCCCCGCGCAGCACCTGCCCGCTCGCCTCGGTCAGGTCCAGCGTCCCGTGGTCGCCGGTGACCGCGAGCAACCCAGACGCCAGCAGCTGCCGCACCACGCCACGCCACTCGCCCTCGCTCAGCTCGCCCCCGACACCAAAGACAGACAGCCGATCGTGCCCGTAGGACTGCACCCGCGGCGTCTTGCGTCCCAGCAGGATGTCGATCGGCTGCCCGGCACCGAATGACGGGCCCCGGGCCCGTTCCAGCCGCACCACCGTCGACAGCAGCTTCTGCGCCGCCACCGTCCCGTCCCAGACCTCCGGCGGCGACAGGCACGTGTCGCAGTTCCCGCACGCACCACCGGCGAGCTCCTCACCGAAGTACGACAGCATCTGCGCCCGCCGGCACCCGGCCGTCTCGCACAGCGCGAGCATCGCGTCCAGGTGCGCGACCAGCCGCCGCCGGTGCGCGAAGTCGCCCTCGGAGTCGTCGATCAGACGCCGCTGCTGCACCACGTCGGCCAGCCCGTAGGCCAGCCACGCCGTGGCCGGCGCGCCGTCCCGCCCGGCCCGCCCGGTCTCCTGGTAGTACCCCTCGACCGACCGGGGCAGGTCGAGGTGCGCCACGAACCGGACGTCGGGCTTGTCGATGCCCATCCCGAACGCGATCGTGGCCACCATGATCAGCCCGTCCTCGCGCAGGAACCGCGACTGGTTCGCCGCCCGGGTCCGCGAATCCAGCCCCGCGTGGTACGGCAGCGCCACAAGGCCCTCGGCGCACAGGAAGTCCGCCGTCTTGTCCACCGACGCTCGGGTCAGGCAGTAGACGATGCCCGCCTCTCCCCGATGCTCGGTCCGCAGCAGCCGCAGCAGCTGGCGCTTCGGCTCGTTCTTGGGCTCGATCCGGTACTGGATGTTGGGCCGGTCGAAGCTGGCCACGAAGTGCCGGGCTCCGCCGAGCCCCAGCCGCGACGTGATCTCGGCCAGCGTCTGCCTGGTCGCGGTGGCCGTCACCGCGATCCGGGGCACCGAAGGCCACCGCTCGTGCAGCACGGACAGGCCCAGGTAGTCGGGCCGGAAGTCATGCCCCCACTGGGCCACGCAGTGCGCCTCGTCGATCGCGAACAGCGCCACCGTGCCCCGGTCCAGCAGCCGCAGCGTCGAGTCGGTCCGGAGCCGCTCCGGCGCCAGGTACAGCAGGTCGAGCTTGCCGTCCATGAACGCGTACTCCACGCCCCGCCGCGAATCGGGGTCCTGGGTCGAGTTCAGGAAATCCGCCCGCACGCCGAGCAGCCGGAGCGCGTCCACCTGGTCCTGCATGAGCGCGATCAGCGGCGAGATGACCACCCCCGTGCCGTCCCGCACCAGCGCGGGGATCTGGTAGCACAGCGACTTCCCGCTGCCGGTCGGCATCAGCGCGACCGCGTCCCCGCCGCCGCACAGGTGCTCGATGATCTCCTGCTGCTGTCCGCGGAACGAGTCGTAGCCGAAGGTCCGGTGCAGGATCTCGGCCGCCGCCTCGCTGAATTCAGTCCCGGGCACACCCACGCGGGCGATTCTACGGTCCGCCACCGTCATAACGTCGTCGAACAAGTGCCGGAAGTAGGCACCGCGGGTCGCGCAGTGAACTGCCGCCAGCGCCGGTGACCAGGCCGAAGGTCCTGCCGGCAGGCCGCCGGGCCGATCGGGCGTCGAGCTCGCGCTTTCCGGCATGCTCCATGAGACATTTCGGCCGAACGGTACGTGGTGCGTCCCGCCAGCGACTCCACTATCGTGCCCAGGTGGACGACGAGCTCGCCGACCGCCTGGCCATCAGGGACGTCGTGGAGACCTGGGCGAACGCCAGGGATTCCCGGGACTGGGAGGCCTTCCGGGCCTGCTGGCACGAGGACGGGTACATGATGGCCACCTGGTTCCAGGGCCCGAAGGAAGACTTCATCAGGGTCAGCCAGGAAGGTGCCGCCCGCGGCGTCAACATCCTGCACTTCACCGGCGGCGTCCGGATCACCCTCGGCGCCCCAAGCCGCCTGGCCGGGATCCGGGCCATCGCCCAGACCCGGATGACGATCATGCAGCGCGGCGAGGTGGACGGCGTGCTCTGCGACGTGGCCTGCACCGGCCGGTTCTACGACTTCTTCGAAAAGCGCGATGGGCGTTGGGGCATCGTGCTCCGCCAGCCCATCTACGAGAAGGACCGCCTGGACCCGGTCGAGCAGGGCGTCGAGCTCACCCTGGATCACGACGTGCTGGCCCGCTTTCCCGAGGGTTACCGGTACCTGGCCTACCTCCAGGTCCAGGCCGGGTACCCGGTCAAGCCCGACATGCCCGGCCTGACCGGGCCCGAGGTGGAGCGCCTGTACCAGCGCGGCGCCGCCTGGCTGGCGGGCGAGCCCGTAGCCCCCTAGTCCGCGACGATCACGATGTCCAGCGTCCGGGGGCCGTGCACCCCCTCGACCCGGGTGAGCTCGATGTCGCTGGTCGCGCTGGGCCCGCTGATCCAGGTCAGCGGGCGCGCCGGGTCCAGCGCGGCGACCGCGTCGGGCACGGTGGCGACGATCTGACCGGTGCGCACCACGGCCAGGTGATAGTCGGGCACCAGGGTGAACGCCCGGCGGCCCTGCCCGGGCCCGGCATCGAGCACGATGGTCCCGGTCTCGGCGATCGCGACCGCGCACGTGGTCACCACGCCGTCGAGGCCGTCGAGCGCCGCGACGTCCAGCGGCGGGTCGTCGGGGACCGCGCCGGGCAGCAGCGCGGACCACTCGGCAGGGAAATCCGGTGGCACGCCGATCCGCCGGGTCCCGCGCGCGGTCACCGCGCCGGCGATGACCTGGGCGGCGTCGGCGGCCGGGCAGCGCCGGACGGTGGCGCGGTAGTCGCTGGCGCGTTCGGCGAACCGGTCCACGAGCCCGTCATCGGTCCGCCCG
>CAVPLC010000064.1:0-10440 GCA_963705835.1 uncultured Actinomycetes bacterium
CGGCCCGCGGCGCCAGACGGCCCGCGGCGCCATGTGCCACGGGCCCTGCATATCGCGACAACCACGTGGTTGTCACAGCCATGTGCACCTGACCACCTGGTTGTCACAACGACGTGGTTCAATCCGTCCGACAAGAAAATTTTTCTTGACAGGAATATTTGTCGGATGGGAAACTGACGGCATGATCGACGTGGCGGTGATCGACAACCCGGCGGCGGCCGAGGCCGCGCTGGACCCGGCGCGGGCGCGGCTGCTGGCCCAGCTGACCGAGCCGCGGTCGGCGTCCATGCTGGCCGCCGCGGTCGGCCTTCCCCGGCAGCAGGTCAACTACCACCTGCGCACCCTTGAGCAGCACGGACTCGTGGAGCTGGTGGAGGAGCGGCGCAAGGGCAACGTGACCGAGCGGCTGCTGCAGGCGGCCGCGGCGTCCTACGTGATCTCGCCGTCCGCGCTGGCCGCCGTCGCTCCCGACCCGTCCCGTGCGCCGGACCGGCTGTCCGCCCGCTGGCTGCTCGCCCTGGCCGCGCAACTGGTCCGGGACGTCGGCGACCTGATCAAAGGCGCGGCCCGGGCCCAGAAGAAGCTGGCCACGTTCGCCATGGACGGCACGGTGCGGTTCGGCTCGGCCGCGGACCGCGCCGCGTTCACCGCCGAGCTCACGGCGGCAGTGACCTCGCTGGTGGCCAAGTACCACGACGAGCAGGCCGAAGGCGGTCGCGAGCACCATGTCGTGATCGCCGTCCATCCGAGCGTCACGGCCGCGCCGGATACCCCGGTCAAGGAAGCCGAAGTCAAGGAAGCGGAAGCCTGATGGGCCACCAGTTCGCGCAGCACCACGCGGCCGAGGTTCCGGCAAGCCCGGACGAGGTTCTGGGCCGCGATCGCCACCGGTCCGGGCATCGACTCCTGGTTCATGGGCCGCAACGAGGTCAAGGCCGGCGCCGGAGGCACCGTCCGGACCGTGTTCGGCCAGTACACGCCCGAGCTGGAGATCACCGGCTGGGATCCGGATCGCCGGTTCGCCTACGGCAGCGGCCGGGACGCGGACGGGCGGTTCATCGCGTATGAGTTCCTGATCGAGGGACGTGCGGGCGCCAGCACCGTGCTGCGCGCCGTGACCAGCGGCTTCCTGCCCGGCGAGGACTGGGCGGACGAATTCGAGGCGATGACCCTGGGCGGCGAGCTGTACTTCCGCACCCTGGTCGAGTACCTCACCCCCCGCCCACCTCCCCTTGCCCCCTTCGCCGGCCGGTTCGCGACGCCGGTCCTCGCGTTCGGCCCGCCCGGCACCGACTGGTCCCGTGACCGGTCGCTGCTGTGCCGCGAGCTGGGCCTGACCGAGACGCCCGGCCGCGGCGACCCGGTGCGCCTCGCCGGCGAGGCCGAGGACGGGATCGTCTACTTCGCCAACGCTCACGCGATCGGTGTGCGTACCGCGGACGCGCTGTACCGCTTCATGCGCGGGTTCGCCAAGCCAGTCATCGCGGCCCACCACCTGTTCGGCTCAGACGCCGACGCGGATCAAGCCCGCCAGGCCTGGGAAGCCTGGCTCAGCCGGACGCTCGCCTGAGCGCCAGCAACACCTACGGGAGGATCCATGAACACCGTCCGCTCCGCCGACGGCACGACCATCTCCTACACCCGGGCAGGCCAGGGCCCGCCGCTGATCCTGGTGGACGGCGCGCTGTGCAGCAGGTCTTTCGGGCCGATGCCCAAGCTCGCCGAGCGGCTTGCCCCGCACTTCACCGTGTACACCTACGATCGCCGCGGCCGCGGCGAGAGCGGCGACACCCAGCCGTACGAACCGGAGCGTGAGATCGAGGACCTCGAGGCGCTGATCGCCCTGGCAGGCGAGACCGTGTACCTGCACGGCACGTCGTCCGGTGCCGCCCTGGCTCTGGAGGCGGCCAAGCGCATCCGCTCGATAACCCGGCTGGCCGTGTACGAGCCGCCGTTCATCGTCGACGGCAGCCGGCCGCCGATGCCAGATGACTACCTGCCCCGGCTAAAGGGGCTGGTCGCGGACGGGCGCCACGGCGACGCGGTCAAGATGTTCATGCAGTTCGTGGGCACCCCGGCCGTCTTCACCGCGATCATGCCGCTCACCCCGGTCTGGGGCAAGCTCAAGGCGGTGGCGCCGACGCTCCCCTACGACATCACGATCGTGCACGACCACCAGCGCGGGACGCCGTACACGCCGGGGGAGTGGGCCGCCGTCAAGGCGCCGACGCTGGTCGCCTCGGGCGGCAAGAGCCCGGCCTGGATGACCAACGCGACGCGCACGCTCGCCGACGCCTTGCCGGACGCGACATACCGCACGCTTCCCGGCCAGAACCACATGGTCAAGGCGCAGGCCATCGCCCCGGTGCTGACCGACTTCTTCACCGCGAACGACTAGGAAGGAACCAATCATGCGGAAGATCATCGCGGGCTTGTTCGTCTCGCTGGACGGCGTGGTGGAAGCACCGGAAACCTGGACCGGGCCCTACTTCAACGACCAGGTCGGGCAGGCCGTGGGCTCGCTGATGTCGGCCAACGACGCCATGCTGCTGGGCCGGGTGACCTACGAGGGATTCTCCGCCGCCTTCGGCGGCCAGTCGGGCGGCATGGCGGACCAGATGAACGACACGCCGAAGTACGTGGTGTCCAGCACGCTGGCCTCGGCCGACTGGCAGAACTCCACGTTGATCAACGGTGACGTGGCGGGCCAGATCAGCGAGCTGAAGCAGCAGCCGGGCAAGCACATCGGCATGAGCGGCAGCTCCGCGCTGGTCAGCTGGCTGCTGCGGCGCGGCCTGCTCGACCAGCTGGACCTGCTCGTCTTCCCGGTCGTGATCAGCAGCGGCAAGCGCTTGTTCAGCGAGCCGGACGGACAGGTGCCGCTCACCTTGACCAGCTCCGAGGCGTTCAGCACCGGCGTGGTGCACCTCACCTACGAACCGGCCAGCTGAAAACCGGCCCGATGACGGCGGCAACCGATATTGACGTGACATCCCCGCGGGAGGTTCGTACCGTTGCCGCCGTGGCCGTATTCAGGGAGTACGCCGATCCGCGCATGGCCGCCGTCTACGACGCGCTCGGCCCCGACCGCGCCGACACGGGCTTCTACCTCGCGCTGGCGGCCGAACTGGCCGCCCGCACGGTCATCGACATCGGCTGCGGCACCGGATTGCTGGCCTGCGAGCTGGCCCGCAGGGGCCACGCGGTGACCGGCGTCGACCCGTCGGCCGCCATGCTCGCCATCGCCAGGAACCGCCCGTACGGCGATCTGGTCCGCTGGATCGAAGGCACGGCGGACCGGCTCTCCGAGCCGGGCGACCTGAGCGAGCCGGCCGACCTGGTGACGCTGACCGGCCACGTGGCCCAGGTCATCACCGACGAGCAGAGCTGGCGGGCCACCCTGGCCGCGGCCCACCGGGCGTTGCGGCCGGGAGGCCGGGTGGCCTTCGAGTCCCGCGACCCGCGGGCGCGGGCCTGGGAGGCCTGGAACCGGCGCGACAGCCTTCACGCCGGCCGCGACGGCGCGGCCGGCGCCTTCGAGTGGTGGTACGAGGTCACGGACGTGATCGGCAGCGGGGCTCGGGTGCGATCCGAGGTCCACTACCGCTTCCTGTCCTCGGGAGAAGAGCTGGTGTCCCAGAACGAACTGCGGTTCCCCGCCCGGGCCGAGCTCACGCAGGACCTGGCCCGCGCCGGGTTCGCGGTGGAGCACGTGTTCGGCGACTGGGACCGCCGCCCGGCCGGACGCGGCAGTCCAGAGATGATCTTCGTGGCCGCTCGCGGCTGATGCGATCATGATCCGATGAGCGACGAGGCGGCGATCGGCTGGATCAGGGAGGTGGTCCTTGACTGCCCCGAGCCGTGGGCGCTTGCGCGATTCTGGGCGGGCCTGCTCGGCGGCACTCCGGTCGAGTGGTACCCGGGATGGGTCACCCTCGAACCGCCCCCGCACGGCCAGCGGCTCTCGTTCCAGGCCAGCAGCGCGCCTCAGCCGCGGGACACGCGGCGGGTGCACTTCGACATCCTGGTCGAGGACCTGGCCGCGGCCCACGACCGGGTCGTCGCCGCGGGCGCGGTCATGACCGCCGAGCACGTCTCGCCTCGCCCCGGGCCGGCCGGCGAGCCGATCGGCTGGCGGGTCTACCGCGATCCCGCCGGCCACGCGTTCTGCCTGGTCGTCCGCTAGCCGGGCGGGCGCTAGCCAGACTGCGCTAACCAGGCCGGGCGACGTCCGGCACCGGGCGGCCATCCTCAAGGTAGACCGGTCCCCGGCCACGGGTGGCCTCCCGCACCCGCCGCCTGATCGGGCCGCGGAGCAGGCCGAGCGCGTCGGGCAGGGCCGCGAGCCGGTACTCGGAGACCTCCTCCGGCTGCACCACGATGCCGGCCAGGACCTTGTCGCTGACCTGGCCGCAGTCGAACAGGAACCGGATGCCTCCGGGGCGGCCGGGGCGGGGGCGGCGGAAGTCCATGGCCGCCAGCCGCCCGCGGCTCAGGTCGATGCCGCACTCTTCGCGCACCTCGCGCCGGCATGCCTCCCAGGGTGTCTCCCCGTCCGCCTCCATGACGCCGCCGGGGATCGTCCAGCCCGTCTTGTACGTCGGCTTGAGGATCAGCAGCCGCCCCGTCCGGTCGAAGATGAGCGCCCCGGCCGATACCGGGATCGCCGGGAGCGCCTCGGCATCTTCGCCGGTCATGACGACCATTATAAATAACGTATTCCGTAAACCGGAACCGCATTGAAAAATCGATTTAACGCTTAATCGGGGAAGGCGATCAGGCCTGCGCCGGGCGGTCTTTCTTGGGCAGCTTGCTGACGATCGCCGTATAGGAGGCATCGACGGCCTCGATGAGCTCGTCGTCCGGAATGGCGCCGCCGATCCGGAGCGTGTTCCACCCCGAGCGGCCGATGTAGGCCATGACCGAGGCGTCCTGAGGGTAGCGCAGCAGCCATTCGTCGGCCGCCTCGCGGGAGGCGCCGCACTTGAGCCCGACCGACGTCCCGGAGCCCAAGAACGCGAAGATCTTGGCGCCGACCTTGACCACCACGTCGTCTTCCCAGGGTTCGTCCTGCCAGGCGCCCGGCTTGGCCAGGCAGTGAGCCAGCAGGTCTTCCCATGTCATGACCGCTTCTCCCGGACTGTCGCAGGCACGTGAGCGCACGGCCTCAGGCGTCGAACGCGACGACCAGGCCCGCGACCTCCCCGTCGCGCCAGGTCACGCGCATCGTGCCGCTCCCGCCGGCGTCCCAGGCGAAGCGGACGACATCGTGGTCGCCGTCCCGCGCCACGGACCGGCAGATCATCGTGTCCGACGGCGGTTGCTCGGCGTACGCGCGGGCGATCTGCTCGCGTCCGGCGTACGGCCCGACCGGGACGCCCTCGAAACTCATCACGGCATCCGGGGTGAATGTCGCCACGAATGCCGCATAGTCGTGGCTGCGCACGGCCTCGTTGAACAACCGGAAATGTTCCTCGACGCGATCGGTCATGCCCGCCATTCTAGGCGGAGTCCAAGGTCCAGAACGGGATACCGCGCTCCGTTCGGTAAAATAGGTCTTGAATTTATGGTTTGACCGTAACCGTCGCGGCCGAGCACAATGCGCAGGTGACGGACGGCAGCAGCGGCGCGATGAGGGG
Organism: uncultured Actinomycetes bacterium; assembly: GCA_963705835.1. GTDB lineage: Bacteria > Actinomycetota > Actinomycetes > Streptosporangiales > Streptosporangiaceae > Palsa-504. The sequence goes on from CAVPLC010000064.1 coordinate 5,640, forward strand.
CCCGGTCGGCTTCGACCTGGACATGACGCTGATCGACTCGCGGTCGGCCATCCTGGCCTCCTTCGGCGGGCTGGCCCGGGACACCGCCACCGCCATCGACCTGGACGCCGTGGACAGCCGCCTCGGGCTCAAGCTCGAGGACGAACTGGCGTTCTGGTACCCGCCGGATCAGCGGGCCGCGGCGGCCGCGACCTACCGGCGGCACTACCTGCGGCTCGCCGAGCAGATGACGACCGTGCTGCCCGGTGCGCACGAGGCCCTGGCGGCGGTCCGGGCGGCGGGCCAGCGCGCGGTGATCATCACGGCCAAGCACATGGTTTCCGTGGAGCCCAGCCTGAAGGCGGCCGGCCTGGAGGCCGACGAGGTGTTCAGCTTCGTGCACGGGCCGGAGAAGGCCGCGGTGCTGCGGCGCCTGCAGGCGGCCGCCTACGTGGGCGACAGCCCGCCGGACATGGCCGCCGCCGTGGACGCGGGGGTACGGGCGGTCGGCGTGGCGACCGGCTCGTTCTCCGTCGACGACCTGACCCTCGCCGGTGCCGACGTGGTACTAGGCTCGCTCGCGGAGTTCCCCGGCTGGTACCAATCGGCGCCTTAGGCGCCGTCGGCGATGGCCGCCGCGACCTGGTACGGCAGGTGCCGGGGATGCACGAGCAGGGCCCGGGCCACCGAGCGGATCCGCAGCCGCAGCGGGATCAGCACCTGCTCGCAGTGGCGCCAGGCCGCGAACTCGTCCTCGCCGAACCGCGCGCGGATGCCGCGCCGGAACCGCCGCGCGTCCCCGCCGTCGGCCCGCCAGGCCGCCAGCCAGGCACGAAGCTCAGCATCGTCGGCCAGCATGGACCAGTCCCGCAGCCGCTCGGCGACGACGCCGGCCGCGTCGATGATGAACGCGTCCTCGCCCCCGCCGGTCACCCCGTTGACCCGCCCCTGGCTGGTGCAGCCGTGGCGGATGCTGGCCGAGCTGAACCGCGCCCCGACGGCCAGCGCGGCGACCGCATGCCCGGCTTCGTGCCAGGCCGTCCGTACCGCCGCGGTCCGGGCCGGCGCGTAGCTCGACGCGGCGCCCAGGTCGTAACGCTGCCTGATCCACACCTCGTGCACGATCGACTCGTCGTCGTAGCGGACCAGCCGGGCCAGTTCGGCCCGCACCGCGGCCAGGCTGCGCGACTCGGCGAGCGTCATCGCGGCGATAGCACGCAGAACTCGCTGCCTTCGAGGTCGGTCAGCACGGTTACCAGATGGACGAGCCGGGTGGGCACCCCGACAGCCTGCCACCGGCCCGGGCCGCCGGGCAACCGCGCCACCCGGCTAGCGCGCCGCGATCTCGTACGGCCGGGGCTGGCGGGTCAGCCACTGCCAGAACGTCCGGTGCGGCGGCCGCGCGACGAAGTGCCCGCTGCCCACCTTGCCCGCGACGTCGATCCGCAGCACCTCGGGCATCTCGTGGCCCCACGGGGCGCGCACCTTCACGTGGCCGCTGCGGACGGCCACGTCGTCGGTGTCCACCACGATGCCGGGCTTGGTGATGAGGATGAGGTGACCGCTGCGGACTTCGGCGTCGAGCTGCAGCGACGGCTGGGTGATCACGGCGTGGGTGAAGTCCAGCTTCAGGCTGCCGCTGCGGACCCGCGCCTCGATCCGCTGCGGCACCACCCACGGGCCGTCCCGCCGCGCGTGGCCGCTGCCGCAGTCGATGCGCACGACGTCCTTGGCCCTGGGCGCGGGAACGCTGGGCACCGACCCCGCGGCGGGCAGGTCGACGACCAGTTTGGCCAGCTCACCGTAGGTCCGCGCGGTCATGGCCAGCTCCAGGCGCTCGTCGAGCTCCTCCGCGGTCAGCCGCCCGTCTCCCGCGGACACCCGCAGCAGTTCCACCACCCGGTCCCGGTCCTCATGCGAGGCGCGCAGCTCGCTCGGCTCCACCTCGCGTCCGGGTTCGGAATCCGCCATGAGAAAACTCTAAAGCCACCGCCCGTCCCGCATCACCCGCCGTCGGCTGCTGTCCGTCCGCAGCCGGCTCAGGTCTTATTTTTTTGTGCCGAACGGTCCTTGGTGCGCGCCTTCTTGACGTCGGTGGCGCGCTGCGGTGGGCTCGGAGGGTGGACGTCGCGCTCCCCTTCCCCAGGGAACAGGCGGCCAGGCTCCCGGCCGGGCCGGGCGTCTACCGGTTCCGCGACGCGGCCGGGCACGTCCTGTACCTGGGCCGGGCCGTCAGCCTGCGCCGTCGCGTCGCCTCCTACTGGGGCGACCTGGGCGACCGCGGTCATCTGGCCGCGATGGTGGCGCGCATCGCCCGCGTGGAGGCGGTGGTCTGCGATTCCGCCCACGAGGCGGCGTGGCTGGAGCGGAACCTGCTGCAGCGCCGCAAGCCGCCCTGGAACCGCAGCCCCGACGGCGGCCAGGAGGCCGAGGTCTGGATCCGGCTCAGCGGGTCCGGGCTGAGGGTCGTCTACCGTCCCTCGCCGGGCGATTTCGGCCCTTACCTGGGCGGCCGGAAGGTCCGCGACGCCGTGTCCGGGCTGCGCCGGGTGCTGCCGCTCGGCCTCGCTGCGGACTGGGCCGCGGACCGGGCCGTGCCCCGGTCCGCGGGGTCCGAGCGCGAGCTGGCGCGCGCCCGTGGCGCGCTGTCTGGCGCCAGCGGCGCCGCGCCCGCGGACCGGGCGAGCCTGGTCCGCGCGGCCGAGGCGGTGCTGGACCGGGATCCGGCCGCGGTGGCCGCGTTGCGCGCGGCGCTGGCCGCGCGCCGCGACGCCGCCGCGGCCCGGCTCGGCTTCGAGTTCGCGGCCCGGGTGCAGGCCGAGCTGGAGGCGCTGGACTGGATCGCCGCGGAGCAGAAGGTCACCCGGGCCCAGCCGTCCGATCTGGATGTGCACGGCTGGGCGGACGGCGTGCTGGTGTGCTTCGAGGTCCGCCGCGGCCGGCTGTCCGGCTGGAGCCAGCGCGCGTGCGGCGCCGCCGCCGCGCGCCGCCACCTGGACCAGACCCCGCCCGCGTGGGCCGGCTTCGCCCGCCGTAGTGCAGAACTGGCGGCTCGCCTGCGCTGAGACTCAGTACGTGCGCTGGGTGAAGCTGTACCAGTTGCCCGAGTCGTCCCGCATGACCGCCTCGATGCCGTAGGGACGCTCGGAGGGCGGCTGGGTGAACTCAACGCCGCGCCCGGCCAGCGCGTGGTGGTCGGCCTTGCAGTCCGAGGTGGCCATCACGCCGGGCGACAGCACTCCCTTCGCGACCAGGGCGCGGACCTGCTGCGCGGACTCCTCGTCGAGCATGGAGTGCAGTGGGTCCATGAGCAGCAGGTCCTGGTGGTCGTTGCCGGGCGGGCGGACGGTCAGCCAGCGCATGCCGTTGTCCAGCTTGATGTCGGTGGTGACCGTGAAGCCCAGCTTGTTGGCGTAGAAGTCCTTGGCCGAGTCCTGGTCCAGGACCCAGACCGACACGATGGAGATTCCGTTGATCATGCGGCGACTCTAGGGCGTGCCGGGTCCCGGGCGCTTCTCCGGAAGTGACGTGTCCCGGAGCCCGGCGCGCCACATGAGCACGAAGCAGCCGGGGATGGGCGCCGGGCCGCCGCGCCGGGCGGCTTCCCGCCGGTACGCGGTGGGGGACAGGCCGGTCAGTTCGGTGAAGCGGGCGCTGAACGTGCCCAGGCTGGTGAAACCGACCAGGTAGCAGATCTCGGTCACGGTCAGGTTGGCCGAGCGGAGCAGCTCGCAGGCCCGCTCCACCCGCCGCCTGGTCCGGTACCGGCCGGGCGTCTCGCCGTAGGCGGCGCGGAACGCGCGGATGAAGTGCTCGCGCGAGTAGCCCGCCCCGGCGGCCAGCGCCGGGATGGCGATCGGGTCGGCGTAGTCGCGGTCGATCCGGTCCTTGGCCCGCCGCAGCATCCGCAGCGAGGTGACGTCGGCTGGCTTCATCATCCCCTCGTTCGGTCGGCTGGGAACTTCCGCGGCCCACTCCATATAATCCCCGGTAATGACTGACACGCGCGTCATACATGAGCAACCCCCGCCCCCGGTGACCGATAGCCTCGCGGTCCACGTTCGCGACCTGCGGATGAGCTACGGCTCGACCAAGGTGCTGCGCGGCGTGGACTTCGACGTCCGCTACGGCGAGGTATTCTGCCTGCTCGGCCCGAACGGCGCGGGCAAGACCACCACGCTGGAGATCCTGGAGGGCTTCCGGTCGCCGACCGGCGGCACGGTCCGCGTCCTCGGCCTCAACCCGGCGACCCAGGCGGCCCGGCTCCGCGAGCGCGCCGGCATGGTCCTGCAGGAGTGCGGCTTCCCCCGGCAGGCCCGGGTGGCCGAGCTGATCGACATCTGGCGCAGCTACTACCCGGATCCGCGCCCGCTCGGCGAGCTGCTCGACGTCGTGGAGCTCGCCGAGGTGCGCAGCACCCAGGTCCGCAAGCTGTCGGCCGGCCAGCGCCGCCGCCTGGACTTCGCGCTGGCCCTGGCGGGCGACCCCGACCTGGTGTTCCTCGACGAGCCGACCACGGGCTTCGACCCGGAGGCGCGCCGGCGCTGCTGGGCCGCGATCGAGAACCTGCGCCGGCTGGGCACCACGATCCTGCTCACCACCCACTACCTGGACGAGGCCGAACGCCTGGCCGACCGGATCGCCATCCTGCGGGCGGGCCGGATCGAGCTGGCCGGGACCACGCACGAGGTCGCCGCCCGGGCGGGCCTGGCCACCCGGATCTCCTTCAGCACGCCCTCGGCGCTGCGCCGGGGCCAGGTCGCCCTGCCGGACGGGGTCGACCTGGCCGTCCGCGGCCCGGTGTCGGTCTGCGGCGCAGCTC
>CAVPLC010000065.1:0-4284 GCA_963705835.1 uncultured Actinomycetes bacterium
ACCCCTTTCCGTTCGGAAGAATTGAATTTTTTACCGAACGGAGCGGACTGCGTGCCGCCGGCCGAGGCGGTGAGCCGCCCGGTGCGGGACAGGATTAGGAAAGTTCCGGCTGCGTGTCGGATTGCGCGGGCCCTCGGTCGTCTGGTTAGTAGAGACCAAACCACGACGGAGGAAGATGCACATGACTGCGGCTAAGCCCGACCCCATTCCGGATACGTACCGCCGGGTCACTCCCTGCCTGGTCGTCCGGGACGCCGCGAAGGCCCTGGACTTTTACGCCGAGGTGTTCGGCGCGGCCGAGCGGATGCGGTTCCCGGGCCCGGAAGGCACCGTCGCGCACGCGGAGATCCAGATCGGCGATTCGGTCGTCATCGTCGAGGATCAGGACCCGCGGCTGGGCACCACCGCGCCGGCGCCCGGTGGCCTGCCCGGTACCCCGGTCTTCCAGTTCATCTACGTCGAGGACGTCGACGCGGTGGTGGCGCGGGCGGTCGAACTCGGGGCCACGATGAAACGCGCGCCGCAGGACCAGTTCTACGGTGACCGTGACGGCTTCATCATCGACCCGTTCGGGCACGGCTGGACCGTCGCCACGCACGTGGAGGACGTGAGCCCGCAGGAATTGGGGCAGCGGCTGGCCGAGCTGTTCGGCTAGATCCGGGGAGCGGATGATGAAGTACGTGCTGATGTTCGCCGACACCGAGCAGTTCGTGGCCGGGCTGCCCGGTGGTGGAGATCCGTCCCATCGCCTCATGACCTGTCCCTCGCATGCCGAGCTGGCCCGCGTGGTGCGCAGCCACGCGGGCCAGCTCGCGGCGTCACTGGTCCATCTGGCCGGAGACTTCGCGGCGGCCGAAGACCTGGTCCAGGACGCCATCGAGGCCGCGCTGACGCACTGGCCGGCCGAGGGCATCCCGGACCGGCCGGACGCCTGGCTGTACACCGTGGCCCGCCGCCGCGGCCTAGACGTGCTGCGCCGGGAGAGCCGATACCGGGACAAGCTCGCGCTGGTGGCGTGGCCTGCCGAGCCGGAACCCGGCGACCGGCTCAGGCTGATCTTCACCTGCTGCCACCCGGCGCTGCCCCGCACCGCCCAGGTCGCCCTTACGCTCCGCGTCGTATGCGGGCTCACCACCGCTCAGATCGCCAAGGCCTTCCTGATCCCGGAGTCCACCGTCGGGCAGCGGATCACCCGCGCCAAGCGCAAGATCAGCGGCGCGGGCATCCCCTACCGGATCCCCGACGCCGACGAACTCGGCGACCGCCTCGCCGAGGTGCTGGCCGTCATCTACCTGGTGTTCAACGAGGGCTACCTGTCCAGCGGCGGCGGGCAGGCCCAATCACGGGACCTCACCGACGACGCCGAGTTCCTCGCCGCGCTGCTGCATCACCTCATGCCCGCCGAAGCAGAGGTGGCCGGCCTGCTGGCCCTGATCCGGCTGCACCGGGCCAGGGCCGCCGCCCGCTTCGACCACAACAGCGAGATCGTCCAGCTCCAGCGGCAGGACCGGTCCCTGTGGGATCACGAGGTCATCGCCGACGCCGGGCGGCTGATCGCCCGCGCCGCCGCCCTCAAGCGGCCCGGGCCGTACCAGCTCCAGGCGGCGATCGTCGCCTGCCACGCCGAAGCCAAGCGGTGGGAGGACACCGACTGGCGGCAGATCGTCGTGCTCTACGACATGCTCCTGCACCTCGCGCCCTCACCGGTGACCCGGCTGCAGCGGGCGATCGCCGCGCGCTACGTCATCGGGCCAGCCGCTGCACTGCGCGACGTGGACGCCCTGGCTGACCACCTGGACGGCTACCACCTGTTCCACGCCACCCGCGCCGAACTTCTCCGCGACCTCGGCCGTGCCGGCCAGGCACGAGCAGCCGACGAACGCGCCCTCACGCTGACCGCCAATCCAGCCGAACGATCCCTGCTCCGCCAACGCCTCAACTGGACCTAATCCGCTGGCGGACGCCGGGTGGGCTAGGCCGGCCATGGACGGCTACGTTCCGATTGACGCTGCAAGTCGGCGGTCTTCGGTGACAGCCCGGGCGGAACGTAGCCCGTGCACGGGCAGCGTCTCGATTTCACCGAACCCACCCGGATTGCGCAGGACCCTGGCGCGCGGTGCGATGCGACGGTGTGCGCGCATCGGACGCATATTCTCGCCGATGACAAAGACGTACAATGCCATTGCCAGAGCATATCGGCCCCGACGGACAGCCAGAAAATGAAATAGCCGAATGCGATCACGGCGGCCACGGCCCCATATCCGCCATCGGCGCTCAGGGAACCGAATACAAAAGCGCCGACAAGAATGGCCGGCGTAATGAGCCCGGATATGCCCCACCGGGCCGCGCCGCTCGTCTGCCGGGGCGGCTCGCTCGGCGGCCGGGCTCGGGCCAGCCCGGCGGGGATGTCGGCGGTAACCGTGGCCAGTTCCGCGTAGGTGCGTGAGGCGAGCGTCTGACCGATCCGCGCGTCGAATTCGTCCTTCGTCAGCCGGCCCTGAACGAACGCGGCCTTGAGGACGTCGACTGCCTGCTCGCGGTCGGCGTGCGACGCCCGCAGGTGGCCGCGGCCCGCCGCATCCGCTGCCCTCAGGTATCCCGGCCCCGCCATCACCGTCCCTTCGAGGACCAGATCCCAGCGTAACCCGCCCGCCCGCTGGCGGCCATCCTCCGTCAGGGCCGGGTGCCGAATGAGGGCTTGCCCGGGCTGGCCGGCAGCGTGGCGTAGGCGTCGTGGACCCAGTCGCACAGCAGCGGCCTGGTCTGGCGGGGGTCGATGATCTCCTCGATCCCGAACCGTTCGGCGGTCCGCTGCGGGCTGCGCACGGCGTCGAGCCGGGCCCTGATGTCGGCCAGGGTGGCGGCCGGATCTTCCGCGCGTTCCAGTTCGGCCCGGTAGGCGGCCTCGATCCCGCCTTCGACGGGCAGCGAGCCCCAGTCGGCCGAGGGCCAGGCCCACCGGCGGATGAGACGGTGCCGGTTGGTCATGCCCGCTCCGCCGACGCCGAACACCCGGCGCACGATGACCTCGGCACCCGGCACGGCCGACTGGTAGATGGCGCTGATCGCCCGCACGCCGTGCCGGATGGTGGCGCGCTGCTCGGCGCGGGTGCCGATGAGCAGCCCCGGCTGATCGGTGAACGTCACGACCGGAAGGTGGAACGTCGAGCAAAGGTCGGCCAGCCGGGTCACCGCCTCGGCGCCCTCGACGGTGAGGCAGCCGCCGGCCGCGTACGGGTCACCGGCCACGACGCCGACCGGATGACCGTCAAGGCGGGCCAGCGCGGTCACGATCGACCCGCCGTAACCCTGCACCTCCATGACCGAGCCGAGATCGAACACCGCGTGCAGGATGTCCCGGATCCGGTAGGGCCGGCGGCGGTCACGGGGCACCGCGGACAGCAGCATGTCCTCCCGCCGCGCGGCCGGATCGGTGCAGGAGACCACCGGCGGCCGCTGGTACGCGCTTTGCGGCAGGTAGGACAGGAAGCGCCCGATCATCGCGAACGCCTCGTGCTCCGACGCCGCCACCAGATCCACGGCGGCGTTACGGCCGTGCACCGCCGCCCCGCCGAGCTGTTCCTTGGTGACGTCTTCCCCGGCTCCGCTGCGCACCACCGGCGGCCCGGCGACGAACAGCTGCGCTACCCCGTCGACCAGCACCGACAGGTGCGCGGCGCAGAGCCTGGCCGCGCCGAGGCCGGCGACCGGGCCCAGGCCCGCGGCGACGACCGGCACGGTGGACAGGTTGTCCACGACGTAATCCCAGCCGGGATTGACCGGCACGTACGTATGGCCCATCTGCTCGAGCATCTTCACGCTGCCGCCCCCGCCGGTGCCTTCGATCAGCCGGACCAGCGGCAGCCTCATCTGATTGGCAAGCTGCTCGGCGTATACCTGCTTGCCCGCGATCGCGGCATCGGCGGCGCCGCCACGGATGGTGAAGTCATCGGCGCCCACCACCACCTTGCGGCCATCGATGCGTCCCGTCCCGATGACAAAGTTGGCCGGCGTGAACTCCGCGAGGTCGCCCTCGCCGTCATAGACGGCCTTTCCCGCCAGCGTCCCGATCTCATCGAACGAGTCCTCATCGAGCAGCACCGCTAGGCGCTCACGCACCGTGAGCCTGCCCGCGTCATGCTGACGCCGGACCTTGTCCGGGCCGCCCATCCGCTCGGCCAGCTCCCGCCGGCGGCGCACGTCATCAAGCTCCGGTTGCCACGTCATAACCACAGAAGCTAGCCAACGCCGCCCAAGAACGCGATGCCGCGTGACGGCGGGCAC
>CAVPLC010000066.1:0-72228 GCA_963705835.1 uncultured Actinomycetes bacterium
GACCGCGACGATCCAGCAGCCGGCGATAAGGTGCTCCATCTCGTCCATGGTCAGCGTCGCGTCCGCCTCGGGGTCGGCGCCCCGGTCTGCGATGTCCACGCCGGTGTATGCGGTCAGGTGCTCGAACAGCAGCTGCCTGATCACCCCGAACGCTCGCTCGCAGGCGGCCTTGCCCCGCATCGTCAACTACACCCGATCCGCACGATCGGTACCGGCGCGTCCGGGTGACGCACCGGTTCCACCCGCTGGCCGGCCGGGACTTCGAGTTCGTCGCCTGCCGGGAGAACTGGGCGGGGACCGGGTCCACCTGCACGACGAGACCGGGCAGCTGTTCTCGCTGCCGGCAGGGTGGACCGACGTAGTGGCGGCGGACCCGTTCGTGGTGATCGCGGCGGCCCGGTGCCCGTTCACCACGGCGGGCCTGGTGGCGCTGGCTGATCTGGTGGACCGGCTCCGCGCGCGGCGGGACGATGGCGAGGGCGTAAAGAAGATTATGCCGTGAATGTCAGGAAGATTACGCCGCACCGCCTTGCCCGGCGGATGGCCACCCTGGCGATTCTAGGCATTATTTCCTGTCTTTTCCTGCGGAATCTGGCGACATGCGGTCGCAGGTACGTGCGCCCGGCATCAATGTCCGGCAAAATCTTCCTGACACCCGTCGTGATCAGGAGGCGGCATGGCCAGGCGAGAGAGCAGACCGGATCCCAAGGAGACCGCGCTGGCCGCGGCGCGCTGCCTGAACCCGCACCCCGAGCATGTACGCGACGCGGAGTTCTTGTCCAGCGAGTTCTTCGACGCCCGCGACGTGGTCCAGGTCAAATACGAGATGGTGCGGAAGGTCAAGGCGGACGGGGCCCCGGTCACCGCGGCCGCGGCGGCGTTCGGGTATTCCCGGCCGTCGTACTACGAGGCGGCCGCCGCGCTGGAGCGTTCCGGGCTGGAGGGACTGGTGCCGCGCCCGGCCCGGGCCGCGCGCCGGGCACAAGCTCACCGAGCAGATCCTCGCCTGGGCCGAGGACCAGCTGGCCGCCGGCCCGGCGCTGCGCCCGGCGCAGCTGCCGGCCCGGATCGAGCAGGCCTTCGGCGTGCGCGTGCACCCCCGCACGGTCGAGCGCGCGCTGGCCCGCCGCCGGGAGCGCCACTCCAAAAGCCGCTGACCTGCCCGCCCGCGAGACGCGGAAGGAGGAGCACCCGTCCCTGTCCCCGAGACCCTCACCTGGCCGTGCGGCTGCTGAACCGGGCGCCCGCCCGGATGCTGGCCAGGTCACCGCCCCCGGCGGCGGGCTGGATGCCCGCTACGAGCAACTGCGTCATGCCGCCCTGCACGCGCGCGCCGAGGCGTTCCCGCTCGGGTTCGGCGTGCTCACCCGCGGCGGCGTCACCGCCTGGCGGAACACCCTGGCCGGCCTGGCGCCCGCCGGACCGGGCACGGCGGCGCCAGCCGCCCGGCTGCCCCGTACCTGCCCCGCCCAGGCCGCCGGGCTCCCGGCCCCGGTGGCCGCCGAGCTCATCAGCGTCCTGGCGGCCGTCGCGCTCGCCGCCGGCCGTCCCCGTAACCGGCTGCTCATCTGTGAAGGAGACCCCGATGCTCCCCGATACCGCGGCGTCGAAGGTGACCGCCGCCAACCTGTCCAGGACGGCGCTTTTGTACGTCCGCCAATCCAGCCTCAAACAGGTCATCCACAACACCGAGTCCGCCGTCCGCCAGTACGACCTGCGCGGCAAGGCGATCGCGCTGGGCTGGGACGCCAGCCAGATCACCGTGATCGACATCGACCAGGGCCAGTCCGGCGCGTCCGCCGCGGACCGGGAAGGCTTCCAGCAACTGGTCGCCGAGGTGTCCCTCGGCCGGGCCGGGATCGTGCTCGGCCTGGAAATCTCCCGGCTGGCCCGCAACTCCGCCGACTGGCATCAGCTGCTTGAGCTATGCGGGATGACCGGCACCCTCATCTGCGACGAAGACGGCCTGTATGACCCGCGGAACTTCAACGACAGACTCCTCCTGGGCCTCAAGGGCGCCCTCTCCGAAGGCCGAACTCCATTTCATCCGGGCCCGGCTGCGCGGCGGCCAGTTGTCCAAGGCCCGCCGCGGCGAGCTCGTCATGCCGCTGCCCATCGGCCTGGTGATCTACGCCGCCGGGCACGTCATCCTCGACCCCGACACCGCCATCCAGGGCGCGCTGCGGCACCTGTTCACCACCTTCGAGGCCACCGGGTCAGCCACCGCGTGCGTGAAGGCGTTCCGCGCCGCCGGGCTGAGCTTCCCCTGGCGGCACCACAAAGGACCCCGCAAAGGCGAGGTCGACTGGCAGCCGCTGCGCCACCACGCCGTGCTGCGTGTGCTGCACAACCCCCGCTACGCCGGCGTGTTCACCTACGGCCGGACCACCCAGCGGGTCCTGCCCGGCGGGAAGAGCTCCTCCCGGCAAGCTGCCCCGCGACCAGTGGACCTCCTTCATCCCCGGCGCCCACCCCGGATACATCACCCTGGACCAGCACGAAGCCAACATCGCCAAGCTGGCGGCCAACGCCGCCGCGCACGGACGCGACCGCGCCGCCGGGCCGCCCCGCGAAGGAACCGCGCTGCTGCAGGGCATCATCATCTGCGGACGCTGCGGACTGCGGATGACCGTCCGCTACCACACCCGCGGCGACCAGGAACTGCCCACCTACACCTGCCACCGCGACGGCATCGAAAACGGGCACAGCGCCTGCACCCTAATTCCCGGGCACACCCTCGACCAGCGCATCGGCCAGCTGCTCATCGACACCCTCACCCCGCTGGCCATCGAGGCCGCCCTCCAGGTCTCCGCCGAACTCCAGCAGCGAGCCGCCGAAGCCGACGCGCTGCGCGCCGCCCACGTCGAACGCGCCCGCTACCACGCCGACCTAGCCCGCCGCCGCTACCTCGCCGTCGACCCCGCCAACCGGCTCGTCGCCGGCACCCTCGAAGCCGACTGGAACACCGCCCTGCGCGCCCTGACCGACGCCCAGGAAACCTACGACACCGCCCGCCGCAGCACACCGGGCAGCTCACCAGCGCCCAGAAGACCAGGATCAGCCAGCTCGTCACCGACCTGCCCGGCATCTGGAACGACCCCGCCACCCCGATGCGCGAACGCAAGCGCATCGCCCGGCTGCTGCTCACCGACGTCACCGCCACCCGCACCAGCGACACCATCACCGCGCATGTCCGCCTGGCCGGCGGCCAGCACCGCACCCTCACCCTGCCAGTGCCCAAACGCGCCTGGGAAATCCGGCAGACTCCGGCCAGCACCATAACCGCGGTCGACCGGCTCCTGGACCACCACACCTGCGCCGAGATCGCCGGGCATCCCCTGCGCCGCCGCGGCCTGGCCAACGGCGAAGGCAAGCCCCTCACCGCCACCATGGTCCAGCGCGTCATCCGCACCTACCAGCTACCCAGCCGCCGCCAGCGGCTGCTCGCCACCGGGCTCATCCCCATAGGCGAGATGGCCGCGCAGCTCGGCGTGTCCACCGCCACCGTCAAGATCTGGCACCACGCCGGAATCGTCACCGGGCAGCGGTATAACGACAAAGGCGAAGTCCTCTACCACCCGCCCGGCCCCAACCCGCCTGCCTTCCACCAAGGACGCCTGGACGACACCGTACGACCTGCATGAACCCCCGCCTAGCCACGAACCGCTCCGAAGAGGTGCAGTACGCAAGCCGAGGTTTGTCGGTAGGGCGCAGCACCCGCGCGGGCAGGATGTTGCAGCCGAGCACCCGCTGCGCCTCGACGAGTGCGTGACTTCGGTAAACACTGCCGTGGTCAGTGGTTACAGTCTCGGCGGGAAGAAGGGCAGGCCCGCGACCTCGTGGCCGGCGAGCTCGGCGACCACGGTCGGCAGGGATGCCGGGGTAGGGCCAGGCCAGGTCCCGCCCCCAGTCGGCGCGCATCGGCAGCGGCGTCATCACGTCGCGCAGCAGCATCGCGATGTCCACCGACTTCTCCGAGACCAGCGTGACCCGGAACGCGACCAGCGAGTGCGTGTAGCAGTCAGCGCGAGGCTGAGGTGGGCCTCGGCCGGCTCGCTGAATACCGTCTCGCGGACCAGGACCGGCAATGGCGTGGTGTCCAGCGCGACGACCTGGCCCGGCCGGTGGATCACCACCTGCCCGTTCTTGGCCGGCGACCGCGGCCGACCGGGCGTACCGCTGCCGTGACCCGCCCGGCCCGAACCACTCCCGCCAGACCCGGCACAGGACCGGGTAGCTGGGGACCGGCGTGTCCGGGCCGAACCTCTCCCGGACGTACTGGCAGACCTTGCGCTCCCGGGTGCGCATGCTCACCTTCGCCCCGCGCAGGGTCTCCTCGCGAACCGCGAAGATCGCTTCCCGGACCTCCTCGGTGACGCTGGGATGGCCGCCGCTTTCCCGCAGCCAGCGTTCGTCCGCGCAGCCGATCAGCCCGAACCGGCGCCGGGCGTTCTCCCGCCGGATCAGGGTCCAGTAGCTGACCGCGTTCAGGCCCAGCATCCGGGCGTACTCGGGGTCAAGCGCCTTCAGCTCCGCAACCTTGGCCCGGCGGCGGCTGGTCACCGTCGTGGCGGCCGGGTCGTACTCCGGCTTCGGCTCTCCCGGCCCGGGCCGCAGCGGGTCCCCGCTGCGGAATCCCGTCGCGACCTCCAGCAGGTGCGCCATCCGCAGCCCGGCCAGCTCCCGCCTGCCCGGCTTCAGGTCACCCGCCAGCTTGGGCTGGCGGCCCCGGCCGGCCCGCGGCGGCGGTCCGTGACGACGGCCAAAAGTCCGGGTGACAGGCCAGGAACCGCAGGCTGACCTGCTGGCGGGTGCCGTCGCCGCTGACCAGGTGAACCCGGCCAAGGTGAGGCTCACGGCGCTCGACCGTCCACTCCCGCCCGTCCAGCACCACCTGCCACCGGTGGTCGCTCCAGCCGCATCGGACCTCATCATGCCGCTCCCGGGACCAGCAGCGAGCGATCCGCCAGAGGCTCGGCGAGGTCGATTCCGACTTGCCGGTGCCAGATCAGATGCAGCAGCTGAGCGCGGGCCACCGGCTCGCAGCCGCTGGTCGCGGCAACCTCCCCGAACCGGGCGGCCGGCTTTCTGACAGCGGTGAGCAGCCCTGGCCGCAGCCCCAGCGGGTCCGCCAGAGGCCGACGCTGTGAGGACAGCGCGTCCAGGGCCGGCAGGACGTGCTCCCGCCACCGGGCCGCCACCGCATACCGCCAGCCGCACGCCACGGCAGTCTCAGCCGCGGCGGCGAACGATTCCCGGTCCTCCTCCCCGATCAGCGGCTCCGGGCGCACGTCGATCAGCCAGGTGCCCGACCTGGTCACCGCGAGGAAGTCGGGAGTGTGCTCCCTGCTCTTCCGCGCCGTGGTGAACCGCAGCCGCAACGGCTGGGACACCACGTCGACCAGGTCCCCGGCAAAATCCAGGGCCAGCAGCACCCTGGCCTCCTCCATGCTCTCGGTCCCGTGATGACGGCCCGTGCTGACCAGGTACTGAAGGCCAGGACGGTGCCGCTGAGCCCGCCGCCAGGAAAACCAGCGAACCGGGCCGCCCTGCTCACCCGGCATCCGGGCCAGATCCCGCACCGTGCAGGAGACCTCGTTCCCGTCTACTCGCCGCGTCACCAGCCAGCGATCCGGCCAGCCTTCCCCCAGGTCCAGCCCGGACGCGTCCGTCGACGGCACCGGGACCAGCAGGTCATCCCACCCCGCCAGGTGCGACCACAGCGGACCTGGCGCACTCGGCCCGGGCTGCCCCTTCCCCTTCACATATCACATGAAATCGCACATGACCCGTTACCGTCAGTTAGCCACGCCGAATAGGTGCCGGTAGCAGATTGCGGGAGAAACTGTCCCAGGTTGCAAGGAGCGCGATCCGTCAGCGGCAACAAGCCCGATCCCCACGACCCGCCGCCCAGGTCGCACCAGCCTCCCAGTGGCAACTAACGCGATCAGGCACAAAGAGTGAGACCTTGTCTGTTCCCTTGACCCTGTAGCGAAGGAGGAGTCCCTCATGGGTCAGCTCGTCGGCGATGCCCAGCACGGTCGCGATGATGTGCTCGTCGGGAAAAGGAAACCCATCACGGGCAGGAGCAGCAGCCAGCTCTTCCGCGCACTGGCGGGCGCACCGCACTCGGGCGCCGATGTTGGGCCCGGGTGGCCTATGAACCCGCGGATGAAAGATCCGGTGCACGGGGCAGACATGCCAGGCGAGAAAGCCGCAGGCCAGCACTGCACCCGCTGACAGACTTACTGACGAGACTAGTCGAGAGCGGGCGACGGGAATCGAACCCGCATGACCAGCTTGGAAGGCTGGTGGCACACTCTGGCCGATTACTCCGGTTAGCGGCTATGACCAGGAGATATGATATCTCAACTCTGCAGTGCTGCTTCTTTGGGTAGAAATTTGGGTAGATAATCGCCGCCGCCCGGAATCCGTGAATTCTGGTGCAGCGTAGTGCCGTTTTCTGCACCCTCACGCCGCGCATGCGGTAGCTCCTATGCGTGGGCGTGCAGCAATGCCAGCAGCAGCGCTGCAAGGTGCCGCACAGGTTCACAGCGAGGAGACGCCTGCACAAGATGTGGTAGCGAAGGCGGCCAGGCCGGCGTCGGCGAGAGCGCTTGCCGGCACCGGAGAGCTGGCACCTGGCCCACCGCGCGGATTTGGCTCGTTCGGGATCAATCCTTTGTCGACCGAACGGGCCGAGGCGATCCACGCGACTCACCTTCGCCGACCGAGTCCGCTAGAGGTACGATTGCATTTTAGCAGCATTAGCTGCATAATGATGCTATGAGTACCTCCATCACGGTGCGGGACGTTCCCGATCAGACGCGCGACGAGCTCGCCTCCCGCGCGGCGCTGTCCGGACGATCTCTTCAGGAGTACCTGCGCGCCAAGCTCATGGAACTCGCCCGCCAGCCCGATGCCGAGGTCCTGATCGCCCGCATACGGGCCCGTAAGGCGGCCAGCGCCTCTACGCTGCCGCGTGACCGTATTCTCGCTTACCGCGACGAGGACCGCCGGTGACCTTGGTCGTCGACGCGTCCATGGTCGTCGCCGGGCTGACCGACAGCGGCGCAGACGGGCGCTGGGCAGAGGCGTTGCTGGCGGGCGATTCGCTGGCGGCTCCGCACCTGATGCCGGTCGAGGCCGGGAACATCCTGCGACGGGCGGCGCTGGCCGGCGACATCTCAGTCGACGTGGCCTCGCTTGCGCACACCGACCTGCTGGACCTGCGCGTGGAGTTCTTTCCCTACCAGCCCTGCGCTGGGCGGGTATGGGAGCTCCGGGAGAACGTGACCTGCTGTGACGGATGGTACGTCGCCGTCGCCGAGCTGCTCGATGCCCCGCTGGCGACACTCGACGGCCGCCTGGCGAACTCGCCTGGGCCTCGCTGCCGGTTCCTGCTGCCGCCAGTCGCAATATGAACCGGCACGCGCTGGCACATGACCGGCCGTTCCCGCGCGGCCACCGGTCAGCGCCCACAGCGGCAGAAGCGGCGTTTCAGTCGAAGGCTGTGATGCATAAATATGCAGCCTCGCCGACCGCATGTGGAACCGTTCAAGGTTGTCGGAGTATCCGACTACGCGAAGATCCTCTTTGATAACCGCGCGCCGACCCGTTCGGAGCGGCGGTTTGATGTGAGTATCTATGTCTCACCCGCGTCCCGAACGGGCTATTCGGTACGGCTGCGCGGTCGGCGGGCGTGCTGAGCGTGCCGCAGTAGCCTGGCCCTGGCGTTAGCCCGGGAGTCCGTCCAGGGCGGCACGGGTGCCAGGTGATGGTGCCGTGCCGAGCTGCTGATGCAGGACCTGGCGGCAGCGCCGGTAGGCGCGCAGGGCGCTGCCCGGATTTCCGGAGGCGGTGTGCGATCGGATCAGGATCTGCCACGCGGTCTCGCGCAGGCTGTCGAGTTCGAGGACTAGTTCCGCGCTGCGGATGGCTGCGGTGGTCTGGCCGCGCTGGAGTTGCTCTTCGGCCATGCATTCGATCGCTCGGATACGGTGATCCTCCAGCCTGCAGCGCCACGCGTGTGCCCATTCTCCTTCTATACCGGGCAGGAACGGCCGGGCGGTGATCAGCCGGGTGACATAGGCGTGGCATGCCGCAGCGTCGAGGTCACCGGCGGCCAGCGCGGCCTCAGCCAGATGAACGCTCAACGCGGCGGCGTCCACGTCTACCCACCCGTCGCGGGGGAGCCGGAACTGGTATGCGCCGAACGCGTTGCGGATCAGTTCGGTACCGGGCAGCCCGGCGTGTGTAAGCGCGGCGCGGATCTTGCTGATCAGGGATTTCAGTGAGTTCTCCCAGGCGGCTGGCAGGGCCGTGGGCCAGAGCTGATCGGCCAGTTCGTCCCGTGACACCGGACGGGCGTGCTCGGCGATGAGGAAGCCGAGCAGGTGGCGGCCCTGAGGGCCGGGCAGAGCCGTTTCCTCCAGCAGGTGCTCGCCGGATTCCAGGCACAACGGCCCGGTGAGATAGGCCCGCAGATTGGTCAAGCCCATCCACTCCCCAACCATCTCGCAACCCTTCGAGCGTAGTCTGCGCACCAGTCTTACCGGAGGAGCCCGGCATGGAGAAGGAGATCGCGTGTGACTGCGGCTGGCGTGTCCGCGGCACCGAAGAAGAGCTGATCGCAGCGGCCCAGGAACACGGCCGCCAGGCCCACGACATGGTCCCGACACCCGAACAGGTGCTGGCCACCGCCAAGCCTGTCATGACGCGGGAGTGAGCAGTTGAAGACCATTCACCATGTGTTCGACACCACCGCACCGCGGGACACGGTATTCGCGGCGCTGACAACCACCCAGGGACTGTCCGGATGGTGGACCACCATCGTGAAGGCCGAGGCACGGGTCGGCGCGATAGTGCATTTCACCTTCGCCGGTGATTTCAACCCCGACATGCGGGTCACCGCGCTCGAGCCACCTGCCCTGGTGTGCTGGGAATGCGTCGGCGGGCATGAGCCGTGGGCGCAGAACACTTTCCGCTTCGAGCTCGGGGACAAAGGCGACGGGACGATCGTCCGTTTCTGGCAGGACTACGCGCGTGAGCTGAGCGATGACGACTACGGCACATACAACTTCAGCTGGGGCTATTACCTGGAAAGCCTGCGCCTGTTCAGCAATACCGGCAGCGGCAAGGCTTTCCAGGCCGGATCCGCGACGGCATGAGTCACCATGAGTAATGACGCGCTCGTCCGGCGGTTTACCGAGGAGTTCAAGAACCGGAACAATTTCGCGGTTGCGGGGCACGCGCCCGACCAGGCGTGACGCCAATCGAATTCCAAGCACGTCCGCATACTGTGCCGACCGGCCAGATGACCGAATCGAACCCGTGAAGGAGCTACCCCATGTCAGTCACCTATCCAGCCGACGCCACCGCCACGACCTATTTGTTCACGCTCCGCGGCAAGGTCAACACGCCGACGGTCGCCGACGCGCGTGAGCTCCACAACAAGACCGCCGGTTCAGCAGATGGCATTGCCGCCGCTCGCGCCCTCGGCGACCTCAGTCACAACGTCTACACCAGCGCCGGCAACGGTGCCGGGAGCGACGAGGTTCTGATCATCGACTACTGGAACAGCCCCAGCGGGTTCGGTCAGTTCTTCGCCGATCCCCAAGTCCAGGCCGGCGCGGAGCTTCTGTTCACCGAGCGAGAAGGAATCCTCTGGGCCCCAACCAGCGGCTTCGGCGACTTTCATCTCGCGCTGCCCTCCGGCGCATCGCCGGCCGCTGTCGGCCTGCTCCGCGCCGGAGTAGCCTCGCTGGAAGCGGCCGCGGCGGCGTTCAACGCATACGCCGCGGCGACGATCAATACCGCGCGCAAGTACGGGCAGATCGCACACGCGACATGGTCGCGACTCCCGAATCCGGGCGAGACGATCTCGCCTGAAGTCATCGGCGTCGATCTGTGGATCGACGCGGACCAGATGAACGCCTACTACGAGCTGGGCATCGGGTTTGAGCACTTCGGGCCCGTGTTCGCCGGCGAGCCGCAGACGTCCGTGTGGCAAGCGGCCGAAGGTCAGTGGACGGAGTGGTAACGAGCACCCGTACGCTCAGCGCGTTCCCGCTCTCCCAAGAGTCCTGCTCCCCGCATGAGCGGATATGCGGGGTAGGCACGACGGCTTGCTCAGGCGTCTGGTGTGGCCCAGAACGGCTGGGCCTGGCTGGCGGCGGCCCGGATCGCATCTCCGTCCAGGACGATGCTGGCCTCTTGCAGCCCGCCGCCCGGCCACGAGCACGTCACCGTGACCGGCCCGGGCGGCGGCAGCGGCCACAGCCACACCGACATGCGGACATGCTCATCGCCACCCGGGCCGCCCGAGCTTCCCTCGAACCCGGTGACCTTCAGCATGGGCCCTGCGCCGCCCCGCAACCCGGCCTCATCGTCTTGCGCGGCCACACGCCCGTCGGCGAGAACGACACCGAACCGCAGGTCCGCAAGCCCGGTGACATCATCTGGTCCCGGCGCCGTTCCCCGGCTACGGGCCTCCACTTCGACCTCGACGCCGGCCGGGAACGCGACCACATGCCGCACGGCCACCCCGACCCGGCCCGACCGCGCGATCAGCAGCGGCCCCGTGACATGACCGCCGATCATCGGCGGCGGCATGAACCATTCCGGCAGACGATCAGCATCGTCGCCGGCAGGCGTCCCGGGCACGCCCGAAGTGTAGCTGCCCGCCGTGCCACCGTGGTTTACCTGGCCGGCCAGGCACCGTCATCGCCTGCCCCGTTCCGCCTGCTCCGAGCAATGTCCTGACCCTCAGGTTGTCTTGATCAGGTTGTCTTGATCAGGCCGCCGTCGATGAGGTAGTTGCTGCCGGTGATGTTAGCGGCCCGGCTGTAAAGTCGCGCCGTGACGGTGTTCTCGGTTCGTGGTGCAGCTCCATGACGCGACGACGCTGCATTTCGATTTCCGGATCCGGGTCGGCGAGGTCCTGCGGTCGTGGGCGGTTCCCAAGGGGCCATCGCTCGATCCCGGTGTCCGGCGGCTTGCCGTACCGGTCGAGGACCACTCCCTGGCCGCTGGTGACTATGAGGGGGTCCGGGCCGGGCAGGCACGCGGTACCGGCGCGGTGATCATCTGGGATGAAGGCGACGCTGAGATCATCGGTGATGAGCCTGGGCATCTGTCCCTCCGTCTGCACGGCAGCAAGCTCGCTGGAGGATTCGCCTTGACCCGCACCGGCGAGCGCCGCTGGATTTTGGTCAAGACCCGTGATAGCCACGCGCGACCCGGTTCGGACATCGTGGCCGAGCAGCCAAGGAGCGTGCGCAGCGGCATGACATGGGAAGACCTGGCGAACGAGTAACCCAGTCGCGGGCGCCGCAAATCACACTCGGTGCTCTCCTTGCGCGGCGCGAGGCTACCCATCAGGCAGTTAGAGTTCGATGCGCGAGCCCATGATGACGGTGCGCTCGCGGGGAAGCCGGAAGTATTCGGCGGCGTCAGCGGTGATTCGTGATGTCGCGATGAACAGGCGCTTGCGCCAGCGGCTCATGCCCGGTGTGTGGCCTTGGACGAGCTCGATGCGCGACACGAAGTACGACAACCTGTCCTCGTCGAGGGGGCTTTCGATGGCGGCGTCGCGGATCAGCGGCAGGAGGCCCGGGACGTTCGTCTGGTCCATGTAGCCGAAGCGGGCAGTGACGTGGATGATCCGGTCGTCTTTGTACCCGAGGTCGTCGATCTGCAGCCGCTCCGCATCGGTGATGTGCGGTGCGGGCGTCGTCTCGATCGAGAGGATGAGGACCTCCTCGTGGAGGATCTCGTTGTGTTCGACGTTGGCCCGCAGCGCCAGCGGGGCGGTGGCCTTGCCGCGGTTGAGGAAGATGGCGGTGCCCGGCACCCGGTGCAGCGGGGGCTTCATGGCGTGCAGCTGCGCGATGAACTCCGGGAGCGGCCCCTCCTCGCGGACCCGCTCCAGCGTGACGAGTTCGCGGCCGCGCTGCCAGGTGGTGAAGATGGTGAACGCGATGATGCCGATCAGGAGCGGAAACCACGCTCCGTGGGTCAGCTTGGTCAAGTTGGCGGCGAAAAACAGCAGGTCAATGGCGATCAGCACGCCGCCGCCCGCCAGCACGATCCAAAGCGGCCATCGCCACCGCTGACGGGCGTAGTAGAAGAACAGCAGGGTCGTGATCGTGATCGTGCCGGTCACGGCCGTGCCGTAGGCGTAGGCCAGCGCGGCCGAGGTCCTGAACGCGAGCACCAGGGTGAGGACGGCCACCAGCAGAAGCCAGTTGATCCACGGGATGTAGATCTGGCCCATCAACTCTTCCGAGGTGTACTGGATGCGCAGCCGCGGCAGGTAGCCGAGTTGCCCGGCTTGGTGCGCGACCGAGAAGGCGCCGCTGATCACCGCCTGCGAGGCGATGACGGTCGCCACGGTGGCCAGGAACACCATCGGGAGCCTGGCCCACCCCGGAGCCAGCAGGAAGAACGGGTTGCTGATGCTGGCCGGGTGGCCCAGGATCAGGGCGCCCTGTCCCAGGTAATTCAGGATGCAGGCGGGGAAGACGACCAGCAGCCAGGCGCGCCTGATCGGCGGGCGGCCGAAGTGCCCCATGTCCGCGTACAGCGCTTCGGCTCCGGTGACGGCCAGGACGACGGCGGTCAGGGAGAAGAACGCGGTGCCGAAGTGGCCGAAAAGGAAGCCGATGGCGTAGCTGGGCGACAGCGCCTCCAGGATGACCGGGTGGGTGGCGATGCCCCGCACGCCGAGCACGCCGAGCACGGTGAACCAGACGGCCATGACCGGCCCGAACACTCGCCCCACGGCGCCCGTGCCCAGCCGCTGAACCAGGAACAGGACGACGATGATCGCCACCGTGATGGGGATGACCAGGCCCGACACTGACGGCGCGGCGACCTTGACGCCCTCGACCGCCGAAAGCACCGAGATGGCCGGCGTGATCATGCTGTCGCCGAAGAACAGCGAGGCCCCGAAGATCCCCAGCGCCGCCAGCACCGCCTTCGCCCGGCTTCCGCCGGGCAGGGCCCGCCGGCGGATCAAGGCGATCAGCGCCATGATCCCGCCCTCGCCGTCGTTATCGGCCCGCATCACGAGCAGGACGTACGTGACGGTGACGATGATCGTCACCGACCAGAAGATCAGCGAGACGATCCCGAAGATGGTGTCGTGCGACACCTTGACCGGGTGCGGATCGCCCGGATTGAAAACCGTCTGCACGGTGTACAGCGGGCTCGTCCCGATGTCCCCGAAGACAACCCCCAGAGCGCCGAGCGCGAGAGCTCCCTGCGCGGTAGCGCGTCGGCTCACACTCACAGTATTCGCCTCCCGTGCCGCCAGCTTGCACGCGCTACCCTAACGAACGATCCAAGAAGGACACCGTTCAGCGCGGCGGTGGACCAGCCAGATGGTCGCGGCGATGAGCAGGACGGACAGCGCGAGCAGCCAGCCGCCCTCGATCCACTGGAAAAGCCAGAACCGGCTGCCGGGCTGGTAGCTGGTCCACTGCGTGTAGCCGTGCTGGGCCAGACACTGCGCGGGAGTGGTTCCCGATGTCTTGCCAGGCCCCACCGCAGACGGAGGGCACAACTGCATCAGGAGGCTGTAAGAGGGCTGGCCGGCGAACGCGAACTTGCCGCCCTTGGTCCACCACTGGCTCATGATCCACGCGGAGCCGGGCACGTTCGGGTTGCTGGTGAGCAGCGGGACCGCGTAGTGCTGGCGCAGCCAGAGGCCGGCCGCGAGGGCGAGCCCGGTGTAGGCGGCCAGGGTGGCGGCGATCGCGGGGACGACCCGGCGGATGAGCATGCCGGCCAGGGCGCCGATCGCGAAGGCGGCCAGCGTCCAGGCGGCGAACGCGACCCCGCGCAGGACGAACACCTTGGGATCGAGCGGGGTCGCCAAGCCTTCGGCGAAGAACGGCTGGAAGTACCAGGAGTACAGCACGCTGCAAGCCCCGGCGACGGCGGCCAGCGCGATCGCGAGCGGCACCATCCTGCCGAGCGTCCAGCGCCGCCGGCCGACGCCCTGGGTCCAGGCGTACCGGAAGGTCCCGGTCTCCAGCTCCCGGGCCAGCACCGGCGCTCCGACGAACGCCCCGATCAGCGCCGGCGCCGCCTGCATCAAGATTGTGGCGGCATCGGCACTCGGTATGGCATCCGCACTCGGCATGTATGTGTGTTTGAAGCTGTTGATCATCGACCCGCAGGCAATCGAGTCCGCCGGATGGCAGGCGGTCACGCCCACGTAGGCGTGGCGCACCTGAAGGCCGGTGAGCCACAGGTACACGGCCCACGCGCCCAGCAGCGCGGCCACGCCGGCCAGCGCGATCCGGTGCTGCCGCCAGGTGACCCAGGCCATCCGCCGCCAGGGCACCGGCCGCGGGTTCGCGTCCTGACCCGGGCGGCCGCATGGCTGGGATGCATCAGGCCGCGCGGCGGCGGACCAGCCAGACGGTCGCGGCGATGAGCAGCACGGACAGCGCGAGCAGCCAGCCGCCCTCGATCCACTGGAACGGCCAGAACCGGCTGCCGGGCTGGTAGCTGGTCCACTGCGTGTAGCCGTGCTGGGCGAGGCACTGCGCGAGGGTTCCCGGCGACGCCTTGCCAAGGGCCCCACCGGGGGAGAGCGACTGCTTGATGAGGCTGGCGGGGGCGTCGTGCCAGTTGGCGAACGCGAACTTGCCGCCCTTGGTCCACCACTGGCTCATGATCCACGCGGAACTGGGCACGTTCGGGTTGCTGGTGAGCAGCGGGACCGCGTAGTGCTGGCGCAGCCAGAGGCCGGCCGCGAGGGCGAGCCCGGCGTAGGCGGCCAGGGTGGCGGCGATCGCGGGGACGACCCGGCGGATGAGCATGCCGGCCAGGGCGCCGATCGCGAAGGCGGCCAGCGTCCAGGCGGCGAACGCGACCCCGCGCAGGACGAACAGCTCGGGAGCGAACGGGGTCTCGTTGCCGTCGGCGAAGAACGGCTGGAAGTACCAGGAGAACAGCAGGCTGAACACCCCGGCGGCGGCCGCCACCACGATCGCGAGCGGCACCAGCTTGGCCAGCGTCCAGCGCCACCGGCCGAAGCCCTGGGTCCAGGCGAACCGGAAGGTCCCGGTCTCCAGCTCCCGGGCCAGCACCGGCGCGCCGGCGAACGCCCCGATCAGCGCGGGCACCACCTGCAGCAGGACCGCGGCTGTCAGCGCCGGATCGCCGTAGGTGAAATTGAAGCTCGCTGATGACTTCCCCGCAGGCAACCGAGCCCGCCGGGTGGCAGGCGGTCACGGCGGCGTAGGCGTGGTGGATCTGAAGGCCGGTGAGCCACAGGTACACGGCCCACGCGCCCAGCAGCGCGGCCACGCCGGCCAGCGCGATCCGGTGCTGCCGCCAGGTGACCCAGGCCATCCGCCGCCAGGGCACCGGCCGCGGGGCCGCGTCCTGCTCCGGGCGGGCCGGCATCCTCAGCGTGGTCATGTCGGCACCTCCGTCGTCTCGGTGTCCCTTGGTCTTGGCGGCGCGGGCAGCGCCGCGGCGCCGGGCTCGCGCAGGTAGGCCAGGGCGAGTTCCTCCAGCCCGACCGGATGCGCCGCCCAGCCCGGCGGGACCGGGTCGGCCGCGGTGGCCCGGACCAGCAGGCGGGCCTGCGCCTCGCCGCGCCGCAGGTGCACCACCGGCCGTTCGGCATACCGGCCGGCCTCGGCGGCAGGCCCAGTCAGCACGCGGTGGGCGGCGAGCAGGTCATCCACCTCGCCGGCCACCTGCACCCGGCCCCGCGACAGCAGGATGAGGTAGTCGGCCACCCGCTCCAGGTCGGCGAGCACGTGCGAGGACAGCACCACCGACACGCCGTCGGCGGCCGCTGCAGTCAGCACGGTGGCCATGAAGTCGTGCCGGGCCACCGGGTCCAGCATCGCCACCGGCTCGTCGAGGATCAGCAGCCGCGGCAGGCGGGCCAGCGCCAGGGTCAGCGCGAGCTGGACCTGCTGCCCGCCGGACAGCCGGCCGGCCCGACGCTTGAGCGGGATGCCCAGCTCGGCCAGCCGGGCCCGGGCGTACGGCCGGTCAAAGCGGCGGTTCAGGCTAGCCGTCAGGTGCACCATGTCCGCGGCGGACAGGTTCTTGTACAGCGGCGTGTCCTGGGCCACGAACGCTATGCCGTCCAGCGCGGCCGGGGACCCCGGCGCCCGGCCGCCCAGCACGGTGACCGCGCCCGCGGTCGGCGCGGCCAGGCCGACCGCCAGGTTTAGCAGGGTGGTCTTGCCCGCGCCGTTCGGGCCGGCCAGCGCGGCCACGTGCCCGGCCGGGACCGCCAGCGCGCACTCACGCAGCGCCCACGTGCGGCCGTACCGCTTGGCCAGGCCGCTGGTCTCAATAACTTTCATGCGACGCGCTCCGTTCTGCCGCCCGCCGGACAGGGTGACTGCGAGTTCATGACAGCCAGCGTCCCGGCTGGCGGCGGCGGGCGCATCACGCGCCGGAGGGAGGGCAGGTACCTCGCTGGAGGGATACGCAGGAGTGTTGCGCGGAGGTAGCGTGCAAGTGTGCTCGACCGCGTGCGACGCAGGGCGTGGGGGCTATCGGGCCGGCTGATCGCCTCCTACATTCTCGTCACGCTCGTCGTCGTGGTGTTGGTCGAGGCGCTCGTGCTCGGCCTCCAGGTACCCCAGCTGGTGGACGGCGGACAGCTGCAGGTCCAGGTGGACGCCACCGCGAAGAGCTACGCCCAGCAGCTCTCCCAGCGCTATCCCGGAGGCGTGCCGGCCGGAACCGTGCTCGGCGTTCCCGGCCAGCCGGCCCAGCCGGGCCTGGCCCGGCCGGCCCCGGACGGCACGCTGGCCGTTCCGGCGATCACCGGCCCGATTCACAGCGACCAGGCGGTCACCGCGGTCGTGGCGATCGCCGCCGACGGCACGGTCGTCGCGTCCTCCGCGCCATCCCGGTTCCCGCCCGGACGGGCGGCGGCCAGCGAACTCCCCACCCCGGCGATCTCGGCAATCGCAGCCAGCCCCACCAGAATCATCAAGGTTCCTCCTGCGTCCACGACGTACGGCAGCGTGCTGTGGGCGGTAGAGCCGACGGGCCGGGTCGGCGCGCCGGGGCTGGTCGCCTGGGTCTACGTCCAGGCGCCATGGTCGACCGGGTTCATCAACCCCATCCGCGCCCTGAGCGAGCTGGGTCAGCTCGGCGAGACCAGCCCGCTGCTGCCGACCTCCTACGCGCTGCTCTTCGCGATCGTGCCGGTCGGCGTGCTGTTCGGTCTGCTGGCCTCACGCAGCCTCGTCCGCCGGGTACGCCGCCTGGAACGAGCCACCGTCGCGGTCGCCGACGGGGACTACACCGTCACCCTGCCCGTCTCCGGCCGGGACGAGGTCGGCCGGCTGGAGGCGAACTTCACCACCATGACCCGCCAGCTCGGCTCCGCGCTGGCCGCCGAACGGCAGCGAGCCACCGGCGACGCGAGCGCCGCGGAGCGGGCCCGGATCGCGCGGGAGATCCACGACGCGATCTCCCAGCACCTGTTCGCCTTGCGGATGATCGCCGCCGGGATGCGCCGGGCCGACCCTGGCAATCAGCAGGTCCGCGCGATCGAGCGCATCAGCGAGGAGGCGCTGCGCGACATGCAGGTGCTCCTGATCGAGCTGCGCCCGGCCAGCCTGGACGGTGCCGGGCTCGCCCCGGCCCTGCAGGAGATCTGCGCGGCCTACCACGACCGGCTCGGTATCACCGTCGACGCCAGCCTGGACGACGTCACCGTTCCCGCGCCCGTCGAGCACGCCCTGCTGCGCATCACCCAGGAGGCATGCGCCAACGCCGTCCGGCACGGCCACGCCCGCCGGCTTGCCGTGTCCATGACCCGCCAGGACGGGCACGTCCAGCTGGCCGTCCGCGACACCGGCACCGGCTTCGACCCGGCCGCCCCGCACGCCGGCTCCGGGCTGACCCACATCCGGGACCGGGTCGCCGAACTCGGCGGCACCGTGGACATCGACAGCGCACCCGGGCGCGGCGCGGCGCTCACCGTCCGGGTGCCGGTGCCATGACGATCCGCGTGGTGATCGCCGACGACCACCGCGTCGTCCGGGACGGGCTGTGCTACCTGCTCGGCCAGGAACCAGACGTCGAGGTCGCCGGCGAAGCCGGAGACGGCCGGCAGACGGTAGACGTCGTCGCCGCCACCCGCCCGGACGTGCTGCTGCTCGACCTGTACATGCCCGGACTGGACGGGCACGCCGTGCTCGACGCGCTGCACGATGCGCCGCACCGGCCTGCCGTCGTCGTGCTCACCTCCGCCGCCGACGACGAGCACCTCGTCCGCGCCATGCACGCCGGCGCGACCTCGTACCTGCTCAAGACCGCCTCCGCCGAGCACGTCATCGCCGCCGTCCGCGACGCCGCCGCCGGCACCTCCAGCCTCAGCCCCGAGCTGGTGACCCGGCTCACCCGGGCGCTGCGCCGGCCGCCGCCGCCGGACCCGCTACAGCCGCTCTCACCGCGCGAACGCGACGTACTCCGGCTGATCGCCCGCGGTCACAGCAACCGGCAGATCGCCCGGGACCTGGCGATCGGCGAGCAGACCGTCAAGACCCACGTCCGCAGCATCCTCAGCAAACTCGGCCTGCAAGACCGCGTCCAGGCCGCGATCTTCGCCCTCCGCCACCAAGCCGACGGCTACGAGCACCGGCCGTAACCGCGCTAGCACATTTTCTGGCCGGATTTACCGATCGGCACAGGTTCCGTACATTGGCCATGAGCGGCGGATGCGGTAGACCGCCGGGTCCCCGCTGACCGCAAATCCCGAGGACAGGTGCGATGCCGGACGACATCCTTTCGATCTACGCGCAGAGCCAGCCGGACAAGCCGGGCGTCATCGACGACCGGCCGGACGGGACCGTGGTCATGTGGACCTACGCCGAGCTCGAGGCGCAGTCGAACCGGGTGGCCAACCTGCTGCTGTCCCTCGGCACCAAGCCGGGTACCAGGGTGCTGTGGTGCGGGCCGAACTCGCCCCAGGTCGTGGCGGTCGCGAACGCCACGAGGAAGATCGGCGCGGTCGCCGTGCCGCTGAACTACCGGCTGACGCCGGAAGAGGCGCTCTACGTCATCAACCACAGCGACGCCGAGGTCGCCTACGTCGACCACGAGTACGCGCCGATGTTCGCCGCCTTCGGCGACCAGCTGGAGAAGGTACGGCACGTAATCAGCGTCGGCGAGCCAGACCAGAAGGCCCCGGACGGCATGCTGACCGACGCCGACATCGCGGCCGCGCCCGCCGATGCGCCCGACGTCGGGGACGCGACCGGCGGGGGCGGGGCGATGATCTACACCTCCGGCACGACCGGCAAGCCGAAGGGCGCGGTCCGCTCCGGCCCCCCCGACCCAGAAGTCATCGGCGGCCTGATGAACCTGCTCGGTTACCGGCCCGACGACATCTACCTCACCTCGGGCCCGCTGTACCACAGCGGCCCCGGCGCGTTCATGATCATCGGCCTGCTCCTCGGGCAGACGATCATCGTGCAGCGCAGGTTCGACGCCGAGGACTGGCTGCGGCTGGTGGACAAGTACCAGGTGACCTCGACGTTCTCCGCGCCCGCGCTGATCAGGATGGTCTGCGCGCTGCCCAGACAGGTCAAGGACCGCTACGACCGCTCCTCGATGCGCGTCATGGTGGCCAACGCGGCCCCGTGGAGCTACGCGCTCAAGCAGCAGTACGTGGCGGACTTCCCGCCCGGGTCACTGTTCGAGGTCTACGGGTCGACCGAACTCGGCGTGGACACCGTGCTGATGCCCGAGGACCAGATGCGCAAGCCGGGCTCGTGCGGCAAGCCGGCCCCCGGCATCGAGATCGTGCTGGTCGGCGCGGACGGCAACGAGGTCACAGGCACCGGGCCGGACCACGCCGGCGAGGTCTTCGTACGGTCCAAGGTCGTGTTCGACGCCTATCACAAGAACGACGCCAGCTATCAGTCCAACAGCAACGGTGACTTCCATACCGTCGGCGACATCGCGTACCGGGACGACGAGGGGTACCTGTATATCTGCGACCGCAAGACCGACATGATCATCTCCGGCGGCATGAACATCTACCCCGCCGAGATCGAGGCGGCGCTGGAACAGCACCCCGAGATCTACGACGTGGCGGTGTTCGGGATCCCGTCGGAGCAGTGGGGCGAGGCCGTGCACGCCACGGTCGTCAGGTCCCCGGGATCGTCGCTGACCGCCGAGCAGGTCACCGCCTTCGCACGCGAGCACCTGGCCAGCTACAAGGTGCCGCGGTCGGTCGACTTCGCCGCCGAGCTGCCGCGCACCGGATCGGGCAAGCTCCTCAAACGCCAGCTCCGGGCACCCTACTGGGCCGGCCGCGCCGCCCAGGTCGGATAGCGCGAGGATAGCGCGCAAGACGCGCCGGACACGGAGACTCCGTGGAGTTCAGGATCCTTGGGCCTCTTGAGGTCGCCGGCGGCTCACAGCGGCTTGAGCTGGGCGGCCCTCGCCAGCAGATCGTCCTGGCGATGCTGCTGCTCAGCGCCGAACAACGTCGTCACGCTCGGCCGGCTGCAGGAGGCGATCTACGGCGAGGACCTGCCACCGACCTCCCGTTCCCAGGCGCAGATCAGCATTTCCTCGCTGCGGCGCCTTTTCGCCTCGCACGGCCAGGCCGGCTATCATCGCCACGCGGGCGCAGCGGTTACGTCATCGGGGTCGGCGCCGGGCAGCTGGACTCGCAGCGGTTCGCGGAGCTGGTAACCACAGCCCGCGCGGCCCGCGAGCGGCACCTCGACCAGGCCGTCGCCGCGCTACCGCGATGCGCTCCGGCTGTGGCGGGGCTCCGCGCTCGAGGGCATCGACAGCCAGCTGCATCCGGGCCGCGGCGAGCCGCCTGGACGAGGAGCGCCTGGCCACCATCGAGGACCGGCTCACGCTCGAGCTCGACCTGGGCCGGCACCACGAACTCGTCGGCGAGCTCGCCGAACTCGTCGATGAGTTCCCGCTGCGCGAGCGCCTGCGCGGCCAGCTGATGCTCGCCTTGTACCGCTGTGACCGCACGGCCGAGGCGCTGCAGGTGTACCGGCAGGCCCGGCGGACCATGATCGACGAGCTGGGCATCGAGCCCGGCGAGCCGCTGCAGAGGCTCGAGCACGCCATCCTCACGACCGATCCGGCGCTCGACCCGCCCGGCAAACCGCGTCAGCGCTCCAGCCGGCCGGGCCGCAGGTGCCGAGCCTGCTTCCGGCCGACATCGCGGATTTCACCGGCCGGGCCGGGCAGATCGAGCAGATCGGCGGGCAGCTGATCGACCGGGGAGAACCGCCTGGCCGCGCCGGTCGTGGTGATCACGGGCCAGGGGGGAGTGGGCAAGACCAGCCTGGCCGTGCGCGCGGCCCACGGCGTGGCCGGCCACTTCCCGGACGGGCAGCTGTTCGCCGACCTGCACGGCGGGCACCGCGCATCCGGTCGGCCCGATGCAGGTGCTCGAGCGGTTCCTGCGGGTCCTCGGCGTGCCGGGCCCGCAGGTGCCCGAGGGCCTGGACGAGCGCGCGGAGGTGTACCGCAACCTGCTGGCCGGCCGCAAGATGCTGGTCGTGCTCGACGACGCGGCGAGCGAGAGCCAGGTATCGCCGCTGCTGCCGGGCAGCGAGCCCGCGGCGGTCGTCATCACCAGCCGCGGCAGGCTCGCCGGGCTGGCCGGCGCCACGCGCGTCGAGGTGGACGTGCTCGACGCAAGGCAGTCGCTTGAGCTGCTCGCCCGCATCGCCGGCGCCGGCCGGGTGCAGGCGCAGTCCCAGGCCGCGACGGCGGTCGCCGGGCAGTGCGGCCACCTGCCGCTGGCGCTGCGCATCGCGGGCGCGCGGCTGGCCGCGCGGCCGCACTGGAGCGTCCAGCAGCTCGCCGACCGGCTGGCCGACGAGACCCGCCGCCTGGACGAGCTCAGCCACGGCGAGCTGGGCATCCGGGCGAGCATCTCGCTCAGCTACGAGGGCGCCAGCGAGCCGGCCAGGCGGCTGTTCCGCCGGCTCGCGCTGCTGGACGCGCCGGTGTTCTCCGGCTGGCTGAGCGCCGCGCTGCTCGACCAGCCGGAGACCACTGACCAGCCAGACAGCACGGGCGCCGAGGACCTGCTCGACGATCTGGTCAGCGCCCGGCTGGTCGAGACCGTCGGCAGCGGATCGGGCGTGCACAGCCAGTACCGGCTGCACGACCTGATCCGCGTATTCGCCCGGGAGCGCCTGGCCGCCGAGGAGACGGCGGCCGACCGGGAAGCGGCGCTCGAACGCGCGCTCGGCGCCCTGCTCTATCTCGCCGACGAGGCCCACCACCGCTATTACGGCCGGAGCCACGGCTCGCTGACCAGCAACACGACGCGGTGGCCGCTGCCCGGACGGCTGGTGGAACAGCTGGTCAGCGATCCCCTGGCGTGGTACGAGCGCGAGCGCGCCGCGCTGGTTTCCGGGGTGCGGCAGGCGGCCCGGGCCGGGTTCACCGAGCTGTGCTGGAGCCTGGCGCTCCGCGCGACCGCCCTCTTTGAGGCCCGGGCCTACTTCGATGACTGGCGGGAGACTAACGGTATTGCCCTGGCGGCCACCCGCCAGGCCCGCAACGTCCGCGGTCAGGCGGCGATCCTGTACAGCATGGGGTTGCTCTATTACGGTACGCTGCGAGTCGACTCGGCCCGCCAGGAGTTCGGCACGGCCGCACGGCTGTTCCTTGACGCCGGTGATGATTATGGTGTCGCCCTCGTCACCTCCCAGATCGCCCACCTGGACCGGCTGAGCGGGCGCCTCGACGACGCGGCCAGGGGCTCGCGGGAAGCGCTGGCCATCTTCCGCAGGACAGGAGATCAGGTCGCCACGGCGTATGCGCTGCAGAACCTGGCCCTGATCAAACTGGAGCAGAACGACTTCGGCGATGCGCGAGAGCTGCTGTCGCAGGCGCTAGCGCTGGTCCAGGCCGCGCGGTGCGAAAGGGTCGAGGCGATGGTGCTCCATCGGATGGGTGAGGCGCACCTGCTGGCGGGAGACCCGGCCCGCGCCAGCGACACGTTCGAGCTGGCCTTGGCCAAAGTCCGCGGCCTCGCAGACCCGACCGGCGAGGCATACGCGCTGCAGGGCCTGGGCGTCGCGAAGGTCAGGCAAGGCGAGTCCGGCCCGGCGCGCAGCGCGCTGCAGCGCGCCGTGGTCCTGGCCGGCAGCACCGGTGACCGGCTGATCGAGGCGCGAGCACTGCTCGGGCTGGCCGAACTGGCTCTCGCGAGCGACGACCCGGGGCAGGCGGTCGTCCTCGGGCAGCAGGCGGCAGGCGCCTTCCGGGACGTGGGAGTACCGCTGATCGAGGCCCAGGCGCTCGCCCTGCTCAGCGACGCGCATCTCGCCCTCGGCGACAGTGCCTCCGCGGCCGCGGCCAAGGCGCAAGCCGCGGCCCTGCGCGCGGGATCCGCCCGCGGCGCAACGGTTGCCTAGCAGCCATCGATCCGTTATCGCACGGCGAAGCCCGGTCAATAACACGCCCGGAGACACTGAGCGACAGCCGCCCAAAAGCCAGTGACGACGCTCACCGCCACGGCATGACGGAAGGAGGGCGTCTGATGACCCCGCAGCACCGCGCCCGGACCATCGTCGGCCTGGCCCTGCTGGCCACGCACGCAGTGTTGGCGATCCCGCTCGGCACCTCAGTGCGCGCCGCGTTCATCCTGTGGCTGGCCTTGCGCCTCGGCGTGGAGTACGTGGGCCCGAGGGTGACCACGTACCAGCCCGCCGACTGGTTCTGGACCTTCCAGCTCATCGAGGCCGTGCTGTACCTGGCCATCACCGCGGCCGCGGTCGGCGCCACGATCTGGCTGCTGCGTCGGCGCGCCGTCGGTTAGGGTCCTTGTACGAGGAGGCAGGCCGTTGATAACGCTCGTGATCGGAAGCGACGTTCTGTGCAGCGACGGGTACCGCGGCGAGGTACGGGCCGCGGTCATCGACCCGGCCGCCCGCACGCTGACCCATATCGTGGTCGAGCCGAAGGGCCGGCAAGGGCTCGCCCGGCTCGTCCCGCTCGATCTGGTCGAGGCGGCGCCGGACCAGGTGCGGCTCCGCTGCACCGAGGCGGAGTTCAAGAACCTCGACGCCGCCGAGGAGACCGTTGCCGAGTTCGTGCCCGGCTATACCGACGCGGTTCAGCTGCTTCCCCCCGGCTGGCGCGGCGCGGGTGGCGCTCCCACCGCGGAGGGCGGCACGATCCCTAGAATCAACGAACAGGAGACCAGCGACGTCGTCCCGCCGGGCGAGGTGGAGGAGCAGCGGCGACCACGTTCACGCCACCGACGGCGACGTCGGGCGCCTGCACGCCCTGCGCGTCGATGAGACCAGCGGCCAGATCACCCACGTCCTGGTCAAGGAGGGGCCGGTGTGGCACCGCCACGACGCCGCCATCCCGTTCGACCAGGTGACCGGGTTCGACGACGGCATCCGCCTCAGCCTCACCCGCCAGCAGGTAAAGGACCTATAACACCAAAAATTTTCCGAACGGTCCTGGGTGCGCGCGTCCGGGAACCCGCTCACGCCACCGGCCGGGCCAGGCCGTTCAGGAAGTCGATCAGGCCGGTGAAGTACACCTGCTGGTCGTCGTACATGGCCATGTGGCTGCCGTCCGGGCAGAACAGGTACCGACCGCGGGGCAGGCGGCCGGCCATCGCCTCCATGTGCGCCGGGTCCATGGTGTCGTGGCGGGCGCCGATGACCAGCGCCGGCACGTCGATCGTGGCCAGCTCGTCGAAACGGTCCCAGTGCGCCAGGCTGGCGTCGGCGCTGATGCCCAGCTCGCTGGGACCCTGCATGGACACGTAGATGGCCGGGTTGATGTGCCCGAACGCGCGCTGCACCGGGTCGGGCCAGTCGGCGACCGGCATCCGCAGCACGTGGTGGACGTAGTGCTGCTCGTTCAGCAGCTCCATGTACTTCGGATTGTCGGTCTCGCCCCTGGCCTCGAACGCCTTGATCTCGGCCAGCGCCGCCTGGTCCATGGCCGGCATCAGCACCTGCTCGGCGTAGGCGTTGTAGGCCGGGACGCTGGACATCATGCTGGAGATCACCAGCCCGCGCAGGTGCTGCTGGTGGTGCAGCGCGTACTCGATGGCCAGGATCCCGCCCCACGAATGGCCGAGCAGCACGAAGTTGTCGCGGTCCAGCCCGAGGGCCCGGCGGACCTGTTCCACCTCGTCGACGAACCGGTCAAGGTCCCACAGCGACGGCTCCTCGGGCTGGTCGCTGAACCCGGAGCCGAGCTGGTCGTAGTAGTAGTACTCGACGCCCGCCGCGGGGAGGTAGCTGTCGCACGCCTCGAAGTACTCGTGCGTGCAGCCCGGCCCGCCGTGCAGCAGCAGCACCCGCAGATCGGGATGGTTGCCGACCCGCTTCACCCACACCCGGAACGTCCCCGCGGGCGTGCTCACCGGAATCATCCGCGCGCCCCCGCTCAGCACGTCGTCCCGGCCGGAGTAGTCCAGGTAACCGTTCATCAGCACGCATCCCAAGGTGTCACGAGCAGCATTATGCCAGTGCCGGGCCAGGCGGGCCCCTGTGCCGCCTGGCCCGGCAACGCCGGGAACTCCCGGACTACCTGGCGCCTGACCCCATCAGCTCCCGCTCACTCACAACCGGAGCCGGCTGCGCCGGCAGCGCCGGGATCCGCAGCGCCTTGGCCAGCCAGGACGGCAGCCACCAGTTCGCCCGGCCGAACAGCGCGACCAGCGCGGGCACCATCAGGCACCGGACGATCACGGCGTCGATCAAGATGCCCGCGCCGAGCCCGGTGGCCAGCACCTTCAGGTCGGTCTGCGGCCCGGTGGACATGGACAGGAAGCCCAGCATGAGGATCGCCGCGGCGCTGGTGACCAGCCGTCCGGTGCGGCCCAGGCCTTCGACCACCGCGTGGCGGGCGTCGCCGCTGGCGTCGTAGGCCTCGCGGATGCGACTGAGGATGAACACCTCGTAGTCCATGGACAGGCCGAACAGGAAGGCGAACACCATCAGCGGCACCCACATGGTGATCGCCCCGGTGGCCGGGATGCCCCACAGGGCGCGGGAGCCGTGGCCGTCCTGCCAGACCCAGGTGAGCACGCCGTACGCGGCGGCCAGCGAGATCAGGTTGAACACCACGGCCTTGGCCGCCAGCAGCACCGACCGGAAGGCCCGGACCAGGAGCAGGAAGGTGGCGAACCCGATGACGGCCAGCATGAGCGGGAAGTCGCCGTAGACCGCGTGGTCGAAGTCGATCAGCGACGCGCCGTCGCCGCCCACGCCGATCACGTGCGGGCTGCCCAGCAGGGTGTGCTCCAGCGCGGAGACGGTCGCCTGGCCCGACGGCACCCCGCTCTCGGCCGAGGGGATGACGGTCACGATCGAGGTAGCACCCCGCTGGTAGTCCGGCGTGGCCGGCGCCACCGCGGCGTACACGCCGGGCACCCGGGCGGCCAGGCCCGCGACCTGGGCCGCGGCGTCGTGACCACCCGAGACGAGCACCTCGGCCGGGGTGATGATCCCGGACGGGACGCCGCCGTCGGTCAGGGTGACCAGCGCGCTGTGCGCGGGCCCGCTGGTCGCCTGGGCCGAACTCCCCGGCTCGCCCAGGTGCAGCGACAGCGCGGGCAGCATCAGGGCGGTCAGGATGCCCAGCCCGGCCAGAGCGGCCACCCAGCGGTGCTTGTACACCGCGCGGGCCCAGGCCGAGAACACCCGGCTGGCCCGGCGCTCGGTCCGCAGCCGCGGCCAGTCCAGGCGCGGGCCGACGGTGGCCAGGATGACCGGCAGCAGCGTGATCGCCACGGCCACCGAGACCAGCGGCACCAGCACGCCGCCGTAGCCGACGCTGCGCAGCATGGGCACCGGCAGGATGATCATCGACAGCAGCCCGATGGCCACGGTGAGCCCGGAGAAGACCACCGCCCGGCCCGCGTGGTTCATCGCTTCGAGCACGGCGGCCTGGTTGTCCCGGCCCGCGGCCCGCTCTTCGCGCCACCGGCTGACCACCAGCAGCGAGTAGTCGATGGCCACGCCCAGGCCGATCAGCGCGATCAGGAACTCGACGATCTGGCTGATCCCTGTCACCTCGGTGAGCCCGCCGACCAGCAGGAACGTGGCCAGGACCGAGATGCCGCCGATGATCAGCGGCAGCAGCGCCAGGAAGCTGGCGAACACCAGGGCCAGGATGGCCAGCGAGCCGACCGCCCCGATCATCGCCTCGGTCATGATCCCGGTGCCCTTGGTCGACGAAGAGCTGCCGTTGGCTAGCAGGTCCGAGCCGGTGACCCCGACGTGCCAGCCCGCGGGCACGGCCGCCGCCACGGTCCTGTCCATCGCCGGGCCCAGGTTGGGGCCGCCGAAGCCGCTGA
Source organism: uncultured Actinomycetes bacterium (assembly GCA_963705835.1). Lineage (GTDB taxonomy): Bacteria > Actinomycetota > Actinomycetes > Streptosporangiales > Streptosporangiaceae > Palsa-504. The sequence goes on from CAVPLC010000066.1 coordinate 27,335, forward strand.
CCGTGGCCGTGTAGACCAGGGCGAACGTGGACCGGCCGTCGCTGGTCACGAACGCGTGATTACCAGTGGTCGCGTAGTCCGCGATCCGCACGTCCGGCATCGCGGCGGCCAGCGCGGCGAACGCCCGCCCGGTGGCCGCGGCCACGGCCGGGTCGGTGATCCGCTCCCCGGCCGGCACGGTGATCACCGGCACGTAGGGGGCCTGGGAGCCGCCGTTGCCGTACTGGCTGGCGATCTGGTTGTCGACCTTGAACGCCTGTCCCGGCATGGAGAAGTTGTTGGTCATGCGGTGGGTGGTGCCGCTGATCGTCATCACGCCGACGGTGGCTACCACGACCCAAAACAGCAAAACGAGCGCCTTGTGGCGGAGCACGAAGCGGGTGAGCGCGGTCATCGCGATACCCCAATTTCCTCGACGAGCCGGCGGCCGTTCCGCCAGCCCTTGCAGCCTCTCGCCCGGGGGCCCGGTTCGTCGTCCGGCGGCGGGAGGCTCTTGCCGGTACCACCGCGGGAGCAGCGGCCGCCCGCGTACTCCCGGGGGAGTACCAGGAGTGTCAACCGGGGGAGGGCGACGAATGCCCGCCGCATGCCTAGGCTTTGGCCATGGAAGGTGTCGTGGCGGCCTGGCAGCGCTGGCTCGGCTCGCCGGTCAGGGACGCGGCCCTCGTCCCGCTGCTGACCGTCATCCTCGTGTACGGCAGCTACGGCGAAGGCAATCCCAAGCAGGTCGGAGACGTCGCCCAGTTCCACGGCCACCCGATACCGCAGCCGACCGCCGCGCTGGCCCTGGTTGCCGTCGCCTGCCTGGCGCTGGCCTGGCGGCGCCGCTACCCGGTCGCCGTACTGGCCGTCTCCACGACCGCGATGGCCGTCTACTCGCTGCTCGGCTACGTCAACGGCGCCGGCCTGATCGCCCCCGTCCTGGCCGTGTACGCGGTGGCCACTCAGGTCAGCGCGCGCCGCGCGGTCGCCGCCGCCGCGGGCACGCTGGCCGTGCTGATGGCGGCCACCGCCGCGAACAACCCGTTCGGGCGCTACAGCGACGGCGCCTTCGTCCTCATCCCCGGCATGGTGGCCGCCGTGGCGTTCGCGGGCATCGCGGTCGCGAACCGGCGGGCCTACGCGGCGTCCGTCCGCGACCGGGCCGAGCAGGACGCCCGCCGGCGGATCGACGAGGAGCGGCTCCGCATCGCCAGGGAACTGCACGACGTGGTGGCGCACACCATGGCCACCATCAACGTGCAGGCCGGGGTGGCCGCGCACGTGCTGCCCACCCAGCCGGAGGCGGCCGCCGACGCGCTGCAGGCGATCAAGACGGCCAGCAAGGAGGGACTCCGGGAGCTGCGCGCCATCCTCAACGTGCTGCGCCAGGCCGACGACGCCGACCCGGTTCAGCCGGCCCCGGGAACCGCCCAGCTCGACGCGCTCATCGAGGGGGCCCGCCGGTCCGGCCTGAAGACCACGCTCACCGTGACGGGGGAGCCGTACCCGCTGCCCGCCGCCGTCGACCTGGCCGCCTACCGCATCGTCCAGGAGTCGCTGACCAACGTCATCCGGCACGCCGGCCCCGCGTCCGCCGCCGTCTCGCTCGCCTATCACGACGACGAGCTGCGCGTCGACGTCTCCGACACCGGCCACGGCCCGCACGCCAGCTCGACGGGCACCCCCGGACACGGCCTGGCCGGGATGCGCGAGCGCGCCGCCGCCGTCGGCGGGAGCGTGCAGGCCGGCCCGCGCCCCGGCGGCGGCTTCCTGGTCGCGGCCCGCCTCCCCATCGGCAGCCAAAACGCCGACCACGCGACGCCCCCGGTGCAGGGCGTGCGGCCGTGATCCGGGTCCTGCTCGCCGACGACCAGGCCCTGATCCGGGCCGGGTTCCGCGTCCTGGTCGACGCCGCCGAGGACCTTCAGGTGATCGGCGAGGCGGTCGACGGCCAGCAGGCGGTGGACCTGGCCCGCCGCGAGCGCGCCGACGTGGTGCTGATGGACATCCGGATGCCCGGGGTGGACGGCCTGGAGGCCACCAGGCGCATCTCGGCCGACGAAGACCTGGCCGGGGTCAAGGTCATCATCTTGACCACGTTCGAGTCCGACGAGTACGTCTACCAGGCCCTGCGCGCCGGGGCCAGCGGCTTCCTGGTCAAGGACACCGAACCCGCCGACCTCCTCCAGGCCGTCCGCGTGGTGGCCCGCGGCGACGCGCTGCTGTCGCCCAGCGTCACCCGCCGGCTCATCACCGACATCGCCTCCCGCCCCGAACGCCCGCCGCCCAACGCCGGGGTCCTGGAAGCCCTCACCGACCGGGAGCGCGAGGTCCTGGCGCTGGTCGCCGAGGGCCTGTCCAACGACGAGATCGCCGCCCGCCTGTTCCTGAGCCCGCTCACGTCCAAGACCCACGTCAGCCGCATCATGACCAAGCTGAACGCCCGGGACCGCGCCCAGCTCGTCGTCATCGCCTACGAGACCGGCCTAGTCACCCCCGGCCACCGCGACCCCCGCTGAGCTCCACCCCCACTTCCCTCGGCTCCTCAAATGATCATGAACAAATATTCGTTATCTGTTCCACATCTCACCGTAGATACGATATACTGTTCGTACGGGGTGTTTCTGATTTCTTCCGAACGGACGGTGGTGCATGCTCGAGGACCCGTTCCCCGATCCCGGGCCAGACAGCGAGGAGCCCGGCAGCTCCCCGCTGCCGCCCGCGGAGGAGGAGGACGGCCCGGGCATGGAGCAGGGCCTGTACATGTGCCTGCCGCCCGGGCAGCTGACCCTGGCCGGGTTCGCCCAGGGCGGCGAGGCCGACACCATGACCCCCGGCGCGCTGCTGGCCGCCGTCGTCGACGCGGTCACCGGCGAGGACGGCGCGGGCCTAGCCGGGTGTTCCGATGATCAGCTGGTGGGGATCATCTCCGCGGCCCGGCGGCTCGAATCCCGCATCGCGTGGACCTCGATGGCCGCGATGAAAGAATTCGCCGCCCGCCGCCCGGCCGTCAAGGGCCGGGCCAGTAGCCAGGCGGAATTCGCGGCCGACGAGCTGGCCGATGAGCTGCACCTGACCCCGCTTTCGGCCGCGGACCAGATCGGCTTCGCGTGCGCGGTGGCCGAGCGGCTGCCGGCCACGTTCGCCGCGCTGGCCGCCGGACGGATCCACCCGGTGCACGTGCGGATCCTCGAGGACGAGACCCGGTTCCTGTCCGAGGCGGACGCCGCCAAGGCCGACAAGATCCTGGCCGAGGCGGCACCGGGTATGACGTTCGGCGAGCTGCGGTCGGCTGCCCACAAGCTGATCCTCGAACTCGACCCCGAAGCGGCCAAGAAGCGCAAAGAGGCCGCTAAGCAGGACGCCCATGTGCGCCGGTTCCGTGAAGACTCCGGGAACGCGGGAATGGTGGCCCGCGAGCTGCCCTCGACGAGGTCCTGGCCTCGTGGCAACATGTCGAGCAGCGGGCCCTGGACCTGCGCGCGGCCGGAATGCCGGGCACTCTACAGGAACTGCGCGTTCGAGCCTACCTGGACTTGCTGCAAGAGCGCGACAGCCGCGACCAGCCCGCCGGGCCCGCCCCCACCAGCGGGGGAGTAGGCCAGGCCAGCGGCCCGGACCAGCCACCGCCGGACGGCGAGCACACCGAGCACGCCGAGCACGCCGACGACGACCCCGACGACCCCGCCGGCCCGGCGGCAACGACGGCCCTGGCGGGGACGGCGGCCCTGGCGGTCCTGGCGTGGACGACGGATCGGGCCGCCCCGGTCCTGGTTCTGCTCCCGCTCCCGGCCCGCCCGGGCCGAGCCTGGCCGCCCTGGTCACAATCACCATCCCCCTGGGGACCTACCAAGGCCAGTCCGACACACCCGGCGAAGCTGGCGGGTTCGGGCTGCTAGACGGCGACGACGCCCGCGACCTGGCCGCCGCCGCGGCCCGCCACCCCCGCACCCGGTGGTGCGTCACTGCGCTGAACCCCGACGGCACCGCCGCCGCCCACGGATGCTTGCCCGGCCGACATCCCCCGCCCGGCACCGGGCCCCCCGGCACCGGCCCCCCGGGCCCGCCGCTGGCCCTGACCACCCCGCTGATCCCGGTCGCCCGCGGATCCTGCGACCACGCCCACGCCGAGATCGGCTACCACCCCAGCCGCAAACTCCAGCACCTGATCCGCGCCCGCAGCGCCACGTGCACCGCGCCGGGCTGCCGCCGGCCGGCCTGCCGCTGTGACCTGGACCATACCGTCCCGTGGGATCAGGGCGGGATGACCTGCGAATGCGGACTCGCCCCTCTGTGCCGCCACCACCATCGCTGTAAACAAGCCGAAGGGTGGCATCTGGAACAGCCCGAACCAGGCCTCCTGATCTGGCGCGTCCCCTCCGGCCGCAGATACGTCACCACCCCCACGGCATACCCGGTCTAGGACGGCCGAAGGTTTTCAGGCTGCGCGGTGGCGCCAGTACCGAGTTGGCGCCAGTACCGAGTTGGTGTCAGCGCCACCGTGACCCTCACGGCACTGGAGCATCCCGTTCGTGTTTGACCCTCCCAGGCGAGAAAGCGACCCGGTCCGGGGCCCGGTGACGTACTCCTAACGGCAGTCCGGCGACGGAAGGCAGGGTGATCGCCACGCCGTCTCAGCTGTGCCTGGATGCCCCGGTCCGGAACCGGGGCACGGTTGGCCATTGCCCGGCACCCGCGAGCCGCGCTAGCGTCCAGGGGGTGGGGGGTACGGACGCCGTGCTGGCTGCGCGCCTGGCGGCCGGAGATGAGCGTGCCCTGGCCGAGGTGTTCGACGGCCTGGCGCGCAGCGTATACGGCTGCGCCGTGCGCATGCTCGGGGATAACGGTACCGCTCAGGACGTTGTACAGGACGTGTTCGTCGAGCTGTGGACCCATCCCGACCGCTACGATCCGGCGGTCGGGACGTTGCGCACCTACCTCACCGTTCTGGCCCGGCATCGCGCGATCGACCTGGTACGCAGCGAACTGCGCCGCATCGCCCGCCAGGAGCGCGATTTCCGGCTCACCCCCGCGCCCCAGGCCGAGGGCGTGAGCGACGAGGTGCTGGCTGCGGAAACCGCAGGCCTGGTGCGGGCCGCGGTCGAGGCGCTGCCCGCCAGCCAGCGCCAGGTCGTCGAGCTCGTCTACTTCGAGGGGCTGACCTGCCGCGAGGTCGCGAATGCAGTTGGTATCCCGGAGGGCACGGCCAAGTCGCGGCTCAGGCTGGCCCTGGCCAAGCTGGAAACGGTCCTGGACCGGCAGCTCCTGGAGTCCTCATGACCGCCCCCGGCCGCGAGCCAACCCCCGTCGGCCGCGAGCCCGGCCCCGAGCCCGGCCGCGAGCTTCCCGTGCTGCCAGCCGGGCTGCGCGACCGCGTCCTGCAGGCGTCCCGTCAGGCGCGGGCCGCCGGCCGCCCGGTGCCCGCTCCCCCGGAGATCTCCGCCGCCGAGGCGTTCAGCCGCGCCGCCGACGCCTTCAACGGCCTGCTCAACGCCCTGGCTGACGACGACTGGCGGACGCCGGTGCTGCGCGATCTGGACGTTCAGGGCCTGGTCGGTCACCTGATCGGGGTGGAGCACGACGTGCAGCGCTGCCTGTTCGGTGACCCGGACGTGGCCGATTCGAGCCACGTCGGGTCGACCCAGGACACGGCCGTCGGCCAGGCTGGCCGCCCGCCCGGGCAGACGCGCGCCGAGTGGCGCCGCGCCGCCGACCGCACCCTCGACCTGGTGCACGCCGGGCCGGACCCGAGGACCGAGGTCGCCGTGTACGGCATGCGGCTGGCGCTGCGCGCGCTGCTGGTCGTCCGGGCCTTCGAGCTGTGGACGCACGAGAACGACATCCGGCGAGCGGTCGGCTGGCCCGCCTCGGCCCCGGACGCCTCGACGCTGAGCCTGATGACCGACCTGGCGGCCCGGCTGCTGCCGCATGCCGGGGCCCGGGTTGGCCTGCGCGAGCCGGTGGACGTTCACCTTGTCCTCACCGGCCCTGGCGGCGGGACCTGGGATATCACCGTGGGCCCGGCATCCGCAGCACCAGGCGCGAGCGCCACGGTCGCGATCGTGGCCGACGCGGTGGCGTTCTGTCGGCTGGCCGCCAACCGGATCACCCCGGCCGAGCTCGACGCCTGGGTGACCGGGGACCTGGACCGCGCCGCCGAGGTCCTCGCCGCGGCGTGCACGCTGGCTCTCGACTAATTCCCTCCGGCCGGTGATCCGGCGCTCGTGACGGCGACGTACTACCACTGACGGCGCAACGTTGCGCTGCGGGAACATCCAGGGAGGGATCCAGATCATGAGCGTGCTAGTCATCCTCAAGTTCCAAGGTGACGTGGCCAAGTTCCGCCAGGCTCTGACCGATCACGGCGAGGCGTTCGCGAAAATGGCCGCCGAGGCCAAGGCCTCGGGCGGCGGCATCCACCACCGTTTCGGGGTCGGCGACGGCTACGTAGTAGTCGTCGACGAATGGGAGACCGTCGAGCACTTCCAGAAGTTCTTCGCCAACCCGGACCTGCAGGCCCTCATCGCCGCGTCCGGCGCCGCCGCCCAGCCGCCGGAGATCACCGTCGCCGAGGCCATCAGCTCGCCGGACGAGTACTGAGGCAGGGACCGATCGATGAACGCCGACACCAACATCAAGACGATCGAACAGGTCTACGAGGCGTTCGGCCGTGGCGACGTCGCCGCGATCCTGGACGCGGTTACCGACGACGTCGACTGGGCCGCGGAGGCCATCTCGACCGCCGCGCCATGGTACGGCGTGCGGCACGGGCCAGGATGCGGTCGCCGAGTTCTTCGCGGCCTTCGGCTCGACGATGGAGGTCGGGGAGTTCACGCCGATGTCCTTCGCCGCCAACGACACCGAGGTGCTCACCGTCGTCCGGTTCCGGGCCAGGTCGCGGCGCACCGGCAAGAGAGCGGCGATGGACCTGCACCACTTCTTCCGGTTCCGGGACGGGAAGATCGCCTATTACCGCGGCACCGAGGACACCGCCCAGACCGAGGCCACGTTGCGGGACTGACATGCCGCAGGCCGGGGTGGCCAGCCTGGCCCAGTTGGTCGAGCGCCAGATCCCGGCCTAGGTTCTCACCACCGCCTCCTTCGCGATCAAGGACGCGGCAGCGACGTAAAGGGTTGGACCCAGATCGCCTCCGAAAGGCGGACTGGTAACCCCCGGCCGCCGCGATAGCCGCTAATCAGAGCCCGCGTATAGTGCGGGTGTGGACTCGGGGGCCAGCGCGATCTTGCTCGACGCGGGCGGCGTGCTGGTCTTCCCGAGCGAGGAGGTGCTGCTGCCGCCGCTGGCCGCCGCGGGCGTGCGCCTCGACACCGCCGCGCTCGAGCGTGCCCACTACCACGCGATGATGGTCCAGGACCTGGCCGCCGCGCCGCCCGCCGCGGGTACCTGGTGGCGCGAGTACCTGGTCAGCTTCATAGCCGCCTGCGGCGTGCCCGAGGCGCGGTGCACGGCGCTGGCCGCCGAGATCGCCGGGGTGGCCACCGACCACTCCTGGGCCAACGTCGGTTCCGGGGCCGTCGGCGGCCTGCGGGCCCTGGCCGCGCTCGGCCTGCCGATGGGCGTCGTCTCGAACTCAGACGGCACCGTGGAAGCCGAACTCCGCCGCCTCGGCCTCTGCTACGCCCCAGACGGCCAGCATCACGACCAGCACGGCGGCCAGGAACCGGCCGCGCACCGCGACCAGCACGGCGGCCAGGAACCGGCCCCGCCCGCGCAGGAACCGGCCGGCATCCCGGTCGGCGTGGTCGTCGACTCCGCCGTGGCCGGCGTGGCCAAGCCGGACCCGGCCATCTTCCGCATCGCCCTGGACGCTCTGGGCGTGCCGCCGAGCCGCACCGTCCTGCACGTCGGCGACAGCCTCCGCTTCGACGTGGCGGGCGCCCTCGCCGCGGGCCTGCAGCCCGTCCACCTCGACCCGTACGGCTTCTGCCCAAACCCGGACGGCCACCCGCACGTCCGCGCCCTGGCCGAACTGGCCGGGATGCTCGACGGTCCCGACCCAATAGGCTTGCGGCGATAGACTACGGCCTTCGTGACCACGGCTTGAAAGTGACGGTGCGCAGACATGCGCTGGTCCCAGATGCACATCCCCACGCTGCGCGAGGACCCGGCGGACGCCGGCGCGCCTAGCCACCGCCTGCTGCTCCGCGCCGGCTACATCCGCCAGCTGATGGCCGGGCACTACTCGCTGCTGCCGCTCGGCCAGCGGGTCCGGCTCAAGGTCATCGGGATCATCCGCGAGGAGATGAACCGGATCGGCGCCCAGGAGATCCTGATGCCGGTGATGCATCCGGCCGAGCCGTGGCTGCTCAGCGGCCGCTGGGAGCTGATGGGCGACGAGATGTTCCGGCTCAAGGACCGGCGCGGCGCCGACCTGGCCCTGGGCATGACCCACGAGGAGATCATCGCCACCCTCGCCACCGAGCTCGAGTCCTACCGCGAGCTGCCCCAGATGTGGTACCAGTTCCAGACCAAGCTGCGCGACGAGCCGCGCCCGAAGGCCGGCCTGTTGCGCACCCGCGAGTTCACCATGAAGGACTCCTACAGCTTCGACCTGGGCCCCGACGAGCTCGACGTGTCGTTCAGCCTGCACCGCGACGCGTACACCCGGATCTTCGAGCGGCTGTCCATCCCCGCCATCCCGGCCCAGGCCTCCAGCGGCACGATGGGCGGCTCGGACTCCACCGAGTTCATCTGCCCCTCACCGACCGGCGAGGACCTGATCGTCCTGTGCCCGGAGTGTGGTTACGCGGCGAACATCGAGATAGCGACGTCCCGGCTGCCCGCCGTAGATGATTTGTCCGAACGGACGATGGTGCTTGCCGCGCCGGAACCCTTCGCCACTCCCGGGGTCCGAACGATCGAGGATCTCGCGGTCAGGTACCACGCCGCCGCCGACCGCCAGATCAAGACCCTGGTGTACTTCCTGGACGGCGTGCTGACCCTGGTCCTGCTGCGCGGCGACCACGCGCTGCACGAGCAGAAGCTGATCGACGCCACCGGCGCGACCGCGATCCGCCCCGCCCAGCCCGAGGAGATCCGCGACGCCCTCGGCGCGCTGCCCGGCAGCCTGGGCGCGGTCGGAGTCACGGATTACCCGATCATCGCGGACGAGGCGCTGCGCGGCCGGCGCGGCATGTTCACCGGCGCCAACGTCGACGACACCCACCTGCGCGGCGTGGACGTCGAGCGCGACATCAACGTCGGCCGGTGGGCGGACCTGCGCGAGGCCGCCGCCGGTGACCCGTGCGTCAACTGCGGCCACGGCCTGGAGGTGGAGCGCGGCATCGAGGTCGGCCACATCTTCAAGCTCGGCTACAAGTACTCCGACGCCATGGAGATCCGCGTGTCCGGCCCGGACGGCAAGCCGCTCAAGCCGGTCATGGGCTCGTACGGCATCGGCGTCGAGCGTGCCATGGCCACCATCGTCGAGGTCCACAACGACGAAAAGGGCATCGTCTGGCCGGTGACGGTCGCCCCGTTCGAGGTCGTGGTGGTGATCGCCCAGCAGGACGACCCCGAGGTCGCCGAGGCGGGGGAGCAGGTGTACGCGGCCCTGGCCGACGCGGGCGTGGAGGTCATCGTGGATGACCGCCCGGTCCGGGCCGGGGTCAAGTTCAGCGACGCCGAACTGGTCGGCATCCCGTTCCGGGTCACGGTCGGCAAGCGGGGCCTGGCCACCGGCAGCGCCGAGCTCACGGACCGCGCCACTGGCTCGACCGTCTCGATTCCGCTCGACGACCTGGCCAAGCACGTCCGCGAGGCCGTGGCCACGGCCCGCGCGGGGAGCCCGTCATGACGCAGGCGGCGACGTGGCTGCCCAAGCCCGAGAACCACGACTACATGGCGGCGGAAGACTACCTCTCGCTGGTCATGTCGCCCGACAAGGCCGCCGAATACCGGCACAAGCTGTCCGAGGCCAAGGACGACATCACCCACCGCAAGGCCAAGGACATCCTGCGCGCCAGCCAGCTGGCCCTGCTCGGCCGGGACAACAAGCACGTCGCGTCCGACCTGGCCAAGGTCGACGCCGGGACGGCCCTGTCGCCGATCCTGCTGATCCGCGGCACCGACCAGCACCCCCTCATCATCGCCGACGGCTACCACCGCGTCTGCGCCAGCTACTGGCTCGACGAGAACACCGACATCCCCTGCATTCTCATCTGAACGGTGCGGGCTAGGCGTCACGGGTGGCCATCCGCCAGGCGCCGATGGCCGACCATCCGACGATCCAGCCGACGATGACGGTGATCATCGCCCAGGTGGGCATGGGCGGTATCTGCGGCCCGCCGGTGCCCGGTCCGACCTGGATGCCTCCGGCCAGCGCGGCCGGTTTCAGCTGGTCCATGGCGACGCCGACGACGAGGCGCTCGCCGTTGAGGAAGAAAGGCAGCGCGTGAGTGGCCAGCGCCGGGGTAATGATGATCTCCAGCACGATGAGCAGGATGACCGGCACGGTCCGCTGGCCCATGAGCGAGCCGAGGCCGAGCCCGACCGTGAACCCGATGACCAGGGTGAGCTCGAGCCACAGCCCGGCACCGACCATGACACCCGGCGACGGGCTGGCCGCGCCGGACGCCTGCGGGCTGCCGAGGAAGCCGGTCACCAGGCACGCCACGGTGAACCCGGCGGCGGCCAGCGAGAGCAGGATGGACAGCCCGGCCGGGACGCGGGCTAGGTAGAGCGCCCATCGGGACCGGCCGGTGATCACCAGGTGGCGGAACATGCCGTCGGTCAGGTCGGCCGTCCCGGCCGTGGCGCCCAGCGCGACGGCCGCGATGAACCCGAACTCGGCCATCAGGGTGCCCGCGGTCGCGAAAGCGTTCGGGGCGCCGGCCGGCGCATAGCGCGCCGGGTCGCCCAGGTGGTACAGCAGCCGGATGCCGTAGAAGATGACCGGCAGGCCCACGGTGAAGGCCGCGACAATGATCATGAGGGTGCGGCGCTGGCGCAGTTCGAGGAGCTTGGCGCGGATCAGGGGCCAGGTAGGCAGCCACGAGCCGCGCCCGCCGATGGCCAGGCTGTGCGAGGTCACTGGTTCTCCTCCAGACGGCTGGTTACGGACAGGAACCAGTCCTCCAGGCTGGTGTGAATCTGCCGGAGACCGTAGACCGAGACCCCCGCCTCGACCAGGCGGCGGGTGATCTCGGCGGCCTGCTCGCGGGCGGGCCCCGCTGGCGACACGGCGGCCAGCGTCACGTTCAGCCCGTCTTCGCTGACGGCGACGCCGGACGCGATCCTGCCCTGGCCGAGGGCCCGGGCCGCCGCGGGCGGATCGGAGCACTGCACCTCGACCACCACGCGGACGCCTGCCGTCAGCTCGTGGATCGGGCCCTGGCGGATCACCTGGCCATGGTCGACGATGGCCACCGCGTCGCAGGTGCGTTCGACCTCGTCGAGCAGGTGCGAGGACAGAACGACGGTCCGTCCCTCCTCGACCAGGCCGCGGAGCATGTCTCGCATGTCCGCCATGCCAGCCGGATCCAGTCCGTTCATCGGCTCGTCGAGGATCAGCAGCTGCGGATCGGCCAGCAGGCAGGCGGCCAGGCCCAGGCGCTGGCGCATGCCCATGGAGTACGCGGAGACCCGGTCGTCGGCCCGCGCGGTCAGCCCCGTCCGGCCCAGCGCCGGGCCGATCTGGTTCTCGGCGCCTTCGCCCCTCGCGGCGGCCAGGATCCGGAGGTTCTGCCGTCCGGTCAGATGGCCGTGGAACCGGGGTTCGTCGACGATCGCGCCCACCCGGGCCAGGGCGCGGCTGCGCTGGGCGGGGACGGGGATCCCGAGCAGCGCCATCGTGCCCCCGTCGGCCTTGGTCAGGCCGAGCAGGACCCGGATCAGCGTGGTCTTGCCCGCCCCGTTCGGGCCCAGGTAGCCGAACGCGGAGCCTCGCGGCACGAGCAGGTCCACGTGGTCGACGGCGACTCGAGTGCCGAAGCGCTTGGTAAGCCCGTGCGCCTCGACCGCCCAGTCGCCGTCCTGGCGCCGCGCGAGCTCGCCGGCCCACGGGTGCGGGCCCTCGCCGCGTTTGGAAATGGTAGCCATGTGTCTCCTCCTGATGGTGTTCGGCCGGTGTGACAAACATGATCGGCTGGCCATCGCGGCGCGGGCGTCGGCCCGCCGGGGCTTTTTCCGCTACGCCCGGTGGCGTACCGACGGGGACCGTCGGCGGTGTCCGTACGTACGGGGATGTACATACGCCGCCGGCCTGCAGGCCGATGCGGCGTCGGCGGGCCGGGGCCTATCGTCGTGGTGATGAACGAGCTGCGCCTGCCCTTCACCGAGCGGCTGTCGACCCGCCGGCGGCTCGTCCTTGACGTCCTCCTGGCGGCGCTGCTGGCCGCGGCGTCGAGCGCCCAGGTCGCGGCCGACCACCAGATGCTGCCCGTCGGCCCCGGCTGGATGGTGCTGCGCTACCTGGCGGTGGCGGCGGCCTGCGGATCGCTGCCGTTCCGCCGGCGGTTCGCCGTACCCGTGCTCGGCGTGGTCGCCGTCGCCGTCGCGCTGGTGAGCGCACTCGGGGGCTACGGCGGCCTGGCTGCCTCCGGCGGCGGCCTCGTCCTCCTCGCGCTGGCCCCCGCGGTGTACAGCGTGACGACGACGGCGACGAGCCCGGGGTCGCTGACGGCCGTCGGTGCGGCGGTCGCGGTGATCGAGGCCGGCGCGCTGTCCGCGGTAGGCGGGCCGGACTGGGGCGCAGCGGTCCTGGCGCTGGCGCTCGCCGCGGCCGGCTGGCTGGCCGGGGAGAACACCCGGGCCCGGCACACGTACCTCGCGCGGCATGCTCGAGCGGGCCGCCGAGCGCGAGCGCGAACGTGAGCAGCAGGCGCAGCGGGCGGGCGCCGAGGAAAGGCTGCGGATCGCCCGGGAGCTGCACGATGTCGTCGCCCACGCGATGAGCCTCATCGCGGTCCGATCCGGCGTGGCCCGCCTGGTGCTGGACGTCCGGCCCGACGAGGCGCGCGAGGCCCTCGGCATCATCGAGAGCACCAGCCGCCAGGCCCTGGCCGAGCTGCGGCTGCTCGTCGGGGTACTGCGCGAGTATGAGCCGGAGGGCATGCAGGCCGACCGGGAGCCGGCCCCGGGCCTGGCCGACCTGCCCGGTCTGGTCGGCCGGATCAACGAGGCCGGCGTCTCGGTCGACCTGCGCGTCGAGGGCGAGCCGCGGCGGCTTTCGCCGGGCGTGGATCTGTCTGCCTACCGGATCGCCCAGGAGGCCCTCACCAACGTGGTCCGCCACGCGGCCCCGGCGGCGGCCGAGCTTACCGTGCGCTACCGCCCGGCCGAGGTCGTGATCGAGGTCACCGACGACGGCCGCTCCCGTCCGCGTCCCGGCTCGGCGAGGCCCGCCCGGGACGGCCCGGGACACGGGATCGCCGGGATGCGCGAACGAGTCGCCGTCTACGGCGGCCAGCTGCTCGCCGAGCCGACCGCCTCCGGGTTCCGCGTCCTCGCCTGCATCCCGACCGAAGGGGCCGCGTCGTGACCATCAGCGTGGTCATCGCCGACGATCAGGCCCTGGTCCGGGGCGGTTTCCGGGTCCTCGTCGACACCGCCGCCGACATGGCCGTCCTCGGCGAGGCCGGCGACGGGACGCAGGCGGTCGCCCTGGCCCGCCAGCACCACCCCGACGTGGTGCTCATGGACGTCCGCATGCCCGGCCAGGACGGGATCGAGGCCACCAGGCAGATCAAGGAAGACGACGATACCGCCGAGGTCAAGGTCCTGATCCTGACGACCTTCGACCTCGACGAGTACGTCTACGCCGCCCTGCGGGCGGGGGCCAGCGGCTTCCTGCTGAAGGACACCTCCCCCGAGCAGCTCCTCGAGGCGATAAGGGTCGTGGCCTCCGGCGAGGCCCTGCTCGCCCCGACCGTCACCCGGCGGCTCATCGAAGCCTTCGCCGCCCGCGACGAGCCCGCCCTGGCCGCTCCCGGTGCCCTCGACGCCCTCACCGAGCGCGAGCGCGAGGTCCTGCACGAGGTGGCCCGCGGGTACTCCAACTCCGAGATCGCCGGGCGGCTGCACATGAGCGCCGCCACCGCCAAGACCCACGTCAGCCGGCTGCTCATGAAGCTCGCCGCGCGCGACCGCGCGCAGCTCGTCGTCGTCGCCTACGAGACCGGCCTGGCCCGGCCAGGGCTTCTCGCCGACGACCGCCGACCTCCGGAGCGGTGAGGCGCGCCCGGCCTGAAGGCCAGCCGTCCGGGAGAGCGGCGCTTGCTGGCTCGTGCGCTAAGGCTGAACGCCCTGGCGTGCCGCGATGCCTTCGCCGAAGTACGCGATGTCGTAGTAGTGGATGACGAACGGCCGGGTCAGCATGGTCTCGAAGGTGCCAGTGAAGCCGTGCTCGGTACGCCACGCGAGGTAGTCGTCGAAGTTGTGGCGCTCGGTCCATTGCGTGAACCCGGCAACGTGATCCGGGTCGTCTTGGTCGCGCACGATCCTGATGGTCTCGCAGCCTTCCCACTGAAGGCTCTCGCCGAGGATCTCTATCAGCAGGCTGGCGACATCGTCCCCGCGGCCGGGCTGGGCAAACAACTCGTTGGTGACCAGGGTGCTCATCAGCGCATTCCTCTCCTATTTGGGGGCCTGGGACCCTCAGTAGCTGGCGGGGGTGTTGCGGATGACGATGAGGGTGACGATCTTGCCGTCGCGGACGGTGAAGTAGCTGGTCAGGATGAGCGGGTCCGGCAGGTTCGTCTTGTCGTAGTCGCCGTCGTAGCGGCCGCGGATGATGGTCTGGCCGTGGTGGTCGAGGACCTCGGTCACCGCGATGGTGACCCGGTCGCCGGCCAGTTCCCTGGCCACCCAGCGGCGGATGGCCTCGCGGCCCCAGAATTCCCGGTGCACGTCGTTGACCAGGGCGTCGCCGGCGAAGGTGGCCACGATGGCGTCCTCGTCGAAGGCGTTGACGGCGGCGATGAACTCGGCCAGGACGGGGGCGAGGGTGGTGGTGCGGGTCATGCCGGCTCCTTCGGCGGGTTCTGTGCTGATGAGTCCACCTTCGGTGCTCCCGTCGCCGGAGGGTCAACAGCGGATCCGCCCGTTGACTCTCCGGTTGCGGGAGGGTTGACAATGGCCTGATGGCAGCGGGGCTCACCGTGGGCGACTACCTGCGCGGCGCCGCGGACACGCCCGACGAGGCGGAATGGAGGACCGAAATCGGCTGGCCCATCTTCCGCGCCCACGCCTCCCGTGCTTACCTGTAGCCGGCGTCACCAGTCGGCGCGCTGGTTGTCCCGATTTGGGTAATCTGAGCGGTGACGCGCCGGGGTACAGCGCGTCGGGCCTGGGTCGGTTAAGGGGAGCCATGACAGCTGCGACCGGGGAAACCGGGGAAACCAGGGAAACCGGGGAACTGGCGCCGCCGAGGCGCATCCTGGTGAACGGCAAGGCGATCAGGTTCCGCTGGCTGCAGCAGATCATCTGGTCGTTCGTGGCCGCGAACATCGGCGCGCTGATCATCTCCGCCCTGTACTACCTGTTCGTGGAGCTGCGCTGGCACGTCGGCAGCCACGTCTTCCTGAACCTGAAGTCCGACTGGGACAACCTGTTCCGCTTCCGGGGCTGGGCGGCGGACCGGCACGACGTCCGCGACGTGTACGAGGCGGTGCTGGCCACCTTGTTCGTCAGGTCCCTGCTGGCCAACTGGCGCAAGAACGACCGGCGGGCCCCGGCCTGGTACGTGGCGATCTCACCCATCCTGATCGTGATCGTCGCGTTCCCGGTCGTGGCCGCGGGCATCTGGCTGATCAACTACGCCCTGCCGTACCTGTGGCACGGCGTGCTGTCGCACCGCGTGCTGCACAACCCGGTGCACCTGCCGCACCGGGTGGCCTGGCTGGGCACCTACCTGTCGGGCTTCCCTTGGCAGCCGGTGCTGATCGGCATCCTGGCCGGCCTGGTCGCCCACCGGGTGTACGCCCCGGCCGGCAACACCGTGCAGCTGTACTTCATCGGCCGGTCAGTGGACAGGACCAGGGACGCGATCGCGGCCGGGGAGGAGAATCCGTACCGGCACCTGCCGCGCTGGCCGTGGCCGCCGGTGATCCGGGAACGTGCCGCCTGGATCATGCAGAACGACCTGCCGGTACCCGACCGGACCCGCGACATCCGCTGGGCGGTGCGGATTATCACGGTGGTGTTCGCCGCCCTGGCCATCTACGGCGCCTACGTCCGCTACGTGATCGCCAAGGGACACTGAAGCTACGCGGAGCCGCCCGGCGGCCGCCACGTCCACGACGGTGAAGGCGTACCGTCCGGCTCACGCCCGAACCCGTAGTCAAAAGCCTCGCCCGGGTACGCCTCGAGGAACAGGCCGAACAGCCCCGCGTCCGCAGCCCGCACGGCCAGGACCCGCGCCGCGTCAAGAGCCCCGATCGCAAACAGCGCCGCAAGCAGCCGGGCCACGTGACGCCGCCGCGTCGACCGGAACGGCCCGTCGGAGCCGACCGCTACCTGCCCGGCCGGGTCGCGAGCCAGCAGCGCAGCCACCGCCTCGCGGGCCCCGGCGGCGCGCAGTTCCTCCAGCAGCCGCGCCACGCCCTGCGCGTCGTCGAGGCTGGCCTCCGCCGCGGCCCGGCCGGCCAGCACCCGCACAGCGTCAAAAGCCCCGGCCGCGCGCAGCGACTCCAGCAACCGGGCGACGCCCGCGGCGTCGTCGAGGCTGGCCTCGCCAGCCGCCCGCCCGGCCAGCACCCGCAAAGCGTCAACAGCCCCGGCCGCGGACATCGCCCCCAGCAGCGAGGCCACGTTCCACGGGTCATCGAGGCTGGCCTCGGCCGCGGCCCGGGCGGCCAGGGCGCGGACCGCGTCAAAGGCCCCGACCGCATGAAGCACCTCCAGCAGCCCGGCGACGTCATCCCAGCCGTCCAGGCTGACGTCGTCAACGGCCCGGGCGGCCAGCACCCGGACCGCCTCGGCCGCGCCGACCGCGTGCAGCGCCGCCAGCAGCGGCGGGGCCACACCCGACGAATCGTACGGGCTGGCCTCCTCGGCGGCCCGGGCGCCCAGGGCCTGGACCGCGTCCCCGGCCCCGGCCTCGTGCAGCGCCACCAGCAGCGAGCCGAGATCATCCGCGAAATCCAGGTCCGCCTCCCCGGCCAGGTCTCGGGCCAGCAGGGCGCGGACCGCGTCGTCGGCCCCGGCGGCGCGCAGTTCGGTCAGCAGCCGCGCCGTGGACTCCGGGTACCCCCTGGCCTCCTCGGCCTGCTCGGCGGCCCGCGCGGCGAACACGCGGACCGCGTCCTCGTCCCCCGCCTCACGTAGCGCCGCCACCAGCTCGGCGGACTCCCACGCCTGGTCGGCGTCGGCGTGGGCGGCCGGGTCACGGGCCAGCAGCGTGGCGACCGCGTCCTGCGCCCCGGTGGCGAGCAGCGCCTTGAGCAGCCAGGCGACGTCCTGTGGATCCTCGATGTCGGCCTCGGCCGCCGCCCGCCCGGCCAGCATCCCCAAAGCATCAACCGCCCCGACCGCGTGCAAGGCTCTCAGCAGCGCCGCGACGTCCGACATGTCGTCCAGGCCGGCCTCGGCGGCCGCCCGTCCGGCCATCACTCCCAAAGCGTCAACGGCTCCGGCCGCGTACATCACCCGCAGCAGCCAGGCCACGTACGGCACGTCGTCGAGGCCGACCTCGCCAGCGGCCCGCCCGGCCAGGACACTCACCGCCTCCGACGCCCCGACCGTATGAAGGGCCGCGAGCAGCCGGCCGAGATCCCACCAGACCAGGCGGACCTGCTCGCCCGGCCGGCGGGCGAGCAAGGCCGGGATCGCGTCCCCGGCCCCCGCCGCGTGCAGCGCTTCCAGCAGCCCGGCGACCTCCCACGGATCGTCGAGACGGACAAGGCCCACCGCCCACCGGCCCGCCCGCGCGGCGTCCGCCGGGCTCACCTCGGACAGGTGCGTGACGAGCTGGCGTGCAGCGTCCGTGCTGCCCAGGCTCGCCGCGCTGCTCCCCAGCGCCGCGGCGTAGCGGTACAGCCCGCGGTCCCAGGCGGCCTGCGCCAGCCGGCCCAGATCACTAACGCCGCTCACCCGTGCGGCCAGCGCATCCCACAGCGAGGCCGGGCCCAGCCGGTCCGCCCGAGCGCGGCGCCCGTGCCACTCGAGGTAGCCGGCCACCCGGTACCCGGCCGCGCCCGGCACGGCCGCACGGCCGCGCCCGCCACGGGCCGCACGGCCGGGACGGCACCGGTAACCGCGGCCGTGGCCCAGGCCAGGGCCGCCGCGCCGCCCTCGGTGAGCGCCGCGTCCGCCAGGTAGCCGGCCGCCGCGTCCCGCAGCAGCGCGGCAGGCAGCGGGCCGGCGTGGCCGAGCCGCGCGGCGTCCATCGCCGCGGTGATGATCGCCTGGCCGCCGGGATCGCCGCCCGGTCCGTCGTACCGGCGGAGCAGCTCGGGGACCCCGGCCAGGTACTGGGTGACCTGCCCGGCGCCGTGCGCGGCCGCGGCGGCAAGCACCGGGTCGCCAGCGGCCGCTGCCGCGGCCGTCTCCGAGGCGGTGAACCGGGCCGGGACGTCGAGGATCCCGCCGTCGGCCACGTTGACGTCCGGCCCGTACCGGGCGAGTTCCTCCAGATGGTCCATCAGCCGCCCGGCCACCCCGGCCGGATCGCCGGCGCCGGTCCCGCCGCGCGCCACCGCGGCGTAAAGGTCCCAGTGCTCGGGCCAGATGGTGGTGACGACCAGGCGGCCCTCGTCCTCGAGCAGGTCGTCCAGGCGGGACAGCGCCGCCGCGCCGCCGTCGGCGTCGGCGTAGTGCCGCAGCTCGCCCAGCCACAGCACGGTCCGGTCCGGGATCCCGGCCTCCAGTCGCGCCGCGAGCGCGGCGGCGGTCGGCGGGTACTCCAGCGACCAGTCCGCGAGCCCGTCCATGATCGCCTCGTAGACGGCGCGGGTCTTGCCCGTCGCGGGCTCGCCGCGGACCACGACCAGCCGGCTTTCCGGAACGTCCGGGTCCAGCATCGCGCGCAGCAGCTCATCGTGCGGCCTGCGGACGTACGCCGTCATCGGCCCGCCGCCGATCACCGGGTGCACGCCAAGCTCGGCTGCCGTCCACGAACCGGCCGGGCGGCCGCCCTCCGGCGCCATCACCGCGGGCGGGCTAGGACGCTTGCCGGTCGCGCGCCTGGCAGCGCAGCGCCCGGAGCACGTCGTCCCGGCCCTCGCTGAGCAGGCGCTGCAGCGCGGGAGGCGGAACGGCCCGGTCGATGTAGGCGTCGGTCGCCTCGACCGTCCCGGGCGAGATCGCGCACACCGCGTAGACGCCGCTCACGAAGTCCTGCGCCATCGCCGACGACCAGTCCTGCCACACCTCGCCGACGACCGCGAAGAACTCGTCCCGGTACGGCTGTACCAGTTCGGGCTGGTCCGGGTCGGCGAAGCCGGCCAGCACGGCCCGGAACATCGCGATGGTCAGCTCGCCGCCGCTGAGCAGGCGCCACGCTTCACGCTTGGCCTCGGCCGTGGGGATTCCGGCCCGGCACGTCGCGGCGTGCCGTTCGCCCGCGTCGGTCGCGTCCCGCTCCAGCTCCGCCTCGATCTCGGCCACCCCGAAGTTCCGCGGCCCGCCGCCCCGGCTCACCAGCCGGGCCAGCAGCGCCCAGCGCAGGTCGGTGTCGACGCTGAGGCCGTCGAGCCGCACCGAGCCGTCGAACAGCCCGGTGAGCAGCGCGAGGTCGGAGTCAGTGGTGGCCACGCCGGCGAACGCGCGGACGTAGGCGAGCTGCGCGTCCGAACCCGGCTCGGCCGCCAAGAGCAGGTCGCGCAGCGTGCCGGCCATCAGGGCCAGCCCCGCGGCCTGCCAGCCGGGATCGGCGAACCTGCGGACCGCCTGGCCCGCCTGGCGCAGCAGCGTCTGCACCACGCTGATGTCGGCCACCGAGGAGACGCCCGACATGACCAGGCGCACGTAGTCGCGCGCCGCCATCTCGCCGTCGCGGCACATGTCCCAGGCCGCCGCCCAGCACAGCGCCGCGGCAAGCGAGTCGGTGAACGAGCCGATCTGGTTCACGAGCGTCCGCAGCGAGTGGTCGTCCAGCCGGATCTTGGCGTAGGTCAGGTCCTCGTCGTTGACCAGCACCAGGTCGGGACGGGCCTGCCCGGCGAGTTCCGGTACCACCGTGCGCGGGCCCGCCACGTCGGTCTCCACCCGGCTGCGGCGCGACAGTCCCGTCCGCCGTCAGGTCGTACAGGCCGATCGCGATGCGGTGCGAGCGGAGCATCGGATGGCTGGCCGGTGCCTCCTGTTCCACCGCGAACTCGGTGAACCGGCCGCCGGAGTCGACCGAGTAGGACGCGCGCAGCGTGTTTACCCCCGCGGTCTGCAGCCACTGCGCCGACCACGAGGCCAGGTCGCGGCCCGAGGTGTCCTCCAGCGCCGCGAGCAGGTCGGCCAGCGTCGCGTTGCCCCACGCGTGCGCGTCGAAGTACTTCCGGACCCCGGCCAGGAAGTTCTCCCGTCCCACGTACGCCACGAGCTGCTTGAGCACGGACGCGCCCTTGGCGTAGGTGATCCCGTCGAAGTTCACCTCCACCGCGTGGATGTCGGGGATGTCGGCCGCGATCGGATGGGTGGAGGGCAGCTGGTCCTGCCGGTACGCCCACGACTTGTACAGCTGCGCGAACGTGGTCCAGGCCGAGGTCCACCTGGTCGCCTCGGCCTGCGCGAGCGTCCCCGCCCAGGTGGCGAAGGACTCGTTCAGCCACAGGTCATCCCACCAGCGCATCGTGACCAGGTCGCCGAACCACATGTGCGCCATCTCGTGCAAGATGGTCTCGCCGCGCGCCTCGCGGGCGAAATCGGTGACCCGGGACCGGAAGATATAGGCCTCAAGGAAGGTGACGCAGCCCGCGTTCTCCATCGCGCCCTCTTTGAACTCGGGCACGAAAAGCTGGTCGTATTTCCCGAACGGGTACGTGATCCCGAACGTCTTGTGGAAGAAGTCGAACCCCTGGCGCGTCACCTCCAGGATCTCGTCCGCGTCGAGGTACCCGGCCAGCGACTGGCGGCAGTACACGCCGAGCGGGATGCCGTCGTGCTCGCCGCGGACCACGTGATACGGGCCGGCCGCCACGGCCGTGATGTAGGTCGGCATGAGCGGGGTGGGCGGGAAGTGCCAGCGGAGCGCCTGGCCGGCCTCGGTGGTCGACTCGGGCGCCATGTTGGACACGACCACCCAGTCCGCCGGGGCGGTCACGCTCAGCTCGTAGCTGGCCTTCATGTCCGGCTGGTCGAAGCACGCGTACACCCGGTGCGCGTCGAACGTCTCCAGGTCCGAGTACAGGTACACCCGCTCGTCGGCCGGGTCGGTGAACCGGTGCAGCCCCTCGCCGCTGCGCGAGTAGGCGCATTCGGCCACCACCCGCAGCACGTTGCCTGCCGCCAGCCCGTCCAGCGTGATCCGGTCGCCGTCGAACGCGTCCAGCCCGACGGGCGCCCCGTTCAGCGTGATCTCACGCACCGCGGGCGCGGTCAGGTTCACGAAGGTGGAGGCGCCGGGCTCGGCGCAGTCGAATCGCAGCACGCTGACCGAGACGAACGTCTCGGAGCCCGACGTCAGGTCCAGGTCCACCTCGCAGGAGGCGACCGTGATGAGCGCCGAGCGGGCCGCCGCCTCGTCGCGCGTCAGGTTCGATGTCACCCGATGATCCCTTCGTCCTCTGGCCGGGCCTGGGGTACCAGGACCCGCCGGAATTCCCGCCCGGGTCGTCGGGTTGACGCTCCCGGGGGACCGATAAAACCGTTTCGTCGCCGGCGAAACCGGGTTTACTCGTGAACAGGAGCGCGCATGACCCCGCAGGAGCCTACCCGTGTCGACTTCTGGTTCGACCCTATCTGCCCGTGGGCCTGGATCACCTCACGCTGGATGCTAGAGGTGGAGGAGGTCCGCCCGGTGACTACGGCCTGGCACGTGATGAGCCTGTCCGTGCTGAACGAGGGCAAGGAAGGCCTGCCCGAGCGCTACCGGGAGAGCATGCGGTCGGCCTGGGGTCCGGTCCGCGTGCTGATCGCGGCCGAGCAGGCGCACGGCCCGCAGGTCCTGCTGCCGCTGTACACCGCGCTCGGCAACCGGTTCCATCACGAGAAGGCGCCGCGGGACCGGGAGACGATCACCGCCGCGCTGGCCGAGGCGGGGCTGCCCGCCGCTCTCGCGGACGCGATGGACTCCACCGAGTACGACGAGGCGGTGCGCGCCTCGCACGCCGACGGCATCGAGCGGGTCGGCACGGACGTGGGCACGCCCATCATCTCGGTGGGCGGGATGTCCGTCTTCGGGCCTGTCGTGTCGCCCATCCCGCGCGGTGAGGACGCGGGCCGCCTGTGGGACGGCGTCCAGCTGATCTCGGGCGTCGACGGCTTCTTCGAGCTGAAGCGCTCCCGCACCCGCGACCCCATCTTCGACTGACCTGGCTCCACCGCCACCGCGGCACTGGCGCTAGCCTCACCGGCCAGATCCTCTTGGCCGCCCTCGCCTTCGCATGCGGTTCCGTTGATGCGGCCTGCCGGCGGCCCGAACGCCCTCACGTTCGCCGTCGACCTGCCCCGTGCCCGCTCGCCCCGGGTCTCTTCCCGCCGAGTCACCCGGCCCGGTTCCGCTCGCGCCCGGGACCACGGGGCCAGCCTCCACGGGGCCAGCCTCCACGGGGCCAGCCTCCACGGGGCCCGCCGGGCCCGCCTCAGCCTCCGCCGCCTCGGCGCGGGCCAGGTGCTCCGCGTGCGGCCGGGACACGTCCCTGGCCCGCATCGCGGCGCTGGGCGTCACCTTCATCGTCGGCACCGGGTCATCCTCCTTACCTCCCAGTGTCGTACCCACGCCGCATCGCGCATCCACCGGCAACACCGATTCCCGTTGGACAACCCCGACCGGCCCCGGCAAAGTGGAGCCCGTGCAGCGGGATGACCCGGAGACCGACGAGGCCCCGAGCACGAAACCGAGCCCCGTGCGGGCCCGCACGCTCTGGCGGCATCGCGACTTCCTGTTGCTGTGGAGCGGCCAGACGGTCAGCGAGATGGGCTCCGCGGTCACCGTGCTCGCGCTGCCGCTGACCGCGGTGGTGGTGCTGCACGCCAGCACGTTCCAGGTCGGCCTGCTCAGCTCGGCCGCGACCCTCGCCTTCGCGCTGATCGCCCTGCCGGCCGGCGCCCTGGTGGACCGGCGGGCCAAGCGGCGCCTGATGATCTGGTGCGACCTGGCCCGGATGCTGATCATCGGCTCGGTGCCGCTGGCCGCCGCGCTCGGCGCGCTCACCCTGGGCCAGCTCTACGCGGTCGCCCTCACCGCCGGGGTGTGCACCGTGTTCTTCGACGTGTCCTACCAGAGCTACCTGCCCGGCCTGATCGCCAAGGAAGACCTGGTCGAAGGGAACGGCAAGCTCGGCGCCACGCAGTCGTTCGCGCAGCTGATCGGGCCTGGCCTGGGCGGCGGCCTGGTCGGCCTGGTCGGCGCGGCCCGGGCCATGTCCGCGGACGCGATCTCCTACGTGGTCTCGGTGGCCTCGCTGGTGGCCATCCGCGCCCGCGAGCGGCCGCCCCAGCCGGACCAGCGCCAGAAGCTGACCACTGAGATCGCCGAAGGGCTCTCGTTCGTGCTGCGGCACCCGATCCTGCGCAAGATCGTGGCGTGCACCGGGACCGCGAACCTGTTCGGCGCCATGGCCATGGCGCTGGAGATCATCTTCCTGGTCCGGCTGCTGCACGTCCGGCCCGCCGACACCGGCCTGCTCATCGCCGTGGCCAGCCTGGGCGGCGTGGCCGGCGGGGCGCTGTCGGGCCGGCTGAGCAGGCGCATCGGCTCGGCCCGGATCATCTGGGTCTCGATCCTGGTCCTGTCCCTCCCGCAGCTGCTCATCCCGCTCGCCGAACCCGGCTGGCGGGTCGCGGCGTTCGTGGTCGGCATGGCGGGCTTCTGGTTCAGCGCCGTGGTCTACAACGTCGCGCAGGTCAGCTACAGGCAGGCGATCTGCCCGCCGCGGCTGCTCGGCCGGATGAACGCCGCGGTCCGCTGGGTCGTCTGGGGCACGCTGCCCCTCGGCGGCCTGCTGGGCGGCGCGCTCGGCACCGTAGCGGGCGTGCGCCCCACGCTGTGGATCGCGTTCACCGGCTCCTGGCTGGCCGGCTGGTGGGTGTTCTTCTCCCCGCTGCGCCACATGCGCGACGTGCCAGAAGAAGTCCTAGAAGTTGACCGGGCACCAGGGGGCGAGGTCCCAGGACATGGCGGCGGAGAGCTGCCGGACGGCGCCGGCGCGACGCTCGGTGACTAGCCCGGCCGCGGCCAGCGCGCCGACCGGGGTGCCGCCCAGGTAGGCCGCGCCGAGCTCGGTGACGTCGAGCACCACGTCGGCGGGGACCGAGGCCGGAACGCACGACGCCTCCAGCCCGCTCCCGTCGCCGGGAGCGCCCCCCGCGGTCGCCAGCCGCCATCGCCCGGCGTTCGACGGCAGCAGGTCGTCACGCACCTCGATGACCACGTCCGCCGGCCCGGAGTACCGCCGCCTGGATAGCGCGCCGGGCACGTCGATGATCCGCACCCACAGCCCGTCCTTCAGCCGCGGGCGCGCCCGCCGGGGGTCGGCCAGCTGGTACAGCAGCGGGTCATCGACCGGCCGCTGCCTGATGCTGAACTCCGTGGTCAGGTCCCGGCCGAGCAGGTCCACCCAGAGCAGGGCGCCGGCCGCCGGGTCGGCGGACATCACCTCGCGCACGTTGAGCAGGCTGTCAGGCAGCGACGTGGCATCCCAGCGGTCCTCGGCCCGGTACAGCGCGTACCCGCGCGGCCCGCTGTCGTCCTCGGCGAGCACGCAGCGCAGCGGAGTCGCGCCGTGCCGCTCCCCGGGGGGATCGTAGGTCGCGCTCCGCCACCACACCTCGTTCCGCGCGATGAAGCCGGGGCGGGACGGCAGCACGGCGTCGTAGACCTTGGCCAGCTCCGGCATCACCTCCGCCGGGTCGACGAGCCGCAGCCGCAGGCCCTCATCGGCCTGCACCCGCTTGACCAGCGTGCCCTCGCCGCGGTGCAGGGTGAAGTCGGCGTGCCACATCGCGCGCCCGTAGCCGAACCTAGGGTAGATCGGGGTCTCCGAGGCCCACAGCACCGCGACCGGCTCGCCCCGGTCGCGGACGTCGACGAGCTGACGGCGCATCAGGCTGCTCAGCACGCCACGCCGCCGGTGTGAGGGGAGCACGCTCACCCACGTCACCCCGGCCGCGGGCAGCGCCCGGTGGCCGGGCACGGTGAGCTGGTAGCTGTAGGCCGCCGCGGTGCCGACCTGCAGCGTGCCGTCGAAGGCCGCCAGGCTGCGGTCGAACTCCAGCCGCGACACGACCAGCTCCCGATCCTCCTGCGACATGGGTGAGCCGTGGAAGGCATGCATGGCCACGGTCTGGAAATCGTCGAACTCATCGGAGCTGATGGGCCTGATCGGGTACGGGCGGTCGCCGCCGCGAGCCGGGTTCGTCATGTAGCCTTCGTACCCCCGGCCCGCTCGGCGACGCGAGTCATTTAGCCTGCCGGGGCCGGGATCGACTACAGTTCGCCCATCATGGTTACCCCGCCTCCCAAGGGCCTGCGCCGCCTGGGATCGGTCCTGCTTACCCAGTTGACCAGCCAGTTCATCACCAGGAACAGGCGGCTGGCCTTCACCTTGTCGGTGATGGCGATCGTCATCTCGGTGGCCGCGGTGCACGTCTCGGTGTGGTGGTTCTCGCCCGGCGTGATGATCTTGCCGATCCTGGCCGGCGGCCTGCTGCTGTGGCCCCGGGCGCTGCGGATCTTCTTCGGCTTCGCCGCGGCGGGCGTGATCTACGACGTGGTCGAGGACAAGGCCGGAGCGGGGATCATCGCGACGATCGTGCTGACCGCCGTCTTCGCCTACGTCCTCGCGCGGACCAGGGAGAGGCTTGGCGTCACGGGACTGCGCGGCGACCGGATGCTGCTCGAGCTGCGGGACCGCATCCAGGCTCAGGCGAAGCTGCCCGGCCTGGGTGACGGGTGGGGCTCGTCGGTGGTGCTGAGGCCGGCCGGCGGCTCCTCGTTCGGCGGCGACTTCGTGGTGTCGGCCTGCGACGGCAAGACGCTGGAGGTCGCGCTGGTCGACGTGGCCGGCAAGGGCATCGACGCCGGGACCCGGGCGCTGCTGCTGTCCGGCGCGTTCGGCGGGCTGCTCGGCTCGGTGCCGAGGGATGAGTTCCTGCCCGCCGCCAACGCCTACCTGCGCCGCGGCAAGGTCGCGGAAGGCTTCGTCACCGCCATTCACCTGTCCCTCGAGCTGGCCTCGGGGGAGTACGTCATCGGCTCGGCCGGGCACCCGCCGGCCGCCCACTACGACGGCGCGGCGGGCCGCTGGCGCCTGACCCGGGCCCGCGGCATCGTGCTGGGCGTCGTCCCCGACCTGCGCAGCGCCCCGACCGAGACCGAACGCGGCGTGCTACAGCGCGGCGATGCGCTGATGTTCTACACCGACGGGCTGGTCGAGGCGCCCGGCCGGGACATCGACGCGGGCACCGACCGCCTGCTCGGCGAGGCCGAACGCATGCTGGCCAGCGGCTTCCACGCCGGCGCCGGAGCCATGGTGACCGCCCTGCAACGCGGCAGCGGCGGCTCCGACGACTGCGCCCTGGTCCTCATCTGGCGCACCTGACCGCCAGCCGTCACTCGTGCGCCAGCGCCACCGCCTGGCCCAGCAGCGCACGCCCCGCGGCGATGAGCTTCACCGCGGAAGCCGGTGACGCAGTGCCAGCATCCGGATCCGGAGCGTGCGGCCCGCGTTTACATCAAAATATTGCCGTGCCGCATACGGAAACTGACGCATATGTCAGGTGCATTACCTAGCATAACGTTGTTCGGTGCTGCAAATTATTTTTTTTCCGCAGCGTAACCTGCGCGAACAGCAGTGAACGAGTCCCGCGGCAAGCGCCGGGACGTCGCCTAACCGACGCTCCTGTCATGTGACGCGCACGTCATTGTTTGCAATTATTTCTGTATTCCCTGGAAAATGACGGGGTGACTGGGGGAAGTCGCGGAACGGAACGGACGGGCGTGCGGGAGCATGTCCGCCCGTCGATCACCCGCGCCGAAGAGGTGGTGGCCAACGCGTCGGGGGAGAACTTTCCCGTTGCGCTGCGCGTGCTGCCGCGCGAGCACCGGCGCCACCTGACCGCGCTGTACTGCTTCGCCCGGCTCACCGACGACCTCGGCGACGAGGCCCGCGCCGATGACCCCCAGACCGAAACCGCCGGCCTGCGGCTGCGCCTGCTCGACGAATTTGCCGCCGACGTCGACCGCATCTACGCGGGCGGCACGCCCGAGTCCCCGGTCATGCAAGCCATGGCCGTCACCGTGAGGGAGCGCGGCATCCCGGCCCAGCCGCTGCTCGACCTGATCCAGGCCAACCGCCAGGACCAGCAGGTCACCCGCTACCCGACCTTCGCCGAGCTGGCCAGGTACTGCGAGCTGTCGGCCAACCCCGTGGGCCAGATCGTGCTGTACATCTTCGGCGCGGCCACCCCGGAACGCATCAGGCTCTCCGATAGCATCTGCACGGCCTTGCAGCTGGCCGAGCACTGGCAGGACGTGGCCGAGGACCTGGGCCAAGGCCGGATCTACCTGCCCGCCGAGGACCTGGACCGGCACGGCTGCACCGAGGCCGACCTGGCCGAACCAACCGCCGCCCCCGCCGTCCGCCAGCTCATGCGCTTCGAGGTGGACCGGGCCGCCAGGCTGCTCGACGAGGGCGCGCCGCTGGTCGGCACGCTGCGCGGGGCGGCGCGGCTGGCCGTCGCGGGCTACCTGGCCGGCGGCCGGGCCGCGCTGGCCGCGATCCGGGCCCAGCGGTACGACGTGCTCAGCCGCACCGCGAAGCCGCGCAAGCCGCGGATGGCGGTCGAGCTGGTCAAGGCCTACGCGAGGGGACGGTAGTGGAACTGATCGAGGCGTACCGCGAATGCGAGGGGATTACCTGGTCGCAGGCCAGGAACTTCGCCTACGGCATCCGCCTGCTGCCGCAGGACAAGCGGCGGGCGCTGGCCGCCATCTACGCGTTCGCCCGGCGGATCGACGACATCGGCGACGGCACCATGCCCGCCGAGCGCAAGATCGCCGACCTCGAGCAGGCCCGCCGCGCGGTGCTCGACCTGACCGCGCCCGCCCCGGACGACCCGGTGCTGATCGCCCTGGCCGACGTGCAGCGCGCCTTTCCCGTCCCGATGGAGGCGTTCGGCGAGCTCATCGACGGCTGCGTCGCCGACGTGCGCGGCACCAGCTACCAGACCTTCGATGACCTGCTGTGGTACTGCCGCTGCGTGGCCGGCTCGATCGGCCGGCTGTCCCTGGGCATCTTCGGCACCGGCCGTGACGTTACCCACGCCTCCGAACTAGCCGACTCCCTCGGCGTCGCCCTCCAGCTCACCAACATCCTGCGCGACATCCGCGAGGACTACGGCAACGGCCGCGTCTACCTGCCCGCCGAAGACCTGGCCAAGTTCGATGTTGACCTCGGGGGGACGACCCCCCCAGACCCCCCCGCCTCTCTTCTGGGGGGACCCATCCCCCCAGACCCCCCTGGCTTAGTGAGGGGACCCATCCCCCCAGACCCCCCTTGGGAGGAGCTGCCCGCCCCCCCATCCCCCCCGGCCCCCGTACCGCCGGGCTTCACACGCCTCGTCGAGTTCGAGGCCGAGCGCGCCCGCGACTGGTACGCCACCGGCCTGCGCCTGCTGACCATGCTCGACCGCCGCAGCGCGGCCTGCACCGGCGCCATGGCGGGCATCTACCGCCGCCTGCTCGAGCGCATCGCCGCGCAGCCCGCCGCCGTCCTGCAGGGCCGGATGTCCCTGTCCGGCCGCGAGAAGGCCCTGGTCGCGATCAAGGCCCTGGCCGGGAGGACCCCGTGAGCCCCCCGAGTCGCGATCAAGGCCCTGGCCGGGAGGACCCCGTGAGCCCCCCGAGTCGCGATCAAGGCCCTGGCCGGGAGAATGCCGTGAGCCGCCGCGTCGCGGTGATCGGCGGCGGCCTGGCCGGGATCACCGCCGCGATCGCCCTCGCCGAGGCGGGTGCCGCGGTCACCCTCCTCGAGGCCCGCCCCCGCCTGGGCGGCGCGACCTGCTCCTTCACCCGGGACGACCTGACCGTCGACACGGGCCAGCACGTCTTCCTCGGCTGCTGCACCGCCTACCGCGGCCTGCTCGACAAGCTCGGCGTGACCGCCCACGCCCCCCTCCAGGACCGCTTCGACGTGACCGTGCTGGCTCCCGCCCCGGCTGCGGACCCCCAGGCCCCCCGCAGGGGCAGGCTCCGCAGGACCGCGCTCCCGGGCCCCCTGCATATGCTTCCCGCCCTGGCCCGGTACCCCTTTCTTTCTTTTACCGAACGGTCCAGGGTTTCCCGCCCCGCCCTAGCCATGCGCCGCGTCGACCCGGCCAATCCGGTGGTGGACGAGCAGCGCTTCGGCGACTGGCTGGCCGCCCGCGGCCAGAGCGACCGGGCCCGCCGCGCCCTGTGGGACCTGTTCACCGTCTCCGCCCTGAACATCGCGGGCGACGACGCCTCCCTTGCCCTGGCCGCCACCGTGGTCAAGACCGGCCTGCTCGGCAAGAACAACGCCGCCGACATCGGCGTCCCCGCCCTCCCCCTGGGCGAACTCCATGGCGACGCCGCCGCCACCCTCCTGACCCAACTAGGCGCCCAGGTCCTGATCGGCGCCAAAGTCTCCGCCATCGAACCCGTCGAAGCCACCCCGTCCGACTCCGATCCGCCGCCACCCCGTCCGACTCCGCCCCCGCAACCCCCTCCGACTCCGAAGCCGCCGTCCCTGCCGGCCCCCGTTTCCGCCTCCGCCTCGCCCGTCCCGCAGACCCCAGTGAGCCGGGGGAGTCAGCGGAGGCGGCCGTTCCTGCGGAGATCACCGCGGACGCCGTGGTCCTGGCCGTCCCGCACGAGATGGCCGCCCGCCTGATGCCCCCCGGTGCCCTCCCCGACGAAACCGTCGCGGGCTGGACCGGCCTGGGCGCCTCGCCCATCGTCAACGTGCACGTCATCTACGATCGCCCGGTGATGGACCTCCCCTTCGCCGCCGCCGTCGACTCCCCGGTCCAGTGGGTGTTCGACCGCACCCGCATCTCCGGCCTCGACCGCCTCCCCACTCCCACCGCCCCCCATCCCGAACCAGGTGAAACCGCGGTTTCACCTCCCTCTAGCAAGGTGAATCCCCGGTTTCACCGCGCCGCAGCCGGTGCCGCAGACGCCGCAGACGCCGCGGACCCCGCAGACGGCACGTCAGACGCTGCGGACGCTGCGGGGGACGCCCCGGGCAGGCCGCAGTATCTGGCCATCTCGCTGTCGGCGGCCGATGAGTACGTGGACGTGCCAGCGTCCAAGCTGCGCGACCAGTTCCTGCCCGCGCTGGCCGAACTGTTCCCGGCGGCCCGCGACGCGCAGGTCATCGAGTTCTTCGTGACGCGCGAGCGGCGGGCCACCTTCCGCCAGGCCCCCGGCACCGGCCGGCTGCGGCCGCGGGCCGGAACCGAGATGCCCGGCCTGGTGCTGGCGGGCGCGTGGACCGACACCGGGTGGCCCGACACCATGGAGGGCGCCGTCCGCAGCGGCCTGTCCGCCGCGATCGAGCTCCGCCGCACCGTACTTTCCGAGCCCGTACCTTCCGTGCCCGGACTTTCCGACGCTGGACCTTCCGTGCCCGGACTTTCCGACGCTGGACCTTCCGTACCCGGATATTCCGACCCCGGACCTTCCGATCCCGGACCGTCCGACCCCGGATATTCCGATTCCGTAATTTCCGGTTCCGAACCGGACGCTTCTTCCTCAACGATAGGGGTACGCCCGTGACTGCTGTGATGCCTGAAGGTGTGGCCTTGGCGCGGGACCTGGTCGGCCCGGCGATGGAGGCGGCCATTGGCCGGCTCACGCCGGACGTGCGCAAGGTCGCGGCGTACCACCTCGGTTTCGCCGACGCCGAGGGCAACCCGACCGGCAGCGGAAGCGGCAAGGCGCTGCGGCCGGCCCTGGCCCTGCTGTCGGCCCGCGCCGCGGGCGCGTCCCCCGAGCGCGGCGTGACCGCCGCCGTCGCGGTCGAGCTGGTGCACAACTTCTCGCTGCTGCACGACGACATCATGGACAACGACACCGAGCGCAGGCACCGGCCGACGGCCTGGACCGTGTTCGGCGTCGGCGCGGCCATCCTGGCCGGCGACGCGCTGCTGGCCCTGGCCCAGGACCTGCTGCTGGAGGACGGCACCCCGCAGGGCGCGTGGGCGGCCCGGTGCCTGTCCGCGGCCGTGGCGCGGCTGATCGGCGGGCAGGGCTCGGACCTGGCCTTCGAGAAGCGCGACGACGTGACGCTGGCCGAGTGCCTGGACATGGCGGGCGACAAGACCGCCGCGCTGATGGCCTGCGCGTGCAGCATCGGCGCGGTGCACCTGGGCGCACCGCCCACGCTGGCCATGGGCCTGGCCGGGTTCGGCGCGCACGTCGGGCTGGCCTTCCAGCTCACCGACGACCTGCTCGGCATCTGGGGCGCGCCCGAGGTCACCGGCAAGCCGGTCCGCGCGGACCTGCGCGCCCGCAAGAAGTCGCTGCCGGTGGTGGCCGCGCTGAACAGCGGCACGCCGGCCGCCGCCGAACTGCGCGCCCTGCTCACCGACCCGGCCCCGCTCACCGAGGACGACCTGATCCGCGGGGCGGACCTGGTCGT
Source organism: uncultured Actinomycetes bacterium (assembly GCA_963705835.1). Classification (GTDB taxonomy): domain Bacteria; phylum Actinomycetota; class Actinomycetes; order Streptosporangiales; family Streptosporangiaceae; genus Palsa-504. The sequence goes on from CAVPLC010000066.1 coordinate 59,036, forward strand.
CGCGGCGGGCGGCAAGCAGTGGGCCGAGGCCGAGGCCGACGCGCAGCTCGCCGCGGCCAACGCCAGCCTGGCCGACATCGAGATGCCGGCCGACGTGCGCGCCGAGCTGACCGCGATCGCCGAGTTCATCACGGCTCGCCAGTGGTAGCTGATCCGGCGGGCGGCCTGTCCGCCCTCGACGTCGCCCGCGACACGCTGGACCGGGCCCGCGACCACGCGCTCGGGCTGCAGCACAGCGCCGGGTGGTGGCAGGGCGAGCTCGAGACCAACGTGACCATGGACGCCGAGGACCTGCTGCTGCGCCAGTTCCTCGGCATCCGCGACGAGGAGCAGACCGCCGCCGCGGCGCGCTGGATACGGCACAACCAGCGCGAGGACGGCACCTGGTCCAACTTCTTCGGCGGCCACGCCGACCTGTCCACCACCGTCGAGGCCTACGTGGCGCTGCGGCTGGCCGGCGACGAGCCGGACGCGCCGCACATGAAGCTGGCCTGCGACTGGATCGTGAGCCATGGCGGCGTCGAGGCCACCCGCGTGTTCACCCGGCTCTGGCTGGCCCTGTCCGGCCGGTGGTCGTGGGACGAGTTGCCGGTCATCCCGCCCGAGCTGATCTACCTGCCGTCCTGGTTCCCGCTCAACATCTACGACTGGGGGTGCTGGGCCCGGCAGACCATCGTCGCGCTGGCCATCGTCCAGTCCTTCCGCCCGTCCCGCCCGCTCCCGTTCACCATCGACGAGCTGAAGACCGGCACCAAACCGGCCCAGCCCCAGAACGACCCCTGGGCCCGGGTCTTCAACGCCCTGGACAAGGTCCTCCATCTTTACCGGCCGGTGAAGTCGGTAAGGCGGGCGGCGCTGCGGCGCTGCGCGGAGTGGGTCATCGCCCGGCAGGAGCGGGATGGCTGCTGGGGCGGCATCCAGCCACCCTGGGTGTACTCGCTGATGGCACTGAACCTGCTCGGCTACGACCTGGATCATCCCGTGATGGCGCACGGCCTGGCCGGGATTGACCGGTTCACCATCACCGAAGAGGGTCCCGACGGCCCCGTCAGGCGCCTCGAGGCGTGCCAGTCGCCGGTCTGGGACACCGTGCTGACCATGATCGGGCTGGCCGACGCGGGACTGCCGGCCGACCATCCGGCCCTGACCAGCGCGGCACGCTGGGTGCTCGGCGAGGAGATCCGCGGGCCGGGCGACTGGCAGGTGCGCAGGCCGCACCTGGCCCCGGGCGGCTGGGCGTTCGAGTTCGACAACGACAACTACCCCGACACCGACGACACCGCCGAGGTCGTGCTGGCCCTGCGCCGGGTCGACCCCAAGGCCCTGACCGGAGATGGTGCCCAGCCCGCCATCGAGCGCGGGCTGCGCTGGCTGGCCGGGATGCAGTCCAAGGACGGCGGCTGGGGCGCGTTCGACGCGGACAACACCCGCAACCTGGTCAACAAGCTGCCGTTCTGCGACTTCGGCGCGGTCATCGATCCGCCCTCGGCCGACGTGACCGCGCACATCGTGGAGGCGTTCGCGGCCGAGGGTCTGGACCGCCACCCCGCGGTCATCCGCGGCGTGACCTGGCTGCTTCGCGCGCAGGAGCCCGACGGGTCCTGGTTCGGCCGGTGGGGCGCCAACTACGTCTACGGCACCGGCGCCGTGGTGCCCGCGCTGATCGCGGCCGGGGTCAAGCCCTACAAGCCGGCCATCCGCCGCGCCGTGGCCTGGCTCGAAGAACACCAGAACCCGGACGGCGGCTGGGGCGAGGACCTGCGCTCCTACGACGACCCGGCGCTCGCGGGCCAGGGCACCTCCACCGCGTCGCAGACCGCCTGGGCGCTGCTCGCCCTGCTCGCCGCGGGCGATTACCACGGTGCGGCCGCCGAGCGCGGCGTGCGCTGGCTGGCGCAGACGCAGCGATCCGACGGGACGTGGGACGAGCCGCAGTACACCGGCACCGGCTTCCCCGGCGACTTCTACATCAACTACCACCTGTACCGCCTGGCCTTCCCCCTCAGCGCGCTCGGCCGCTACGTGCGAGCGCTGGAACCCGGAGGTAGCGCATGACCGAGACCATCCCGCGGCCTCGCGACGGCGACACCGGGGCCGGCGACGTGAGCGCCCCGGACCCGTTGCTGATCTGCGCGCCGATGGGGATCGAGGCCCGGGCCATCCGCCGCGGCCTCCCGCCAAGCGCCAACCCTCCCAACGTAATCCGCACCGGCTATGGCACCACGCGCGCGGCGCAGCAGGCCGAGCGGTTGAGCCAGCGCCCGTTCGGACAAATGTTGATCATGGGGGTCGGCGGCGGCCTGAGCACCGACCTCACCCCGGGAGACCTGGTCGTCGGCACCGAGGTCGGCGCGGTCACCTGCCCGTCGGCGCCGCTGCTGGTCGGCGAGCTGCGGCGCGCCGGGCTGCCCGCCCGTACCGGCCGGATCACCACGATCGATCACCTGGTCCGGCGGGCCGAACGCGCCGACCTGGCCGCCGACGGCTGGCTGCTCGCCGACATGGAGTCGGCGCCGCTGGCCGCCGCCGCGGACGGGCGGCCGGTGGCGGTGATCCGGGCCGTGTCCGACACCCCGCACCACCCGCTGGCCGGCATCGTCTCCGGCGGGCTGGCCGCGCTGCGCGCGCTGCGCGCGGCCGCCCCGGTCGCCGAACGCTGGGCGGCGGCGTGCGGCACCCGCCAGGTGCTGCTGGCCGGGCCCCGGTCGTTCTGCGCCGGGGTGGAGCGGGCCATCGAGATCGTCGAGCGGGTGCTGGACCGCCAGGGCGCCCCGGTCTACGTGCGCAAGCAGATCGTGCACAACACCCGCGTGGTCGGCGACCTGGAACGCCGCGGCGCGATCTTCGTCGACGAACTGGACCAGGTACCCGACGGCGCCACCGTGGTGTTCTCCGCGCACGGCGTCTCGCCCGCGGTCCGCGACGAGGCGGCCCGGCGCGGGCTCGCGGTGATCGACGCGACCTGCCCGCTGGTGTCCAAGGTGCACGCCGAGGCCCGCCGGTTCGCCGACGCCGGGTACACGGTCGCGCTGATCGGCCACGCCGGTCACGAGGAGGTCGAGGGCACGCTGGGCGAGGCGCCCGAGGCCACCGTCCTGGTGCAGACGGCCGCCGACGTCGCGGCGCTGCGGCCGCGGGACGGCGAGCGCGTCGCCTACCTGATGCAGACCACGCTGTCGGTCGACGAGGCGGCCGAGGTGGCAGGCGCGCTGCGGGAGCGTTTCCCGTCGATGCGCGCGCCCGGCAGCGACGACATCTGCTACGCGACCACCAACCGCCAGGCCGCCGTCCGGGCCATCGCCGCCGAATCCGACCTGGTGCTGGTGGCGGGCTCGGCCAACTCGTCCAACTCGGTCCGGCTGGTGGAGACCTGCGAGCGGGCGGGCACGCCCGCGCACCTGATCGACGGGGCAGAGGATATCCAGCTCGAGTGGCTGACCGGGGTGTCGACCATCGGCCTGACGGCCGGCGCCTCCGCCCCTCCCGCCGTGGTGGACGAGATCATCTCGGCGCTGTCCGGGCTCGGGGCCCTGACCGTTACCGAGCGAGTGACGACCACGGAATCAATCCGGTTCGGCCTGCCCAAGGAGGTACGGCAATAATGCCCATGCCACTACGTCAGTCCCTGCGCGTCGGGTCCTACCTGATGCGCCAGAAGCTGGCTGGCAATAAGAAGTTTCCGCTGCTCGTCGAGCTCGAGCCGCTGTTCGCCTGCAACCTGAAGTGCGCGGGCTGCGGGAAGATCCAGCACCCGCACGACATCCTCAAGCAGCGGATGCCGGTGGAGCAGGCGCTGGCCGCGGTCGAGGAGTCCGGCGCGCCGATGGTGTCCATCGCGGGCGGCGAGCCGCTGATGCACCCGCAGATCGACGTCATCGTCGCCGAGCTGATCAAGCGCAAGAAGTTCGTGTTCCTGTGCACCAACGCGCTGCTCATGCCGAAGAAGCTGGACAAGTTCAAGCCCTCGCCGTACTTCGCCTGGGTCGTGCACATCGACGGGCTGCGCGACCGGCACGACGAGTCGGTCTGCAAGGAAGGCGTGTTCGACGAGGCCGTCGAGGCGATCAAGCTGGCCAAGTCGCGCGGGTTCAAGGTGAACACCAACACCACGTTCTTCAACACCGACACCCCGCAGACGATCATCGACGTGCTGAACTACCTGAACGACGACCTGGGCATCGACGAGATGCAGATCTCGCCCGCGTACGCGTACGAGAAGGCCCCGGACCAGGAGCACTTCCTCGGCGTCACCGAGACCAGGGAGCTGTTCCGCAAGGCGTTCGCGGACGGGCGGCGCAAGAAGTGGCGGCTGAACCACACGCCGCTGTTCCTCGACTTCCTCGAGGGCAAGGCCGACTTCGGCTGCACGGCCTGGGGCATCCCGTCCTACTCGCTGTTCGGCTGGCAGCGGCCGTGCTACCTGATGTCGGACGGGTACGCCAAGACGTACAAGGAGCTGATCGAGACCACGGACTGGGACGCGTACGGGCGCGGCAAGGACCCACGGTGCGCCAACTGCATGGCGCACTGCGGGTACGAGCCCTCGGCCGTGCTCGCCACCATGGGCTCGCTGCGCGAGTCGATCCGCGCGGTCCGCGGCACCTGAACGCGTTCACCTAGACGTCGAGGTAATCCTGCAGGTTCTGCTCAGCGGCTCTTCAGGCGGCATCGCCATGCTCTGAAGTGGCGCGGCGTCCGCTCCCGGGGGCGGCAACCGCGCCGCCAGATGCGGAGCGACATCCGCATTCAGTGCTGTCTATCTGACCATGCTGTCTACCTGACCATGCTGCGCTAGCGCGTGCTGCGCTGGCGCGTGCCGCCGAGCAGGAGTGCGGAGATGTTCTTCACCTATTTGCGGCGCGAGCTCAGACGCCGCATGCGCCAGGCCGTGTTCATCGCGCTCGGCCTGGCGTTGGGCGTCGGCCTGGTGATCACGGTCACGGCGGCGGCCGCCGGAGTCAAGAACGCCCAGGGCACGGTGCTGAAGGCGCTGTACGGCGTGGGCACGGACGTCACCGTGACCAAGACGCCGGCGGCCGGCTCGTTCACCCCGGGCTCGTTCGGCTTCGGGTTCCGCACCGGGACCACGAAGCGGCCCGCGGCCGGCACCAAGATCAACGAGAGCACGCTCGGCGGCTCCGCTACGCTCGCCTCGATCGGCTCATCGTCCGTCACGCAGGTGGCCGGCCTGCACGACGTGGCGGCCGCGGCCGGCGGGCTGACCCTGACCGACCGCACCCTCACCGGGACCATGCCGGCCATCAACTTCAACGGGGGCGGTTCCGGTGGGGGCGGCTTCGGAGGCGGTGCCGGCGGAGGGGGCGGAGGCGGAGGCGCGGGCCAGTCGTTCCGGTCGAGCTTCACCCCGGGCAGCTTCGGCGTCGACGGCGTGGACCTCGGCGTGGGCGAGCTCGGCCCGCTCAGCTCCGGCAAGCTCGCCTCCGGACGCACCTTCACCGCCGCGGACGCCTCGGCCGACGTCGCGGTGCTCGACTCCTCCTACGCCGCGCAGAACAAGCTCACGGTCGGCTCCACCATCGCCGTCGGCAACAGCAGCGGCACGGCCACGAACTTCAAGGTAATCGGCATCGTCAGCGAGCCGGCCGGCGACAACCCGTCCGACGTCTACGTCCCGCTCGCGGTCGCGCAGAAGCTGGCCAACATGAAGAACGACGTGAACACCATCTACGTCGCGGCCGACAGCTCCTCGGCCATCGCCACCGTCTCCGACGAGATCTCCAGAGCGCTGCCCTCGTACACCGTGACCACCTCCGCCGACCTGGCCAGCGAGGTCACCGGCTCGCTGTCCAACGCCTCCAGCCTGGCCAACAACCTCGGCAAGTGGCTGGCCATCGCGGTGCTGGTCGCGGCGTTCCTGCTGGCCAGCCTGCTGACCATGGCGGCCGTGTCGCGCCGGGTCCGTGAGTTCGGCACCCTCAAGGCGCTGGGCTGGAAGAGCCGCAGGATCATCGGCCAGGTGATGGGGGAGGCCGTCACGATGGGCATCATCGGCGGCGCCGATCGGCGTCGGCCTCGGCCTGGCCGGCGCGGAGCTGGTGACCAAGATGTCGCCCAAGCTCACCGCCGTGGTCGGGCAGACCACCGGGACGGCCACGCCGGGCGGCGCCCGCCAGTTCGGCGGCTTCCCCGGCGCCGGCAGCGGCACCGGCGGGACCGGCACCTTCGGCGGTGGCGGCGCGGGAGGCGGTGGCGGCGGAGGCGGCTTCGCGAATGCATTCCGCAACGCCAGCACGGCCAGCCACACCGTGGCCGTCCACCTCGCCGCGTCGGTGAGCTCCAACGTCATCCTGCTCGCCGTCGTGCTGGCCGTGGCCGGCGGCATCATCGCCGGGACGTTCGGCGGGTGGCGGGCCGCCCGGCTCCGCCCGGCCGCCGCGCTGTCCAAGGTCGCGTGAAAGGACGTCCTGATGTACAAGCTCTCCGGGGTGACCAAGAACTACATGAAGGGCCGCGGCACGGTCGCCGCGCTGCGCGGCGTGGACCTGGTGGTCGAGGACGGCGAGTGGCTGGCCGTCCAGGGCCCGACCGGGCACGGCAAGTCCACGCTGCTGCAGATCCTCGGCGGCCTGGACCGGCCGTCCTCCGGCATCGTCGAGTTCGACGGCCGCGACCTGGCCCAGCTCCGGGAGACCGAAGTGACCAAGGTGCGCGCCCAGTCCATCGGCTTCGTGTTCCAGACCTTCAACCTGGTGCCTACCCTGTCGGCGCAGGAGAACGTGGAGGCCGCGCTGGTGCCGCTGCGGGTCGGCACGGCCGCGCGCCGGCAGCGGGCCCAGATGGCGCTGGACGTCGTGGGCCTCGGCGACCGGCTCCGGCACGTGCCCGGCGAGCTGTCCGGCGGCCAGCAGCAGCGCGTGGCCATCGCCCGCGCCCTGGTCAAGGAGCCCAAGGTCCTGCTGGCCGACGAGCCCACCGGCAACCTCGACGAGGACACCCGTGACGAGATCATCGGCCTGCTCGAGACCATGTGGCGCGAGCGCGGCCTGACCATGGTCCTGGTCACCCACGACAGCACCATCGCCCGCCGCGCCCAGCGGATCGGCATCATGAAGAACGGCCGTCTCAGCTTCCGGCAGCCCCGCCCGTCGCGCTCGCAAGCAGCCCGCCCGGCCGGCGCTCAGCCGGTCCGCGCCGGGGCCGCCCCCGGGCTCCGCCGCCGCCGAGCCCGCTCCGGCCGCGCCGCCCTCGGACCTGCGGGCCCCCGACCTCCCCGACCTCGAAGACGCAGCGCACCCCGACCTGGATGACCCCGAGCTTCGAGGACGCCGACCCGTCGCCCGCCGATACCGTCACCTTCGACTAGCCCGCCCCTGACCTGCCGCCAGGGGCGGCCCGCCAGCGTAGACCCTGCATCACGCCACGAGCGGGCCCCCCGGCAGGAGGGCCGTCGCCGGCCGCTCTACTCCGTCCCGGCCGGCGACCGGCCCGCCCCCGCTACGAGTCCAGCATGGCCTCGCGGCGGAGCAGGGCGGCCAGGTCCCCGGGCTCGGGGTGCACGCCGGACAGGCCGTGCCCGGCGAACCAGCGGCCGATGTTCTCCGCGTCGCGGTTCAGGAACCAGGCGCCACGCGGGTTGGCCACCACGTCCACCACCTGCGGCAGGTCGATCATGACGAGCCGTCCGTCGTGCACCAGCAGGTTGTACGCGGACAGGTCGCCGTGGGCCAGGCCGTCCCTGGCCAGGGTCACTACCGCCTGGACCAGCTGGTCCCACAGCCCGGCGAGATCGGAAGCCGTGGCCCTGATCTCGGCCAGCCGCGGCGCCGCCGTCCCGTCGGCCGAGCCGATGAACTCCAGCAGCAGCTCGGTATCCAGGATCTGCGCGGGGTACGGCACCGGGACCCCGGCCACGTGCAGCCGGGTCAGCGCGGCGAACTCGGCGACCGCCCACTGCCCCGCGATCGCCTGGCGCCCGAACGCGCTTCGGCTCGACACGGCCCGGTTCACCCTCGACTCCCGGGTCCGGCGTCCCTCCAGGTACCCGGCGTCGCGATGGAACATCCGGTGCTCGGCCGACCGGTACCGCTTGGCCGCGAGCAGGCAGGACCGGTCGGTCCCCGGTATGCCCCGCCGGAGCAGGAAGACGTCGGCTTCCTTGCCGGTCTTCAGGATGCCGAGTTCGGTATCGACGGCGGCCAGCTCGGTGACCAGCCAGTCCGGATAGGGCTTCGGGCCGCGTTCGGTCGGCATCGACTGGTCCCAGGTGCTCCAGCGGTCGCCGTCGGTCAGGCCGTAGGTGGCGTCGAAGGCCTCTATCGACGGCAGCGCCCGCCGCTGCCGTACGCGCTTGGCCGTGGTCGGCTCGTCGTCGTCAAAGCGCCGCTTACCGCGGCGGGTATTGAACTCTCCACCGTAGGCGGAGGAATAGTCGTACACGGGTGGTGCTCCTCAGCTGAGCGTCGAATAGGGCAGGCGAGATCGTGCCCGCGACGGGCGTATACATCTGGCGCCTCCCTTCGCTCAGCCGGCTAGCGCCGGACCCGAGAACCGAACCTGCTGCAGGCTGCCACACGGGCCTCGTCCCGCGCAACCCAATTTCCGCCCGCCCCGGCCCGGCCCAGCCGCGCGGCCAGGCGCGCGGTTCCGCGTACCCGGGCGAGGAGCCGGCCAAGGACGTGGTCTGCCTCACCAGGCAATAAGCGACCAACCCACCACGACCCCAGCGACCAACGCACCACGACCCCAGCGACCAACCCACCACGACCCCAGCGACCAACGCACCACAACCTTAGCGACCAACGCACCACGCACACGACGGTGAAACTGGCCTAACGCAGGCCCATATGGCACTCTGATCAGGTGGTACGCGTTAACCCCACCCCGCTAGGCAAGCTGCTGACCCGGCACGCCGAGCCATCTGTTTCCGAGGCACTCGCTGACACCAGGGTGGTGCTCGTCACCGGCGCCCGTCAGTCCGGAAAGAGCACGCTGGTCGCCGTGGTCGCGAAGGGCCGGAACGCCGAATGGCGGAACCTGGATACGGCCACGACCCGCCGGGCGGCGATGGCCGACCCAACTGGATTCGTGGATTCCGGTGAGCTCATGGTGATCGATGAGATCCAGCGGGTGCCCGAGCTCTTGCTGGCCATCAAGGAGCAGGTCGACACCGACCCCAGACCCGGCCGGTATCTGCTCACCGGCTCGGCGCGAGTACTCGGCCTGCGCGGCCTGCCTGATGCGTTGCCTGGCCGGACCGAGACGATCGAGCTATGGCCGTTCTCCCAGGGCGAGATCGACGGTAATGCGGACCGGTTCGTCGACGCCGTCTTCGAGCAGGGCGAGGGACTGACTCACGAGTCGGCGATCACCCGGCAGGACTACGCCGAGCGGATCGTCCGGGGCGGCTTTCCCGAGGCGCTGGCCAGGACGAATCCTCGCCGCCGCGAGCGCTTCTTCGATTCCTACGTTGCCGATCTCGTCGTGCGTGACGTCAGCCAGCTGTCTGAGATCGAGCGCACGGCCGAGATGAGGGCCCTGATCCGCCTCCTGGCGGCCCGCTCTGGTCAGCTCCTGGTGGTCAACGCGGTCGGCAGCGAAGTCCGTCTGCCCGCGAGCACCGTCCAGCGATACCTCGGCCTGCTGGAGGAGGTCTTCTTGATCAAGCGGATCCCGGCCTGGTCGCGGAACGTCAGCGCGCGTGCCGTAGGAACGCCCAAGCTAGCCTTCGTCGATTCGGGAATCGCGGCCAACCTGCTCGGCGCGGACGCGCGCAGCCTGCTGCGCCCGGACGGATCGTTCGGGCCGTTGCTGGAAGGGTTCGTGCTGATGGAACTGGCCCGGCAACTTACCTGGTCGCGGCAGCGCGCCGAACTCTTTCACTACCGCACCAAGGACAAGGCGGAAGTGGACGCGGTGCTGGAGAACCGCCAGGGACGCGTCGTCGGGATCGAGATCAAGGCCTCCTCTACGGTCGCGGCGGGCGATTTCCGCGGCCTGCGGCACCTAGCCGAACGAATCGGCTCCGACTTCATCGCCGGGATCGTCTTCTATACCGGCCGTCAGACCCTGCCCTTCGGTCCTCGCCTGCGCGCGGTCCCGGTCAGCGCCCTATGGCAGGTATGAGGCACACCGCGCCTGGCTCCCGCGCCCCCCCGTCAGGACCGCGCCCCCCACCTCAGGACCGCGCCCCCGTCAGGACCGCGCCGCCACGTCAGGACCGCGCCCCCGCGTCAGGACCGCGCCCCCGCGTCAGGACCGCGCCCCCGTCAGGACTTGTCGCGCGTTGCCGCGCCGTCGCGCAGGTCGCGGATCGCGGCCTTGGCCTTCTGCCCGGCGTCGCTGTCCCGCAGGTCCCGCAGCGCCTCGCGAGCCTTGCGCGCGGCGTCGCTGTCCCGCAGGTCACGAAGGGCCTCCCGCGCCTTGCGCCCGGTCTCGCCCTCGCGCAGGTCCTTGATCGCGGCCTCGGCCTTGCGGCCGACCTCGCCCTGCCGCAGGTCGCGGATGGCCGCCTCGGCCTTGCGCCCGGTATCGCTGTCACGGAGGTCCTGGATGGCCGCCTTCGCCTTGCGCGTCGCGTCCGCGCGCTGGTCCCCGCGCAGCCAGGCGAGAAGCCGGGCCCACCAGCCCCGGACCTGCTGCTCAATTTCGCTCATCGCGGACTCTCCTCATATGGCCCACACAATCAGGTACAACTTCAAGATATAACGTGATCACGATCCACGCCAATCCCCGCGCGCCAAGCCCCGCGCCAGGCCACACGCCGAGCCCCGTACAGAGCCCCGCGCCAAGCCCACCGCGCCAAGCCCACCGCGCCAGGCCCCCCGTCCGAAGCTCACGGCCGCAACCGGAATCCCCGCCCCAGCACTCAGAGCTACCCGCCACTCCGGTCGTAAACCAAGCCGGATGAAACAATGCCACCCGTGCCAACTCAGCGCATCAGCGGCCACTCGCCGTACGAGCCGGTCTTCGGGTTCTCCCGCGCCGTGGTGGCCGGCGGCCGGGTCCTGGTGGCCGGGACCGCTCCGGTGCCGCCCGGCGGCGGCCCGCCCCCGGCCGGGCCGTACGACCAGGCCCGGCTGTGCCTGGACCTGATCGGCGAGGCCCTCGGCCGGGCGGGCACCAGCCTGGAGCACGTCGTCCGCACCCGCATGTACCTCACCGACGCCGCGTACTGGCGCGAGGTCGCCCGCGCGCACGGCGAGGTCTTCGCCGCCGTCCGTCCCGCCGCCACCGCCGTGATCGTGGCCGGCCTGCTCGACCCCGCCTGGTTCGTCGAGATCGAAGCCGAAGCCGTCCTGCCCTAGCCGGCCTGGCGCCGCGGCTGGGCGCCGGCGGGCTGGGCGCCGGCGGGCTGGGCGCCGGCGGGCTGGGCGGCGGGGAGTCCGCAGAAGAAGTACGCGTACGGGACCGGGCGGCGGTTCGGGGGCGTGGGCTGCCTGATGCAGTGCGACTCGAGCCACCGCACCCGCGGGTCCGGGCCCGGCGGTGACACCGGCAGCACGAATACCCGCACGTAGCCGCGGCTGATGTCGCCCTGCAACGTGGCCAGCGTCGGGGCCGGCACGTTGCCGAGGAAGCCGCCGATCGGCAGCACCTCCCTGCCGCTGTACAGGATGTAGCTCTGCGCGAGGCCGGACGTGTCGGTGCCGAACAGGGCGTCACCGGGTGGCGTCTGGAGTTCTAGCTGCCGGACGGCCCTGGTCAGGTTGGGCGCGTCGGCGGCCAGCAGCTGGTTATTGTGCGCGGTCTTCGACGACTCGAACGGGGTGTCAAACGGCCCCAGCCCGCCGATGACGCAGCTCACGGACGCCGCCGCGGGCAGCAGGAGCACGGCGGCACCGCCGAACGCGACCGCAATCAGCTGCCCGGCCCTGCCTGACGCGGGCCGCAGCAGCTGGGCGGCGGCGGCCGCCGCCACGACCAGCGCCACCACGGTGAGCACGACCGGGCCGGATACCGTCCCGGACATCAGGTAGGCGCCGTATCCGGCGCAGCCGAGCACCGTCGCCGCGACGATCAAACGCACCCTGGCCGGCCAAGGGCGAGGTCCGCACGCGGCGACGCCGGTGCCGCACAGCGCGGCCACCGCGGGGACGAGCGCCGCGACGTAGTACGAGTTCAGGTAGGTGCCGACGCTGAAGAAGACGGCGAGGACCAGCCACCAGCCGCCCCACAGCACGACGGCGGCGCGCAGCGGGTCGCGCCTGCCCCGGCGGCGCCGGGAGATGAGCACGCCCAGCGCGCCGGCGACGGCCGCCGGCAGCAGCCAGCCGCCGTCGGCCGCGAACGGGCCGGCCAGCAGCCGGTGCCAGCTCGCCTTGATGCCTATGGTCTCGGCGGTCAGCAACTGCCCGCTCTCTTTGGCCGCGACCACGAGCGGTGAAGGCGGCCCGGCGATGCTCGCCCAGTTCCCGGTGAGCCGGCCCAGGCCGTTGTAGTCGAAGACCTGCGTGTACACCGAGTCGTCCGCACTGCCGTCCACGTAGGGCCGGTCCCCGGACGGGACGAGCGAGACCGCGGTCATCCAGGACAGCGACACCACGGCGGTGACCAGCCCGGCCAGCGCGACGTGCGCGCACCGGGTACGCAGCCGCGCCGCGGGCGCGGCGAGCAGGTAGGCGGCGGCCAGCGCGGGCAGGGCCAGCCAGGCCTGGATCATCTTCGCCTGGAACGCCAGGCCGACCCAGACGCCGGCCAGCAGCAGCCGCCGCAGCGACCCGGTGAGCAGCGCGGCGGACGTGGCGTCGGCGGCGAGCACGAGCAGCAGGATCAGCAGCGAGTCCGAAACGTTGCCGCGGCTCAGCAGCACGGTGATGGGCGTGACGGCGAGCACGGCCGCGGCGGTCAGGCCGGCCGCAGGCCCGGCCAGCCGGCGGACCGCCCGGTACAGCACCAGGACGGTGAGCACGCCCTCGACCACTTGCGGCAGGACCAGGGCCCAGATGTGAAAGCCGAAGATCCGCAGCGAGAGGGCCTGCACCCAGAGGTCGCCGGGCAGCTTGTCGATGGTGACGGTCCCGGCTGGATCGAACGCCCCGAAGATGAAGTCGTGCCAGCTTTCCGACATGCTGCGGGCCGCCGCGCCGTAGAGCGACTCGACGCTGGCGCCGGCCATTCCCCAGCCGTACGCGACCGCCGCGACGGCGGCGATGGCCAGCAGCGCAGGCCGCGCCCAGGCGGGCTGATCCGCGGGCGAGCGCCACGGCGTCAGGAAGCCGCGCCAGCGAGGTGCT
>CAVPLC010000067.1:0-49966 GCA_963705835.1 uncultured Actinomycetes bacterium
TGACCTCAGCGCCCTGAGCCGCTGCCCGCCGTGCGCATGCGGGCGCGTGACGGCTCTTGGTCACCTCGTACCAGAGCGGATAGGTGACCCCCTCCCGGGCCAGGACGGTGCGCAGCTCGTTCAGGCCACCGCCGAAGCTCTTACCGGAGTGCGCTACCACAGCGACGTTAGGCATGCTATCTTCTTCCTGAGCTCCTCAGACCTTGCGCCAGCGGGCCTCGCACAGCCCGTAGATGCCGAAGACCGCGAGGCCGAGGGCGGCCAGGATCATCAGGAACTCGCCGAACGGCTGGTTCCGCAGCGTGAGCAGCGCCTTGTCGATGCCGCCCGACTCCGATGCCTTGTGGGTGACGGCCGCGTCGATCACCAGTACGCCGGCCAGAGCGAAGACCAGGCCGCGGGCGATGGTCCCGATCATGCCAAGCACTTCGACGACACGGCGCGTCCGGGGGCTCATCTGCGACGTCCGCAGGTACTTCGTAAACGTGCGGCGGGCGCCCTGGCTGACCAGGACCAGGCCGATGATGACGACAATCAGGCCGACGATCCCGACCAGCCACCGGCCCTCGGTATGCCGCATGACCGTGGCCGTGACGTCTTGCTGCTGGCGGGACTGACTGTGCTGCGTGCCGGAGATGATCGTGAACGTCAGGTAGGCGAAGCCCGCGTAGATCACCGCCCGCGCCAGCGAGATCAGCCGGGGGCCCGCGCCGTCCTTCTCACCGGCCACGCCGAAGGCGACTTCGCTGAGCCGCCACAGGGCGTAGGCGGCGAAGCCGATGCCGAGCAGCCACAGCGAGACCAGCCCGTAGGGCTTGCCCGCGAGCAGTTGCAAGGCGCCCTGCTGATCGGCTTCCTGCGAGCTGTGGCCGAGCGCGACCAGCACGGCGACCCAGCCGATCAGCAGGTAGATGACGCCTCGCGCGGTAAGGCCTGCCCGGGCCAGGATGTGCGCCGCCGGGCTGCGAGAAGCCCGCCTGGCTCTGTGTGTGGCGCGGGTGGCAGATATGGAGTGCATACCCGTCTCTACCTCGAGAGCGCGCCCGGAAACGCGCGGGCCCCGCGTTTGACCCTGACCGGGGCAGGTAGCAGTCAGCCAGGAACGACGGAGCATGACCGCAAGGGGGTTCAGCCGTGCGTGATGACGGGCCGATCGTGCGGGAGGTCACGGCCGCTGTCTACGTGATCCCCACCGATGCGCCGGAGGCAGACGGGACGCTCGCCTGGGACAAGACCACGATGGTGCTCGCCGCCGCCCGGGCCGGGGCGGCCCGCGGCATCGGCTGGACCTACGCGGCGGCCGCGGCGCGCAGCGTCATCGCCGACGTGCTGGCCGACGTCGTGATCGGGCGCAGCGCACTGGACGTGCCCGGAGCGGCCGAGGCCATGGCCCGCGCGGTCAGGAACATCGGGCGGCCCGGGATCGCGGCGACCGCCATCTCCGCCGTGGACATCGCGCTGTGGGATCTGAAGGCGCGGCTGCTCGGCTCCTCGCTGACCCGGTTGCTCGGCCAGGCCCGGGACGGCGTACCCGTCTACGGGAGCGGCGGCTTCACCAGCTATGACGAGGACCAGACCCGCGAGCAGCTGGCCGGCTGGGTGCACAAGGACCACATCCCGCGGGTGAAGATCAAGATCGGCGAGAGCTGGGGCACCAGCGAGCACCGGGACCTCGAGCGCGTCGCCCTGGCCCGCGAGGTCATCGGGCCGGACGCCGAGCTCTACGTCGACGCCAACGGCGGCTACACGGCCGGGCAGGCGGTGCGGGTCGCGGACCGGCTCACGGAGTACGGGGTGACCTGGTTCGAGGAACCGGTGTCGTCGCAGGACCTGGCGGGGCTCGCCGCGGTGCGGCGCCAGGTCCGGCCCGACGTGGCCGCGGGGGAGTACAGCTGGTCACTGGCCGACTCGGCGCGGCTCATCGCCGCCGGCGCGGTGGATTGCCTCCAGCTGGACGTGACCCGCTGCGGCGGCATCACCGAGTTCCTGCGCGGGTCCGCCCTGGCGGCCGCGCATAACCTCCAGGTCTCCGGGCACTGCGCCCCCAACCTGCACGCACGGGTCGGCGTCGCCGTGCCCAACCTGCGGCACGTCGAGTATTTCCACGACCACCAGCGGATCGAGCGGATGCTCTTCGACGGCGCCCTGGACCCCGACGGCGGGATCCTGACGCCCGATGCGGACCAGCCGGGCCTCGGCTTGACGCTCCGGGAATCCGACGCCGAACGCTACCGCCGCGACTGACGCGGTCTACGAGCGACCCTGCGGTTCCTCTACACGGGCGAGGTCGCCCCGGACACTGAGTAGCCCGCGGCGGCGAAGGCCGCCTCGGTCAGCGCGTCGGTCAGGGCGGCCCGCCGCCCGGCCCGGCTGACCGCGGCCAGCAGCAGCATCGACGCGGCATGCACGGCATCGACCTGCCCGCCGATCGCGAGCACCGCCGGCTCCGGCACCGCGGCGGTCAGCGCGGCCTGGATCAGGTGCCGGATCCCGAGCACCTGAGCCACCCGGCACGCCCGCCGGCTGGGCAGCTGCCCCGTGGCCAGCCAGATCACCGGGCCGGGCACCAAGACCAGCGCCGCCCCGTAGGTAGCGCGGACCTTCTGGAGCCCGCGCGCCGTTGCCGTCACCGGCGACGTCCGCGCCATCCGGCCAGGAACGCGCCGGCGACGGCCGCTCCGGCGAGCAGCCCGGACGACACGCGGGCATGCTGGGCGAGCCACAGCTGCGGGCTCCGGTCGTGGGACTTGTCGTCGAAGATCCCGTGCGAGCCGTGATCGCGACCGTTGGTCCCGTCGACGGGCTGGAGCAGGTTATCGGGGCGGCCCGCCTCGACGGCTTGCGTCGTCTGCTGGGAGCGGTAGCCGGTCCGGGCCAGATACCGGTCCAGCACGGCCGGGGCCACCCGGTTGGCGAGAAGCGTGGCCGCGGTACTCGCTCCGACCCAGTACTGCCTCCGGCCCGGATGGTCGGCGGCGAACAACACCCCGCGCGCGGCGACCTCGGGCTCGTAGATCGGCGGCACCGGCTGCGGATGGTTGGGCAGCCGGGACCGCACCCAGGAGAACTGCGGCGTGTTGACGGCCGGCATCTGCACCACGGTCACCTGCACGCCGGAGTTCTCGTGCAGCAGCTCGCAGCGCAACGAGGAGGTGAATCCGTTGATGGCGTGCTTGGCGCCGCAGTAGGCGGACTGCAGCGGGATGCTGCGTTCGCCGAGCGCCGATCCGACCTGGACGATGGTGCCGCGGCCGCGGGGGCGCATCAGGGCCAGCGCCGCCATCGTCCCGTGCACGAATCCGAGATAACTCACCTCGGTCACCCGCCGGAACTCTTCCGCGGTGATCTCGCTGAAGGGCGAGAATACCGAGGTGAACGCCACGTTCACCCACACGTCGATCGGCCCGAAGCGCTCCTCGACCTGCCGCGCGGCCGCGGTGACCTGCTCGTAGTCGGCCACGTCGGCGCTGATGGCCAGGGCCTGGCCGCCCGCCTCCTCCACGTCGCGCGCCGCTCCGTCCAGGCCGGCCTGACCGCGGGCGATCAGGGCGACGCGAGCGCCGCGCTGCCCGAACAGGCGCGCGGTGGCCCGCCCGATTCCCGCGCTGGCCCCGGTCACGACAACGGTCTGGGTCTCCATGTGAATCCGCCTTCCTGATGAATCCGTCCGCACGCCTACCGCGCAAGGTCCCCGGCTTCCCGGCAGCCGGCTGGCTAAACCCCGGGGCCCGGCGTTTCGGCGGGGCTCTGCCGGACAGGTGCAGTCCATGACCGGATCGTTCCGCCCGCACGTTCTGCGGGAGTACTCGCTGATCGCCGACGGGGAGCGCGGGGCACTGATCGGCCCTGACGGGGCGATCTCGTGGCTGTGCGCGCCGCACTGGGACAGCCCGGCGGTCTTCAGCGGACTGCTCGGCGGCCGCGGCACCTACGCGGTCACGCCCGCGGATCCCTGGTACGTCTGGGGCGGCTACTACGAGACCGGGACCCTGATCTGGCGGAGCCGCTGGGTCGGCTCGTCGCGAACCGAATGCCGTGAGGCCCTCTCCATGCCGGCCGATCCGCATCGCGCCGTGGTCCTGCGCCGCATCGTGGCCGTCGACGGGCCGACCCGGGTGAACGTGGTGCTCGATGTCCGCGCCGGGTTCGGGCGCAGCCGGACGACGGAGCTGTCCCGGGCCGGCGGCTGCTGGACCGGCCGCAGCGGGCGCCTGCGGTTCCGCTGGTCGGGCGCGGCCCGCGCACGGCCCGGCGACGGCGGGCTCGCGCTCACCGTGACGCTCCCCGCCGGAGGCCACCACGACCTCGTCCTCGAGCTTTCCGACCGGCCGCTGGATACCCCGCCGCCCGACCCGGACCAGACCTGGGCCGCCACCGAGGAAGCCTGGTCCGCCGTGGTGCCCGCGTGCGACGACCTCACCGCCGCGCGCGACGCCCGCCACGCCTACGCCATCCTGCGCGGGCTGACCGCCAGCACCGGCGCGATGGTCGCGGCCGCCACCACGTCACTTCCCGAGCGGCTGGAGGGCGGCCGCAACTACGACTACCGGTACGCCTGGATCCGCGACCAGTGCTACGCGGGCCTGGCCGTCGCGGCCCACGGCCCGCACCCGCTCCTGGAGGGAACCGTCCGCTTCGTCACCGAGCGCATCCTCGCCGACGGCCCCGGGCTCATGCCTGCCTACACGGTGACGGGCGAGCCCATTCCCGGTGAACGCGCGCTGCGGTTGCCCGGGTATCCAGGCGGGGCGGCCAAGGCCGGCAACCGGGTGACCGGCCAGTTCCAGCTGGACGGGCTGGGTGAGTCGCTGGAGCTATTCGCCGCGGCCGCCCGCCTGGACCTGCTGGCCGAGGAGAACTGGCGGGCGGCGGCCACGGCGGCCGAGGCGATCGAGAAGCGCTGGACCGAACCCGACGCGGGCATCTGGGAACTCGAGGACCGGCACTGGACACACTCCCGGCTCGCGTGCGTGTCCGGCCTGCGCTCCCTGGCCGCCGCCGCGGCGAACGGCCCGCCGGGCGGTCCCGCGCACCGTCAGGCGGCCCGCTGGAGCGCGCTGGCCGACTCGCTGCTGGCCAGCCTCGGCGACGCGGTCCATCCCACGGGCCGCTGGCAGCGCTCGCCCGAGGACCCGCGCGTCGACGCCGCCCTGCTGGTGCCGGTGATCCGCGGCGCCCTGCCCGCGGACGACCCGCGGAACCGCGCGACCGTCCGTGCGGTGCAGGACGAACTCACCGAGGACGGGTACGTCTACCGGTTCCGCCACGACGCCCGGCCGCTGCACAAGAGCGAGGGCGCGTTCCTGCTCTGCGGGTTCTGGATGGCGCAGGTCGCCCAGGCCTGCGGGGAGACCACCGCGGCGGCCCGCTGGTTCGAGCGCAACCGCGCGGCGTGCGGCCCGGCGGGTCTGTACACCGAGGAATACGACGTCCGCCAGCGCCAGTCGCGGGGCAACCTGCCCCAGGCCTTCGTGCACGCCGGGATGCTGGAGTGCGCGGTCCGCTTGTCCGCCGCCCCGGGCACGTGACCAGGCCCTCGCCGCCGCCTCGCCCGGCCCGCGTCCGCTCATAGGCGGACGCACGCACCACGGCCCGTTCGGAAAAAGATTTAAAAAGATCAAATTTATCCGAACGGTCCGTGGTGCTACGGTCTGGGCCAGGAGGTGGCGCAGTGCCGGAGATCAGCTTCCCGGTCGAGGTGGTCGAGGGCGTGCCGGTGGTGACGGCGCCCGAGGAGATCGACATCACCAACGCCGCCGGGCTGCAGGCGGCCCTGCTCGAAGCGGCCCTGCTCGAAACGGCGGAGCCCGGGCGCGCCATGGTCGTGGTCGACATGTCCCGGACCAGGTTCTGCGATTCGGCCGGGCTGAATGCCCTGGTCATCGCGGACCGGCGGGCGCGGGCCGACGGCGGTGAGGTCCGGCTGGCGGCCGTCGGCGAGGCCGTCGCCCGCGTTGTCGCGCTCACCGGCGTGGACCGCGTCGTCGCTGTTTACGCGAGCCTGGAGGACGCTCTCATGTAAGCCTGCGTGGGCTTAGCGCTTGCGGTCCTTGCCGCCCTTGGCCAGGTCTCGCCAGTCAGACTCGGAGACTTCGACGTCGTAGCGCTTGGCCGCGGCCAGGATCCGTTTCCACGCCTTGTCCCGCTCGGCATCGCTGACGCCTTCGACCTGGTCGAAACGGGCGATCGCGTTGCGCACGTGCCGGGCGTCGGTCAGCGGCTCTTTACGTTCCCCGGGGAACGCGAACTCCTGGTCGGTCAGCTTGTCCTTGTCCGCGGTGCTCAGGCCCTCGCCGCTGCCGGGGACGTCCTCGCCGTGCGCCCTGGCGCTTTGCGCCTGCCGGGCCTTGACGATGTTGCGCCGGGCGGCTTCCTTCTGCTTGTCGGTGGCCATGACGTCTCCTCTCGACCGGTCACGGCCTGCTTACCCACGATCGAAGGCTCCAATCGGCGGGGCAGGCGTGGGAACATTCCGGGCCGGGTAATCGTGTGCCGTGACCACCTGGCAGGAGCTAGCGGAGAGCGCGGCCTCGTGCACGCGCTGCGACCTGTACAAGCGCGCGACGGCGACCGTGTTCGGGGAGGGAAAGGCGACCGCGGCGATGGTGCTCGTCGGTGAGGAGCCCGGCGATCAGGAGGACAAGCAGGGACGTCCGTTCGTCGGGCCGGCCGGGCGGGTCCTGGACCGGGCCCTGCGACGAGGCCGGCATCGACCGCGCGGAGGTCTACCTGACCAACGCGGTCAAGCACTTCAAGTGGACCGAGCGCGGCAAGCGCCGGATCCACCAGCGCCCGAACCGTACCGAGATCAAGGCCTGCGGGTTCTGGCTGGACGCCGAGCTCGGCGTCATCCGGCCCCGGCTGGTCGTGCTGCTGGGCGCGGTGGCGGGCGAGGCCGTGTTCGGCCCGCGGTTCCGGGTCGGCGAGCACAAAGGAAAGGTAGAGGAAGCAGCAGTCGGGCCATGGCGGGGACTGGTGGTGAGCACCATCCACCCGTCCGCCGTGCTGCGCGAGGACGACCCGGAGGCCCGGGAACGCTCCTTTGCCGGGCTCGTCGCCGACCTGGTGACGGCCCGCGAGGCACTTCGGCGGGGTGGCTCGTGACAGGCTCGGGTTAGCCGACCGGGGGCAGGGTAGTCGGCTGAGATGCCAGATCCAGGTCCGCTCGCCGGGGAGCCGCGGGACCGGAAGTATCACCAGTCAGGCCTGGCCCGGACCGGCACGTGGCTGATCTGGTGGGTGCTGCTGATGTCGCTGTGGGTCATGCTTGACGATTCCCTGGCCACCGACGAGCTGCTCGCGGGCGCGGGTGCGGCGGCGATCGCCGCCCTGGTCGCCGAGCTGGCCAGCTACCAGGCCGCGACGCGGTTCCGGATGCGGATCAGGTGGCTGGTCCCGGCCCTGCGCCTGCCGGGGCAGGTGGTCCGCGACATGGTGATCGTGTACGCCGCGCTGTGGCGCAGGCTGGCCCGCGGCGAGCAGCCGGCCAGCGCGTTCGTCACCGAGCCGGTCCGGTTCGGCGACGACACGCCGGCCGGCGTCACCCGCCGGGTCCTGCTGATCGGGGGGCGGAGCGTCGCGCCGAACGCGTTCGCGCTCGGCATCGACCCCGGCACCGAGACGATGGTCCTGCACCAGCTGGTGGCCAAGGGGGGCGACTGACATGGTCCTGGCCTTCACCGCGGCGGCGATCGCGATGCTGATCTGCCTTATCCCCGCCGGGATCGTTATCGCCCGCGACGACCTGCCCGCGGCGGTCGTCGCCTACCAGTTCATCACCGCGGTCGTGGTCATGGTGCTCGCGCTGCTGGCCCAGGCGTTCCAGCGGTCCAGCCTGTTCGAGCTTCCGGTCCTGCTCGCCCTGCTGATGTTCGGCAGCGGCCTGGTCTTCGTCCGGGCCCTGGAGCGCTGGCTGTGATCGCCCGCGACGTCATGCGCCGACGTCCTGCTCGGCCTGGCCGTGCTGATCGTGGCCAGTGCGTCGCTGGGCGTCCTGCTGATGCGAGACGCCTACGACAAGCTCCACTTCGTCACGCCCGCCGCGCTGGTCGCCCCGGTCCTGGTCGCGCTGGCCGTGCTGGTGCAGATGGGGCTCTACGAGAACACCGGGGAGACCTGCCTGGCGCTGTTCGCCATGGTGATCGCCGGGCCGTACCTGTCGCACGCCACCATGCGTGCCATCCGGGTCCGGGAGAAGGGGGACTGGCGCCAGTGAGCACCCTGGCCGTCCACACGCCGTACACGGTGCCCACCGCCATGATGGAGGCGCTGCAGATCACGCTGCTGGTCCTGGTGGCCGCCGGCGCCACGGCCGTGGTGCTGATCAGGGCCGGGGATCCGGCAGGTCCTGATGCTCAGCATCTACGGCGTGCTGCTGGCCGTGCTGTTCCTGGCCTTCCAGGCGCCGGACGTCACGCTGTCCGAGCTGGTCGTGGGCGCGGTGGCGCTCCCCATCATGCTGCTGCTGACCCTGGCCAAGGTCAGGAAGCGAGAGCAATGACGCCGCGGCAGCGGCGCTGGATCTTCCTGGTCGCCGGGGCGGGCCTGGTGGCCTTCTACCTGTGGGGGCTGTCCGGCCTGCCGGGCTTCGGCAACTATCCCGGGCCGTACGGGTTCGCGATCCTGCGCGTCGCCGTCGCGCAGACCAACGCCACCGGCGTGGTGTCCGCGATCAACTTCGAGTACCGCGGCTTCGACACCGTGGGCGAGGAGTTCATCTTGTTCGTCGCCGCGGCCGGGGTCGCGACCGTGCTGCGCCGGCTGCGCGGCGAACGGGAACGCTCGGCGGTCGACGAGGCCGCCGGCCGGGATGTGCCGCCCACCAGCAGCGCGGTCCGGATGGTGGCGCTGCTGTTCACCGGGCCCGTGGTCCTGGCCGGCTGGTGGCTGGCCTCGCACGCGCAGACCAACCCATCCGGCGGCTTCCAGGGCGGGATCCTGCTGGCCACCGCGTTCATCCTGATCTACCTGTCCGGGGAGTTCCTGGTCTTCAAGCGGCTCAGCCCGGCCGACCTCACCGACGTGGTGGAGGCGGTGGGCGCGGGCGGCTTCGTCGCCATCGGGCTCAGCGCGGTCGCGATGGGCCTGCCGTACCTGAAGAACTTCCTGCCGCTCGGCCAGGTCCCCGGCGCGGTGAGCTCGTCCGGGACGATCGCGCTGATCAGCTTCTTCGTCGGGATAGAGGTGGCCGCGGCGTTCATCCTCATCGTCGGCGAACTGCTGGACCAGACGCTGCTCATCAGGCAGGGGGGGTAATCAGATGCAGGTCTTCCCGTTCGTGGTCGTGGCCTGGATCCTGGGTGTCGGGCTGTACGGCGTGGTCACCAGCCGCCACCTGGTGCACCAGATCGTCTGCCTGATCGTGGTCCAGTCGTCGACCTACGTGCTGCTGCTCGGGGTCGGCTACGTGACCGGGGCCGTCGCGCCCTACTTCTTCGATGTCCCGAACCACACCCCCGCGGTCGATCCCGTGGTGCAGGCGTGCGCCCTCACCGACGTGGTGGTCGAGGCCGCGGTCACCGCGATGCTGCTGTCGTTCGCGATCCAGGCCTACAAGCGGTTCGGCACGCTGGATCCCGCAGGAACTGGCCGACCTGAAGGGATAGCGCCTCGCCGTGGACCAGCTACTCGCGCTCGTCGTCGTGGTGCCGCTGCTGGTGGCCGCCGCGGTCACGGTGTGCGGTCCGCTGTTCCGGAGCAGGCGGCGGATCCTCGACGTCGTGGCGATCCTGACCGCCGCCGCGGTAGCCGTCATGCTTTTCGTGATCATGATCCGGACGGCGCGCGGCGACGAGGTCTACTGGTTCGCCGGGTTCCGGCCCGCGCACGGGGTGTCGATCGGCATCGACTTCGAGGTCCAGCCGCTCAGCGCGGGGCTCGCCTGCCTGGCGGCGGTCCTGGTGACCGCGGCGATGACGTTTTCCTGGCGGTACTTCGACCGGGTCGCGACCTACTACCACGCCCTGATGCTGACCTTCCTGGCTGGCATCACCGGATTCTGCCTCACCGGGGACCTGTTCGACCTGTTCGTGTGGTTCGAGCTGATGGGGGTGTCGGCCTACGCGCTGACCGCCTACCGGCCGGAGGAACGCGGGCCGATCCAGGGCGCGCTCAACTTCGCCATCACCAACAGCATCGGGGCCTACCTGTCGCTGTCCGGCATCGCGCTGATCTACGGGCGGACCGGGGCGCTGAACATGGCGCAGATCGGGGCCTCCGTCGCCAGGCATCCGGCGGACCGGCTGGTGGTCGTCGCCTTTGTCCTGGTCATCGCGGGACTGCTGATCAAGAGCGCGATCGTGCCGTTCCACTTCTGGCTCGCGGACGCCCACGCGGTCGCGCCGACACCGGTCTGCGTGCTGTTCTCCGGCGTGATGGTGGAGCTAGGGCTGTACGGGATCGCCCGGGTGTACTGGTCGGTCTTCGGCCAGGCGCTCGGGCACCGGGCGGCGATCGGTCACGTCTTCCTCGGTCTCGGCCTGCTGACCGCGGTGACCGGGGCGTTGTTCTGCTTCCGCGAGCGGCACATCAAGCGGATGCTCGCGTTCTCCACCATCAGCCACGCCGGCATGTTCCTCATCGGTATCGCCCTGCTCACCCCGCTCGGCCTGGCCGGCGCCGCCGTCTACGTCATCGGCCACGGGCTGGTCAAGGCGGCGCTGTTCCTGTGCACCGGAATCGTGCTGCACCGGCTCGGCTCGGTCAACGAGTCGTGGCTGCACGGCCGCGGCCGCCCGTTGCGGGTCACCGGAGTGGTGTTCACCCTGGCCGGACTCGGGCTGGCCGACCTGCCGCCGTTCGCCACCTTCCTCGGCAAGGGCTGGATCGAGGCCAGCGCGGGTCCGTGGCTCGTCCCCGTCCTGCTCGTGTGCTCGAGCGTGGTGGGCGGCGCCGTGCTGCGGGTGGCCGGGGGCGTGTTCTACGGTCTCGGTGACCGGCCGTCCGAAGACCCGCAGATGGCCAGGGAGGCCGCCGAGGAGACCAGCGAAACGACCGGCGGCAAGGACCGCACCCCGCTCACGATGATCGTCCCGCCCGCGGTCCTGGTGGTGGCCGCCATCGTCGCGGGCCTCATCGGCCCGCTCGGGCCCGCGGTCGCAGGCCGCGGCGGTCCGGTTCCAGGACCAGGCCGGATATAACGCGACCGTGCTCCATGGCGCGCGCCTCACCCACCCGGTGGCCCTGTTCGCCGCCGGGCCCACCAGCGTGACCGTCACCGACGTGCTCGCCGGCCTCGGCTCGGTCGCCGGGGCGCTGATCCTGGCCGGGCTGGCGCTGTACTGGCGGCGGCTGCCGCTGCTGCGCGGCCACCGGCCGAACGCGTCGGTCGCCGCGGCCGCCCGCCGCTTCCAGAGCGGCGTGGTGAACGACTACGTGACCTGGATCGTCATCGGCCTGGCCGGCCTCGGCGGGATATTCGCCGCCATCATCGGCTTATCCGGCTTCACCCGGGCCTTCTATTTCGCGATTGCACTAGAGGGCCCTATCCTTCAAATAGGTTTTCACGGCCGATAAGCCCGCCGGGCGGCGCCCGATCCGGACGAAGCTCAGGGTCATCAGGCACGCGGCCGCGAGCAGCGAGTAAGGGACCAGGTCCGATGTGGCCTGGGCGAGGGCCCCGCTGCCCGAGGCGGCCACAGCCTGGCCCGCGGCCCAGGCGAGGTTGGCCAGGGCGAAGGCCAGGCCCTGGTCGAGCCGCTGGTGCTGGGCGCCCTCGCTCACCAGCGTCATGGCCGGGGTGAACAGCGTGCCGAAGGAGGGCATGCCCACGATCAGCACCGGGACGAGAACCCACGCGGAGGCTAGCGTGGGCGCCAGCAGGCTGATCGCCACCGCGCCGGCCAGCGAGCACCTGATCGGCACGATGGCACCCCGCCGGTCGGCCGCCCGCCCCGCGATCGGTGACAGGGCCGCCTCCACCGCGGCCGACGCCAGGAACGTCCCCGCGATGACCAGGGCCGCGACCCCGAGGTTCGCCATCCGCAGCGGTGCGAGCACATCCAGCACGCCGAACGCCAGGCCCGCCAGCATCGTCAGCCACAGCCCGACGATCAGCCGGCGGTCGACCAGCGCGGTGAACGCCTCCCGCAGTCCCTGCGGGACCGCTTCGCGCGGCGCCGGCACGGCGAACGCCGCCGCCATCAGCACCCCGGCCGCCACCGCGGCGCTGGCGAATGCGGGTCCGGTGCCCACCTCGTCGGCGATCGCGCCCACCACCGGCCCGAACAGCGCGCCGCCCACGGCCGCTCCCATGGCCGTCCCGATCATTTCCCCGCGCCGTTCCGGCGGCGCCTCGGTCGCCAGCCACGCCATGCCCGCGGCCCAGGTGCACGCCCCGCCCAGTCCCTGCACGAACCGGGCGGAGTCCAGGATCGTCGCCGTCGAGGCCCACCCGAAGACCAGCGTCGAGGCGGCCATGAACGCCAGCCCGAGCAGGACGGTCCTCCGGTAGCCCAGGTGCCCGGTGAGCAGTCCGCCCGGCAGCGCCCCGACCAGGGTGCCGAGCGGGTAGCTCGCGACCAGGATCCCGGCGCCCGACTTGGACAGGTGAGCCACGTGCGTGTAGTGCGGCAGCAGCGGCGTCAGCGCCGCGAAGAATATGGTGTCGACCAGCACGAGCACGCACACGAACAGCAGCAGTGCCCGCAGCGACCGAGTCAGTGGCAATCCCCGTCACGCCCCATTCTAGGTTTCGCGCGGCAGTTCCTCGGGTTCCCCGCATTCAACATAGGCTCGATGCTGATGAACGGCGGATTAGAGGAGCCGGAATGAGCGATCCACACGACGTGCAGGAGACGCTAGATCATTGCATGATGCACATAAGGGGCGCTAGCGAGGCGATGCCGCACGACATGTACGACGCGGCCATGAAACTGGGCGCCGCGGCGATGATGCTGGCCAGCGCCGGCAATGCGGTTTACAAGAGCGCCTTTCAGCTCACCGAAGCGCAGACGCAACCGGAAACCGAAACAGGCTCATAGAGCGTCGGCCTGGGACCTCAGGATGTGACCTTGTTGGCGCGGCGCGGGAGCTTCCAGCCCGGGCGGACGAAGTGGCACGTGTACCCGTCGGGGTAGCGCTCCAGGTAGTCCTGGTGCTCGGGCTCGGCCTCCCAGAACGGCCCGGCGGGCGTCACCTCGGTGACCACCTTGCCCGGCCACAGGCCGGAGGCGTCCACGTCGGCGATCGTGTCCTCGGCGGTCCGCTTCTGCGCGTCGCTGAGGTAGAAGATGGCCGACCGGTAGCTGGTCCCGATGTCGTTGCCCTGCCTGTTCCGGGTGGTCGGGTCGTGGACCTGGAAGAAGAACTCCAGCAGGTCCCGGTAGGAGATCTGGTCCGGGTCGAAGATGATCTCGATCGCCTCGGCGTGGCCGCGGTGGTTCCGGTAGGTCGCGTTCGGCACGTCGCCGCCGGTGTAGCCGACCCTGGTCGAGATCACGCCGGGGAGCTTGCGGATGAGGTCCTGCATGCCCCAGAAACAGCCGCCAGCGAGAATGGCAGTCTCATTTGTCGTCATGATTCACTCCCAGGTTAGTGTCGTCGTGTGCGGGCTCGAAGAGCGTGCGGTAGGCGCCGTAGCCCTCGCGTTCCAGGTCATCGAGCGGGATGAACCGGAGGGCGGCGGAGTTGATGCAGTAGCGCAGGCCCCCGGCTTCGGCGGGCCCGTCGTGGAACACGTGGCCCAGGTGGCTGTCGCCGTGGGCGGAGCGGACCTCGGTCCTGAGCATCAAGTGGCTGAAGTCCCGTCGCTCGACCACGTTGCCACGCTCGATCGGCACCGTGAAGCTCGGCCAGCCGGTGTGGCTGTCGTACTTGTTGACCGAGGCGAACAGCGGCTCGCCGGATACGACGTCAACGTAGATGCCGGGCTCCTTGTTGTCCCAGTACTCGTTGCGGAACGCCGGCTCGGTGCCGTTCTTCTGGGTGATCTGGTACTGCTCCGGCGTCAGCCGGGAGATCGCCTCGGGGTCCTTGCGGTAGTTGTCTGACACGTCAGATCCTTCGCGATGGTGTTACCCGCTGGCTGCGGGTACGTATGCACAGTTATGAAACCCCGCGGGGTCCGTCGCTATTTCGCCGGCTCGGCCGCTGTGACCGGCAGCCGCACCCGGAACCGGGTGTCGCCGGGGACCGACTCCACCGCGATGTCGCCGTGGTGCTTGTTCACCACGATGCGGAAGGTGATGTCGAGCCCGAGACCGGTGCCCTGACCCACCGGTTTGGTGGTGAAGAACGGCTCGAATATCCGGTCCCGGATCTCCGGCGGGACCCCGGGCCCGGTGTCGCAGATGTCCACGACCACCCGGTCGCGGTCCAGGCCGGTGCGCACGGTCAGCACCCCGGTCTGGCCCATCGCCGATACCGCGTTGTCGATCAGGTTGGTCCACGCCTGGTTCAGCTCGGCCGCGTACGCCGGGATCGCGGGCAGCGACCGGTCGTACTCCTTGACCACCCGGATGCCAGGGGGAATCTTCCCCGCCAGGATCGCCAGCGTGCTGTCCAGCAGTTCGTGCACGTCGACGACCTGGTGGGGGGCCCGGTCAAGCTGGGAGTACTGCTTGGCCGCGCCGACCAGGGCGGAGATCCTCGTGACGGCGTCCTCGATCTCGTTCATCAGCAGCTCGGTCTCGACGGTGCAGGACAGCCAGCCCAGCGCCGCCTCCAGCGTCCCGGCGTCGACCGTCGCCGCGACCTGCTCCAGCCAGGCGACGTCCAGCCCGGCGGCCACGAACGTCGGCGCCAGCCGCCAGCCGTCGCCCAGCCCGCGGGAGTCCATCCACCCGGCGATGGCATCTTCGGAGTCGGAGGTCTCCAAGGGCGAAAGGGCCCGCGCCTTCGGCGCCCGCTCGGCGGCCTCTTCCTGCAGCCGGGTCAGCGCTTCCAGGCTCTTGCGATCGTGCGGCCCGGCCGCGATCATGCTCAGCTTCTGCCTCATCCCGACGATCCGCTCCCGCAGCGAGGCCGTCGCCCTGATCGCGGCCGCGGCCGGGTTGTTCAGCTCGTGGGTCAGGCCGGCCGACAGCGAGCCGAGCGCGAGCAGCCGCTCGCGCTGCCCGGTCAGCCCCTGCATGGTCGCCCGGTAGAGGAACCCCCCGCCCAGCAGGTGGACCGCCATCGGGAACCACTCGTTCATCAGCTGCGCGAACACGTCGGCGTCGAGCACGAAGAACCGCGACGGCTCGGTCACCCGCATCGAGCTCGGGTAGCGCTGCGGAACCCGGTCGCCCAGGTAGGCCTGCCACGCGCCGGCGTACACGCCGGGCTGTGACGTCCTGGTCGCCTCGATATCGGCGCCGCGCAGCCGCCGCGACAGCACCACGGTGCCGTCGAGCAGCACGTAGAAGTGGGTCGCCGGGTCGCCCTCCGCGTAGACCAGCCCGGCGGGCATGACCTCGACCCGGCCCCGCTGGCATAGCCAGTCGAGCTGGGCGTCGGTCAGCTTCTCGAACAGGAACAGCGTGCGGAGCTCGTCCGCGCTGCACCGCTCTTCGGTCACGGCTTGTCCAGGTAGCGATGCACCAGCATGACCGCCATGGCGCCCTCGCCGACCGCGGAGGCGACCCGCTTGGCGGATTCGGCCCGCGCGTCTCCGGCCACGAACACCCCGGGCACGCTGGTCTCCAGGTGATACGGCATCCGGTCCAGGGGCCAGCCGCCCGGCCGCTGCCCGCCGTCCGACAGGTCCGGCCCGGCGACCACGAAGCCCCGTGCGTCCCGCACCACGACACCGTCCAGCCAGTCGGTGAGCGGCTCCGCGCCGATGAACAGGTACAGCCACTGCGCGCCCACGGCCTCGGTCTTATCGTCCGCCGTACTGCGCAGCGTCAGGCTCTCCAGGTGGTCGCCGCCCTGGGCCTCGATGACCTCGGTGCAGGTCCGTACCGAGATCGAGGGAGTGTCGGTGATCCGCTTGATCAGGTAGTAGGACATCGACTTCTCGAGCGAGGGCCCGCGGACCAGCAACGTCACCGACTTGGCGAAACGCGACAGGTACAGGGCGGCCTGGCCGGCCGAGTTCGCGCCGCCGACGACGTACACATCCTGCCCGAGGCAGGCCGAGGCCTCGGTCAGCGCCGACCCGTAGTAGGCCCCGCGCCCGGTCAGCTCGGCCAGGCCCGGCACGTCCAGTTTCCGGTAGGAGACCCCGGTGGCCAGGATGACCGTGTGCGCGTCGATGAAGGTGCCGTCCGCGAACGTGACCCGTCGCGCCGGGCCGCGGACCTCCAGGCCGGTTACCTCGCGCGTGGTCAGCACCTCGGCCCCGAACTTGGTGGCCTGCCGCCGCGCCCGGTCGGTCAGCTGCGCGCCCGACACCCCGTCCGGGAACCCCAGGTAGTTCTCGATCCGCGAGCTCTGCCCCGCCTGACCGCCGGTGGCGAGCTGCTCGACCAGCACGGTGCGCAGCCCCTCGGACGCGCCGTACACCGCCGCGCCCAGCCCGGCCGGGCCGCCGCCGATCACGACCAGGTCGTAGAACTCCTGGGAGGGCGACGTGGCCAGGCCCACCCGGGCGGCCAGCTCGGCGTCGGTCGGCTCGACCAGCGGCTCGCCGTCCGGCGTGATCACCACCGGCAGCGACCGGCCGTCCGCCCGCGCCGCCTCGAGCAGCCGCTGGCCTTCCGGCTCGTCGGCGGCGTACCAGCGGTACGGCACCTGGTTGCGGGCCAGGAACTCGCGGACCTCCGACGAGCGCGCCGACCACCGGTGCCCGACCACCTTGGTCTCCGGCACCGGCCGGTGGTCCGACGTCTGCCACGCGTCCAGCAGCGCGTCGACGACCGGGTACAGCTTCTCCTCCGGCGGGTCCCACGGCTTGAGCAGGTAGTGGTCCAGGTCGACCACGTTGATCGCGTCGATCGCCGCCCCGGTGTCGGCGTACGCGGTGAGCAGCACCCGCCGCGCGCCGGGGTAGATGTCCATGGCCTGCTCGAGGAACTCGATGCCGTTCTGGTCCGGCATCCGGTAGTCGGCCAGGATCGCGGCGACCAGGTCGCCGCGCAGCTTCATCTGCCGCAACGCGTCCAGCCCGTCCGCCGCCGATTCGGCCCGCACGATCCGGTACCGGTCCCCGTACCGCCGCCGCAGGTCGCGCGCCACCGCCCGGGATACCGCCGGGTCGTCGTCCACCGTCAGGATCGCCATGCGGGATCTTTCGGCCCGCTCAGTCAGGGCGTTCATGACAGGTTATCAATCCCCTTGATTAGTGATCTATTCCACATCGGCACTATGTATAAAACAAAACACAGACAGAATCCCGCCGCGCTGACCGCCGGCCGCCGCTTCGGATCCGTCCTGAATATTTTGACCGAACGGGCCGCGGGTTCCCGCTCCGGGCCGCGGTTGACTGCCGCCTGGGCGCTCGCTGGCCCCCCCAGTTCGCCCCGAGGCCGGTGTCTGCATCAAGATGGAACGGTGATGGCGACGATGCCCGCCACCTCGCGCAGCGAGGACGTGGCCCGGCGGCTGATGGACGACGGCTACGTGGTCGTGACGGGCATGATCACCCCGGACGGCGCGCGGAACGCCCGCGCCGACCTGGACCGGGTGCTGCGGACCACCCGGACCGGGCGGAACTCATTCGAGGGCTTCGACACGCAGCGGATCTACGCCCTGTTCGCCAAGACCCGGGTGTTCGACGCGCTCGCCACCGACCCGCTGCTGCTCGGCGTCCTTGACCAGGTGCTGGGCCATTACCAGCTCAGCGCGCCGGTCGGCATCTGCATCGGGCCTGGCGAGAAGGCGCAGGTCCTGCACAGGGACGACGCCATCTACCCGGTGCCCGAGCCGCATCCGCCGCTGGTGGTCAACACCATGTGGCCGCTGGATGAGTTCACCGCGGAGAACGGGGCCACCAGGTTCATTCCCGGCAGCCACGCGTGGGAGCCGGGCCGCCAGCCGGGCCCGGACGATCCGGTGCGGACGGCCGTGATGTCACCCGGATCGGCCCTGTTCTACCTGGGCAGCCTCTGGCACGGAGGCGGCGCGAACCAGACCTCCAGGCCGCGGCTCGGCGTGATCTTGGAGTACGCGGCCGGGTGGCTGCGGCCACAGGAGAACCACTGCCTGGCCGTTCCCCGTGACATCGCCCGCGGGTTGCCCGAACTGCTGCAGGAACTGCTCGGCTACAACATCTACCCGCCGTTCGTGGGGTACGTCGACGGCAGGCACCCGCGCCGGGTGCTGTCGCCGGATCCCTAGCCGGGTGCCGACCCGGCCGTCATCGCTGGCGCGGTCGTGAAGGCCAGATTCTCGGTGTCGACGGGGCCGCGGTACAGCGGGGCGTCCTTGAAGAAGTGCTGCCGCACCCGCCACGGGGCCCGGTCGCCCTGCCTCGGCAGCGTGTCGCGGGCCCGCTCGAAGTAGCCCGAGGTCATGTCCGTGAACGGCACGGTGCCCATCGGCCCGGCCGGCCGCCGCGGCGTGACCGTGCGGTAGCCGGCCTCCGCCATGAACGCGACCATCCGGGCCACGTAGGCGGAGACCAGGTCGACCTTCAGGGTCCAGGACGCGTTCGTGTAGCCCACGGCGAACGCCAGGTTCGGCACGCCTTCCAGCATCATCGCCTTGTACGCGAGACGGCCCGCGGCGGTGACCGGCTCGCCGTCCACGGTCAGCTCGACGCCGCCGAGCAGCCGCAGGTTCAGGCCGGTCGCGGTGACGATCACGTCGGCCGCGAGCCGCGCGCCTGACCGCAGCCGCAGGCCGTCCGGGGTGAACGCCTCGATGTGATCGGTCACGATCTCGGCGCGGCCGGAGCTGAGCGCGTCGAAGAAGTCGCCGTCGGGCGTCAGGCACAGCCGCTGGTCCCAGGGGTCGTACGCGGGGGTGAAGTGCGTGTCCACGTCGTAGCCGGCCGGCAGGCGCTTGCGGACGCCGCGGCTGAGGATCTCCCGCGCCCGGTCCGGGTACCTGCGGCACACCTGATAGATGGCCGTCGCGATCCTGGCGTTCTTCCACCGGATCGCCGCGTACGCGCGGCGTTCCGGCAGCACCGCGCGCAGCAGGCTGGCGATCGGGTCCTTGGCCGGCATCGCCAGCACGTACGAGGGCGAGCGCTGCACCATGGTCACGTTCGCGGCCTGCTCCGCGATCGCGGGAACCAGCGTGACGGCGGTGGCGCCGCTGCCGATCACGACCACCCGCTTTCCGGTCAGGTCGAGGTCGTCCGGCCAGTGCTGCGGGTGGACCACCCGGCCCGCGTAGCTGTCCCGGCCGGGCCAGTCCGGGGTGTAGCCCTCGTCGTAGCGGTAGTAGCCCGCGCACAGGTACAGGAAGCCGCAGCGGCGCTCGGTCTGGGTTCCGGTCCTGGTGTCCTCGATGGTCACCGTCCACCGGGCGTCCGCGCCGGACCAGTCGGCGCGGACCACCCGGGAGTGGTAGCTGATGTGCTCGTCGACGCCCTGGGCCGCCGCCGTGTCCCGCAGGTAGCGCAGGATCTGCCCGCCGCCCGCGATGGCGTTGGCCGCCGTCCAGGGACGGAACGTGTAGCCGAGCGTGAACATGTCCGAGTCCGACCGGATGCCGGGGAACCGGAACAGGTCCCAGGTCCCGCCGCTGGCGGCGCGGGCCTCCACGATCGCGAAGGAGCGGCCGGGGGCCAGGGCCTGCAGGTGGCAGGCGGCGCCGATGCCGGACAGCCCGGCGCCCACGATCAGCACGTCGACGTATTCGGATGCGGGGACGCCCACGGCTCTCCTTGTCGCCCGTAATGTAACACTTTCCGTTAATGTAACACCCGCTAGGGGATTTCCCGTGACTCCTTCGAACCGGCCGCACGAGTTATCGTTGACAGTGTGCTCGACGGTGTGCTGCAGGCAGCGACCAAGCCGCGGCGCATCGTGCGGTCCCGGAGCGGCAAGCGGGCCCGGACCGCCGGGGAACGCGTCGTGGCGCTCGCGGCCCGGTGGGTCTATGAGGGCCGGCGCCTGGACATGCAGGGCCTCGCCGATGAGCTGGGCGTGTCGCGGGTGACGCTGTTCCGCCGGGTCGGCAGCCGCGAGGAACTGCTCAGCCAGGCGCTGTGGCTGCTGACCGAGCGCACCCTGGAGGCCGCCGCGGCGCGCTGGGAGTCCGAACGCCCGCCCGGCGAGCTGCACACCCCGGGCACCGGCCGCTACATCAACGCGATCGTGTCCCAGGCCACGGGCCTGCGACGGCTGCTCGACGACGAGCCGGCGCTGGCCCTGCGGGTGCTGACCGACCCGCGCGGCCGGGTGCAGACCGGGATCGTGGCCTTCATCGAGGACCTCCTGCACCGCGACATCGAGGAGTTCGGCCTGGTCACCCTCATCGACCCGGGCGCCCTGGCCTACGCGCTTGTCCGGCTGGGGGAGTCGTTCCTGTACGCGGACGTCCTGGCCGCGCGCAAGCCCGACGTCGAAACCGCGGGCTTCCTCCAGCATGCGCTGTTCGAGGCGTCCTGCCGTAAACCGCCGGCCCAGGGCCGCGCCGGCCACCGCACGGACCCTGATCCCACGGCCCGTTCGGAAGAATTAAAGATCTTTCCGCCGAACGGGCCGTGGTACGTGCCACCGGGATGGTGCCCGCGGGTCAGGACGACGCGCTGAGCTTGGCCATCTCGGCGTCGACCAGGGCCTCGTGCTCGGCCTCGTCCCGGCGTGCGTCACGCGGCCGCCACCGGCCCTTCAGCAGCGGGATGGACAGCAGGAAGAGGATGATGCCGCCGAAGCAGATCCAGTACCAGGTCTTCCACTGCCCGGCGGTCCGGGCGGCGGCGCTGGTCACCGCCGCGGCGTGCGCCTTCAGGTAGGGGAAGACACCCGGCGGGACCTTGGACAGCGCGGTCAGCTGCGCCGAGTACGGGGCGATGGTATTCAGCTGCGCCGAGTACGGGGCGATGGTCTGCAGGTCCGTCGCGTACGGGGCGACGGTCTGCAGCGCCGGCGCGACCGCGATCACGCCGTTGATGGCCGCCTTGTTCTGCGAGATCGTGGTCAGCACGGCGACGCCCGTGGCGCCGCCCCCGGCGGCCTTGATCGCCTGACCCAGCAGCGCGGGCGGGATCTTGGCCGGGTTGGAGTAGGCGGCCAGCTTGGTGAACAGCGTCGGGTTGGCCGAGATCACCTTGAGTTCGGGCGCGAACTTCTGCGCGTTCGCGAGCTGCGTGGCGTCGGTCTTCGCGGTGGCCAGGACCGTCGGGGGGATCTTCTGCACGGTGGCCAGGACGTTCGGCGGGATCGACTGCGCGGTCGCCACGACGGTCGGGTGCGTGGTGGCGAACGCTATCTGGCTGCTGTACGTGGTCGCGTAGGCCGCCACGGTGCTGCCGTAGTTCACCAGCGGGGTGACGGTGTTGATCACCACCGGGATGAGCAGGTACGAGACGAAGACCACGATCCGGATGATCCAGCCCCAGATGGCCAGGCCGGTGGCG
Organism: uncultured Actinomycetes bacterium; assembly: GCA_963705835.1. Classification (GTDB taxonomy): domain Bacteria; phylum Actinomycetota; class Actinomycetes; order Streptosporangiales; family Streptosporangiaceae; genus Palsa-504. Next base: position 21,395 of record CAVPLC010000067.1, read on the forward strand.
GTCAGCGCCGGGTTGCGGGCCTCCACGGTCTCGGTGTAGCTGGCCATCCACGGGGTGTAGGCCACGCCCAGGCCGAACGCCAGCAGCGGCCAGAATGATCGCGAGCGTGTAGTAGCTCGGGTGGTGGCCGGCCTGCTCCAGGTAGACGACGGTCATGACGGCGGCCACCACGCCGCCGATCACCATGAACGGCTTGCGGACCCGGAACCGGTCGGAGATGATCCCGATCAGGATCACCCCGATGGCGTTGAACCCCCAGTTCCAGTTGCCAAGACCGTTGGCGTCCTTGACCGAGAACCCGAACACGGTGCCCAGGTAGATCACGGCGAACGCGACGGCGGTGTAGTAGATCAGCAGCATGACCGACACCGCGAAGGCCGAGACGATGATGTCGGGCTTGAGCAGCTGGCGGAACGGGTGCGCCAGCGCCGCCTGGATGTCCGCCTCGGACAGGCCCTTGGCCCGGGCCTCGATCAGGGCGCGGTCGTGCAGGGTCACCATCAGCTGGTCGCGCAGCGCCGGGGACAGCTCGCGCAGCCAGAGGAACGTGATCACGAACACGATCAGCCCGGCGATGCCGCAGATGCGGTACTCGTGGGTCCAGAACCGCGGGTCGGCCACGACCGCGGGGACGGTGTTGGTGGCCACGACCGCGACGATCAGGCTGCCCAGCACCGGGCCGCTGGTCCAGAAGCCCATGGCCGTGGCCCGGCCCACCTGCGGGGAGAAGTCCCTGATCAGCGCCGGCGTGGCGACCAGGCAGACGCCCTCGACGAAGCTGACCACGAAGCTCACGATGGTGAAGGACCACTTGTTGGTCATGAGCGGGAGGATGAAGGCCACGGCCACCCCGGTGAACAGGAGCCCGAACACCACCATGTTGGCCCGGCCGAGCCGGTCGCCGAGCCCGGCGCCCAGCGAGCCGAACGCCCCGATCAGCGCCCCGAAGGCGATCGTCACCACGTAGAAGGTGAAGCTCATGTGCAGGTTGACCAGCAGCAACGTTGCCACCGAGCCGCCGACGTACAGCTCGTAGTACAGCGTGACCGTGGCCAGCACGGTGACGGCCAGGTACAGCAGCCGGAGGTTGGTATCCGGGTAATGCTGCAACTGCCGTCTCCAGAGCGTGGAGGCCCATCCCGGCCGGCTGGGGATGGTGGTCTGTGCGGTAGCTCCCGACATGCGGTCACCTCACCGTGGTCCATTGGAGTCAGGCCGGTGACTAGACGGTAGCCCCACGGTTGGAACAGATCAAGAATCTGTTTCATCACGGTCAGGCCGCCAGCCGGTACCGCGATGCGGGCTGCACCCTCGTCACGACCGCCGTCGACGCGACCGCGATCACCCGCGACGTCGCCGCCCAGTTCGGTCTCGCCCGGGCCTGAGCGCCCGTCGGCGTCATCGCATCGCTGCGGTCACTGCGTAGAACGGATTATCTGGTTGATAGGAGTCGCCAATTACGGTAAGCCCTGTCGAGCGAATGGCGTCCCTGAGATCCGCGTGCCGGAATGGCGTGAAATCGATCACGTACCGCCGGTGAGTAATAGCGGAGCTCGCGTCTTCAAAAAGAAGCACGATCTCGGCCCGGCAGGGCGCATTGAAATCATCGGGTATTGTCCATATGTAGAGTGACGAGGATCGCACACCTTGCCGCTCGATTACATGGCGGCTGGTAATTATCCGCGGTCTGGCTTCATATAGATATTCCCAGTTCCGGGAGTCGATCACCAGGACGCCTTCGGGGCTGAGTACCTTTTTCAGGCCCTCGAGAGATGCGACCATATTAGATCTCGTCTCGGTGTGAACTATTGCATTGCCGAGACATAGGACCAGTTCGAATGGGCCTGGAACCCGCTCCGGAAGATCTTGCCAGCTCGACTGTGTTATGTCTATCTCGAAGCCAAACTGCCGAGATCGTCGCCGGGCCTCAGCTACCATGCTCGCACTTCCATCAGAGGCCGTGACGCTAAAGCCCCTCCGGGCGAGAGCTATGGCGTCTGCGCCTATGCCGCAAGCGCTATCAAGAACTCGCGCACCCGGCGGTAGGGTCTCGAGGACCCCTTCCAGAAGGTCCTTGCTCCCAGGTGACGTAGCGCCGACCGTGCCACTGCTACCGATGGCTTCGTCCGGGAAAAGCCACTCGTAGTAATGTGCCAGGTCGGCGTAGGAGTCATCCACGGTCATAGTTTGACACCGCCCGAGGAGGGCGACCGACACCCAGGCACCGCAACGTCCGCGCGGCCGAGGAAAGCTGACCGCAGACTTGAGCGTTCAACTGCAACTGATATTCTCTCGGCATGACCGCTGCCGACGAGTCACCGGCCGATGAGCACGCCGGGTTGTGGCTCACGCCGGGCCAGCTGGCCTCGTGGCTTTCTGTGGTCCGGCTGATCACCCGGCTGCCCTGGGCCATCGACGCCCAGCTGCAGCGCGATGCCGACCTGAGCATGATCGAGTACATGACCATGGCGATGCTGGGCGAGGCGCCGCAGCGGACCCTGCGGATGAGTGATCTGGCCGAGCGCACGAGCGCATCGCTGTCTCGACTGTCCCACCTGGTCAAACGGCTGGAGAGCAGGGGTTACGTCCGGCGCGAGGCCAACCCCGTCGACGGCCGCTTCACCAACGCGATCCTGCTGCCGGCCGGCACGCGCAAGATGGAGTCGGCGGCGCCCGCTCACGTGGCGTACGTCCGGCAGCTGGTCATCGACAACTTGTCCCCCGAGCGGCTGCGCCGGCTCGGCCAGGACGCCGACCGCATCGTAGGGCGCATCGACTCACCTGCGCGCTGAGCCCCGGCGCCGAGTTCCGCGGCGGGAGTTACCGTAGGTGATGGCCGAGCTCGGGCAGGCGGCGGACCTCGAGCAGTTCGAGTCCGAGCGCCTCGATCTGGGCCAGCACGCCGTGCAGCGCGGCCTGGTCCGCGACGGCGCCTCGCAGCAACGTGTCCCGGCCTTGCGTTTCGGCGCGCTGGCCGGGGAACGCGCGCCGCATGGTCGCACCCAGGTGGCCGCGGACACGGATCTCGTAGCTGGTCGGCGGCTGCCGGTCGGGCTGCTCGCGGGTCATCGGCGCACCGCCGGGCCCGGCGCGAGGGTGATCGTGGGATTCATGTGGGCAAGCCTCACGCCGGGCGGGGTGAACAGGCGTCACACGGCCGGGTGATTGTGCGGGGGCGGCGTAAGGTAAGGGGCGGGTCCGGTCAAGGAGGGCGCCGTGGGGCCTGCTAGCTGGTCCGGGGCCGCCGGCACCGCGGCTGCTCCCGCGGTCAGGGGCGGAGTCGTCTCCCGGCCTGTGCTGTTCGAGCTGCTCGGCGGGGCGGGACGCGTGACCGAGGTGTCGGCGCCTGCGGGAAGCGGGAAGACCCTCCTGCTGCGCTCCTGGATCGCCGAGACCGGCCTGGCCAAGCGCGCCGGGTGGGTGACGGTGACGGGTGAGGAGCGCGACCCGCAGCGGTTCTGGCTCTCCGTGCTCGGCGCGCTGCGGGGCACGGCCGCGGGGTCGGAGCTGGTGCGGCCCCTGACGGCGGCGCCCGACCTGGACGGCTGGGCGGTCGTCGAGCGGCTGCTGACCGATCTCGGCGGGCTCGGGGACCGGGTTCTGGCTGGTGATCGACGACGCGCACGAGCTGCGCCCGGCCGAGGCGCTGCGCCAGCTTGAGCTGCTGCTCATGCGCGCGCCCGCGGCGCTGCGGTTCGTGCTCGCCACCCGCCATGACCTGCGGCTGGGCCTGCACCGGTTGCGGCTGGAGGGGGAACTCACCGAGATCCGCACGGCCGACCTGCGCTTCACCCCGCAGGAGGCGCGGGCCCTGTTCGAGGCGGCCGGGATCCAGCTGTCCGATACCGCGCTGGCCCGGCTGTATGACCGGACCGAGGGCTGGGTGGCGGGGCTGCGGCTGGCGGCGCTGTCGCTGGCCGGGCATCCCGATCCGGAGGGGTTCGCGGCCGAGTTCTCCGGCAGCGAGCGCACGGTCGCGGAATACCTGCTGACCGAGGTGCTGGAGCGGCAGCCCGAGCCGGTCCGGCGGCTGCTGTTGCGGACCTCGGTGCTGGAACGGGTGAACGGCGAGCTGGCCGACCTGCTGACCGGGGGTTCGGGCGGGGAGCGGATCTTGCAGCAGCTCGAGCAGGCCAATACGTTCGTGACCGCGCTGGACGCGCGGCGGTCCTGGTTCCGCTACCACCAGCTGTTCGCCGACCTGTTGCAGCTGGAACTGCGGGGCAGCGCGCCGGCCGAACTGCCCGCGCTGCACGACGCGGCCGCCGGCTGGTACGCCGAACACGGGTACCTGGTCGAGGCGGTCCGCCACGCTCAGGCGGCGCAGGACTGGAATCTGGCCGCCCGCGTGCTGTCGGACCACTGGGTCGGCTTCGGGCTCAACGGGCTGGGCGCCACCGCGCACGAGCTCCTGTCCCGGTTCCCGGCCGGCGTGATCGCGGCCGACGCCGAGCTGGCCGCGCGGTTGGCCGGGGACGAGCTGGCCCGGGGGTCGCTGGAGGAGGCCGAACGGTATCTCGCCCTGGCCACCGGGGGACTGGAATCGGTGCCCGCGGACCGGCGCGGGCGCTCGGAGGCCGTCCTCGCGGCCGTGCGGATGCGGTTCGCCCGCCGCCGCGGGGACGTCCCGGCCGTGACCGAGCAGGCGCAGCGGCTGCTGGCCGCCGCCGGGGCCGCGGGCCCGGCGGGGCTCGGGGTGGGCGGGGAACTGCGGATGCTCGCGTTTATCGATCTCGGCATCGCCGAGATGTGGACGGGTCGCTTCGAGGAGGCCGACCGGCACCTCGAGGACGGCATCGCCCTGGCGCGCCGGCTCGGCCGCCCCTACCTGGAGGTCACCGGCCTGGCCAACTGGGCGCAGCTGGCCAGCTGGCATTCGTTCCCGCTGGGGGCCGAGCAGGCCAGCGCGGCGATCGAGCTGGCCGGGCGGCACGGCTGGACGGAGGAGCCGGTCGCCGGCGTCGCCTACCTGGCGCTCGGCATAGCGATGACCGTCCAGGGACGGCTCGAGGAGGCGGAGCGGTCGCTCGAGCATGCCGAGCGTACCGTCCGGGCCGAGGCCGAGCCGGCGGTCGGGATGAGGCTGCACTACGGCCGGGGGACGCTTGAGCTCGCGCGCGGCCGGTTCGCCGAGGCGCTGGCCGCCTTCCGGATGGCCGAACGGCTGGCCAGGTTGCTCGTCACGCAGCACGCGCTCGCGATGCGGGCGCGATCACATCTGCTGCAGACGCTCGTTCGGATGGGTGAAACGCAGCACGCCGAGCAGATCCTCGCCGGCATGGACGCGAAGGAGCGCGAAAGCGGGCAGGTGCGCATCGCGGTGGCGGTGCTGCGGCTCGCCCAGGACGATCCGGAAGCGGCGATCGTCGCGCTGGCGCCCGTCATCGACGGCTCCGTCCCCCTGACGAACGCCCAGCTTTGGGTGGTTCAGGCGTTCCTGCTCGACGCGATCGCGCGTGACGCGCTCGGTGACGCGGGCGCCGCCAGGCGTGCCCTCGAGCGCGCTCTCGATCTGGCCAGGCCAGAAGGCCTGCTGTTCCCGTTCCTCATTGCTCCCGCGCCGGACCTGCTCGAGCGCCATCGCCGGCTCGGCACCGCGCACGCCGTGTTGATCTCCGAGATCTTGAACGTGCTGGCGGGCCGCAAGCCCGTCCGGCAGCCGGACAATGAAGGGGGAAGGGGAGGTGCGCAAGCTATACGCGGCGGCCTGCGTGAACCGCTCAGCCAGGCTGAGGTCCGCGTGCTGCGCTACCTGCCGACCAAGCTGTCCGCGCCGGAGATCGCCGATCAGCTCTACCTGTCGGTGAACACGGTCAAGACCCACATGCGTCACCTGTACGACAAGCTCGGCGTGCATCGCCGCCACGAGGCCGTGGAGCAGGCCCGCGCCCTGGGCCTGCTGGCACCCTCCTCGCGAAGGTAATCACCCCGCCGTGTGACGCCCGCTCACCCTGCCTGACGTGAGGCTTGCTGTCATCACAGAGCCAAGCCAATCGGCCCTACCCCGGAAGGCATGTCATGACCACCGAGCTCGCACCGCGGCGGATCACAGCCGCCCGCCCCGACCACAGCAAGCCGAGGACCACGCCGGTGATCGCGTTTCTCGGCACCGGGCGGATGGGCGGCCCGATGGCCGCCAACCTGGCCCGCGCCGGCTTCGAGGTGCGGGCGTGGGACCGCACCGCCAGCCACGCCGCCGCCCTCGCCGGGGACGGCGCGACCGCGGCGGCCAGCCCGGCCGAAGCCGTCAGGGGCGCCGGGATCCTCATCACCATGCTGGCCGACGGGCCCGCCACCGAGCAGGTGTGGAACGGGCCGGACGGACTGTCGGCCGCGGGCCCGGGCCTGATCTGGGTGCAGATGGCCACCGTCGGACTGGAGTGGACGCAACGGTTCGCCAACACCGCCGCCCGGTACGGGGTGCACTTCTTCGACGCCCCGGTCTCCGGCAGCCAGGGTCCGGCGCAGGCCGGGGAGCTGACCATCCTGGCCAGCGGCCCGCATTGGATGGCCGAGGCCGTCACCCCGGTGTTCGAGGTGCTCGGCCGGGCCACCACCTGGCTCGGCCCGGCCGGCAACGGCACCCGAGCCAAGCTGGTGCTCAACAACTGGCTCGCCGACATCACGGAAACCACCGCGGAAACCCTCTCCTTCGCCCGCCAGCTCGGCCTGGACCCCGCCGCGATCGTGGACCTGCTGGAGTCGACGCCGCTCGGATCGCCGTACGCGATGCAAAAGGCCCGTACTATGCTGGCCGGCGACTTCACCCCCGCGTTCGCGCTCAAGCACGCGCTCAAGGACGCCGATCTCGCGGCGCAGGCCGCACAAGAGAGCGGCGCCGAGCTCACCCTCACCAGCGCGCTGCTGCCGCGCTGGCGGCGCGCCGTCGCCAGCGGGCACGCCGATGACGACCTGGCCGCTATCTACACCACACCCTGACCCGCCCGCGTGAGGAGGAGCAGATGTCACCGGATCTGACGCCGGGAACAGGCACTAAGCCGGCCGAGTCGGCCGGCGATCCGCGACCGGTGGCGTTCGTGCTCTTCGGGGCGACCGGGGACCTGGCCAGGCGAATGGTGCTGCCCGCGTTCTACGGGCTCGCGCGCGAAGGGCTGCTGCCGAGGCGCTGGGTGCTGGTGGGCAATGGCCGCGGCGACGTCTCGCATGAGGCTTTCCGTGTTCATGTCCACGATGCGCTCACCGAATTCGGCCCCCAGCCGGAACCGGCGCAGTGGGATGCCTTCGCGGAGCGGGTGTTCTTCGCCGGCGGCGGGTTCAGCACCGACGATCCCGGCGGCTTGCTGGACGTACTGGGCGAATCCCGCAGGCTCCTGGGCAGCGACCCGCAATTCATCCACTACCTGGCCGTCCCGCCCGTCGCCTTTGCCGGGTTGACGAAGGCCCTTGGCCGGCACGGCCTCGCCCAAGGCGCCCGCGTCGTGTATGAGAAGCCATTCGGCACTTCGCGGGAGAGTTTCCGCGAGCTGGACCGGGTCGTCCATTCGGTCCTGGACGAACAGCAGGTGTACCGGATCGACCATTTCCTGGGCAAGGAAGCCACTCAGGATCTGCACCTGCTGCGATTCGCCAACGGGTCGTCCGCCGCGTACTGGGACCGCGAGCACGTCGAATCGGTTCAGATCGACGTGCCCGAGACGCTGGATATCACCGACCGGGCGCAGTTCTACGACGCCACCGGCGCGGTGCTGGACATGCTCGTCACGCACCTGTTCCAGGTGGCCGCGGAGGTGGCCATGGAACCCCCGGCCAGCCTGGGCGCGCTGGACCTGCAGGCCGCCCGCGAGGAGGTGATCGGTTTCTTCCGGCCGCTGGACCCGGGCGGGGTGGTGCTTGGCCAGTTCGACGGCTACCGCGACGTGCCCGGGGTCGACCCGCGGTCCAGCCGGGACACGTTCGTGGCCGCCCGGCTGTGGATCGACAGCCCTCGCTGGCGCGGCGTGCCGTTCTACCTGCGCACCGGCAAGCGGATGGCCACCTCCGGCCAGCGGGTCAGCCTGATCCTGCGTGATCCTCCCGGGCCGCTCCGCGGCCGGCTGCCGCGCGACGCCAACGTGCTGTCTTTCTCCCTGGCCGGCGACGGCGAGATCGACCTGACCCTGGTGGCCAAGAAACCCGGCCCGGCGCTGGATCTCGACGTGGCGCACGCGTCGATTCCGCTGGCCGGCCTGCCCCACGCGGATCCGCTGCCGCCGTATGTCCGGCTGATCCACGACGTGCTCCTCGGTGACCGCTCGCTGTTCACCCGGCCGGACGGGCTCGCCGCCGTGTGGGACGTCGCCGAACCCCTGCTGTCCAGGCCGCCCGGGGTCCACTCCTATCCGCCGGGATCATGGGGGCCGGCTGAAGCGCGCGAGCTCGTCGCGCCCGGCCGCTGGCTCCTCGGCCAGTAGCGGAGCTTCCCGGCGTGACGCCGGTCACGCGGGCACGTAGGTTAGACGTGTGGACCGGCGGATATTCGGGGTCGAGACGGAGTACGGCGTCACGTGTACGTTCCGCGGGCAGCGGCGGCTGTCTCCCGACGAGGTGGCGCGCTACCTGTTCCGGCGGGTGGTGTCCTGGGGCCGCAGCAGCAACGTGTTCCTGCGCAACGGCGCCCGTTTGTACCTGGACGTGGGCAGCCATCCCGAGTACGCGACCCCGGAGTGCGACAACGTCGTGGACCTGGTCGCGCACGACAAGGCGGGCGAGCGGGTCCTCGAGGAGCTGCTGGTGGCCGCCGACCGGCGGCTGCGCGAGGAAGGCATCGCCGGGGACATCTACCTGTTCAAGAACAACACGGACTCCGCAGGCAACTCCTACGGCTGCCACGAGAACTACCTGGTCCCCCGGCACGCGGACCTGGGGCGGATGACCGAAATCTTGACGCCGTTCCTGGTCACCCGGCAGATGATCTGCGGCGCCGGCAAGGTGCTGCAGACGCCGCGGGGCGCGGTGTACTGCGTCAGCCAGCGGGCCGAGCACATCTGGGAGAGCGTGTCGTCGGCCACCACCCGGTCCCGGCCGATCATCAACACCAGGGACGAGCCGCTCGGCGACGCCGAGCGGTTCCGCCGCCTGCACGTGATCGTCGGCGATTCGAACATGAGCGAGACCACCACGCTGCTCAAGGTGGGCGCGACCGACCTGGTGCTGCGGATGATCGAGGCCGGGGCGATCATGCGAGACCTGGCCCTGGATAACCCGATCCGCGCGATCCGCGAGGTCAGCCACGACATGACCGGCCACCGCCGGATCCGGCTGGCGGACGGCCGCGAGATGAGCGCGCTGGAGATCCAGTACGAGTACCTGAGCCGGGCCAAGGACTTCACCGACTCCAACGGGCTCGACGCGATCAGCAAGCGCGTGCTGGAGATGTGGGAACGCGCGCTGGGCGCGATCGAGACCGGCAACCTGGACCTGATCGCGCGGGAGATCGACTGGGTCACCAAGTACCAGCTGATCGAGCGGTACCGGGCCCGGCATGACCTGCCGCTGTCGGCGCCCCGGGTCGCCCAGCTCGACCTGGCCTACCACGACCTGCGCCGCGGCCGCGGCCTGTACTACCTGCTCCAGCGCGACGGCGCCGTGGACCGGGTCACCAGGGACCTGGACATCTTCCAGGCCAAGTCGGTCCCGCCGCAGACGACGCGGGCCAAGCTGCGCGGCGAGTTCATCCGCCGGGCCCAGGAGCGGCGGCGTGACGTCACCGTCGACTGGGTGCACCTGAAGCTGAACGACCAGGCGCAGCGGACCGTGCTGTGCAAGGACCCCTTCCGTTCCGTCGATGAGCGGGTCGAGAGACTCATCGCCAGCATGTGACACCACCGACCGTTCAGAAAAATCAAGATCTTTTTTCATAACGGACCGTGGTGCGTGCTTCCCGCGAGGAGTCGGACTGGATGGGGGATGAATCGGGTCGGTACCGCCGCTCGCCGGGAGCGCTGGGCTCGGCTGCGCCGCTCGCTGTGGCAGCCGCCCCGCCCGCACGGCGCGCAGCCGCGCGAGCGGGTGGTCGGCCCGCTCGAGCTGTTCTATGACCTGGCCGTGGTCGTGCTGGTCGCCCAGGCCGCCCACCGCCTGGCCGGGCACCTGACCTGGCGCGGGCTGGGCGAGTTCGCCGCGGTGTTCACGCTGGTGTGGATCGCCTGGGCCAACGGCAGCCTGCACCACGAACTGCACGGTCACGAAGACGCCCGCGCCCGCAGCACGTTCCTGCTGCAGATCTTGGTGCTCGCCGCGATGGGCGCCTTCATCCCGCAGGCAGGCGGGGCGCGGGGGGCTGCGTTCGCCGTCGCCGCGGCGGTGCTGTTCGCGGTGCTGGCCGTCTTGTGGCTGCTGGCCGCCCGCGGCGACCGCCCCGAATACCGCCGGGCGAGCCGGCTGTTCGTCACCGGCACGGCGGCCTGCGCCGTCCTGCTGGCCGCCACCGCCCTGCTGCCGGCCAGCGCCCGCATCCCGGCCTGGGGCCTGATCGATGCCGTCTACCTGGCCGGATTCGCCGCCGTGATCGTCACGGCGAGCCCGGCGCAGGCGGCCGCGCTGATCATCACCGACACGCTCACCGAACGGTTCGGGGCGTTCATCATCATCGTGCTCGGCGAAACCCTCACCGGTGTCGTCGCCGGACTGTCCGGCGAGCCGGTCAGCGAGCTCACCCTCGCCGTCGGGCTGGTCGCCGTCGTGGTCGGCTTCGGTGCCTGGTGGACGTACTTCGACTTCGCCGGGGGCCGCCGCCCCAGACCGGAACGGCGGGCCAGCATGCAATGGGTGCTCGGCCATCTGCCGCTCACCGCCGCCATCGCCGCGATGGGCGCCTCGATGGTCAGCCTCACCGCCCACGCCCACGACGGCCGCACCCCAGCCGCCACGGCGTGGATCCTGTGCGCGGGCGCCGCCGTCGTGCTGGGCGCGACCATGCTGATCGCCGCGACCCTGCAAGCCTGGGACCGCGACCGCGGCTTGTACCGGCCGCTCGCCCGCACGTGCGCCGCGGTGGCCGTGGCGTGCCTCGGCCTCGGCGCCGCGCGGCCGGCACCACTGATCCTCGGCCTCGCGCTCGTTCTCCTGCTCAGCATCCCGTGGGGATTCGCCGTCGCGCGCCGCCTGGCCAACCCGGCCGACTCACGTCCCGCATAGGACAGCGGGGTGGCTTGCGGGCAGGGCTTACTCGAGCGGCTGCCTGGCGACCGCTGGCGGCTCACGCCCGGCGAATAGCCAGCCGCCGATCGCGGCGACCAGCGGCAGCCCGATCAGCAGGATCACGATGTCGGTGACTGGCACGCCGCCGGCCGTGGCGGTCAGGCCGCTGTGCGTCCAGGCCATCCCGGCGATCACCGCGCCGGCCATGCCGAGGATCGCGCCGAGCAGGCCGAGCGCGGCGGCGGTCGCGGCGGTGATCGTCCGCCGGGTCGCGCCGCTGGCGCCGGTCGCGGTGAGCGTGCGCAGGTCCGGCGCGGTCTCGCTGCGGATCAGGCCGACGGACATGGCCAGCACGCTGAGGGCGATCACGATGCCAAGCGCGGTGGCCCCGTCGGTGAAGTCGACGAGGCTCGGGTTATAGGTCGCGGTCTGGACCTGCACCTCGTTGGCGTTCCCGAATTGCCGTACGGCGCTGAGTTGCGCGGCGGTGAGCGGGGCAGGGGCCTGGATCAGCCACCCGGACAGCTGAGTCTGCATGTGGTACTTGCTCACCGCGTACTCGGTGAGCACCGTGTTCGGCGCCGACGTGCCGCTGGGCAGGCTGCTGACCGTCGCAATCGCGGGGCCGGCCAGGCAGTGGTTGCTCAGCGTGCAGGGCGGACCGCCGGCGAAGCCGGGCTCGGGCGGGGGGACGCTACTGTCGCTGACGCTGCCCATGTCCCAGGTCATCTCCATGTGCGGCAGGCCCGCCAGCCCTGGCCGCATGGTGAGGATGTCGGTGCCGGGAGCGATCTGGCTGGCCTTGATCCCGTACGTGGCGAGCAACTGCGGGGTGGCCACGTAGACCTCACCGGTGAAATTCTGCGCACCGTGTGCCGCCGGGCCAACCTGGTATAGCGTGCTCGCGGATTCCAGCGGCACCGCGGACGCGTGCAGGCTGGCGGCGAGAGTGTTCACTCGCGTGGTCAGGGTGGCGAGCTGGGCGCTGCTGAACGGCGTCATCTGTCCGGGGCCCGGGCTCTGGCTCGCGCCGACGGTCACCTGGCTGCTGGACAGGTCCGGGCCGATCCAGTTGAGCGGATTGTCGAACTTGATGCCGGCGACGATGCAGATCCCCATGGCCAGGAACACGGCGAACGTGGTCGCCGCCAGCGCGGCACCGGACCGGGCGCGGTAGCGGACCAGGTCGCGCAGCGCGATCCGGATCGCGACCGGCAGCCGCGGGCTAGCCCCGGCGGCCAGCACGCTGATGGCCAGCGGGGCAAGCAGGCAGATCCCGGTGATGGTGATGACCAGGCCGGCCAGCAGGAACAGCGCGTGCCCGTTGCCCCCGCCGCCGCTGCCCGGCCCATTGCCGCCGGCCACTCCCTCCAGGCCGCCGGCGGACGCCAGGCACGCGAGGCCGACCGCGAACACGATGACGCCGGGCAGGGCGGACCGGTGCACGGCCTTCAGCGGCGCGGGGCGGCCGGACAGCGCGGTCACCACCGGGACCGCGGCCATCGTCTTAGCCGGGCGGCGGGACGCCAGCGCGGATGTCGCGATCGCGAGCACGATCCCGATGGCGAACGCCCACCACGGCAGGCGCGTCGCGTCCACCGCATGGCCGGTGTCCCGCTGCACCGTCGGCGCGTACGCGATCCAGGCGGCGAGGCCGAGCACCGCCCCGGCCAGCGCGGCCGTCGCGCCGACGACCAGGCCGCCCGCGATCATGACCAGGCGGAGGTTGCGTTCGGTCGCGCCGATCGCGCCGAGCATGCCGAGGGCACGGAGCCGGCGCTGAGCCATCACGGAGAAACTGGCTACCGACACCAGGCCGATGAACGCCAGGCCGAGTACCTCCACCACAAGGATCTGCACCGCGGGCGAGACCCCGCTCTGCTGTTCATGGGGAACCGACACGTTTGCCGCCGGGACACCGGGCACCGTCCCGCTGAGGAGCTGCTGTGCCGCGGCCGGACCGAGCAGCATGATCACCTGGCTGGGATGCCGGACCTGGCCCGGGGCGACCAGCGCGAACTGGTCCGCCAGTTTGCTCGGGTCCTGCACTATGCCGGTCACCTGCCAGGTCGTGCCGGACGCGTGCCAGGTGCCGCCCACGTGCGCGCCGTACCGGGTCGCCACCTGGCTGGTCAGCGCGACCTGACCGGGCCCGGCCGGGTACGTTCCGCTGACCAGGCCGAGCAGCGGAGAGTTGTAGTGCCCGTGCGGGCTCTCGGCGCGGAGCTGCACAGACTGCCCGGCGCCAGTCGTGATGTTCTGCTCCTCGATGAGATCAGCCGGCCCCCAGCGGCCGGCGATGGTGGCGATGTCGGCGGCCAGCTGCGGGTCGCTGCCGGGCAGCGTGACCTGCGCGGCACCGGTACCGAACGTGGGGTAGCCGGGCGGGATCTGCGAGTTCGTGACGACGCTGGCACCCCAGACGGTCGCCGCCACCGCCACGGTGAGCAGGCCGAGCACGAGCAGCTGCTGGCGCCATTCGCGGCGGAACAGCCGCCAGCCCCAGCGGATCACCGCCCGGCGGGCGACGATGCCGCTGCCGGCGTCGGCGTCCAGGTCAGGGGGTTCGCGCAGCGCGGTGCTCACCGGGTCTGCCTGGGGATCAGGAGGGATTCGGGGCCGGGCGGCCGGGTGGTATGGCCGGTCATCCGCCCGTCGCGCAGCAGTACTATCCGGTCGGCCCAGGCGGCCAGCTGCGCGTCGTGGGTCACCACCACCGCGGCCACGCCCCGCTGGCATGCCTCATGCAGCAGCCGCATCACCTCACCGGCGTTCACCGAGTCCAGGGCGCCGGACGGCTCGTCGGCCAGCAGCAGCCGGCGGTCCCCCACCACGGCGCGAGCGATCGCTACCCGCTGCCGCTCCCCGCCGGAGAGCTGGTCGGGGAACCAGCCGGCCCGGTCAGCCACGCCGAGCGCCTCCAGCGCGGCCAGCCCGGCGGCGCGTGCCTTCGGCACCGGGACGCCGTCCAGTTCAAGCGGCAAGGCGGCGTTCTCGGCGGCGGTCAGCCCGGGCAGCAGGTTGAAATCCTGGAACACGTACCCGATCACCCGGCGCCGCAGCCGGGCCTTGCGGCCCCGCGGCATCCCGGCCAGCGCCATGCCGCAGACCATCACCTCCCCGCTGGTGGGGTCTTCCAGGCTCCCGGCGATGGTCAGTAGCGTGGACTTGCCCGATCCGCTCGGCCCCATCACCGCCACCATCTCCCCGGCCCGCACCGACAGGTCGACCCCGGCAAGCGCGTGCACCGTGGTCGGCTCCTGCCCGTAGGTCTTCGACACCCCGCGCAGCTCCAGCACGCTCACCGCGCTCCCGCTCTCTCCGCCCGGTCCCGGCCCGCTCATCGCCTGGCCCCCAGCCGGCGAAGCTGCGGACCCGGAACCGGGGCGGCGGCGGGCCGGGGCGGCTCGGCGGCGGCCCGCGCCAGCCGCACTTCCGCGGCGTCCAGCCACCGGATCACCGCGTCCAGCCGGAAAATCTCGGCGTCCACCACCAGCGCCAGGCTCAGGTCATCGCGGGCCTCGCCCTCCTTCAGCCACGTCCACTGCTGCATCAGCTCCAGCAGGTACACGCGGTGCGCCTGGATCACCTCATGCGCGTCGGTGCCCGGCACCCGCGCCGCCACCAGCACCTTCATCACTAGCTCGTCGCGCGGCGGGGAGGTCAGGTCCGGCGGCGTGCGCAGCCAGGCGGCCAGTGCCTCCCGGCCGCCGGCCGTGATCCGGAACCGCTTCTGCCCTGTCTTCTCCCGGCCGTCCTGGCCGGTGCCGTCGGATTCGGCCAACCCATCGCGTTCCAGCCGGCCCAGCGTCTTGTACACCTGGCCGACGTTCAGCGGCCACACCTCGCCGGTCCCGGCCTCGAACTCCTCGCGCAGCTGCAGCCCGTACTTCGGCCCCTCCGACAGCAGCGCCAGCAGCACGTGCGGGACACTCATGACTTCACCATGCCCGACATCATGCCCAACATAATACTCGGCATACTCACTCCAGGGCAACGCAGTTTCGCACCTGACGCGGATGATCTGCCACGCGGTGGAAGATCGCCGCCGCGACGAGGCCGAGCACGGCATCGAGACCGGCCGGATCGCGATGACCCCGGAGGGCGGCTTCACCGAGATCCGCGATAAGGTCGCCTCCCGCTAACCACCCCTAAGGAGCCTGCCAGCCCGTACCCGGCTGGCTCGGCTTCGCGGCGGGTCCGATCAGGTCGCGAACCGCGGTTCGCGACACCGACGGTGCCGCTTGTTCCAGCCAGTCAAGCGGCGTGCGGCCGTCACTATCGCGGGCGTCCGGGTCTGCGCCGTGGTCAAGGAGTACCTCGATGGTCCGCAGGAAGCCTGCCCTGGCGGCGTAGTGCAGCGCCGTCGCGTTGAGGGCCCGGACGCCGGTCGCGCCTTCCGGGCCGCCGCCACGGCGATCGTTCGCGCTGGCCCCGTGGCGCAGGAGGGCGCGGACATAGTCCGGATCGTCCTTGCGACCCTGGTTTCCCGTGCAGGTGGCACCGATCCACGAGCCCGAGGAGTCGATCGCCGCGCCGTGGCTGGCCAGCAGCGGAGCAAGCCCGGGATGAAGGACCCAGCGTCCGACGCCGATCCGTGTCGCGTCCGCCCCGTGTGCCAGCAGCAACTCGACCATCGCCAGGCTGCCCTGGGCGACGGCACCGCGCAGCGCCCGCACATAGGGAAACGGATCTGCGACGTGGTCCAAGATGAGCCGCAGCGCTGAGGCCTGCCCGCCCGCGACCGCGTGTTCGACGGGCGTGATGTCGAGGACGTCGACCGCCGGATCCCTCGCCTGGGCAAGGCCGGGATCGGCCGTGAGCATCCGCGCGAGTGAGGTGAGGTCGCCGAGGAACGCCGAGGTGAAGACGTCCTCGTGGGCCCCTGCCGCCAAGAGCAGCGACTCGACCGCGGAACGGTGCTTCATCCGGGCCGCGCACAGCGGCGTCACGAAAACCACGCGCTCGAACGCTGGTCCGGTGACACCGACCGGAAGCCAGAAAGGACGGTCCGCTCCGACGCCGGCGTCCAGCAGCATCCGTACGATTTCGGCGCGGCCCGCCAGGGCGGCCGACTGCATGATCGCCGCGGCGTACGACGGAAGCAGCAGATCCGGTGCCTCCGCCAGCGCCGCGCCGAGCCCGGCATCATCTCCACGGTGAGCGAGATCCCTCGCCCGGGACACGCTACGGGCGCCGATGCCGCACCAGGCCACGGGCTGGAGGCCGTCCCGCGATCCGCTTCCCCGAATATGCTTCCCGCCAGGCGTGCTCCTTCGCCCGGGGAGTCTTGCCGGTGCCGTCTGGCCGCTCACTAGCGCCATGGCGAGGGAGCGCACCTGCGCAAGGATCGCACCGCGATCGTTCTCGGTCGCAATCGTGGCCTCCATCGCCAGGCGGAAATGCCCCAGCCATCGGTCGGCGAGCGCGGGCGTGATCGGCAGACCGTCGTGGCGGTGTCTCAAGCCTGCGTGGGCCTGCTCACTGTAACGATGCGGACCGCCCAGCCACTCGGCGAAGAACAGCTTCTGCCCCGACCGGCCGCCAGCCAGGTCGCGCCCGAACAACGGCCGTAGCTGATCGTCGCCCCCGATCCCCTCATACAGGAGGTCAACCAGCCTGTCGATCGTCGGCTGACCGCCGATCCGTTCGAACAGATCAGTACCGGCCGGGCGACCGCATAGGCGTGGCTTCGGCTCAGCGGGCGTCGAGGAACGGCGTGATCAAGGCGAGCACTTCGCCGGGCCGACGTGTCACGCCGACGTGCGTCGTCCCGGGGAGCACGGCGAGTTGCGCGTTCGGCAGGAGGTCGAACATCTCCACCACGTCGGGCAGCGGTGAGAAGTCGCGGTCGCCGAAGATCAGCAGGGTCGGCGCTTGCAGTGATCGCAGCTCGTCGGTCCACCCCGGGAACTCGTGCACCATGGCCGACGTCTTGGCCGCGAACTCCTCGAAGGGCACGGGGTCGGGAGCGACCGCATCGTAGGCGTCGCGCCACGCCTCGAAGTCGGCCGGCGTCGGCATGCGGTCATCGTCGAGCGGCGCGCTCTCCCGGCCCGGCGGGCGGTGGGCGTCGGCCGAGGCGACGATCAGCTTGCCGACCCGGGTGGGCGCCCCGAGCGCGACCGCGTACGCGACGAGACCGCCGAGGCTGAAGCCGAACAGATCGGCCTCGGCGATCTCCAGATGGTCGAGCAGCGCGACGACGTCACCGGCCAGCGCCTCGATCGTCATCGGGCGGCCGGTGTCGGCGGTGTGCCCGTGGCCCTGGAGCTCCACCGCGATCACCTGCCTGCTCGCCGCGAGAGGTCCGAGCAGCGGCCCGAAATTGAGGTCGATGGTCAGCAGGCCACCGTGGAGCAGCACGAGCGGCCTCCCGCTGCCGCGGATCTCGTAGTAGAGCTGCAGGCCGTTCACCGGTGCGTACGTCATGGCGGGTATGACGGTACGCGGCCCGCGAACTCATCGCGAGCACCGGGAGTTGCCCCGCTTTGACGGGCAGGCTACGCCCGGCCACCCTGCCAGGCAGCTTGCTGCGGCACCGAGCCAACGGGGAGGATCTTGTCAGGCAGGAATCGGCGGGAACCGATGGCGCCAGGGGATTGATGGGCCGCAGCGGCCGGGAGGACCAGATGAGTGACACGACGCCAGCTCTGGACGAGGCGTTCGAGCGGATGGCGGCGGCCAGCTTCGAGCTGCCGAACGGCTTTGTCAACCACGGAGCCATGGCCTGCGAGGCGCTGGCCATGCTCGACTGCACCGACGACATCGACAGCTGGGCGCGCCGGTTCGCCGGAGCAGGCGGGGCCTCGGTTGACCCGGTGATGCCGGTCGGGTTCGAGTGGCGGCAAGCGCTCGGCGACTACCACCGGCTCCCGGAGTGGATCGGCTACTTCACGCAGGCCGTTGACGACGACGGCTGGCCGGCTGTGGTCGCGGCGTGGGTGCCGCGGCTGATGCCCGCGCTGCGCACGGCGCTGTTCCACGGCGCCATCCGGACCGCCCATGCCGTGCGGGCCATCGACGCGGCCGACACGCCGCCGCGGCGCGGTGAGCTGGCCCGGGCGCTGGGTTACTGGGCGGCCCGCTACCGCGAAGGGCAGCCGGTCGGCCCGCTGCCCCCCGCCGGTGACGTCCGGATGGCGGTCGTGCGGGCCGCGGCCGGCGGCGCACGCCGCTACCTGGCCCGGCCCGACATCTTCCACCTGCACGGCGTCACCGGCGCGATGGCCGTCGAGATCCTGGCCGCCCACATCCCGGCCGCGGACGGCGCCGCCGCGCTGGCCCACGTGCACGCCGAGCACGCCGCGCTGTACGCGGCCACCGAACCGGTAGCCCAGCCTCACCCGGCCAGCCCGCCAGGCAGTGACCTCACCCTGGCGGCCGTGCGCAGCCTGGACCCGCACCAGGTCAAGCTCGTCGAGGCCTGCCAGCGTGGGCACACGGCAACCGGCGATCCCGCCTTCGCCGCCGCCGCGGAAACGGTAACCGGCCTGCACGCCTGACCGGCCGCCGGGCCGCCGTTCCACGGCCTAGGGCAGCGTCGAGCAGGGTAGCCGCGGCGGCGCGGGCGGCGGCGGCTGCGGCTGGGTCGTGGTCCATCCGCGCGGACTGCCCGCTGCCGTCGTAGAGCAGGTGCAGCTGGCGGGCCAGGACCTCGGGTTCGGGCACGCCGGCCTGCGCGGCCAGCTCGGTCAGCAGCGCGCGCACCCAGCGGCGGTAGGCCTCAGCGGCCTGCTCGGCCAGGTCGCCGGGATGGGATTCCGCGCTGGCCCGGGCGAACGCGCAGCCGCGGTAGTCCGGCTGGGCGAACAGCTCGCCCTGGCCTTCGAACACGGCCAGCAGCCGCTCGCGCGGGGTGTCGTAGCGTTCCACCGCCTGGGTGATGCGCTGCACGACGCCGGCGTGGCGCATCTCCAGGTAGGCGCGGACCAGCTCGTCTTTGCTGCCAAAGGTGTTGTACAGCGAGGCCTTGGCCACGCCGGCGTGCTCGATGACGCGGTCGATGCCGACCGTATGCACGCCCTCGTTGTAGAACAGCTCGTTGGCCGCGGCCAGTAGCCGCTCGCGCGCCGACGGCCGGACCGTGCCCGCTTCCTTGACAGCCATGATGACGGCCACCTTCCTAGACAGGCTTGTCTATCGTATGCCCCGGGCCGGGGCGGCAGGCTCCGCGGCGCGGCCGGGCCGGGTCTTCAGCAGGCCGAACAGGGCCAGCGCGGCCAGCGCGATCACCGCGGCGCCGTAGTAGCGGGCGGTGTCGATCAGCCCGCCGCCGTGCACCACGCCGAACCCGGCCAGCACCGCGGGTACGCCGAGCCCGAGGTAGGACACCACGTAGAGCAGGGAGACCACGCCGGCCCGCTCGTGCGCCGCGGCGAGGGGTACCACCAGGCGGATGCCGCCCTGGAAGCCGCTGCCGAACCCGGCGCCGGCGATCGCGGAGCCCGCGAAGAAGACTGCCGCGGAGCCCAGGCTCACGGCCATGATGGTCACGGCCACGCCGATGACCAGGGCCAGGATGCCGAACAGCATCACCGTCCGGGCCGCGGCCCGGCGCAGCGCGATGGTCGCGACGACGGCCGAGGCGGCCAGCACGAAGAGGCTCAGGCCGCCCAGTACCACGTCACCCGACCCGGTCAGCGCGTGCACCAGCGCCGGACCAAGCGCGCCGTACAGGCCGGCCAGTGCCCACACCGCGAACAGCACGGGCACGGCGGTGAGCACCGGGGCCCGCAGCGCCCGCGGCAGGGTGATCTCTGGCCGCAGGCTGGCCAGCGCGCCCGGCGCCCGGCTGACCGTCTCGCGCATCACGGCGATTGCGGTCGCCTGCAGGGCGAGCACGCCGATCAGGGCCAGGTAAATGAGGTGGCTGGGGTCGGGCAGGAAGCGGATCGCCAGCGCGGACAAGATCGCCCCGCTCGCGCTGCCCATGCCCGGCGCCGCCGCGTTGGCGAACGTGCCAAGCTCGCGGTCCATGTCCAGCATGGCCGCGCCTATCGCGCCCAGGGCCGCGCCGGTGGACAGGCCCTGGACCACCCGGGCGGATAGCAGCGCCGGCACCCCGGTGGCGGTGGCGAAGATCACCAGCGAGCCCGCGTGCACGGCGATCGCGGTGAGCAGCACGGGCCGGCGTCCGACGTGGTCGGAGAGCTTACCCAGGGTCAGCAGGGCGGCCAGCACCGCCATCGCGTACACCCCGAACACCACCGTGGTGGTGATCGGCGTGAAGTGCCATTGGGCCTGGTAGATCGCGTACAGCGGGGTGGGGGCGGCGGAGGAGGCCAGCAACGCCACGATCAGCGAAGCCAGCACGAAGACGGCCGGGCGCCCGCTCAGCCGGCGGCTGCCCCGCCCGCGCAGCCAAGGCCCGCGCGCGAACGGGTCAGCCGGGAAGACCGCGGCGGTCTCGCTGGCCCGGCGGCGGACCTGCAGGGCCTGGGCGCCCGCGACCCGCTCGGCCAGGTGCGGGGCCGGTGCTGCCTGCGTGATGCCTGCTCCCGCCGCAGCCCCGTAGTGCTTCGTCATGCCGGCTCCCAACGCTCACTGAGTAGACAGGTCTGTACAATCAGAATAGTAGACAGACAGGTCTAATCAGTCAAGGGGTTGCCGGATGCCGCCCCGCGACCGGCTGGCTACATGGGCGCAATGGCAGCAGGTCGCCACCGCGGCCCAGGACACCCAGGGCTAACCACGCCTGGCGAGGCACCTCCGGCAAGAGCGTGGAACCACCATCCGTTCGGATAAATGCCCTTGATCTTCCGAACGGCCGGAGTTGACGGCGATGGGTGCTATTTCCGGGCGTCATCCTCGGTGAAGGCCTCGATCGCGATCTGGTACATCTCGAAAGCCCGGGCGGCGCCGGCGTAGGCCTCCAGGCGGATGAACAGGTCGACGATCTCGTCCTTTGGCGCCGGGATGCCGCGAGGACTAATCTGACGGAGCCGTTCCGCCGGGCGGCTGCGAAACGTCGGCTTCGAGCAACACGCGGCACACGTCCATAATGTCGACGATGCCGACCAGGCCGGCCTCGCCGACGACCGGGAGGTGCCGGAAATGGCCGCTCGTCATGACCTTGGCCGCGTCACGCACGCTTGTCGTAGTGCTGATGACGGTCGGGCGCGTGGTCATCAATTCATAGATCCGGGTGGTGTTCACGTCCTTCCCGTCGGCGACCGCGTGGGCAATATCCGCGTCGGTAACGATGCCTACCGGCTGGCTGGTCCGTGGGTCCAGGACCGTGACAGCGGTCGCGCTCGCGTGCTTCATCAGGTAGGCGGCCGCAGCCACGTGGTCGTTCTGTTCTACCGTTGTCAGCGGTGGGCGCATGATGTCCCCGGCGGTGGCCGGGGCGGCGACGTTGGCCTGCTCGGACATCTCTTCTACCTCTACCTCTGCTGGGATCTGGGGCTGGGCGCTGGCCCTTTGGATGCGAAGGTTCGCCCCGACCCGGGTGTCGGTTTCCACGTTATTCGCCGGCGTCCTGCACCGTGCCCCTTCTCGTTGCGTCTTACCGGGAGACACTCACTTCGTGCCACAGGCCGCCGTTGAGGTTGAGGTTGTTGCCCTTGGCCTGGCCGGGGGCGCTGTCGGCGATGTAGGTGTACAGCGGATGCCCGTTATAGGTGAGCTGGCGGGCGCCACCCGTTCGGGTGATCGTGCCGATCCGACCCGGCAGGCCGGGAGTGGCCGTGGCGGTGCCGGTTACCGGTGGCCAGTACGCGGCGCAGCTGCCGTAGCACCTCGACGTGGTCGGGGTGTCCGGGGCGAACCAGTAGACGGTGAAGCCCCGGGCGTTGGTCAGTACCGTCGTCCCGCCGATCGTCGTGGTCTTCAGGCTCACGCCCGTGCTCGCGGCGGCTGGCGCGGGAGGACTGGCCCCGGCTACTACGACTCCGAGCAGCACCGCAGGGCTGACCGAGGAAAGGGGCGAGCTCAAGGCCCGCCGGGGCGATCCGGACGGTGCGCTCGCCGACTGGCGGCGCGCGCACGAGCTCGACCCGGAGAATTTCTCCCCGCTCTATTCCAGCGCCTTCCTGCTGGAACGAGAAGGACGGCTGGCCGAGGCCGCCGAGGCGTGGCGCCAGATCGTGGATTACGCCACCGGGCAGGGCTGGGAACTGACCGCCATCTGGCCCAGGCAGGAACTCCAGCGCGTGCTCGGGCTGCTCGAAAAGCGCAATGATCCCAGCAGGAACTGACAGTGTTATTCACGTGATAAGCCCGCCAAAAGTCCGGTCACGCTGAGCGATGAAGATCGCCATGCTCGCGCCGATCGCCTGGCGTACGCCGCCCAAGCACTATGGGCCGTGGGAGTCGATCGCCAGCCTGCTCACCGAGGGACTTGTCGCGCGAGGAGTCGATGTCACGCTTTTCGCAACGCTCGACTCGGTTACGGCGGCAGCTCTCGACGGCGTATGCCCGCACGGCTACGCAGAGGACGCCCAGCTGGACGGCCGGGTCTGGGAGGCGATGCACGTCTCGCATGCACTGGCAAGATCGGGCGAGTTCGACCTTGTGCACAACCACCTCGACTGGCTGCCGCTCGCGTTTGGCGAGCATGCGCGGGCGCCGATGGTGACGACCATCCACGGCTTCTCCGGTGCGGGGATCCTTCCGGCCTATACGCGGTCGCGCTCGGCGTTCGTCGCTATCTCGGATTCCGACCGTTACGCCGGGCTCGACTATGCCGCGACCATCCATCACGGCATCGACCTCACGATGTTCCCGTACCGTGACGCCCGGGGGGATTACCTTGTCTCGTTCGGGCGCATCCATCCCGACAAGGGAACAGCTGACGCCATCGAGATCGCCCGTCGCGCGGGACGACGGCTGGTGATCTGCGGCATCGTGCAGGACGAGCGGTACTTCGCCGACGCCGTGGCGCCGCATGTCGACGGAGATCAGGTCATCTTCCTCGGCTCGGTCGGCCCGCGGCGCCGCGCGGATGTCCTCGGCGATGCGGCTGCGCTGCTGCACCCGATCTACTTCGACGAGCCGTTCGGCCTGTCCGTCGTGGAGGCCATGGCGTGCGGTACCCCGGTCGTCGCCTACCGCCGCGGCTCGATGCCCGAGGTGGTCGACGAGGGCGTGACCGGGTACCTGGCCCATGACATCGAGTCGTCTGTCGACGCGGTCCGCGCGGCGGTGCGGCTGGACCGCTCGACCGTCCATGCCCGCGCCGTGGTGAGGTTCGGTGCCGACCGGATGGTGGATGAGTACCTCCGTATCTACGAAGCGCTGCTCATGTCGGCCAGCATCTCGCCGAGCGGCGCGTAAGCGACCCCGATACGGTAGTCGTCTATGCCGTAGGGAATCCACACCAGGCCGTCGTGCAGGAAGGCTCCGCAGGAGTACACGACGTTGGGGACGTAGCCGTCCTGCTCATCCTGGCCGGGGGACAGCAGCGGAGTCCTCGAACAGCCTACGACGCGCGTCGGGTCATCGAGGTCCAGCAGGAGCGTGCCGATGACGTAGACCCGCATCGGACCGACGCCATGGGTGAGCACAAGCCAGCCCTGGTCGGTCTCGATCGGCGGCCCGCAGTTGCCGACCTGCAGCATCTCCCACGGCGCGGACGGTTCCTGCAAGAGCACCGGCTGGTCCCACACGTAACCGTCCGCCGAGCTGGCCAGGCTAGTGTTCTCGCCGTCGGAGCGGCACAGGGCGAGGTGCTGTCCGTGCACCTTCCGTGGGAACAGCGCCATGCCCTTGTTCCGGGCGGCCGGCCCGGCCAGCCGATGAGCACGGAAGACCCGTAGGTCCGAGCTGATGAGCAGGCGCGGTGCGATCCGTTGCCCGTCATAGGCCGTGTAGGTGGCGCGGTACTCGGCGGTCCCGTCATCGTCGACGAACCGCGTGAACCGTGCGTCTTCCATGCCGTTGCTCTCTTCCTCAGCGGACGGCGACAAGATCCGTTGCCCGAGGTCGGTGTCGCGGGCGGAGGAGGCGTTGTAGGCAGACGAGACCACCTTGCGGAGCAGGTCGACGGTGGTGGCGGAACTCGCCCGGGTCAGCAGGTCGCGGTGCGTCTTCGCCAGCGCCCGCTCGAGGTCAGCGCCCTCGAACTCGGCCGGGAGGGCGTGCAGGACGGCCTCAGCGAGTTCATCGAGATGGCCCTGGTCAGCCAGGACGGCATGCAGGTGCTCCCTGTGCCAGCTGGCTGGCGTTGCGTCCGCTACGGAGACCGGCAGCGGCCGCGGCTCGAAGGACCACTGCGCGCCCGGGCCGACGACGGCCGAGCAGAAGCCGATCGAGGAGATGTGCCCTTCACCGATGCCCCGAACGCTGAGCGCTACCCGAGCCTGGCCGGCGCGCAGGCCGCGCTGGTCGGGGCCCAGCACCGCGCTCGGGTTGCACAGGCCCGCGGCCTCCGTCGCGTACTCCGCGGTGAAGGTCGCTCCCAGCAGCAACGTGCGCGACGCCGTCAGCTGACCCGCTTCCTCGATGTGCGCGGAGACGATCGACGCATGCCGCTGCAGCAGCTCCTGATAATTGTGGTGGCGACCGCCGAAGTCGCGGAGCAGGCCCGCAACGAGCCGTTCGACCTCGTCTTCCGCCAGGTTCATGACGCGGCCGACGACCTGGCTGGCCCGCGAATGGGTACGGTGAAGCTCCTCGCCAGGCAGGAAAAGCCGCGCGACGACGCGGGCCGGATCGGGGCGCAGCCCGGCCTGTATGCGGTGCGCGATCACTCCAGCTCGCTGATCCGACGTGCCTGCTGCGCGGTCGCGAGCATCGCCAGGGTGGACTCGGCGCCCTGGTTGAGATTGTGGCCGTGACGTTCCAGGCCGTCATAGCCGCCGCCGGTATGAGGGTCGAACATCGGCGTAGCGCTGTCGTTATGACCGAGGAACCAGTCCCATGCGAGGCTGATGCCCGTCAGCCAGGACGGCTGGTGCGTGATCCGGAACGCGCTCCCGCAAGCATCAGCGAGCGCGGACACCTCGATGGGCTGCTGATCGTAGCCTGGGCCCACGTCGTCGCGACCGCGGCCGCCCACCGGGGTCACCGACAAGTGGCCATCGCGGGTCTCGGTGCGTAGCAGGAACTCCAGAAGGCTCAGGCCACGGCTGAGGGCTGCCACATCGGGAAGGGCATCGCCCGCGACGATCAGCGCCTCGGCAATCGAGGCGTTCCCGTAGCTCAGGCGCTCCTCCGGCCAGGGCCACCAGGAATCGTCGTCCTCCCTCCCGCCGATCACCGCCACCGTGTCCGTGAGGAGCCGCCGGGCAGCGATTTCGTCCGGCCGTTTTCTGAGCAGCTCAGCAGCGCCCAGCGCGGCAAACGCCATCGACCGGACGTACGGGGAACGACACTGCGCCGCCACGCGGAACCCGACGAGCGCCCGGGCCTGCATGCCCGGCGTCTGCGCACTGGTGGCTGCGACCCCCAGGCCCCATAGCGCCCGTCCCCACCAGTCACCCACCGCTGCCTCGTCGCGCCATTGTCCGTCGACGCCCATCCTGTTATGACAGGTTCCGGCAGGATCGAGCGCGTCGAGAACGAAGGCGAGGTAGCAGCGGGCCAGGCGGCGGACGGGCGGCCCGGGCTCCGGCTCATGGCATACGACGACCAGCCCGCGGGCAACGTCGTCGACGCAATAGCCGTGCTCGCGCCGGGGGACCGTGTGGAGGGCGTGCTCGAAGAGCCCGCGGTCGTCAGTGAGCCGTTCGAGGTGATCGAAGACCGGCTGGTGAACGCCGCTCGCGGGAGTCACGCTGCCGGCGGTTACGCGGCCACGCTCGCCGTGATCAACCGGTCGGCCAGCTCGCGGTACTGGTCCGCGATGACCGGCCACAGCAGCTGCGGCGCTGTCTCGGTGGCGGCGGCAGTCATCCTCGTCATCACGTCCCCGCGCGTGATCACCGAGCGGAGCGCCGCCGCGATCGCGGCCGGATCACGGTGTGGCACGAGCAGGCCCGCTCCCCCCGCGAGCACCTCTTCTGCGTGCGGAAACTGCGTCGCCACCACGGGCTTGCCAGCCGCCACCGCCTCGATGAGTACCCCGAGGTGACCTGCTCGGTCGAGTCGTAGGGCAGCAGGACCACGTTCGCGGAGCAGGACGAGGAGGCTAAGCGCGCTGGTGGTCCGGTGATTAACCGTCGAACCTGATCCAGGATCCAGCTCGGCCTGCCGAACCTGCTCGCGCAGGCGATCACGATAAGCTTCGCCTTCGTCCAGTAGCACCTTCGGGTGCGTCTGGCGGGCCACCACATAGCGTGGCATGGGCTGGAGATCGCGCAGCATCGCCATTGCCTCGATCCCCAGCTGCTGGATACTCCCTTGCCCGGACCGAGCAGGCCCCACGTCAAGACGGTGAACTGCTCGGTGCGGAAACGCCGGCTTCGCCATCGTCGTCTGCAGCGCGGGCGCCCGTGCGCGATGATGCAGACCTTCGTCATGTCGACGGCATACCCGGCCGCGAGGCGGCGGCTCGCAGTCGCCGTCATCGCGACGACGGCATCAGCCTTTGCCATCACCCGCTGGAGGACCTGCCGCTGGTGTGGCGTCGGATCGGTCGGCGCGGTATGCAGGACGACGATACTGGCACCCGGACCTGATCCAGCAGGTGCAGGATCTCGCTGCCGTCGGCTCCTCCGTAGATGCCGTACTCGTGCTGCACGATGGCGACATCGCACAGGTTCAGTTGCGCGGCCGCCCGGTGAGCGAGGCGGAGTCGCCGGTGACGAGCTGCGCGACCACCTCATCGCCGGGCCGTGGTACGGCCATGTCGACCAGGCGAACGACCCAGCCCTCGTCAGTGGTGGAGTGCAGGAGGGCGCCGCGCAGGGCGGCGGTGCACGTCGCCAGTCCGCACTGGGTTGGCGGGAACGTACTGACAAAACCGAATCGCATGCTCATAGTTCAGGTGCCTTCCGATCGGACAGCCCCAGAGAACCGAAAACGAAGCCTCACGCAATAAGATGCTCAGGCTCGCGGGCAGCGTGTATGCCCGACCAACCGCCGCGACACGCCCGCGTTCCTGGCGCCGACCAAGAGGGGTCAGTACCCGCTGCAGCAACTGCCGGCAGCCAGGCGCACCAAAGGTGCGACCACGTCAGCTTATCCGAAGACGGGACGGCCGGTGACGGCAGCCGGGGTAGAAGCACCGTGACGTACGACGCGCGACCCGCGACATTGACGCGGTATTCGAGCCGCATGGCGCGGCGTCGAGGAGGAGTGGGCTGGACTGTACGCCTGTTCGCGGGGCGGCGGAGCGTATGCTGAAAATGTTGCTCCGGACCCCGGCAGCTGCCCCCGTGAATACCGCGGTGGCAGCGCAGGATCCGGATTTTTTTGTGCGTTCGGGCCGCTGCCCGCAAGGCACCGGCAGCGGCCTCATCCGCGGCACAGGTACCCCGCACCGCCGGCGTCGCCGGCGATGGCTACGGCGAGGCTGTACGCCGCGCCGCACGGAAAGACGGGTGTCACCCTGCAGGGAGCTGCAAATCATCACCGGGGCCGACGCGGGCGAGCGCGGAGGACAGCCAGAATTGGGCGTACGTCACGAGGGAAAGGACCAATTTTATGATTGAGGTACGGGGGCTCACGAAGCGGTACGGGGAGAAAACCGCCGTCGACGGGCTGACATTCGGCATTGAGCGGGCAAGGTCACCGGCTTCCTTGGTCCGAACGGGGCCGGCAAGACCACTACGATGCGGTGCATCCTCGGGCTTGACTACCCGGACGCTGGCACCATCAGCGTGGACGGCCGCGACTACCGCGACCTGGCATACCCGATGCGCGAGGTGGGCGCGCTGCTCGACGCGAAGGCGGTGCACGGCGGCCGGTCGGCCTACAACCACCTGCTCTGCCTGGCGCAGACCAACAACCTGCCGAAGTGCCGCGTCGGCGAAGTCCTCGAGCTTGTCGGCCTCTCCGAAGTGGCGAAGAAGCGATCCAAGGGGTTCTCGCTCGGCATGAGCCAGCGCCTTGGCATCGCCGCGACCTTGCTCGGCGATCCCCGGGTGCTCATGTTCGACGAGCCGGTCAACGGGCTCGACCCCGAGGGCATCTTGTGGATCAGGAACCTGATGAAGGCCCTGGCCGCCGAGGGGCGCACGGTGTTCGTCTCCAGCCACCTGATGTCGGAGATGGAGTCCACCGCCGACCAGCTGATCGTGATCGGCCGGGGCAAGCTGATCGCCGACTGCTCGATGTCAGAGTTCATCGCGGGCTCCTCCGGCGCAGCCGTGCGGGTGCGCACCCCGATGGCGGACGACCTGATCAAGGGCGTGACCGCCGAGGGCGCGACCACGGTCACCGACGACGACGGCGCCATCGAGGTCCGCGGGATGACCGCGGAGGCGGTTGGCGACATCGCGTTTGAGCAGGCCATCAAACTGCACGAGCTGACCACGGTCCACGCCTCGCTCGAGGAGGCGTTCATGGAACTGACCGCGAGCAGCGTGGAGTACCACGCCGGGGTTC
>CAVPLC010000068.1:0-61290 GCA_963705835.1 uncultured Actinomycetes bacterium
TCAGCCCCAGCGGACGCGGACGCTGGATTGCCAGGCGGCGAGGAAGGCGGGGTCTCCGGTGATGGTGACGCCGGCCTGGGCGGCGTCGCTGCGGTTCCACAGGAACAGGTAGAGGCCGGACGCGGGGCCGGTCACGGTGCAGCCGGCCGGGCGGGCGGATTCGGGGCGCGGCCGGCTCGCGGCGGGCGTGGATGCGGCCGTCTTCGGTGCCTACGTGCCAGGCGTGGCCGGTGTCGGTGGTCCGCACGTCCATGTCGCCGGTGTGCTCGGCCGACGGACGGTACTTGCGCCGCTGGCCGAAGCCCATGATCAGCTCGTCGATGCCGTCGGCGGCGAAGTCGGGCGGGTAATCGGGCCGCACGCCCAGGGCGCTGTCCGCGTCGGCCCGGTGGATCGCGGTCTCGTGGGCCTGCCGCCGGGCCCAGAACGCGAGCGGGGAGGGCGCGTCTATGAACGTCGCGCACCGCAGGCCGGGATCGGCGGTGCTCAGGGTCTGCACCAGGGCGGCGTGGCCCGCGCGGAACCAGGCGAGCAGGTCGGGGTCGGTTGCGCCGCCGCGCAGGATGTCCACCTCGGGGGGCCCGTCGAGCACGGTGTCCGGGCATTCGGTGATGTGCCTGGCCGCCCAGCGGTGGATGTACCCGGTGTGCCGCAGCAGGTCCTTGACCAGCCACGGCTGGCACGGGGGGACGGCCGCGCCGAGGCCGGCGTGTTCGGCCGCGTCCGCGAGATGGTCGCCCTGGCGGCGCAGCGCGTCGATGTGCTCAGCGATTTCCACGTGATCAGCTCTCGGCTCGGAGGATGTCAAGGGCGCGGGCCAGGTCGGGAGGGTAGGGGCTGGTGAACGAGACCGGGCGGCCGTCGGCGGGGTGGGCGAAGGTGAGGCTGACCGCGTGCAGCCACTGCCGGGTCAGGCCCAGCCGGGCGGCCAGCACCGGGTCCGCGCCGTAGAGCAGGTCGCCGACGCACGGGTGCCTGATCGCGGCCATGTGCACCCGGATCTGGTGGGTCCGGCCGGTTTCCAGGTCGACGGCCACCAGGCTGGCGGCGCGGAAGGCCTCGAGCGTGTCGTAGTGGGTCACGCTTGGCCGCCCGTCGCTGACCACCGCGAACCGGCCGTCGCCGGAGGGGTGCCTGCCGATCGGCGCGTCAACCGTGCCGCGCAGCGGATCGGGGTGGCCTTGCACCAGCGCGTGGTAGAGCTTGTCCACGCTGCGCTCGCGGAAGGCCCGCTTCAGCGCGCTGTAGGCCCGCTCGCTCTTGGCCACCACCATCACGCCGGTGGTGTTCGCGTCCAGGCGGTGCACGATGCCCTGGCGTTCGGCGGCGCCGCTGGTGGCCACCGTGTGCCCGGCGGCGAGCAGGCCGCCGATGACGGTCGGGCCGGTCCAGCCGGGGGTCGGATGAGCGGCCACGCCGCGCGGCTTGTCCACCACCACGATGTCGTCGTCCTCGTACAGCACGGTCAGGCCCTCTACCGGCCGCGGAAGCATGGGCGGCCGCGGCGGCGGGAGCGTGACCTGCAGCGGCTCGCCGGCCAGCACGCGGTCGGACTTGGCGGCGGGCCGGCCGTCGAGCAGTACCATGCCGTCGCCGATCAGTTCCGCGGCCCTGGACCGGGACAGCCCGAACATCCTGGCCAGCGCGGCGTCGAGCCGTTCGCCGTCCAGGCCGTCGGGAACGGCGAGCGTGCGCTCGCCCGGGGTCGTCATCGCGGGTCGTCCGCCACGCGGGTCGGATAATCCGGTTTCGGATAGTTCATTTTCGGATTATCCGACGTGGGGGAATCTGGCCGGGGCCGGCTGGGTGGACGGGCCGGGTACCGTCCAGGCGGACGCCGCGCAGGGCGAGCAGGACGACGAGGAAGCCGGCGCAGACGATGGAGGAGTCGGCGAGGTTGAAGACCGGCCAGTGCGGGAGCTGGATCCAGTCGACCACGTGACCCTGGAAGCTACCCGGTGCGCGGAAGATCCGGTCGACCAGGTTGCCGGTGGCCCCGCCCAGGAGCAGCCCGAGCGTGATGGCCCAGCCGACGCTGCGAAGGTTCCGGGCGGCGCGCAGGATGTAGACGATCACGCCCGCGGCGATGGCGGTGAACACGATGGTCATCGACGTGCCGATGCTGAACGCGGCGCCGCCGTTGCGGGTGAGCGTGACGGTGAGGAACCCGCCGAGAAGCCGGATCGGCGCGTGGTAGGGCATCCGCGCGACCACGATGGACTTGCTGATGATGTCGGCCGTCAGGACGAACGCGGCCACCCCGAACAGCAGGGCGACGCGGCGCCGCCGCGGGGCCGAGGGCTGATCGCTCAGCGGCGTTCCTCCCGCTGCTTGCACGTCACGCACAGGATCGCCCTGGGGAACGCGAGCAGGCGTGCCTTTCCGATCGGCTCCCCGCAGGATTCGCATACTCCATATGTTCCCGCATCGATCCGGCCGAGCGCGCGCTCACCCTGATCGAGCAGGTCGGCGGCGTGCTGGGTGAGGGCAAGCTCGTGCTCGCGCTCGAACGCCTTGGTGCCGGCGTCGGCCGTGTCGTCACCGGCGTCCCGGACCGCGTCGGAGAGGCGTTCGGCCATGTCGGAGGCTGCCTTGGCCAGATCGGCGCGCAGGCCGGCCACCTCGGACTCGAGCTCGGCCCTGACTTCCTTAAGCTCCGCGTCGGTCCAGGGCTCCTCGCCGGGGCGCACCGGGAAAGCAGCGGTGTCAGACCGCGGTACAGCAGACATGTGCGGCCTCCCGTTCGTGGTAGTAATGCGATCACCGGAGGATAATTCGCGGTGCTACGCGAGGCAAACAAGTTGTCAGATAGGGTTATTTCGGTGCAGGGATTCGAGCCGCTCCCGGCGCAGGTCAACCTGCCCGCGCTCGAGCACGAGGTACTCGCCCGCTGGCAGGACGCGGGGATCTTCGAGCGGTCACTGACGCAGACGGCAGGCGGACCGGCCTGGATCTTCTACGAGGGACCGCCGACCGCCAACGGGGCGCCCGGCGTGCACCACGTGGAGGCGCGGACCTTCAAGGACCTGTTTCCCCGGTTCCGGACCATGCAGGGCTTCCATGTCCCGCGCAAGGGCGGCTGGGACTGCCACGGGCTGCCGGTCGAGGTGGCGGTGGAGAAGGAACTCGGCCTGAACGGCAAGCGGGACATCGAGGCGTACGGCGTGATCGAGTTCAACCAGCGCTGCCGCGAGTCGGTGCTGCGGTACGTCGGCGCGTGGCAGGAGATGTCGCGGCGGATGGGCTACTGGTCCGATATCGAGCACGCCTACCGCACCATGGACCCCAGCTACATCGAGTCGGTCTGGTGGTCGCTCAAGACCGTCTACGAGGCCGGGCTGCTGGTCCGGGACTTCCGGATCAGCCCGTACTGCCCCCGCTGCGGCACGCCGCTGTCCGACCACGAGATGGGCCAGGAGGACGTCTACCAGACCGTCACCGACCCGGCCATCACGGTCAGGTTCCCGCTGCTCACGCTGCCCGCTGGGGCACCGCGCGAGCTGGAGGGCGCCGACCTGCTCGTCTGGACCACGACGCCGTGGACGCTGGTGTCCAACACCGCGGTGGCGGTGCACCCGGCGGCGACGTACGTGGTCGCGGTCAGGTCGCGGGACGGCAACCGGGTGGTGCTCGCCGAAGACCTGGTCGGCAGCGTGCTCGACCACGGGTGGCACGTCGCCGCCCGGTTCGCGGGACAAGCGATTATCGGAGCGAGTTACCAGCGCCCGTTCGGAATAATAAAAATCCCTGACGCACACGTGGTGATTCCAGGGTCATTCGTGACGACAGAGGATGGCACCGGGCTGGTCCATATCGCGCCGGCGTTCGGCGCCGACGACATGGACGCCTCGCGGACGCACGGGCTGCCGGTGGTCAACCCGGTCAAGCCGGACGGGCACTTCGAGGACGGCCTGCCGCTGGTCGGCGGGCTGTTCTTCAAGGACGCCGACCAGCGGCTCATCGAGGACCTGGGCGACCGCGGGCTGCTGTTCGCCTCGCACCGGCACGAGCACAGCTATCCGCACTGCTGGCGGTGCGGGACCCTGCTGCTGTACTACGCGCTGCCGTCGTGGTTCATCAGGACCACGGCGATCAAGGACAAGCTGCTCGCCGAGAACGAGCGCACGAGCTGGTATCCGGCGACGGTCAAGTACGGGCGTTACGGGGAATGGCTGCGCAACAACGTGGACTGGGCGCTGTCCCGGACCAGGTACTGGGGCACGCCGCTGCCGCTGTGGGAGTGCGGGCAGTCGCACGTGACGCCGGTCGGCTCGCTGGCGGAGCTGTCCGCGCTGGCCGGGCGGGACCTGGCCGGCCTGGACCCGCACCGGCCGTACGTGGACGGTGTTGAGTTCGCGTGCCCGGTCTGCGGGGAGCGCGCGCGGCGCGTGCCCGAGGTGATCGACGTCTGGTACGACTCGGGGGCGATGCCGTTCGCGCAGCACGGCGCGCCGCTGCAGAACGTGGCCGAGTTCGAGGCGGCGTACCCGGCGCAGTTCATCTGCGAGGCGCTGGACCAGACGCGGGGCTGGTTCTACTCGCTGATGGCGGTGGGGACGCTGGTGTTCGGGCGCTCGGCGTACGAGAACGTCGTGTGCGTGGGCCTGATCCTGGACGAGCGGGGCGTCAAGATGAGCAAGCACCTGGGCAACGTGCTCGAGCCGATCCCGCTCATGGAGGCGCACGGCGCGGACGCGCTGCGCTGGTTCTTCGCGGCGTCCGGGTCGCCCTGGGGTGACCGGCGGGTGGGGCACGACGCGCTCAACGAGATCGTGCGCAAGGTACTGCTCACCTACTGGAACACCGCGTCGTTCCTGGTCCTGTACGCGAATGCGGGCGGCTGGACGCCATCTGTTGTGGCGCCGGTCGTGGCGGAGCGGCCGCTGCTGGACCGGTGGGTGCTCGGCGAACTGCACGCGGTGGTGCGGGACGTGACCTCCTCGCTCGAGGCGTTCGACACGGCGGGCTCGGGGCGGCGGCTCGCGGCGTTCATCGACGACCTGTCGAACTGGTACGTGCGCAGGTCGCGGCGGCGGTTCTGGGACGGGCCCGGTTCTGCCGAGGGCGCTGCGGCGTTCGCCACGCTGTATGAGTGCCTAACCGTGCTGACGCTGCTGATGGCGCCGTTCACGCCGTTCGTCACCGACTACGTCTGGGGGGTGCTGCGGCGGCCCGGCGCGGCGGAGTCGGTGCACCTGGCCTCGTGGCCCGGTTTTGACGCATCGGTGATCGATCCGGAACTGTCGGCGCAGATGGGGCTGACGCGGCGGCTGGTGGACTTGGGACGTTCGGCCCGGGCGGGTGCGTCGGTTCGTACCCGGCAGCCGCTGGGCCGGGCGCTGATCGGCGCCGCGGGATTCTCCGAACTGCCGGGTGAGTTGCGTTCGCAGATCGCGGCGGAGCTGAACGTTTCGCAGCTCGAGGTGCTCGGCGGGGCACTGGTCGACTACGCGGTGAAGCCGAACTTCCGCGCCCTCGGCCGGCGGTTCGGAGCGCAGACGCAGGCGGTGGCGGGGGCTATCGGAGCCGCTCCAGCTTTTGATGTCGCGGGTGCTGTGCTGGCGGGCGAGACCTTCGCGGTGACGGTTCCAGGGCTGGAGGAGCGCGTGCTGGTCGGGCCGGACGACGTGATCGTGACCCAGACGCCGCGGGCGGGCTGGGCGGTGGCCACCGAGGGCGGCGAGACCGTGGCGATCGACATCACGGTCAGCCCGGAACTGCGCCGGGAAGGCCTGGCGCGGGAGGTCGTCCGGCTGGTCCAGGACGCGCGCAAGACCGACGGGCTCGACGTGACCGACCGGATCTGGCTGCGCTGGTGGTCAAGTGACCCGGAACTGGCCGCGGCGCTGACCGAGTACGCGGACCTGATCGCGAGCGAGGTGCTCGCGGTGGACTACGGGCCTGGTGTGGTGGATGCGGCTGAGTCTTCTGGATCTTCTGGGCGCTTCTGGGGCCGACGGGGCGGCGCGGGAGCACGTGGACGCGGAGCTCGGCCTGACGTTCTGGCTCGGGCGGGTCTGAACCTGGCTCGGGCGGGTCTAACTCGGTGTTTGCTTCGGTTTGGTCGGGCAGGCAGGCACGGCAGGGCGTGCAGCCGGCCTCCCGGGCGGCACCGAGCGTCATCTTGTCCAGGTCGTCTTCGCCCATGAATCGAATGAGGATGCAGTGCGCGTTGTGGTATCGCGGGACGCCTGGGACGACAGTTACCTCACGTTGCAGGTCGGCGGGCGGGAGGTCCGGCGCGGGAGGGGTCGCGGGAGGCGAGTCGGGCTCGGGGGGCTCGGGGGCGGCGGCGGGGGCCTCGCGGAGCGGCCGCAGCGCCGACGATCGTCGGCGCGGTGCTCGCGGAGGTGGCTGGTCGCTCGGGCGGCTCGGGGACAGGTGAGGGTTCGGGCTCCGTGGGCTGTTGGGCTCCGGATGGCTGCTGGGGCTCGGTGGACTGCTGGGGCTCGGACTTGGCTGGCTTGCGATCCTCGGCGGGCTGCGCGGCGTTGGCGGGCTGCTCGTCCTGTGCCTGCTCCTGGTCCTGGTCCTGGGCCTGTCCGGGCGGCTGCTGGGGCTCGGCGGGGACGGAGGCGGGACGGGGTGGCCCGGCGGGCGGCTGGGCGGCGGGAGGAGGCCCGGCGGGCGGCTGGGCGGGACGGCGCTCCCAGATGCTCCCGGTGGGTGACGGGGTGGGGGCCGCGGGGCCGGGAGTGAAGGCGGCGGGCGGGCGCTGAACGTCGGGCGGACGGGCGTCGGCCGGACGGGCATCGGCCGGACGCGGGCCGGCGGGACGCGGGTCGGGCGGACGCGGGTCGGCTGGGCGCTGGTCGGGGAAGGCTGGCGGCGGGAAGCCGGGGCCCCAGGCGGCGGGAGCGGGAGAGCTGGCGGCGGCGGGCGGCCAGGCGGGGGTGGGCGCGATCCTCGGGGGCTGGTCGGCGGGCAGGTAGCCGGCGGTGGACGGGCGGGCTTGGGCGGCGGCGGGCCGCTCGAAGGGCGCGGGCCGGTCGGAAGGTGCTGACCGCTCGGAGGGTGACGGCCGGTCGGAGGCGGCGGGCCAGTTGGATGCGGCGGGCCAGTCGGAGGCTGCGGACCAGTCGGAGGCCGCGGGCCCGGATCCGGCGGGCACCGCGGCCGACCACGGCATGACTTGCGGCTCGGGCTGGAACGGGACGCGGACACCGGCGGGTTCGGGACGGGCGAGCCCGGGCTCTGCTGTCTTCGGCTCTGCTGTCCTCAGCGGGGCGATATCCGGCTGGGCGGTCTTTGGCTCGCCGAACAGCTCGCCCCGCTTGAGGAGCGCACCGACGCCGAGAGCCAGGAGGGCCACGCCGCTCACGCCGATCGCGACGTAGACCAGCGTGAGCCTGCTCGTGACAACCCCGGCGACGAGCAGCCCGAGAGCGACGACCACGAGAAACGCACTGAACCGGATCACATGCGTCTCCCAGCGATCCCTGCGGTCAGGTGCCTACCGGCGCTCGCGCGAGGGCGCAGTGTCAGTCGTACGGAAACCACCCGAATGAGGCACGACCTCGGGCATGCCGTACTGGCCGCCCTGCCCGCCACCATTACGCCCGCCCACGGGCGCGCTGAGCGCGGCCGGCATCGGCGGCTGCGACGGCGAACCCATGGTCGGGAACGTGCCGCTGTCGGTGACGCCTGCCTCCAGGTCGCGGAGCTGGCCTTCCAGGTACGCCTTGAGCCTGCTGCGGTACTCACGCTCGAACGCGCGCAGGTCATCGACCCGGCGCTCGAGCTCTTCGCGGGTCTGCACGAGGGAACCCATGGCCTGGCGGTGCCGCTCCTGCGCGTCGCGTTCCAGGCTCTCGGCCCGGGCGCGCGCGTCGCCGGTGATCTGCTCAGCCTGGCGCCTGGCCTTGGTCAGCACCTCGTCCGCCTCGCGGCGGGCACGGCCCAGGGTCTCGTCGGCTTCCCGGCGGGCATCGGCGATCGCCTGGTCGGCGGTCTGCTGCGCGAGCGAGAGAACCCGCGCGGCCGTGTCCATGTTGTCCTCGATGTGCGGCATCGAGCCCATCATGACCGGCTCGGGCTGCCTGCGCTCGGGCTCCATCCGCGGCTCGGGGGCCATCATGTCTTGCTTCGGGTCAGACAGCGGGGAACTCAACGCGGGCACCGCCGACTTGCCACCGCGCAGGACTTCCGCCAGCTTCGCCCGGAGTTCCTCGTTCTCCTGGATCAGCCGGTCGAGCTCGGCCTCGACCTCATCGAGGAAGGCGTCTACCTCTTCCTCGTCGTAGCCGGGCCTAAGCCTGGTCGTACTGAACTGCTTGTTCCGCACATCCGCGGGCGTCAGCGGCATCTCGTCTCCTCGGCGCACTTGGACCGTGTTCCTCACGACGGTACCTGAATCAAAGGTGCGGCACAGCCACTTCAAGCAGGATCAAGACCACAATGAACAGAACCATGAAGCTGAGATCCATGGCCACCATACCGAGCCGGAGCGGCGGGATGAAGCGGCGTAGGAACTTCAGCGGCGGATCTGTCACGGTAAAGATCGCTTCGGCAAGCACGAGCAGGACACCGGACGGGCGCCAGTCACGGGCGAACACCTGCACCCAGCCGAAGATCATCCTGCCGATCAGGATGACGAGGTAGATCGTCAGCACATAATCGAGGACCACCCTCAGGTACTGCACGAGTCCACCTTGGCTCTGGTGCCGCCTGTCCCGGCACTGTTACTGATCAGCGTCACGTCACCCACTGCTTGCTAACTCTGGTTGAAGAAGCCGCGCTCTGCGATTCGAGCCTTGTCCTCCGCCGTCACCTCGACGTTCGCTGGCGACAGCAGGAAGACCTTGTTGGTCACACGCTCAATGCTCCCACGCAGGCCGAAGATCAGGCCAGCCGCGAAGTCGACGAGACGCTTGGCGTCGCTATCGACCATCTCGGTCAGGTTCATGATCACCGGAGTGCCTTCGCGGAAGTGCTCCCCAATAGTACGCGCTTCATTGTAAGTGCGAGGATGCAGTGTCGTAATACGCGCGAGATCTGTTGTCTGCGGAACGTGCTCGCTGCGCCAGTCGGTGGGCTGGTAACCCCCACCCGTCTCCCCTTCCCGCCACATCTCGCGGCCGCGCGGGTCGGGCGCATCGGCCGACTCCGGCAGGTCCGCGTCGTCGTAGTCGTCGTACTCCCCGTACGAGTCGTACTTGTCCTGGTAGCGGTGATCGTCCTCCACGAGGCCGAGGTAGACCGCCATCTTGCGCATGGCACTGGCCATCCTTCAGTCCTCCCAGCCTGTACCCGTAGTTGCCAGCCGTTCCGGCTCTACGCGTGGGACATTACCTGACACGGGCCCTGCGATCGCCGAGCAACGCCGTACCGATTCTCACGTGTGTCGCGCCGGCCGCTATGGCGGCCTCCAGGTCACCGCTCATGCCCGCGGAAATCACGGTCGCAGCTGGCCGTACGGCCCGCACGACCGCCGCGCTGTCGAGCAGCCGGGCGAAGGCCTCCGCGGGCTCCATGGTGAGCGGGGCGATGGCCATCACGCCCGCCAGGACCAGCCCGGGTTCGGCCGCGAGGGCGTCGGCCAGACCGGGGACCTGGTCAGCCAGGGCGCCGCCGCGGGCCGGGTCGCCGTCCAGGCTGACCTCGATCAGGCCCTGGATCACGCGCCCGGCCCGGCGCGCGGCCGCGCCGAGGGAGCGGATCAGCCGCAGCCGGTCGACGGAGTGCACGAAGGTGGCGTAGCGGGCCACGCTGGCGGCCTTGTTGGTCTGCAGCTGGCCGATGAAGTGCCAGACCAGGTCGAGGTCGGCGCACTGCGCGGCCTTGGGCGCCGCCTCCGCGTCGCGGTTCTCGCCGATGTCGGTGACGCCGAGCCCGCTCAGCAGCCGGACGTCAGACGCGGGGAAGGTCTTGGTCACCGCGATCAGCGTGACCTCCTCGGCGGCGCGTCCCGCGGCGTCACACGCAGCGGAGATACGCTCCCGCACCGCGGCGAGCCGCAGGGCGAGTTCTTCCCGCCTAGGGGAATCGGTCACTTGAGGAAGTCGGGTACATCCAGGTCGTCGTCTTCCTCGAAGACGACGGGACGGCGCCGGGTCGCGGCGACGTCGAAGGTCTTGGCGGGCGCGCCGGCGTGCGCCGGGCGCGGCGCGGACGGGGTCTCCAGGTGGGCGGCACCCGACTCGGACGCGGGCTCCGGAACGGGCGCGCTGAGCAGGCCGACCCGGCTGGCCAGCGCGGCGACGGCGGCAACGGGATCATCGGGGATCTCGGCCGCGGACATGGCGTGGCCGTTGTTCGTGACGATGCCGGAGTTAAGGTCCGGCGCTTCGTCCCGCGGCGGGCTCTGGTCGGAAGGCTTGACGGCGGCCGCGCCGTGGCCAGGACCGCTGGCCGGGCGGGCGGGAGCGCCGGCCGGGCTCGGGGCGCTGGAGAAGGCCGGGCCGTTGCTGCCGTAGGAGGTGCCGCTGTAGGAGGTGCTGCTGTAGGAGCTGGCGCTGTAAGAAGAGGAGGTGGCGGCGGACTCAGCGGGGGCGCTCCCCGTCCGCCCGTTTTGGTTCTCGCCGAGGCCGGCCGCTATGACCGTGACCCGGACCTCGTCGCCGAGGGCATCGTCGATGACCGCGCCGAAGATGATGTTGGCGTCGACCGCGGCGGAGTTGGAGACGAGCTGGGCGGCCTCGTTGATCTCGAACAGCCCGAGGTCCGAGCCGCCCTGGATGGACAGCAGCACGCCGCGGGCGCCGTCGATGCTCGCCTCGAGCAGCGGGCTGGAGATCGCCATCTCGGCCGCGGCGACCGCCCGGTCATCGCCGCGCGAGGAGCCGGTGCCCATCAGCGCCGAGCCCGCGCCCGACATCACCGATTTGACGTCGGCGAAGTCGAGGTTGATCAGCCCGGGCGTGGTGATCAGGTCAGTGATCCCCTGGACGCCGGAGAGCAGCACCTGGTCCGCGGCCTTGAACGCGTCGAGCACGCTCACGTGCCGGTCGGAGATGGACAGCAGGCGGTCGTTCGGGATGACGATGAGCGTGTCGACCTCGCTGCGCAGCTTCTCGATGCCGGATTCGGCCTGGACCACGCGGCGCTTGCCCTCGAACCCGAACGGCCTGGTCACCACGCCGATGGTCAGCGCGCCGAGCGACCGGGCCACGTTCGCGACCACCGGCGCGCCGCCGGTGCCGGTGCCGCCGCCCTCGCCGGCCGTGACGAACACCATGTCGGCGCCCTTGAGGACCTCCTCGATCTCCTCGCGGTGATCTTCGGCGGCCTTGCACCCGACATCGGGATTGGCGCCCGCGCCCAGCCCCCTGGTGAGCTCGCGCCCGACGTCGAGCTTGACGTCGGCGTCGCTCATGAGCAGCGCCTGGGCGTCAGTGTTGATCGCGATGAACTCGACGCCCTTGAGTCCCTCTTCGATCATGCGATTGACGGCGTTGACGCCGCCGCCGCCGATTCCGACGACCTTGATTACCGCCAGATAGTTCTGCGGTGCTGCCACGAGGAGGGTACCTTTCCGCTCGTTTTACCTCTGCCATCCCGGCGGGTGCAGGCTGCTTTTCAAATACCTAGTCGCGATCCGCCGATTACGGCCCTGGGCTCGGGAAACCTTTGTCCTAGAGGCGCTGCGGAATTCACCGCCAGGGCATCGTCCGTCACCGTCAGGTTTCACCTTCAGGTTAAGATTTAAAGTTTTTACCGTCCGCACGATTGATACGGACAGTAGGGTCGGACGGCACCCGGGTCAACTAACCACGCGCGAACCGGTCAGCGTGTCGCGGATTGGTGCCGATTACCTGTCTGCAGGTCATCACCGCACATCAGTTGGTAACCGCGGTTCCCTGCGCGCTCACGTCGTAGTAGCTCGCGTGGCTGGGCATGAGGACGGCAAGTTCCTCCGCCTTGGCCTGGGCGTGGTCGGCGCCGCCCCACAGCACGGTCACCCCGCCGGCCAGCCGCAGCGTCACCTGGTCCGGGCCGGGCGCGGTGACCGACGTCACCGAGGCCCTCAGCTTTCCCGGCAGTCCGCCGAGCACGGCGGCTGCCGCCGCGAGGTCCGGGTCGCCGGGCAGCGAGGTGACGGCCGCGGTCGTGACGTACAGCGGCAGGTCCGCGGGGCGGCGGACGGCCCACTGAACGATGACGCCGTCGCCGTCCACCAGGTCGAACCCGCCGCCCGGCGCGGTGACGGCGACGGCCGGGGTGCGTTCCCGCACGGCGATGACCACCCGGTCCGGCCAGGACCGCGTGACCTGCGCGCTGGCCACCTGCCTGATGGTCTCGACCCGGTCCGCGGCGCGGGCGGTGTTGACCCGGATCAGCGGCGTGCCCTGGTGGATGCCGGCCACGGCGAGCACCTCGGAGGCGGGCACCAGGTGGGTGCCGGTGACGACGACGGAGCGGACCACGAGCAGCCAGGGCCCGAGCAGGGCCCAGGCGGCGGCGCCCATGACCCCGACCAGGGCCAGGGCGAAGAACGCCACGCGCCAGGAGCGGCGGTAGCGGGACCGGCGGCGGGCCGGGCCATTCACGTTGTCGCCGGCGGCCTCGTACGCGGACGTTTCGCCGTCCCGGTGGGTGCCACCGGGCCCGGTCAACCGCTTCGCCTCCGCAGGGCCTCGACCAGTTGCGGCCCGAGCAGGGTGACGTCGCCGGCGCCCATGGTCAGCACCACGTCGCCGGGTGCGGCAACCCCGGCGATCACCGGGGCGATCCGCTCCCGGTCCGGCACGAACCACGCGCGTCCCCCCGGGACCGCGTTGGCGACCAGCCGGCCCGTGACGCCGGGTTCGGGGTCCTCGCGGGCGGCGTACACGTCCAGCACGACCACCTCGTCGGCCAGGCCGAGGGCGGCGCCGAACTCGCCCGCGAAGATCCTCGTCCTGCTGAACAGGTGCGGCTGGAAGACGGCGATGACCCGGCCATTGCTGGAGATGTCGCGGGCGGCGCGCAGGTCGGCGGCCAGTTCGGTGGGATGGTGCGCGTAGCTGTCGAGCACCCGGACCCCGCCCGCCTCGCCCTTGAGCTCCATCCGGCGGCGCGCGCCGCGATAGCCGGCGAGGGCGGCGGTCACCCGCGGCGGCGCGAACCCGAGTTCGACGGCGGCGGCGAACGCGGCGGTCGCGTTCAGCGCGTTGTGGCGGCCTGGAACGTGCACGGTCATCTGCGACAGGAGCTCACCGAACGGGCTGTGCTCGGCGGTGACCGAGAAGCTGACCGCCATCCCCTCGGCCCGGACGTCGCCGAGCCGGTAGTCGGCCTGCCATGACTCGCCGTAGCGCCGGACGCGGGCGGGGTTCAGGCTTGCCGCGACAGATTCCGCGCCCGGGTCGTCCGCGCAGGTCAGGACCATGCCGCTGACGCGCGCGCCGAACGTGGTGAACGCGGCCTCGATCTCGGCCAGGCCCTCGTAGTGGTCCAGGTGGTCGGCTTCGACGTTGGTGATGATCGCGACGTCGGGCGACAGCAGGAGAAACGACCCGTCGCTCTCGTCCGCTTCGGCCACGAAGTCCATGCCCGCGCCGTCTTCGGCGCCGAGCCCGGTCTCGTTGAGCACGCCGCCGATCACGTAGCCGGGCTCGGCGCCGCATTCGCGGAGCACCGTCGTGAGCATGGACGTGGTGGTGGTCTTCCCGTGCGTGCCCGCGACCGCGATCACCCGCCGCCCGGCCATGACCGAAGCCAGGGCGGCCGCCCGGTGCAGCACCCGCATGCCGCGCCGGGTCGCCTCGGCCAGTTCCGGATTGTCCGCGCGGATCGCGCTGGACACCACGAGCGTGTCCCCCGCGCCGAGATCGGCAAGGTTGTCTGGCGCGTGGCCCACGTGCACCCGGGCGCCCTTGGCGTGCAGGTCGTCGAGCATCGCGGAGGGGGCAGAATCGCTGCCGGACACGGGGATGCCGCGGGCCAGCATGATCCGCGCGATGCCGGACATGCCCGCGCCACCGATCCCGATGAAGTGCACCCGCCCCAGGCGGACGGCGGGTACCGTTTCAGCCGGCGTGATCAGGCTCTTGAGCATCTGGGGTCCCACCCGTACCCTTCACGATCTCGACGACAGCCTCGGCCAGCCAGCGGTCGGCGTCACCGCGGCCCAGCGACGCGGCGGCCTCGGACATGTCCGCCACCTGGTCGATGTTGACCAGCACGGGCAGCAAGGTGTCCCGGATCCACTCGGAGGTCAGGTCGGCGTCGGCGACCAGCATGCCGCCGCCGTGCTTGACGATCGGCACCGCGTTCAGGCGCTGCTCGCCGTTCCCGATGGGCAGCGGCACGTAGGCGGCGGGCAGGCCGACCGCGGTGAGCTCGGCGCAGGTCATCGCGCCCGCCCGGCACAGCGCGAAGTCCGCCGCGGCGTAGGCCAGGTCCATCCGGTCGATGTAGGGCGCGGCCACGTACGGCACCCCGCCGGCCTCCCCGGCCCCCTTCTCGGTCACGGGCGCCTCGGAGCCGTTGCGCGGCCCGATGATGTGCAGCACCTGGACGCCGGCTTCCCTCAGCCAGCCGGCCGCGCCGAAGACCGCGGTGTTCAGCGAGCGCGCGCCCTGCGAGCCGCCGGTGACCAG
This sequence comes from uncultured Actinomycetes bacterium, assembly GCA_963705835.1. Taxonomy (GTDB): domain Bacteria; phylum Actinomycetota; class Actinomycetes; order Streptosporangiales; family Streptosporangiaceae; genus Palsa-504. The sequence continues at coordinate 14,523 of CAVPLC010000068.1, forward strand.
CAGCACCGGCAGGTCGGGGCGCAGGCCGAAGTGGGCGCGGGCCTTATCGCCGATGGCCAGCCGGTCCAGTTCGGCGATCTCGCGCCTGATCGGGATGCCGAGGTACTTCCCGTTCCTGATCTGGGTGTCCGGATGACCGGTGAAGACGTGCGTGGTGAACCTGGCCCCGATCCGGTTGGCCAGGCCCGGCCTCGGGTTCGCCTCGTGCACGACGATCGGGACCTTGCGCCGCCGGGCCGCCAGGTACGCGGGGGTGGCGACGTACCCGCCGAACCCGACCAGGACCTCGGCCCGGGTCCGGTCCAGCACCGCGGCGACCGCGTTGACGGCACCGGCCAGCCGGCCGGGAACCGTGAGCAGCGCGGGCGTCACGGTCCGGGGCATCGGCACCGCGGGGATCAGCTCGAGCGGGTAGCCGCGCAGCGGGATCAGCCGGGTTTCCAGGCCGCGTTCGGTGCCCAGGCAGGTCACCTCGGCGCCGGGGTCCACCCGGCGCAGGGCGTCTGCCAGCGCGAGAGCTGGTTCGATGTGTCCGGCGGACCCGCCACCGGCAAGCAGTACCCTCATGTGTCGTCCCTGTCATCGTCGGCGCTTTGCCAGACCGAGCCAGCTTAGAACGCGCAGGGACCAGCCGGGGCCGCGTGCGGCCAAAGCCTCCTGCGCGCCCGGCTCGAGCCGGGCGAACGACATCAGCATGCCGAGCGCGATCAAGGTCACCAGCAGCGACGACAGCCCGGCGGAGACCAGCGGCAGCGGCACGCCGGTGATGGGCATGATGCCGATCACGGCACCGACGTTGACCACGGCCTGGATGACGATCCACGCCGTGATGGCGGTCGCCCCCAGGCGCGCGAACAGATCGGGCACCCGCCGGGCGATCCGCAGGCCGGCGAAGGCCAGCCCGCCGTACAGGACGGTCACGCACAGCGTGCCGACCAGCCCCAGTTCCTCGCCGATGATGGCGAAGATGAAGTCGCTGGTGGATTCGGGCACGTAGCCCCACTTCTCCCGGCTGGCGCCCAGGCCCACGCCGAAGATGCCGCCGCTGCTGACGGCGTACTTGCCCTGGGTGCCCTGCCAGTTCGCGCCGGTGACGCTGCCCTGCTGGTTCAGGTAACCGATCATCCGCTCGAACCGGTACTTCGCCGAGATGATCATGAGCAGCATGGCCAGGGCCATCAGGATCAGCAGGCCGAAGAACACCCGCCCGGGCGTGCCGATGACCCACAGCAGCGCGAGGAAGATGACCAGCAGGATGAACGTGGTGCCCAGGTCGTCGCCGGTCATCACGAGCAGGCACATGACGCCGGTGCCCGGCATGAGCGGCACGAGCATGTGCCGCCAGTCGGTCAGCTGGCCCAGTTTGTCCTTGCGGGCCAGCAGGTCGGCGCCCCATACCGCCAGGGCGAGCTTGGCGATCTCGGAGGGCTGGATCTGCTGGCCGCCGAGCTCGATCCAGCGGGCCGCGCCGTTCTGCGAGACGCCCACGCCGTGGATCAGCGTGAGCCCCAGCCCGACGACGGCCACCGCGAGCAGCGGGTAGGCGAAGGCGCGGAACAGCCGCGGCCTCGAGCGCGCGGCCACCCACATCAGCGGCAGGCCGATGGCCGCCCCGAGGAGCTGCTTCTTGAAGTCGGAGTAGGGCGACAGCCCGGCGCTCAGGTCGGCGACCGACGCCGTGGACTGCACCATGACCAGGCCCAGCCCGAGCAGCAGCGTGGTGATGCCGAAGACGAGGTAGTAGGAGGTCAGCGGACGGTCAAGCAGGACGCGCCAGAGGCCGATCCGGTCCCGGACGCCGCCCAGGCGGGGCAGGCCCTTCGAGGTGAGCTCGTCAGGGGCCGGCAGGTCCGGTTTGACCGCGCCGTCGCCCGGCCAGGAAATCACGCCCTGATGCATGGTCCAAGTCTGTTCGCCGACCAGCGGCAAGACCGGGACATCCGGCGCGTGTCGCCCCAGATTTCGGTCAGGCGCGGGTCCAGGTGCGCCCGCCGTCCGCCTCCGGGTAAGCGCAGGATCACTGGTGTAGACGCCGGTGACCGCCGTGACGTTGGGCATGGCATGATGTATACCGATGAGCAGGTCAGATTCCCCGCGGTTCCCGGTGACGGTGACCAGGCTTCCCGTCACACGCTGCGAGATATGCGGGAGGACCCTGGCTCACCGGCCAGGGCAGGCCAGTGTCGTGCTTACCGAGCACTACCACCGGATGCACCCCGACGCCCTGTCCGACGCGGACCCCAGCACCGACGCCGGAGAATTAGCAGGGCATTAGGGGATATCGCCGCCCGGGCCCGCCGGGTACGCTGCGGGTACCTGCGCCCTGCGGATGTGAACATGACCACAGGCCGGCCCCTGGGCATCGCGGCGCTGATCGCCTGGTTGCTCACCGCGAGCATCGGCGTCTACATGCTGCGCACCTGGATCGCGCGCGGCGGCCTGCGCCGCCAGCGCGCCACCGGCGTGGGGGTGCCGCCCGCGGTGGTGTTCGGTCACGCCAGCGTCGCGCTGACCGGGCTGACGATCTGGATCAGCTTCGTGAGCAGCGGCTGGGATCCGCTGGCCTGGATCGGTGTGGTCCTGATCGCGGCCGCCATCACCCTCGGCATCGGCGTGGTGACCTTGTGGACCCCGTACCCGATCCGGCCCGAACCGGCGCCCGCCGAGAACCTCGCCCCGCCCCGCCCGGCGGGCGATCCGGCCGTCTTCGCGGTGACCGATGAGATGATCGCCAAGCTGCTCGCCGAACCGATCGCGGTCCGGCGGCGGCGCAGGCTCCAGTTGCTGCCGCTGATCCCGGCCTGTCACGGCTTCGCTGCCCTGGCCACGTTCCTGCTGGCCATGCTGGCCGCGCTGAGCGCCAGGTAAGGCGTACGCCGGCGCGGCGCCACCCCCGATTGGGCGATCGGGCCATCGGTCAGGCACGCTGGAATCATGGCAGAAACGCTGACAATGATGGCCGTTCACGCACATCCCGACGACGAGGCGTCGAGCACCGGCGGCGTGCTAGCCGCCTATTCCGCCCAGGGGATCCGGACTGTGGTCGTGACCTGCACGAACGGGGAGTTCGGTGACGCGGAGGGCGGGGTCAAGCCGGGGCAGGACGGGCACGACGAGAAGGAGGTGGCCCGCCAGCGCCTGGCCGAGCTGCGCGAATCCTGCGCGATCCTGGGGGTCACGAACCTGGAAATGCTCGGCTACCACGATTCCGGCATGCCGGACTGGGACTACAAGGACCGGCCGGACGCGTTCTGCAACATCCCGCAGGCCGACGTGGCCGCGAGGATCTCCGGCCTGATCGAGCGGTACCGGCCGCAGGTTCTGGTCACCTACGACGACGAGGGCGCCTACCAGCATCCCGACCACGTGCACGCCAGCCGCTGCGCGCAGGCCGCGTTCGCCGATAGCGGGATCCCGGCCAAGCTCTACCTGGTCGCCATGCGCGGCAGCGACTGGCAGAAGGTATGGGACGCCCTGCGCGAACTCGGCGCGGACGTGCCCGACTTCCGGGACGCGGACCCGGAGCTCATCCGACGAGGCGCCCTGTCCGAGCAGCGCATCACCACGACCATCGACATCCGGCCGGTGCTGGCCCGCAAGCGGGACGCGCTGTTCGCCCACGGCAGCCAGATCAACGACTCGTGGTTCAGCAAGCTGCCGCAGGACATCGCCGAGGCCACCTTCGGCCGCGAGCACTTCATCCGGGCTGCCGACAGGACCGGCGCACCGCTGCCTGAGGACGACCTGTTCGCGGGGCTGCGAGGGTCCCGGGGGTTCGGGGGGTTCGGGGGTGTCGGGCGATGACGGCCGAGCCGACGGCTGCCGCGACTGACCTGGTGGAGCGGTACGCCGCCGCGCTGGTGTCCGCGGTGCCCGACGACCCCGGGGACGACGGGTTCTACGGGCCGCGCAGCGTGACCTGGCGGCTTTCCGCGGACCTTTCCGCGCCGGTGGCGGGGCTGCGCTCGGTGCTGATACAGGCGCTGCACCCGCTCGCGATGGCCGGCGTCGACCAGCACAGCGACTGGCGCACCGACCCGGTCGGCAGGCTGGCCGCCACCGCCGCGTACACCGCCACCGTCACCTACGGGGACCGCGCCAGCGCTCACCGGGTCGCGCGGCGGGTGCGGGCCATCCACACCCACGTCCGGGGCACGGACACCGTGACCGGCCGCCCCTACGCGGCCTCGGACCCGGCCCTGCTGCTGTGGGTGCACGCGGCCCTGGTGGACTCGGTGCTCGCCGCCAGCGCCCTGTTCGGCACGCCGCCCTCGGACGCGGACGCGGACCGGTTCGTCAGCGAGATGAGCATCGCGGCCGAGCTGCTCGGGGTTCCGAGCCAGATCATCCCGGCCAGCGTGGCCGCCCTGCGGGAGTACATCGCCGGCGTGCGGCCCGAGCTGCGGTGCACGCCCGCCGCGGCGGAGTCGATGGGCTACATGCTCGACCCGGAGGGCATGGGCGAGGAGATCGCGGAGCTGTGGCTGGACATCAGGGACGCGGCGGTCACGGCCCTGCCGGGCTGGGCGCGGGACATGTACGGCTACCCCGCGCCGCGGGCGCTGACCCCGGAGCGCCGGACCGAGATCCGCCAGACACTCGGCGTGTTCGACACGGTGTTCATGGCCGAGCCCGGCGTGCTCGAGGCACGGCAGCGGCTCACCCTGCGGATGCGGAGGGGGATAGCTTGAGGGCCAGGAGGCTCGCCGCGATCGCGGTGCTCGGCGGCGTATCGGTGGCGGCGCTGACTCTTGTACGACGCCGGGGCGGCCCGCGCGCGGAGCGCGCCAAGCGAGCACTGCGCGCCAAGCGAGCACTGCGCGCGGGGCGCGCCAAGCGAGCGCTGCGGGTGGAGCGCGGGATGGCGGCGCTGCGGCTGGCCGCGCGCGGCGGCGCCCGGTACGCGAGCAACGCGCCGCGGCTGTTCGCCAGTGCGGGCGAGCACCGCGAGCAGCTGCGGAACGACCTGGCCCTGCAGACCGCCGAGGACGTCGCGGCCACCCTGGGCACGATGAAAGGCGTGCTGATGAAGCTGGGCCAGATGGCCAGCTACATCGACGACGGCCTGTCACCAGCCGCCCGCCGGACGCTGAGCCGGCTCCAGGACAGCGTGCCGCCGATGAGCGCGGAACTGGCCGCGCAGGTGGTCACCGAGGAGCTGGGCCTGCCGCCGGAGCGGGCCTTTGCGACCTGGGACCCCGAGCCCATCGCGGCCGCGTCGATCGGGCAGGTGCACCGCGCGATCACCCACGACGGCCGCGCCGTCGCGGTGAAGGTGCAGTACCCGGGCATCGCCGAGACCATCGAGGCCGACCTGGGCAACGTGGCCCTGCTGCGCCGGATGCTCAAGATCACCGCGCCCAGCCAGGACGTCGACGCGCTGCTCGCCGAACTGCGGGAACGGGTCACCGAGGAGCTGGACTACCGCCGGGAGGCCCGCAACCAGCAGATGTTCGCCCGCTTCTACGAGGGCCACCCCACGATCGGTATCCCCGGCATCGTGGCCGAGCTGTCCACCCGCCGGGTGGTGACCAGCGAGCTGGCCGACGGAGCCCGGTTCGCCGAGCTGGCCACCTGGTCACAGGCCGAACGGGACCTGGCCGCGGAGACGATCTACCGGTTCGTGTTCCGCAGCCTGTACGAGGCGCACGCGTTCAACGGCGACCCGCATCCAGGCAACTACCTGTTCGGTGGCGGGGGCCGGGTCACTTTCCTGGACTTCGGGCTGGTCAAGCACTTCACCGACGAGGAGATGCGGCCGCTGGCCGCGATGGCCAAGAACCTGTGCGTGGATCAGGACCCCGGGGCGTTCCGCCAGGCCATGGAGCAGGCCGGCTTCCTGGTCCCGGACGCGCCGGTGTCCACGCCGATGGTCGTCGAGCACATGGCCGTGTTCTACGACACCGTTCGCGAGCCCGGCCCGAAGACGATGACGGGCGAGTACGCATCCGCGGTCACCCGGCGCTTCTTCGACTTCCGCAGCCCGCTGGCCGCGTACGCGCGGATCCCCCGCTCGTACGTGATCCTGCAGCGGATCAACCTCGGCCTGTTCGCGCTGCTCGGCGACATGTCAGCGACCGCGGACTGGCGCCGCATCGCCGAGGAGATCTGGCCGTTCGTCCAGGCTCCGCCGTGCACCCCGATGGGCGAGGCCGAGGTCCGCTGGCGGGCTCGGCGGAAGGTGCCCGGCCCGGGCCGTTCGGTAGAAAAGATCTTTTGATTTACCGAACGGTCCGTGGTTCGAGCCGAACAGTCATCATCTTTCGCGCGGGAGGTCGAAGGGCCGCAGGTACTGCGTCGGCTGGAAGCTGGTGAACGCGGGCGGGGCCACGTTGAGGGCGCCGAGCGCCGAGGCCTCGTCGTTCAGGGTGGCCGGGTCCGGGACGTTCCAGTGCCCGGTGTCCAGGCGGTTGAGCAGAACGTCGAGTGCGGTAATCGTCTCGGCCGGGGTGAACGTGCAGTGCCCGGCCCGGGCCACGAACAGCTGCCGGAGCAGGCGGCCGTTGCCGGCTCGGTCGACCACGCTGCGGTAGGCCTGCTCGTTCTCCGGAACGACCAGCCCGTCCCCGGTGGTGTGCAGGCTGAGCACCGGGAACGAGATGTCGCCGTCGAAGGAGATGTACTTGGCCAGGTAGGCCACGGCGGACGGGTCGGCGCTGATCCGCTGCGTGCGGTTCAGCGTCAGCAGGTCCTTGGTCAGGCTGAGCCCGGCCTGGTGGTAGAGCGCGATGACTTCCTTAAAGTCGGCCGACTTGGCCAGGTCGGCGAAGTAGTTCACGCCGGTATTCCAGGACACGTTGCCGCCCGCCCGGCCCTCGAGCTCGGCGCGGAGCGCGAAAGCGAACGCGAAGGTCACCTGGGTAGCCCAGTCGAACTGATTCACCTCCTGAGCGGCGTAGTCGGTGGGGGCGGGTTCGGGGGAAGCCGGGTCGAACCAGCCGGGGGTGTCCCCGAGCGCGGCGACCAGCGCGAGCCGGGCTCGGCCCGCCGCGGTGGCCTGCGCGCCGATCGCGGCGGCTTCGGCGTTACCAAAGTTCTCCGAGGGCTTGATGATGTTGACGATCTGGACCGAGGGATCGATCAACTGCTGGAACGCGAACTCCGCGTCCAGGGCGGTGTTCCAGGTGGCCACGCCGCCGGACAGCACACCGCACATGGGCAGCGCGGCGTTGAACCGGTTCGGGTAGTCCTGGATCAGGCCGGCGGTGATGATGCCGCCTAGCGAGTGTCCCCAGGCGATGGTCCGCGCCGGCATGCCGTAAGTGTTGTCGAAGATGTCCAGGGTGCGCGATCTGGTCCGGCAGGGCCTGCTGGATGGCCCAGCCGGTGGTGGCGTAGGACGAGCCGGCCAGGGCGAAGCCGTGGGCGAGCAGATAGGCCCCGGTGGCGGGGTCGCCGACGTCCATGGCCGGGTTGTTGGAGCCAGGAGTGACGTAGCCGTGGCTGTAGAGGAGCAACGTCCCGTTCCAGGTACCCGGTGGGCACTGGATCAGGTAGGTCGCGCCGTCGCCCAGCGTGCCGGGCAGCGAGGTTCCCGAGCCGCCGCCGCCGCATGTGGTGCTGGCCGACGCGGCCACCGAACTCGCGGTGACCCCGCCGATCACCAGGGCTCCGGCGAGCGCGATTCCGGCTAGTTTCCTTGTCCGCACCATGAACCCCACGCTCCGTCGCGCCAGCTGAACGATCCTCGGACGGAAAGTAACTTACCGGTAGCTTGGACCAATGTGGAGATGCCGCCACAAGTTCCCCCGAAATTAGACGAAAACCTCATCTGGAGATCCGGCGATGCCGCGGCAGAACAGGGTGACCCCATACGGCGAACTGATCGCGGTGCCCGATCGCGGGATGTTCTGGGGGAACCGCGGATCGTTGCTCGACGCCCAGGGCAGGCTGGTCCGCTACTCCCGCGGCCGGGCCTGGGCCATCTGCGTGCTGGAGTTCAAGGGAAGCCAGGTGAAACCCAGGGTTCACCCCCCTCCCCGGGTTCGGGGCAGGTTACACGGTGATGACAAGGGCGTCGTGGGCTGATTCGTGGCGGGGGTGCGGGTGGCGGTCGAGCATGTCGGCGGACATGTGGGTAAGCATCACCCGGCGGGCGGTGATCTCGGCCTCGTGATCGAGGAGGTCGGCGTACCGCAGGTGGTGGGGCACGGGCTTGTCCCAGTAGTAGGCCTCGGCGATGAGCAAGTCGGCGTGGCGCGACGCCTCGGCGACCGCGGGAGTCCAGGCGGTGTCGCCCGTGTAGGCGATCACCTTGCCGCCGAAGGCCAGCCGCAAGATCAGGGCGGGCGCGCCGCTGGGATGGCTCGCCTCCCAGGCTTGGGTGGTAATGCCCGCGAGGCTGGCGGTGCGACTGGGGGCCAACTCCATCACGTTGACGTCGAATCTCCTGCGGACCTGGGATGAGCCGGGGAACAGGCACTCCATCGTCTCGGTAAGGCGCTGTTGCGTCCCGGGCGGGCCTGCGATCAGGAGCGGCGTGGTACGGCGGGCGAACTGAGCGTCGAGGATCAGGAACGGGAGGCCGCCGAAGTGGTCGCCGTGCAGGTGGGACACGAAGACCGCGCCGATCTCGGCGGGTTCGAGCCCGCAGCGGCGAAGGGCGGTCATCGAGGTCGCACCGCAGTCCAGGAGTACCGGGGCGGCCAGGCCGGGATGGCGCAGGTGGATGCAGGCCTGGAAGCTGCCGCCACTGCCGAACGCGTCGCCGCAGCCCGCGAAGGTGACCGTGACCGCTGCTGTCTCAGGCACCGAACCAGCCTGGCACGTCCAGGCGGAAGGTCTCGCCAGGCACCATGGTGCGCAGGTCGGCCTCCATGGCGGACAGGCGGCCGGGGCCCAGGGCGTGGTCCCAGCGGGACCGGATGTCCTCGAAGATCATCGCGGATAGGGTCAGGGCCTCGATTCCGCGCGGGGTGATGCGGACCAGCTTGCGCCGCCGGTCGTGGTGGTCGCCGACCCGGTGCACGTAGCCGAGGTCCTCGAGCCGCTCGATCGTCTTGCCCGCGGCCTGCTTGGAGACACCCAGGCGGCGGCCGGCATCGGTGGCGGTGGCTCCGCCCAGGCCGATGGCCTGGAGCGCGAAGCCGTGCGCCGGACGCAGGTCCGGGTGCCCGCGGCGGGCCAGTTCGGCGTGCAGTTCGTCGATGATCGACCGGAACCCGCCGAATAGCAGCAGCGGCAGCTCGAACCCGTACGTGCGCGGCTCATCGTTTGACACGATCGACAACCTCGTTTACCGTTTTAGACAATCTAGTTGTCTATCTTAGCTTCGAGAGGGCGGTCATGTCCGAGAACACGCCGGCTGGATCCGGAGCCCGGTTCACCGAACACGCTTCTGGAACCGGGATCACCGAGGATGCTTCCGGGGGCTGGCTCACCGAGGATGCGTCCGGGGCCAGGCTCATCGACGACACGTCCGGGGCCAGGCTCACCCCGCATGCTTCAGGGGTTTGGTTCACCGAGCACACCATCGAGTCCGCTCCCCCGGGATCGCGCCGGTTCATGGTCGCGACCCAGAACCACCTCGGCTACCTCCCGGCGGCCACGGCGCGGTGGGCGGCCTCGCCGCAGCTGCTCGACGGCTTCGGCAAGCTCAACGCGATCTTCGATAACTGCACGCTGGACCCGGTGGCCCGGGAGGTGGTCATCATGGCCATCGCCACCAGGAACGGCTGCCACATCTGCGTGGCCATGCACACGGCCCGGCTGACCGTACTCGGGGCGCGGGCCGACATCATCGCGGCGCTGCGGGATTCCGTGCCGCTGGCTGACAAGCGGCTGGAGGCGATCCGGGTGTTCACGCTGCGGGTCCTTGACACCGCGGGCGACGCCGGCGACGAGGCCGTGCGGGCCTTCCTGGCCAGCGGGCACACCCGGCAGAACGCGCTGGAGGTCGTGCTCGGGATCGGCACCTACACGATGTCCACCCTGGCCAACAGGCTCACCGGCGCGCCGCTTGACCACCAGCTCAGCGCGTTTGCCTGATCTCCCGGGTCAGCCCACGTAGAAGATGCCGAGGCCCAGGGCGACGCAGATGCCGGCGATGATCCAGAAGCGGACGACGATGGTGGTCTCGGCCCAGCCGGCCAGCTCGAAGTGGTGCTGCAGCGGGGCCATCCGGAACACCCGCTTGCCGGTCAGCTTGTAGGAGCCGACCTGGATCACCACCGAGAGCGTGATGATCACGAACAGGCCGCCCAGCAGGAGCAGCAGCAGCTCGGTGTGGGTGGTGATGGCCAGGCCGGCCAGCGCGCCGCCCAGGGCCAGCGACCCGGTGTCGCCCATGAAGATCTTGGCGGGCGGCGCGTTCCACCACAGGAAGCCCGATGCACGCGCCCATCACGGTGGCGGCCACGATGGCCAGGTCCTGCGGGTCGCGGACGTCGTAGCAGGCCGGGGCCAGGAACACGGTGCAGTCGTTGCGCAGCTGCCAGATCCCGATGATCATGTAGGCGGCGAGCACCAGGATGGCCGCGCCGGTGGCCAGGCCGTCAAGCCCGTCGGTCAGGTTCACCCCGTTGGAGGTCCCGGCCACCATGAGGATGACCCAGACCACGAACAGCACCGGCCCGATGGATATCCCGAAGTCCGCGTAGAAGGACAGGTGGGTCGAGGCCGGGGTGAGGTCGAAGCCGTCCGGGAACCTGATCGCGAGCAGCGCGAAGATCCCGCCCACGATGGCCTGGCCGGCCAGCTTCGCGCCGCTGCGCAGGCCGAGGCTGCGCTGCATGTACAGCTTGATGAAGTCGTCGGCGAACCCGACCAGGCCGAGCCCGGTCATCAGGAACAGCACGAGCAGCCCGGACGCGGACATGGCATCGCCGGTGACCAGGTGCCCGACGAGGTAGCCGACCAGCGACGCGGTGATGATCACCGTGCCGCCCATGGTCGGCGTGCCGCGCTTGGACAGGTGGGCCGGGCCGTCCGCCCTGATCTCCTGGCCCAGGCCGCGCCTGCTGAACGCCTTGATGGCCAGCGGGGTGCCGAATAGCGCGCAGAACATCGAGACGGCCGCGGACAACAGGACGGTCTTCACCGGTCCGCCTCCTTGAGCAACTCAGCCGCCACGCCTTCTAGGTGAGCCGCGCGGGACGCCTTCACCAGGACAACGTCGCCGGGCTTCAGCTGGTTCGCGAGAGCCTGGAGCGCGGCCGCGCCGTCGGGCACGGCGAGCGCCTCGCCGGGCCAGGACCGGACGCGGCGCGCGCCGGCCAGCAGCGGCCCGGCCTCGGGTCCCACCGCGATCAGGCCGGCGAGTTCGGCCTCGGCGGCGAAGGCTCCTATCTCCTCGTGGCTGGCCCGCGAGGTGTCGCCCAGTTCGGCCATGTGGCCGAGGATCGCGAACGCGCGCCCGTCCCTGGCCAGGTGGGCCAGCGCCTCGATGGCGGCCCGGACCGACTCGGGATTGGCGTTGTAGGCGTCGTTGATGATCGTCACCCCGTCGGCCCGGCGGTGGACCTCCATCCGCCACCGGCTGCGCGCGACGGCCGCGGACAGCCCGTCCGCGATGTCGGCCGGGCCCAGGCCGAGCTCGCGGGCGAGGGCGGCGGCGGCGAGGGCGTTCGGCACGTTATGCGCGCCATGCAAGCGGAGGGTGACCGGGGCCGAGCCTTCGGGTGTCAGCAGGGTGAAGCTCGGGCGCCCGAGGTCGTCCAGGCATACGTCGGTCGCCTGGAGTGACGGATGGGACGCGTGGGGCAGGTGGGACGCGTAGGGCTCTTGCGGTGCGAGGCCGAAGGTTACGACGCGGGCGGGGGTGCGGGCGGCCATGGCGAGGACACGAGGGTCATCGGCGTTGAGGATGGCCACGCCGTCGGGCGGGAGCGCCTCGACGAGTTCGCCCTTGGCCTGGGCTACGCGGTCCAGGCTGCCGAACTCGCCGGCGTGCGCGCGGCCCACGTTCAGGACCACGCCGTAGCGGGGCGGCGCGATGCGGCACAGGTGCGCGATGTGGCCGAGGCCGCGGGCGGACAGCTCGAGGACCAGGTACCTGGTGCTCGAGTCCGCGCGCAGCACGGTCAGCGGCAGGCCGAGCTCGTTGTTGAACGACCCGGCCGGGGCGACGGTGGGGCCGAGGCGTTCGGTGAGCTGGGCGGCGAGGTCCTTGGTCGAGGTCTTGCCCGAGGACCCCGTGATGCCCGCGATCTGGGCCGCGGGCAGCGCGTCGACCACGTGCCGGGCCAGCGCGGCCAGGGCGCCCTCGACGTCGGCCACCAGGACCGACGGCACCGGCACCGGCCGGGTCGCCAGCACGGCGACCGCGCCGGCCGCGACGGCATCGGCGGCGAAGTCGTGGCCGTCCGCGTGCTCGCCCGGCACGGCGGCGAACAGGCCGCCGGGGCCGGCGCGCCGCGAGTCGATCACCACCTCACCGGTGACCGCCGCGGCGGGGTCGCCGTGCAGGTCGCCGCCGGTGATCAGGGCGATCTGGCCGAGCGTGAGCGGGATCACCGGCCGACCGCCCACGGGTCGGGGCCCGGGTGGTCCTTCGCGACCCGCTCCAGGGCGGACGCGGTGACCTGGCGGTCGTCGAACGGCAGGACCCTGCCCGCTACGTACTGGCCGGTCTCGTGCCCCTTGCCGGCCACCACGATCACGTCGCCGGGAGCGGCCATCACGACAGCCGCTTCGATCGCGGCCGCCCGGTCCGGTTCGACGACGACCCGGGCGCGTTCGGCCTGCGGCACGCTCAGCACACCGTCCAGCATCGCGGCCAGGATGGCCAGCGGATCCTCCGTTCGGGGATTGTCGCTGGTGAGAATGGCCACATCGGCCAGGGACGCGGCGGCCGCGCCCATCATCGGGCGCTTGGCCCTGTCCCGGTCGCCTCCGCACCCGAGCACGATGATCAGGTTCCCCCGGGTGACCGGCCGCAGCGAGCGCAGTACGGCCTCGACCGCGCCCGGCTTGTGCGAATAGTCCACGAAGGCGGTGATGTCGAGGCCGGAAGCGGGCACCCGTTCCAGCCGGCCCGGAACGCCCGGGCACGCCGCGATCCCGGCGACCGCGTCCTCCAGCCCGACGCCCGCCTCGACCAGGGCGACGGCCGCGCCGAGCGCGTTGGCCACGTTGAACGCCCCGGCCAGCCCGCACGACACGTCCGCCTCGACCCCGCCGGGCCCGATGACGCGGAACGTGCTGCCGTCCGCGCCGGACCTGACGTCGACCGCCCGCCAGTCCGCCTCCGGCTTCCCGGCCGCGGAGAACGTGGTGACCGGAACCGCGCCCGCCGACGCGAGCCTGCGCCCGTACTTGTCGTCGAGGTTCACCACGCCGGTGACGGGTGGCATAAAGAGCGAGGCCTTGGCCCGGAAGTACTCCTCCAGGTCGGCGTGGAAGTCCAGGTGGTCCTGGGACAGGTTGGTGAACACCGCCACGTCGAAGCCGGTGCCGGCCACCCGGCCCAGGGTCAGCGAGTGGCTGGACACCTCCATGGCGGCGGCGGTGACCCCGCGCTCCACCATGACCGCGAACAGCGCCTGCAGGTCGGGCGCCTCGGGGGTGGTCAGCGAGCTGGCCAGCCGCTCCGCGCCGATCCGGGTCTCGACCCCGCCGATCAGCCCGGTCAGGTGACCGGCCGCGCGCAGCCCGGACTCCAACAGGTAGGTCGAGGTGGTCTTGCCGCTGGTGCCGGTGACGCCGATGAGCCGCAGCCGGCTCGACGGGTTCCCGTACACCCAGCAGGCCACCTCGCCGAGCCTGGCCCGCGGGTCGGCGACCACGAACACGGGCACGCCGCTGGCCGCGGCGCGGGACCGCCCGTCGGAGTCGGTGAGGATGGCGACGGCACCCGCGGCCACCGCCTCGGGGCAGAACGCCGCGCCGTGCACCCGGGCCCCGGGCAGCGCCACGTACAGGTCCCCCGGTTGAACTCCGCGTGAGTCGAGCGTGACCCCGCGCACGAACCCCAGTTCGTTCGGTGAAAAAGAATTTCCTACGGAGCCGAGCCGGACACCCAGCAGCGAGCCGAGAGCAGACATCGGCCGCGGCTGCGGGCGGGCGGGTCGGATCGCCACGGGGTGAGGTTACCTCCTATCACGGCGCGTTCAGGCGGATGTTGGGGGGCGTGGCACCGTCCGGCTGGATCTGCAGCGTGGCCAGCGCGTCCTTCATCACCTGATAGAAGACCGGGCCGGCCACCTCGATGCCGAAGTGACCGCCCTTGCGCGGGTTCTGCACGTTCACCGCGACGACGAGCTGGGGGTTGTCGCCCGGCGCCATGCCAATGTAGCTCGATCCGTAGACGCACAAGGCGCATCGTCCGTTGGATTCCTGCGAGGTGCCTGTCTTGGCCGCGATCCCGTAGCCGGGGATGACGCCCCAGGGCTGGCCGCCCTCGGCGTTGAGGCCCGGCACCTGCTGCAGGATCTGCAGCAGCTCGTGCGCGGTCTTGGCCTGGATGACCCGGCGCGAGGGCGGGGCCGGGGCCGGGGTGTAGGTGCCCGCGGCGTTGGTGGTGCCCTCGACCAGGGTCGGCTGGATCCGGACGCCGCCGTTGGCGATCGTCGCGTAGACCTCGGCCATCTGGATCGCGGTCACGGCCACGCCCTGCCCGAACGACAGTGTGTACCGCGTGTCCGCGGCCCACTGCGAGACCGGGGGCAGCTGACCCCAGCCCTCCCCCGGCAGCCCGACGCCGGTCGGCTGGCCGAGGCCGAACGCGCGCAGGTAGTCGTACTGGACCTGCGGGGTGATGTGCTTGGCGACCTGGGACATGCCGACGTTGGAGGAGTGCGCGATGATGCCGGCGATCGTGTAATGCTCGCCCGGCGCCCACTCGGCGTCGTGGATGAGCTGACCGCCCTCGTCGATCTGGTACGGGATGTTGTAGGCGCTCAACGGCGTCTGGCCGCCGTGCTCGAACGCGGCCGAGGCGGTCATCACCTTGGCCGTGGATCCCGGCTGGAACTCGTCCTGCACGGCCAGGTTGGTGGCCTGGTTCACGTTCTGGATGGTCGACGGGTCGAAGGTGGGCCACTGGGCCATGGCCAGCACGTGCCCGGTCTTGGGCGCGATGATGACCACCGTGCAGTTGGTGGCCTTGGTCTTGGCGACCTGGCTCTGGCAGGCCTGCTCGGCCGCGTACTGCAGGGCCGGGACGATGGTGAGCTGCAGGTCGCTGCCGTTCACCACCGGCTTGTCGTTGCTGCCCGCGAGCGGGATCGGCTGGCCGTTCGTGCTGGTCTGGACCTGCTCGCTGCCGGGCCGGCCGGCCAGCAGCGCGTTGTACTGCTCCTCGAGGCCGGCCCCGCCGATCAGGATGCCCTTGTTGGTGCCGGTGAAGCCGACGATGTTGGCGGTGACCTGGCCGTCGGGGTAGGACCGCGCGTAGCTCGGGGTCAGGCCGATGCCGGGCAGGTTGAGCGCGGTGATCTGGTCGCCGGCCTGCGCGGACACGCCCTTGGCCAGCACCACGTACTGCGGCGAGGTCGGGTTCTGGATGAGGGCCAGGATCGCGATCGAGCTCATGCCGAGGGGCCCGGCGAGCGAGTTCGCGACCTGCTGCTGCTGGGCGGCGGGGATTTCCGGCGGATCCGCGTAGACCAGGTAGGTGGCGACCGTCATGGCCAGCACCTCGCCGTTCGCCCCGGTGATGCTGCCGCGGACCGCGGGCAGCACGATCGTGCGGTCCCGCTGCTGCACCGCGAGCTGGCGGTAGGTGCCGGACTCGAAGCCCTGCAGCTGGACCAGGCGCCCGGCGAACAGCGTCATCACGAAGATGATCGCGAGCAGGGTGATGCCGAGCCTGCGGCCCGGGTCAGCGCGGGCGATCGGGCGGCGCGGGCGCGGGGCGCGGGGGGCGCGGCGGGTGCTGCGGGCGCGGGGGGCGCGGCGGCCTGCGGTAGGGAGGCGGCGCGGCGGGACGCTGCTGGGCCGGACGTGGCTGGTTCGGGCGTGGCTGGTTCGGGCGTGGCTGGCTCTGACGTGGCTGGCCGGGCAGTGGCTGGGCCGGGCGTGGCTGGCCTGAACGTGCCTGCGGTGGCGCGGGCGGCCTCGGGGCCCGGCCCGGCGGGGCGGGACCGCGCCGCGGCGGCGGGCGGCGGGCTCGGCACTGCGGCGGGTCCGCGGCCGTCGGGAGGGGTCCTCTGGGGTCACGGGGTATACCCGGGGACGTTGATCGCCGCGTCGGCCTTGGACACCTCACCCTTGATGACCTTGCCCGTCTTCAGGTTGATGAACTGCAGGTTCGGGTTCTGCTGCATGCCGAACGCCTCCGCCTCCATGGCAATCTGGGCGGGCGAGGAGGCCTGGGCGACCTGCTGGGAAAGGACCTGTTCCTGCCGGGCCAGGTTGTTGTTCTGCTGCTGCAGGCTGGTGATCTGGAACGATCCCTGGGCCAGCGTGGTGCTGATGACCAGCAGCGAGACCAGGGCCCCGCCGAGCAGCCCGAACAGCAGCAGGATGAACGGCGCCCGCGGCTGGCGCGGCCGCGCGCCCCTGGGGACGGGCCGGGTGTGGCGCGGGCCGGCGACCGGGCGGGTTCTGGTGTCGGCGGGGGCTCTGGGGGTCTTGGGGATCTTGGGGTTTTCGGCGCGGCGGGGAGCGCCCGGGCGGCCTGGGGCGCCGGGGCGGCCTGGGGCGCCGGGGCGATTCGGGGTGCCGGGGCGGACTGGGGCACCGGGGGTGCGCGGCATCGTGTCTGTGGCCATGTCAAAAGCCCCCTCGGGTCATGCGGCTTCCCGGATCCGCTCCGCGGCCCGTAGCCGGGCGGAGGCCGCACGCGGATTACCGGCGACTTCTTCGCTGTCGGGGCGTTCGGCGCCCCTGGTGAGCAGGCGGAACTGCGGTGTCACCGCCTTCGCGGGCACGGGCAGTCCAGGCGGCGTCTGGTCGGAGGACAGCCGGACCAGCTCCCGCTTGACGATCCGGTCCTCAAGAGAGTGGTAGGCCAGCACGACCACGCGGCCGCCCACGGCCAGCACGCCGAGCGCGGCGGGCAGCGCGCGCCGCAGCGTGCCCAGCTCGTCGTTGACCTCGATCCGCAGCGCCTGGAAGGTGCGCTTGGCCGGGTTGCCGCCGGTGCGCCGGGTCGCCGCCGGGATGGCGTCCTTGACGATCGCGCTCAGCCGCTGCGTCGAGGTGATGGGCTGGCGGGCGCGCTCGCGGACCACGGCGTCCGCGATCCGCCGGGCGAAACGTTCCTCGCCGTAGTCGCGGAGCACGCGGGCGAGTTCGGCGGCCGGGTAGCCGTTGACGATATCGGCCGCGGTGCGGTCGGCGGTGCGGTCCATCCGCATGTCGAGCGGGGCGTCCTGGGCGTACGCGAAGCCGCGCGCCGGGTCGTCGAGCTGCGGCGATGACACGCCCAGGTCGAAGAGCAGGCCCATGATCTTGTCGGCGGACGCGGCGGCGACGATGGCGGGGATCTGGTCGTACCTGGCGTGCACCAGCGTGACCCGGTCGGCGTAGGGGGCGAGCAGGTCACGGGCCGCCTCGATGGCGGCCAGGTCGGCGTCGACGCCGATCAGCAGGAGGCCGGGGCAGGCGTCGAGCAGCGCGCGGGCGTGCCCGGCCCGGCCGAGCGTGGCGTCGACCAGGACCGCCCCCGGGCCGGCCAGCGCGGGCGCGAGCAGGGCCGTGACCCGGCCGGCCAGCACCGGCACGTGCTGCGGCTCCCGCTGTGGCTCCTGCTGTGGCCCGTCCTGCGGCCGGTGCTGCGGTCCTGCCATCGCGTCCCCCTCTCCCCTTGTTCCGTGGTTTGTTCCATGGTGCGGGCCCTGGATCCTGGCCGGCCTCCATCTGCTTGCGCTGCCGGCTGGCACCGGGGAAGTGATGCCAGCAGGGAGCGGCGGATGGAGGCCGACCCGCGGTCGCTACAGGATTCCGGGCAGCACCTCCTCGGCGGCCTCGGCGAACGAGTCCTCCTGCTCTGCCACGTAGGTGTCCCAGGCCTGGCTGTCCCAGATCTCCAGGCGGGTGTTCGCGCCGATCACCACGCAGTCGCGCTGCAGCCCGGCGTAGCCGCGCAGCGCGGCCGGGACGGTGATCCTGCCCTGCCGGTCGGGAATCTCGTCCGAGGCGCTGGCGAACAGGATCCGGCTGTAGTCCCGGACCGACTTGGCCGTTACCGGCGCCGTGCGCAGCGCGTCCGTTATGCGGGCGAATTCGTCCTTGGGGAAGACGAACAGGCAGCGTTCCTGCCCCTTGGTGATCACTACTCCCCCAGCGAGCTCTTCCCGGTACTTGGCGGGCAGGAACAGCCGGCCCTTTTCGTCCAGCCGCGGCGAGTGAGTGCCGAGGAACACGGGCCCTCACCTCCTGCCACCAAGCCTCCACTGCGCTCCACTGTACCCCACATTCCACCACCGTCAACGCCGAAAACCCAGTTGATCTGACCCCTGCGCCCGGAGAAGCGGCAGGTAGGAGCGTGTGGAGCAAAGTGGGGAAGAAATGGGCGGCCGGCGCTCAGCCGCCTCGATGAGCGGCCGGAGGGCTTAGGACGGTTTTATTAGCGGCTGGATTTCCCGCAGGTAAACGGCATGAATCCGGTGCCGGATTCGATATCGGGACCGGGCCGAAACGCCGCCGGAGCCTCGGGTGGGGGAATGTGGAACGGCCCGCGGGCGCGGTGGGCAAATGCGGCCTAGGATGCCGGGATTGGCACAGAACGGATACCAGCGTCGCGCGCTGGCGAGAGGAAGACGTACTGTAGCGGTACAGCCGCTCGGCCGGGAGCGTTACGACAGGATGCCTGGCTGGTCTGTGAGCCAGCGCCTTCAAGGAGGCCATGTGGTACTAGACACCGGACGGCAGACGGGGAGCCCAATCGATGATCTAGTTCCGGCGGCCCGCAGGATCGGCGGGGCCATCGAGGCGGTCATCGAGGGCAAGCCCGAGGCGATCCGGCTCACCTTGGCCGTGCTGCTCGCCGAGGGGCACCTGCTCATCGAGGACGTGCCGGGCGTGGGCAAGACGATGCTGGCCAAGGCCCTGGCCCGGGCGATCGACGGGACCGTCCAGCGGGTGCAGTTCACGCCGGACCTGCTGCCCAGCGACATCACCGGGGTGAGCGCCTTCAACCAGGAGCGGCGCGACTTCGAGTTCAAGCCGGGACCGGTCTTCGCCAACATCGTGCTCGGCGACGAGATCAACCGGGCCTCGCCGAAGACCCAGTCGGCGCTGCTGGAGTGCATGGAAGAGCGCCAGGTCACCGTCGACGGCACGACCTACGCGCTGCAGGCGCCGTTCATGGTCATCGCGACGCAGAACCCGGTCGAGATGGAGGGCACCTACCCGCTGCCCGAGGCGCAGCGGGACCGGTTCACCGCGCGCATCTCGCTGGGCTACCCGTCCGCCGGGGCCGAGCGCGACATGCTCAACACCCACGGCTCGACCTCGCCGCTCGACCAGCTCAAGCCGGTGGCCCGCGCGAGCGACGTGCAGGAACTCGTGGTCGCGGTGCGCGGCGTGCTGGTGTCCGATCAGGTCAAGGACTACATCATCGCCATCGCCAACGCGACGCGGACCTCGCCCGAGCTGCGCCTGGGCGCGTCCCCTCGGGCCACCCTGCACCTGCTGCGGGCCAGCCGTGCCTGGGCCGCGCTCGACGGGCGGGACTACGTGATCCCTGACGACGTGCAGGCCCTGGCCGGCCCGGTGCTCGCGCACCGGCTGCTGCCCACGGCCGAAGCCATCGTGGAGCGCCACCAGCCCGAGCACGTCGTGAAGCGGATCGTCGCGCAGCTGCCACTGTCCCGGCGGTGAGCCGGGACCTGACTCGCGGGCCGGCGCTGAAGGGAGAGGGGCCATGCGATCGCTGTTCGGATCGCTGACCACGAGGGGCCGGTCGTTCGTGGCCGCGGGCGGGGCGGCCATGGTGTGCGGCCTGGCGATACCAGAGCCCAACCTGGTCCGGGTGGGTGCGTTGCTGGTCATCCTCCCGGTCGTGTCCGCGATACTGGCGCGCAGGTCTCACTACCGCCTGTCGTGCAGCCGCAGGCTGGACCCGCCGCGGGTGCCGGCGGGCCAGGCGGCCGTGGTCACCGCGCGGCTGGAGAACGTGTCGCGGCTGCGCACCGCGGTGCTGCTGGCCGAGGACGTGACGCCGTACTCGCTGGGCAGCAGGCCCCGGTTCGTGCTCGACGAGATCGAGCCGGGCGGCAGCCGGGAGTTCAGCTACCAGATCCGTTCCGGCACGCGCGGCAAGTTCGTCATCGGCCCGCTCCGGGTCCGGGTCGCCGATGCGTTCGGCCTCGTGGAGATCACCCGGTCGTTCCGGACCACGAGCACGCTGGTGGTCACGCCGAAGATCTTCCCGTTGCCGCGGGCGGCCGCGCCGAGCAGCTGGCTGGGCGAGGGCGACGGCGGGATGCGGACGATATCCGCGGTCGGCGAGGACGACGCGGCGCCCCGGGCCTACCAGAACGGGGACGCGCTGCGCCGGGTGCACTGGAGGTCCACGGCCCGTTACGGCGAGCTGATGGTCCGCCGGGAGGAACACCAGTGGCGCAACAGCGCGTCGGTCTTCCTCGATACCCGGCGTTCCGCGCACGCGGGCAGCGGGCCCACCGCCTCGTTCGAGATCGCGGTCAGCGCCGCGGCCTCGATCGGCGCGCACCTGGCCGAAGAGGGCTTCCGGGCCCGGCTGATCACCGAAGCCGGCGAGATCGCCCCGCGCGGCAGCTTCCAGGACACCCTGCTGGACATGCTGGCCGTCATCAGCCCGTCGCGTGAGGCCAGCATCGCGGCGGGCACGACCGCGCTGGCGAACGCGGGAGGCCAGCTGATCGCCGTGCTCGGGCGGCTGTCGGCCGACGACGCCCGGGTGCTCGCCGCGAGCAGGCGCGGCAACGCTCCGGCCATGGCCCTGCTGCTCACCGTGTCCGCGTGGGGCGCCGACGTGGCGCGCGACGATACCGCGCGCGCGGCCGAGATCCTGGCCGCCGCGGGCTGGCGGGTCGCGATCATGACCGCCATCACGCCGCTGGCGCTGGCCTGGCAGCAGCTGCACCGCCCCATAGATTCCCTCGGCCCCGCCGACCGGCCGCTGCTCGTGGGAGGCCTGGGAGGCGAACCGAGATGACGCTGAACGCCCGGATGACGGTGACCGTCGCGGTGGCGTGCGTGCTCGCCTCCACCGTCCTGTACCCGCTGTTCAACGACGCGCAGTGGTTCTTCGCCGGCGCCGGCGCGGTGATCGTGGTCGCGGCCTTCGGAGCGCTCAGCCGGCTGCGGACGCTGCCCGTCGTGGCCTGCCTGGCCATCAGCCTGCTCGGCCTGCTGCTCTACCTGAACGTGGTGTTCGAGGCGCACGCTTCGCTGATCGGGATCATCCCGACGCCGGCCTCGATCAGCAGGCTGTGGGACCTGCTGGAATCCGGCCTGCACGAGGCCGGCAGGTACGCCCCGCCCGCGCCGATGCTGCCCAGCCTGGTGCTCGTCGCGGCGGGCGGCATCGGCCTGATGGCCGTGCTGGCCGACCTGATCGCCGTCCGGCTGCGGTCCACCGCGCTGGCCGGGCTGCCGCTGCTCGTCCTGTTCACCGTGCCCATCACCATGAAGGCACCGAGCGGGGCGGGCACGGTCGTCGTCTTCTGCCTGGGCACGGCGGGATACCTGGCCATGCTGAGCGCGGACGGCCGGGAGCGGATACGCGTCTGGGGCAGGCTGGTGTCGCTGTGGCGTTCGGGGCCGCAGGATGACGGAGCGCGTGGCCCGGCGCGGCCGGCCCGCGTGCGCCACGCCGCCGAGCCGGAGCCGGGCCCGGACACCCGCGCGATGGCCGCGACCGGGCGCCGGGTCGGGCTCGCGTCGATGGTGCTGGCGCTGTCCGTCCCGCTGATCCTGCCCGGCCTGCACCCGAGAAACCCGTTCTCCACGGGTCCGGGCATCGGAGGAAGCGGCGGCACCGCGGCCGCGGTGTCCCTGCCCGACACGCTGAGCGAGACCCTCAAAGAGCTCCAGGAGAGCCACCCGACCCCGGTGCTGACCTACACCATCACCACGTCCCCGGCCAGCCTGGAGTCGAACGACGCGCAGTACCTGCGGGAGGTGGTCTACGACGACCTGACCGACTCGGGCTGGCAGAACTCTGGCTACACCGCGAACACCGCGCAGGCGACCACCTTGCCCAGCCCCCAGGGCCTGATCGATCCCAGGTCCTGGCCGCCGGTGACGGTCACGGTGAACGTGGCGAACGACTCGCTGGCCGGCCAGAAGGGCCTTACCTTCCTGCCCGTGCCCTACCCGCCCGAGCGCGTCGTCACGCCGCCCGGCAGCTGGCTGGCCGACGGCGAGCTCCTGGTGTTCTCCCAGGACGACTCCACCCCGGTCCAGACCTACCAGGCCACCAGCTACCAGGTCATCCCGTCCGCCGCGCAGCTGAACGCGGCGGCGCGGCCCCCGGCCAGCCTGGCGCCGGACGTGGCGCTCCCGTCCTCCTACAAGACCCGGGCGCTGACGCAGGTCGCGGAACAGATCACCAGGGGCAAGACCACGGAGTACGAGAAGGTCAACGCCCTGGCCACCTACCTGTCGTCCAACCACTTCGCCTACAACGCGACCGCGCCGAGCTTCGCCTCCGCGGCCGGGCTCCTCACGTTCCTCACCACCGGGCGCGCGGGCGTGTGCGTCCAGTACGCGTACGCGATGACCGTGCTCACCCGCCTGCTCGGCATCCCGGCCCGGATCGCGGGCGGCTTCACCGGGGGATCGCACACCACGGGCAACCACTACGTGGTCGAGACCGACGACGCGCACGCGTGGCCCGAGGTGTACTTCAGCGGTTACGGCTGGCTGCGGTTCGAGCCCACGCCGGGCGGCGGCGACGGCTCCGCGTACGCCAACAGCTACCAGGGCCAGACGGTGGGGACGACCGGGCCCGGTAGCCAGCCCACCGGTCCTGCGATCCAGCCGACCGCGGTCCCGACGAAGGGCCCGGCCGGAAGTCCGGGGGGCACCCATCGCGTTACCGGCGGAAACGGAGGCGGCGGCGCCGCGTCCGCCGCGTCGGCCGGAACCCCCTGGGCCGCGATCGCCCTGGCCGTGATCGCCGCCATCGCGCTGGCCTGCGGGGTCATCGCGATCGTCGCGCCGTCGGCGCAGCGGGTCCTGTCCTCCGCCGAACGGCGCCGGCCGGTGAGCCTGGCCACGGTCGTGCTGGTCCTGGCCGGGGCCGCGATCGTCGCGCTGGCCCTGTACCGGCTGCTGGCCCATGCCTCAGGACTTGACCTGCGGGCCGGCTGGGCCACGGTGGGCATCGCGTTCGGCGCGGCGTGCGGCGTGGTGCTGGTGGCGCCGGCCGTCATCAGGGTCGCGCTGCGGCGGTGGCGCTGGATGGTCGCCTCCGACGACGCGAGCCGGGCGCACACCGCCTGGCGCGAGTTCCGCGACGACCTGACGGACCTCGGCGTGGGCTGCAGGCCGAGCGAGCCGCCGCGGACGCTGGCCGAGCGGGTCACGTCCGGGCTGCCGGGCCGGCCCCGCGAGGCGATCCGCAGGCTGGCGCTGGCCGAGGAGCGCGCCACCTACGCGGCGCGGCCGTCTTCCGCGGCGAACCTGCGCCGGGACGGGCGGGCGGCACGTCGCGGCCTGGCGGCTTCGGTCCGGCGCGGGGCCCGGTGGCGGGCCCGGATCTTCCCGGCCTCGGTGGTGACGGGCCTGGCCAACGGCGCCGTGGCCATTCCCGATCGGGTGACGGTGCTGCTGTCCCGCCGCAAGGTCATGCGCGGGTCCGCGAGCTAGCGGTTACAGGTTCAGGTGAGGTACCCGCCCGGAGGTTCAGGTGAGGTACCCGCCCGGAGGTTCAGGTGAGGTACCCGCCCGGGCGGCGGGGCGCTACATCCTGCGGTCGCCCTCCTGACGGCGGCGCCAGCGTTCTTCCATGCGTTCCATCAGCCGGGAGCGCCGGGTCTGCCCCGACGCGCGGCCGGTCCGGGCGGGTCCGGCGGGTCCGGCGGCGGGCCGGGCCGGGCTGGCCTTGGTGCGCGCGGGCCGCGTCCTGGCCACGTGCCGCCGCCAGCTGACCATCATCCACAGCAGCGACAGCACCAAGACCGCCGCGCCGGCTGCCTCCAGGTACACGCGGTGGGTCACCAGGCCGGCCGCGAGCCCGCCCGCGCCGACCAGTACCCCGATGAGAGCCTGCACGTATTTGCGCTTGTAGTGCACGCGCGGATCTCTGGAGCGCACCAGGCGCCCGAACTTCGGATCCTCCCTGTAGAGCGCTTGCTCGATCTGCTCCAGCTGGCGCTGCTCGTGTTCAGAGAGCGGCACGACGCCTCCCATTGAAAAACCATTGCGCCCGGCACGTGTGTGCGATGGCCTCCACCTCGGTGCGGTGGCCTCCACCTCACATACCCGGGTTATTTTCCAGAATACGAGCGTAGACACGTCGCTTGGAAGAGTGCACCCCGTAGCGCGTCAGAAAGCGCCCCGGTCTGGACCGTCGGGATCCTCGACCAGGGCGGCCGGCCGGACCGCGCGGTCACCGAAGCGGCTGGCGATCTTGTCCACCGCCCGCTCCGCCTCCCGCCAGCCGACCGGCTTGTCGTCGAACGTGAGCTGGGTGTTTGCGCCCGCCACCGGGACCAGGCCGGACACCCGGACGCCGACCAGCCGCAGCGGGGTGCCGCGATCCAGGCCCGACGCCTCGTACAGCGAGCAGGCTGTGGTGTAGATCTCACGGGCCACGTCGGTCGGATGCGGCAGGGTCCGGGACCGGGTCATGGTCTTGAAGCTCGCCAGCCGCAGCTTGACCAACACCGTCCGGGCCACGTACCCGCCAGACCGCAGGCCCTGCGCCGTCCGGCCGGACAGCCTCAGCAGCTCCCGCCGGATCCGGACCGGATCGCCGATATCGGTGTCGAAGGTCTCCTCGGCGCCGATGCTCTTCTCCGGCACGCGCGGGGTGACCGCGCGCTCGTCGCGGCCCCAGGCCAGGGCGGCCAGGTGGGTCCCGTGGGCCACGCCGAGCTCGCGCTGCAGGGTGTCCAGCGGCGTGTGCGCGATGTCGCCCACCGTACGCAGCCCGAGCCGGGCCAGGACCTCCCCGGCCCGCTCCCCCACGCCCCACAGCGCGGCCACCGGCAGCGGGTGCAGGAAGTCGAGCACCCCGTCCTGCGGCACGACCAGCAGGCCGTCCGGCTTGCAGCGGGCCGAGGCGATCTTGGCCACGAACTTGGTCGGCGCCACCCCGACCGAGCAGGTCAGGCCCTGCTGCTGGGCGACCTGCGCGCGGATGTGCGCGGCGATCCGGGCGGGCGGGCCGAGCCGCCGCCGCGCGCCGGAGACGTCGAGGAACGCCTCGTCAAGCGCCAGCGGCTCCACCACCGGCGTCACCGCGCCGAAGATGGCCATGACCTCTTTGGACGCCGCGGCGTAGACCCGGTGCCTGGGCGGCACGAAGACCGCCCGCGGGCACAGCCGGCGCGCCCGCCCGACCGGCATGGCCGAGCTCACCCCGAACGCCCGGGCCTGGTACGACGCGGAAAGCACCACGCCGCGTCCGCCGGTGCCGCCCACGATGACCGGCTGGCCCGCGAGCTCGGGCCGGTCCCTGATCTCCACGCTCGCGTAGAACGCGTCCATGTCCACGTGCAGGACGTGACAGCCGGTGTCGTCGGGCGCGTCCTGCGGGTCCATGGCGGTCAGCGGTGGTCTCGGCGATTGGTCTCGATTGGTCTCGATTGGTCTCAGCGGTGGCCGAGGACGTGCAGCTGGGAGGCGATGTCACGCAGCGGCGGAGTGCCCGCCGCGGCCTCCTCGAGCGCGCGCAGCGCGTCGGCGGCGGCGGCGTCGCCGTCCAGGAGCGCGCCGGGCACCAGCCCGCCGAAGATCCGCAGCCCGTGCGCCTCCCCCGGGCGCAGCCCGGCCGCCTCGATCAGCGCGGTCAGCTCGGGCAGCGTGAACCGGCGCGGGGTGCTGTCGGCCTCCTTGCCCGTCAGCATGGCGCGGGCCTCGGCGAAGCGCCCGGCCAGGGCCCGGTGCAGCACCGCGGCGACCGCGTTGGCGGCCAGCACGCTCACCGCGGCCGACGGCCGGAGCACGCGCGCGATCGCGCTCATCGCGTCGGCCGGGGAGTCCACGTACTCGAGCACGTTGTGGCAGATGATCAGGTCGGCCGCGGCCGCGCCGACCACGCTGTCCAGGCTGGCCGCCTCGCCCTGCACCGAGATCAGGCGCGCGCCGGCCTCAGCGGCCCGCCGCTGCGCCGCCGCCAGCGCGTCGGGGCTGGGGTCGACGACCGTGACGTCATGCCCGAGGGCCGCGAACGGCACGGCCAGTCCGCCGGTTCCGCCGCCCACGTCCACGATGTCCAGCGCCGTCCGGCCGGTCTCGGCCACCCGGGCGGCGACGACCGCGCGCAGCACATCCCAGAGCATGCCGCCCCTGGCGGGCCTGGAGGAGCCGTCTGCCCCCACGCCAGCCTCCTTCCACCCCGTCCGACTGTAGTGGTGAGCACCGACAATACCGCTGGCACCCGCGCGGGTACCCGGGGTACCGGCCGAGGGGCGGGCCTGGCACTGGCTGACGCGACACGCCCGGCGGTTTCGAGCCGGCTACTTTCCGTACCGTGGGTGGTGAACTTCTGTGACCGGCTGTCCGTATAAATAGCCATGCGGAACTCTCAGATTCTTCTTTACCTGACCTCGGGCCAACTCCAGCGAGGCCACCCCCGGCCCGCGTATGCTCTCCGCCATGGCTGAGCACCTCGAGTTGCCTCGCCCCTGGCGGCTGATGCTGACCGCAGGCTGGAACCTGGCCGAATCCCTCGGCATCCCGGTCGCCGGATACCTCATCGGGGCCAAGCTCGGCGGGCGGGACGCGGGCATGATGACCGCGACCGCCGTGGTCTGGCTGACCGTGATCGGCCGCAAGGTCGTCACCCGCAGCGTCCCGGGCCTGCTGATGATCTCGGCCCTGGTGCTCACCCTGCAGACGGCCGTGGTGCTCGTGACCGGCAGCGTGCTGTTCTTCCTGCTCCAGTTCCCGCTGGCCAACCTCGGCCTGTGCGTGCTGTTCGCGCGGACCGCGCCCACCCGCAAGCCGCTGGTGGCCCAGCTGGCCGCCGAGGTGGTGGCGCTGCGCCAGCCGTCGTCCCACCACGCTGGGCTGCACCGGTTCTTCCAGGGCGCGACCTGGCTGTGGGCCGGGATCTTCGCCCTTTCCACCGTGGGCCTCGCCGTCGCGATGACCCTGGAGCCGGTCAAGGTGTTCCTGCTGCTCACCACGGCCGTCACGGTGGGCGGCGTGGTCGCGGGCACCGGAGCCTCCGCCGTCTGGTTCTTCCGGGTGCTGCGCCGCTTCGGCCTGCGCGTCCGGTTCGCCCAGCCCTGACGCCCCGTCCCGGTCGGCGAAGCGGTGGATAAGGTCGGCGAGGTTCCTGACCGGTACCTGTCGGAGGAACAGCGCCTCATGCGGCAGACCTGCCGGCGTTACGTCGACGCCGTGGTCAGGCCGTTCATCAGCGCCAACCGGGAACGCGAGTGGGACTTCGACCCGGCCGCGCGGCTGCCAGCCGAGATCCTCGCCGAGGCGGACCGCGCCGGGCTGCGCGGCCTGGGCGTGCCGGACCAGTACGGCGGCGTCGGGCTCGACCCGGCCACCGAGGCGCAGACGTTCTCGATCATCGCCACCGAGATCGCGCGGGGCGACTCGGGCCTGGCCGACAAGCTCGTGCAGAACTGGAAGATCTCGGTCCTGCTGCGCTCGCTCGCGCCCCGGCACCTGCAGGACATCTGGTTCCCCCAGTACCTGGCCGACCCGCAGTTCCTGATGGCGCACTGCCTGACCGAGCCGCGCGGGGCCTCGGACCGCTGGCTGCCCTACAACGTGCCCGAGGCGAACATGGACACCACGGCCGTCCGCCGGGACGGCCGCTGGCTCATCAACGGCCGCAAGCAGTTCATCAGCAACGGCTACGACGCCAGCCTCTACGTGGTGTACGCCAATACCGACCGGTCGGCCGGGATGCTGCAGGGCACGAGCAGCTTCCTGGTGCCGCGGAACGCGCCCGGGCTCGAGGTCACCCGGTGCAACGAGACCATCGGCGGCCGCTACATGAACAACGGCGAGATCGTCTTCACCGACTGCCGGGTGCCCGAGGATCACCTGCTGGCCCACGGCGACGCGCTGGGCCAGGCCGGCGTGTACTTCCGGCCCGGCAAGATCATCCAGGCCGCGAAGAACCTGGGCATCGGCATCGCCGCCTACGACGACACCGCCGCGTTCGTCACCCAGCGCGTCCAGGGCGGCCGGATCCTGATCAAGCACCAGGCCGTGGCCGGGCGGGTGGCCGCGATGGCGACCAAGCTCGAGGCGGTCAGCGCGCTGCTGCGGCACGCCGCGCTCGCGGTCGACGAGGACATCCCCGACGCCGCCCGGCTGTGCGACATGGTCAAGGTGTTCGCGTCCCAGGAGATCCTGCAGGTCTGCCAGCACGCCGTCGAGCTGCACGGCGGCTACGGGGCGATGCTCGAGGTCGGGGTGGAGAAGTACTTCAGGGACGCCGCGGTGTACCTGCACATGGACGCGACCGTCGACGTGTCGAACTTCAAGATCGCCAAGGCGCTGTTCCCCGGCACGGCCGGGGCCTACGCCGGCCCGGAGTAGGCCAGAACTAGTCCCGCCGCCTGTTGTCGCTACCTGACCGCTCATCCGCGAAGGGTGATGTCCGGCTCACTGGACGCTGCCAGCATCATGTGGCGGGGCCTTTGTGGCTTGAAGGCGACAGCACCCGGAAGGGTCATGTCCAGGTGAGACCCGTCGCATAAACCCATCGGCGCAAGGAGCTAGTGAAAATGGGCCAGCCGTTCAAGGGCACGATCAATGTCGATATCCGGGATTCGGTGCCGGACTGGGCGCCGTTCGAGCCGCCCAAGGCGCCCGACGGCGCGCCCAATGTCGTCTACATCGTGCTCGACGACGTGGGCTTCTCCGCCATGAGCTGCTACGGGGGCCCGATCGAGACGCCGAACATCGACCGGATCGCAGCCGGAGGGATCCGGTACACGCAGTGGCACACTACGGCGCTGTGCTCGCCGACCCGGTCGTGCCTGCTCACTGGCCGTAACCACACGCGTAACAGTATGGCGTGCATCACCGAGGCCGCGATCGGGTTCCCGAACGCCAGCGGGACGATCCCGCCGGAGAACGGCATGATCTCCGAGATCCTGGGTGAGCAAGGCTGGAACACCTACCTGCTGGGCAAGTGGCATCTGTGCCCGACCGTGGAGATGAACGTCGCCTCGACCCGGCGTAACTGGCCGTCCGGCCGCGGGTTCGAGCGCTTCTACGGGTTCCTGGGCGCCGAGACCAACCAGTGGTACCCGGACCTGGTCTACGACAACCACCCGGTGGACCAGCCGAAGTCACCGGAGGAGGGTTACCACCTGACCGAGGACCTGACCGACAAGGCGATGGAGTTCATCAAGGACGCGAAGTCGGTCGCGCCGGACAAGCCGTTCTTCCTGTACTTCGCGCCCGGTGCCGCGCATGCGCCGCATCACGCCCCGAAGGAATGGATCGCCAAGTTCAAGGGCCGGTTCGACATGGGGTATGAGGCGATGCGGGAGCAGACGCTGGCCCGGCAGAAGGAGATGGGGATCGTCCCGGCCGACACCGAGCTGCCGCCGGTCAACCCGATCGGCACGTCCGAGACCCGCCAGGGACCCGAAGGGCCAGCCGTTCCCGCCGCTGGACGTCACCCGGCCGTGGGATTCGCTGTCCGCCGACGAGAAGCGGCTCTTCGCGCGGATGGCCGAGGTCTACGCGGGGTTCCTGGCGCACGCCGACCATCACATCGGCCGGCTGCTCGACTACCTGGAGGAGTTCGGGCACCTGGAGAACACGATGGTCATCGTGGTGTCGGACAACGGGGCCAGCGGCGAGGGCGGCCCCGACGGGTCGGTCAACGAGATGTTGTTCGCCAACGGCATCCCCGACAATATCCAGGTCGAACCTGGCGATGATCGACGAGCTGGGCGGGACGAAGACCTACAACCACTACCCCAACGGCTGGGCGATGGCGTTCAACACCCCGTTCAAGATGTGGAAGCGGTACGAGTTCAACGGCGGCACCGCCGACCCCTGCATCATCTCCTGGCCCTCGGCCAGGGACGGGGCCACGGCGGGCCAGGGCGAGATCAGGCACCAGTACCATCACGCCATCGACATCGTGCCCACCATCCTGGATACCCTCGGCGTCGAGGCGCCGGAAACGATCAAGGGGCACGTGCAGAGCCGGTTCGACGGGGTCAGCATGCGCTACAGCGTCACCGACCCGTCCGCGCCGTCGGCCCGCAGGACGCAGTTCTATTCCATGCTCGGCTCGCGCGGGATCTGGCACGACGGCTGGAAGGCCGTCACCACCCATCCCACGCTCAGCGGCTGGAGCAACTTCAACGACGACACCTGGGAGCTGTACCACGTCGATGTCGACCGGTCCGAGATGCACGACCTGGCCGCCCAGTACCCGGAGAAGCTGCGGGAGCTGGTCAACCTGTGGTTCGCGCAGGCCGGCGAGAACGACGCCTTCCCGCTCGACGACCGATCCGCGATAGAGATCATTACCACGCCGCGGCCGCAGCTGGCCGCGGCGCGGGACCGCTACATCTACTTCCCGGACACCGCGGAGGTACCGGAGACTGCAGGCGGTGAACATCCGCAACCGCTCCTATTCGATCGGGGCGCTGGTCGACATCCCCGCTCCCGGCGCGGAAGGAGTGCTGTTCGCACACGGGTCGCGGTTCGGCGGGCACGCCCTGTACGTGAAGGACAACCGGCTGCACTACGTCTACAATTTCGTCGGCATGATGGAGCAGAAGATCGACAGCACCCAGGACTTGCCCACCGGGCAGAACCTGATCCTGTCGGCCTCGTTCGACAAGGACGGCGAAGACCCGCCGCACGTGTCCACCGGAATCCTGTCCCTCTACCACGGGGACAAGAAGGTTGGCGAGGGCCGGATCAGGACCCAGCCGGGAATGTTCATGCTCGCGGGCGAGGGCCTGTGCGTGGGCCGTGACAGCGGTGAGGCCGTCACCGACGACTACCCGAACGGGTCGCCGCACCGCTTCACCGGCGGCACGATCAAGCGGGTCGCCGTCGACGTCAGCGGCGATCCGTACATCGACCTCGAGCGCGAAGCCGTGGCCATGCTGGCCCGCGAGTAGGATCGCCGCGGAGCCCGACCTGTGACGTCCGGCCGACCCGGGCCCGGGGGGCCGCATGGTACTTGACCTGATGCTCATCGGGCTCGGGATCGCCCTCGAGCCATTCCCTCTCATGGCCTTCATCCTGATCCTGAGCACCAAGAAGGGCACCAGGAAGGGACTGGCCTTCGTCCTGGGCTGGTTGGCGTGCCTGATCGCCGTGATTGCTGCGGTCATCCTGACGACTGGGGGCAAGCCGCCCAAGCCACAGACCGCCCCGTCGACCGCCGCCCTGGCCATCAAGCTGACCCTCGGTATTGTGCTCATCCTGCTTGCCGCGCGGCAGCGGCGCCGGATGGGCCGTCCGCGCAAGCCGCCGAGCTGGATGGCCAGCCTGGACCGGCTCTCGCTGTGGGCCGCCGCCGGCCTCGCCGTATTCCTCCAGCCCTGGACGCTGGTCGCAGCAGGCGCCGCGACAGTCGTTCAGGCCAAGCTGTCCACTGGCGGGGACTACGCGACGCTGGTGCTGTTCTGTCTGCTGGGCACGTCCAGCTTCCTGTACCTGGAGTTGTACGCGGCATTCGCTCCTGCCGCAGCCACCGTCCGGCTCGAGCGGATGCGAGCCTGGCTGGACACACATCAAGACCAGGTCATCATTCTGGTATTCCTGCTGCTGGGCATTTATCTGGCCAGCAAGAGCATCTACCTGCTGGTCAGCTGACCATGACGAGCGCCAGTCGGACGCGCCGCGGTTGACTGAGGGCCCGGAGTAACAGCTCAGCCTGCAGGGACGGCTTGAGCTCGGCGATGCGGGCCAGCAGGCCGTTGACGAACGTGGGCGAGGCGTCGGTGGACAGGTCCCTGGCCAGCACGACGGCCTCGCTGATGGCCACGCCGTCGGGCACGTCCGGGGCCCACAGCAGCTCGTAGACGCCGATCCGCAGCACGTTCCTGTCCACCGCGGGCATCCGGTCCAGCGTCCAGCCCTCGGCGTAGGTCGAGATCAGCTCGTCGATCCTGGCCGAGTTCACGGTGACGCCGCGGACCAGGTCCGCGGCGTACGCGGGCACCGGCGGGCTGCCCAGCGTGATGCGCTCGGCAAGCAGGTCGAGGACCGGTATGCCGCGCAGTTCGGCCTCGAAGAGGATGTCAAGGGCCCGCTTGCGTGCCTTGCTACGAGCTGGCACCGTTATCTAGGCTCGGCCGAGGTACTGGCCGGTCCTGGTGTCGACCTTGATCTTCTCCCCCGTCGAGATGAACAGCGGGACCTGGATCGGTCGCCCCGGTCTCCAGGGTGGCGGGCTTGGTCCCGCCGGTGGAGCGGTCGCCCTGCACGCCGGGGTCGGTCTGGCTGATGGTGAGCTCGACGGCCGCGGGCAGGTCCAGGTACAGCGGGGTGCCGTCGTTGAACGCGACCGTGACGGTCTGCTCCTCCAGCAGGTAGTTGGCCGCGTCGCCGACCACGGAGGCGGGGATGCGGGGCTGGTCGTAGTCCTCGGTGTCCATGAAGACGAAGTCCGCGCCCTCGCGGTACAGGTACTGCATCTCCCGGCGGTCCACGGTCGCCACGTCAACCTTGACCCCGGCGTTGAAGGTGCGGTCCACGACCTTGCCCGAGGTGATGTTCTTCAGCTTGGTGCGCACGAAGGCGCCGCCCTTGCCCGGCTTGACGTGCTGGAACTCCACGACGGTCCACAGCCCGCCGTCCAGGTTGAGCGTCATGCCGTTCTTCAGGTCGTTCGTGGTGGCCACGTTCCGTCTCCAGGTAACACGTAAAAGGACGAGAAGTTCTCTCGTGGTCGTCGTCAGCAGGCCCGCCCCGTCGCGCCCGTCGGCGCCCACGACCAGAACGTCCTCGATCCGGACGCCGCCCCTGCCGGGCAGGTAAACACCAGGCTCGACGGTGACCGGAACCCGGTCGGTAAGCTTACCCGTTCGGGAGTACCCGATCGTCGGCGCCTCGTGCACCTCCAGGCCGACGCCGTGCCCCAGGCCGTGGCCGAAGTGCTCCCCGTGCCCGGCGTCGCGGATCAGGTCGCGCGCCGCGGCGTCCACGTCGCCGACGTCCGCACCGGGCCGCGCGGCCTCGATCCCGGATCGCTGCGCGGTGGCGACGAGCTCGTAGATCTCCCGCTGCCAGCCGGCTGGCCACCGAGCGCCACGGTGCGGGTCATGTCCGCGTGGTAGCCGCCGTACAGCGCGCCGAAGTCCATGGTGATCAGGTCGCCGCGGCGCATCGGCCGGTCGGCCGGAGCGTGATGCGGGAGGGCGCCGTTCGGCCCGCTGGCCACGATGGTGTCGAAGGCCGGGCGCTCGGCGCCCAGGTCGACCATCCGCCGGTCCAGCGCCGCGGCCAGCTGGCGTTCGGTCAGGCCCGGCCTGATCAGGGCGAACACGTCCGCGATCGCCTGGCAGCTGATCCGGCAGGCGGTGGCGAGCAGCTCCAGCTCGGACGGATCCTTGACCGTCCGTAGTTCTTCTATTTTTCGGCCGAACGGTACGGTGGTGACGCCTTCGGCACCCGCCGCGAGCTCGGCGTGGCGGTCGACCGACATCTCGTGCGACTCGAAGGCCACGGTGCGAAACCCCCGGCTCACCATCTCGGCGGCCAGCCTCGGCTCGATGAACCGCTCGGTGATCAGCTGCAGGTCCGGGCAGGCGCGCTGGGCGGCCAGCGTGTAACGCGAGTCGGTGGCCAGCACCCCGGTGCCGCTGACCGGCAGCAGCAGCGCCGCGTTGGAGCTGGCCAGGCCGGTCAGGTAGCGGACGTTCGGGCCCGCGGTGATCAGGGCGGCGTCGGCGCCGGCCTCGGCGATCTTCTGCTGCGCGCGCTCCCGGCGCGCCGCGTGCACCTGCACCATGTGCTGAGCCTAAGGCTAGTCGGCGAGGGCGCGAATCCGCTCGATGAGGCGGACGCGGGCCTCGTGGGTGGGCGCGAGCGGGGTGACGTTGAGGGTGGTGACGCCGGCCTCGCGGTAGGCGGCGATCCGGTCCCTGACGTGGCCCTCCGGGCCGATCAGGCTGGTCCGCTCGACCAGGTCCGCGGGCACCAGCGCCTCGGCCTCGGCCTTGCGGCCCTCCAGGTACGCGTCCTGGATCGCCTTGGCCGCGGCCTCGTAGCCGAGCCGGCCGGCCAGGTCGTTGTAGAAGTTGCGGCCCCGCGCGCCCATCCCGCCGATGTACAGGGCCAGCTCGGGCCGGCCGTGGTCGCGCAGGCCGGCGACGTCGTCGCCGATGGCCAGCCGCGCGTGGGCGATCACGTCCAGCGGGCCAAGCGCGGGGTCGCGCTTGGCCTGGCCCTCGGCCACCGCGTCGCCCCACACGTCGGCCGCCTTCTCCGGCAGGTAGAAGATCGGCATCCAGGACTCGGCCAGCTCGACGGCGACCGCCACGTTCTTGGGGCCGATCGCGGCCAGCGCGACCGGGATGCGCTCGCGGACCGGGTGGTTGATCAGCTTGAGCGGCTTGCCCAGGCCGGTGCCCCCCTCCAGCGGCAGGTGGTAGTAGCGGCCCTGGTAGGCCAGCCGGTCGCGGCGCCAGACCATCCGGCAGATCTCGATGATCTCGCGGGACCGGCCGATCGGCGCGTCGTACGGCACGCCGTGCCAGCCCTCGATCACCTGCGGGCCCGACGCGCCAAGGCCCAGCATGAACCGGCCGTCCGAGACGTAGTCCAGCCCGGCCGCGGTCATCGCGAGCAGCGCGGGCGTGCGCGAGTACAGCGGGAAGATCCCCGACGCGATCTGCATCCGGTCCGTCTTGGCCGCGATGTAGCCGAGCTGGCTGACCGAGTCGAAGCTGTAGGCCTCGGGCACGAACACGATGTCGGCCCCGGCCCGCTCGTAGTCGGCCAGCTCGACGACGGTCTCGGCGAACCCGCCCGCGTAGTTCAGAAAGATCCCCACTCGCATGCGATCAGCCTTTCTCGTGCGCGCGCACCACGGCCCGTTCGGACAAATTGAAGAGAGTAGCGGCCACGGCGAGGATGTCCTCGGCGATGGCCAGGGGGTCGCGGCCGTCGGTCGGGACGGTCATGGTGGCGACGCCGGCGTAGACACCGAGCCTGCGTTCGTACAGGCCGGCCAGGTCGGGGCGGGCCAGCAGCGGGCGGCTCTCGGGGTCGCCGCCGACGCGCTGCAGCGCCTGGGCGTAGCTCACGTGGAGGTACACGACCTGGGCGGTTGCGAGTTTGTTCTGGGTCTGCGGGTGCTCGGCGGCGCCGCCGCCCAGGGCCAGGACGATCGGGGGGCCGTCGAGGAGTTCGGCGATGACCTCGTGCTCGAGGGCCCGGAAGGCGGGCTCGCCGTCCTCGGCGAAGATCTGCCGGACCGGCCGCCCGGCGCGCTGCTCGATCACCTGGTCGCTGTCGGTGAACGGCAGCCCGAGCCTGCCGGCGAGCAGGGTCCCGACCGTGGTCTTGCCCGCGCCCATGAACCCGACCAGGACGATCATTGCTCGTCCGGCTTGGCGGTCAGCTCGGCGATCGCCTGCAGGGCCAGCTGGTAGGACAGCGGGCCGAACCCGGCCACCGTCCCGTCCGCGACCGCGGCCACCACCGAGGTGTGCCGGAACGACTCGCGCGCCGCCGGGTTGGAGAGGTGCACCTCCACCAGCGGGGCGGTCCGCATGGCCAGGGCGTCCCGCAGCGCGTAGGAGTAGTGCGTGAACGCGGCCGGGTTGATCACGATCGGCAGCCGGGCGGACGCGGCCTCGTGGATCCAGCCGATCATCTCGGCCTCGTCGTCGGTCTGCCGGACCTCCACGTGCAGGCCGAGGCCGCGGCCGGCCGACCGGCACAGCTCGGCCAGTTCCTCGAACGAGGTCGAGCCGTAGACGTCCGGTTCCCTGACGCCGAGACGACCGAGGTTCGGGCCGTTGAGCACGAGCACGTGCCTCATCACGTCGATACCTCCCGGTACGCCTGCGCCAGGAGCGGCTCGGGCGGGTCGTCGAGGATCCCCGGGCGGGCCAGGCCGTCCAGGACCACGAGGCGCAGGCGCGCGCCGCGGGATTTCTTGTCCACGCTCATGGCCTCGCGCAGTTCGGGCCACGCCGCGGCGCGGTACTTGGTGGGCAGGCCGACGCTGGCCAGCACGGCGCGGTGCAGCGCGGCGGTCTGGCCGTCCAGCCGGCCGGCCAGCCGGGCCAGTTCGGCGACGTACACCATGCCGATGGCCACCGCGTCGCCGTGCCGGAACCGGTACCCCTCCACCCGCTCGATGGCGTGGCCGAGGGTGTGCCCGTAGTTGAGGATCTCCCGCTGGCCTTTCTCGGTGAGGTCGGCCGAGACGACGGCGGCCTTGACGCGGATCGCGCGTTCGAGCATGTCGCGGGCGTGGCGGCCGTGCGGGACGGTGGCGCCCTCCGGGTCCTCGGCGACGCGGTCCAAGATGACGGGGTCGGCGATGAAGCCGGCCTTGATCACCTCGGCCAGGCCGCTGACGTAGTCGGCCCGCGGCAGCGTCTCCAGCGTGGCCAGGTCGGCGAGCACCCCGGCCGGGGAGTGGAACGCGCCGACCAGGTTCTTGCCTTCGGGGATGTCGATACCGGTCTTGCCGCCTACCGCGGCGTCGGCCATGCCCAGCAGCGTCGTCGGGACCAGGACCACGGGGACGCCGCGGAGCCAGCTGGCGGCGACGAAGCCGGCCAGGTCGGTGGTGGCGCCCCCGCCGAGCCCGACGATGCAGTCCGAGCGCGTGAGTTTATGGTCGGCTAGGCCCGACCACAGCCGGGCGGCGACGTCGACGGTCTTGGCTTTCTCGCCGTCGGGGACGGGCTCGGCGGCGACGTTGTAGCCGGCGGCCTTGAGGGCCCCGCACGCGGGGCGGGCGATCTCGCCGAGGCCTTCGGCGTGAATGACGACCACGGTCCTGGTGTCCTTGGGGATCAGGCCGGGTAGCTCGCCGAGCACCCCGACGCCGACCACCACCTGGTAGGACGGGCCGCCGTCGGAGGGATGGACGTCGATCCTGGTCGCGGTCACGGCCTGAGCCTCGCGCTGATCTCGGCCGCGAGCTCGTCGGGGTCCAGGTCGTCGGTGTCGACGGTGACCGTGGCCAGTCGCTCGTAGAAGGGGCGGCGCTCCTCCAGCATGGCGCGGAGCCGGCCGCGCGGGTTGCCCGGGATGACCACGCGGGGCCGGTCAAGGCCCATGCGCCGGGCGACCGTGGCGAAGTCGGCGGCCAGGTAGACCACGCGCAGGCCCTCGAGCCGGTGCTTGATGCCCGGGTCGAGCACCGCGCCGCTGCCCAGGGCGAGCACGCCGTCGTGCTCGCGCAGCGCGCGGGCCGCGGCTTCGCGTTCGAGCTGGCGGAAGGCCGGCTCGCCCTGCCCGATGAAGATGTCGCTGACCGGCTGGCCGGCGGCGGCGGAGATGTCGGCGTCGGTGTCGCGGAAGCTGGTGCCGAGGCGTTCGGCCAGCAGCGGGCCGACCGAGGTCTTGCCCGCGCCGGGCGGGCCGATGAGCACGGCCACGGGCGCCATCAGGAGATCACCAGGTGCTTGAGGTAGCTCTCCGCGTTGCGGCGCATCTCCTCAACCGAGTCGCCGCCGAACTTCTCGACCGCGGCCTCGGCCAGCACCAGCGCCACCATGGCCTCGGCCACCACGCCGGCCGCCGGGACCGCGGTCACGTCGCTGCGCTGGTTGATCGCCTTGGCCGGCTCGCCGGTGCTGGTGTCGATGGTGTCCAGGGCGCGCGGAACGGTCGAGATGGGCTTCATCGCGGCCCTTAGTCGGAGCGGTTCGCCGGTGCTCATGCCGCCCTCGATGCCGCCGGCGCGGTTGGTGCGCCGCGTGATCCCGGCCTCGGTGGCTTCGATCTCGTCGTGCGCTTGGGAGCCTCGGCGCGTCGCCGTGGTGAAGCCGTCGCCGACCTCGACGCCCTTGATGGCCTGGATGGACATCAGCGCCCCGGCCAGCCGGGCGTCCAGCCGCCGGTCCCAGTGGGTGAAGCTGCCCAGGCCCGGCGGCAGCCCGAAGGCCAGCACCTCGACGACGCCGCCCAGGGTGTCTCCCTCCTTCTTGGCCGCGTCGATCTCGGCCACCATGGCCCGGCTGGTCGCGGGGTCCGCGCAGCGCACGGGGTCGGCGTCGATGGCGGCCTTGTCGTGCGGACCCGGCATGGTGCCGTCCGGGGTTCTTGTGGCGCCGATGGCTACCACGTGGCTGAGGATCTCGACGCCGAGGACCTGGCTGAGCAGGCGGCGGGCCACCTCGCCGAGGGCGACCCTGGCGGCCGTCTCGCGCGCGCTGGCCCGCTCCAGGACGGGACGGGCGTCGTGGTGGCCGTACTTCTGCATCCCGGCCAGGTCGGCGTGGCCGGGGCGGGGGCGGGTCAGCGGGGCGTTCCTGGCCAGGCCTTCGAGTTCTTCTGCGGGCACGGGATCGGCGGACATGACCGCTTCCCACTTGGGCCATTCGGTGTTTGCTACCCGAATCGCGACGGGGCCGCCGAGGGTGCTGCCGTGCCGGACGCCCGCGGTCAGTTCGACCTCGTCCTGCTCGAACGTCATCCGCGCGCCCCGCCCGTACCCGGTTCGCCTCCTGGCCAGCGCGCCGGCGATGTCCACCGCGGCGACCTGCACTCCGGCGGGCACGCCCTCGCAGATCGCGACGAGCGCGCGCCCGTGCGATTCACCCGCGGTCAGCCAGCGAAACATGGAGACGATCCTACGGGGTTCAGCGGCTTCAGCCGGTTCAGCGGCTGTAGCAGGTTCAGCCGGTTCAGCCGGTTCAGCGGGTGAGGCTGACTTCGATGCCGCGGCGCAGGCGCCCGGCCAGCCGGGCGGCGATGCCGGCCGCGGCGCGGTTCGCGCTTTGCGCGTCGCGCTCTGCGGTCGATTGGGCGGTCGATTGGTCGGTGAGTCGGAGGGTGATCGCGAGGTCGGTGCCAGCTGTGGAGGCGTCGGCGTCAGCGCGGCCGGGGGCCAGGGTGAAGCCGGCGATGCCGGGCTCGCCGGCCAGGGCGGCCTGCACGGCGGCGTGCACGTCCGGATCCTCGTGCGGCGGCGGGACCGGCTGCCCGGCGGCCAGCGCGCCTAGCCGGGCGCCCTCGACCGCGAGCGGCACGGGCCCGGCCACGTCGATGACCACGGCGCAGCCGTCGGCCACGGCGGCGCGCCACACCCGGTCCGCCTCGGCCGGGACCGGGCGGGCGTCCGCGCGCCAACGGGCCAGCGCGTCCAGGCAGGTGAAGGCCAGTATCGCGGCCCTGCCGTCGCGGCCGATCAGCGTGGGCATCACCATCTCGCTGTTCTTGTCCCCGCGCTGCGGCGTGGCCCCCTCCGCGAGGACCGCGATCACCGGGACGAGCAGCCGGGCGGCGGCCAGCGCCTGCAGCGCCGCCCGCTCGCTGCCCCGACCGGCCAGGTACGCCGCGAGCGCGGCGGCCACCCGCGGGTCGGCGCCGCCGTGGTCGGCGCGGAACTGCTGGCCGCCAGGGTTCAGGTGCCCAGACACGTGCACGACCCTACGCCATGCGCGTGCGCCAGCCGCGTGACGGCACTCGCCTGGAACCTCTTGGACGGCTGTGTTGCGGGTCCGTGGTGGGCTTGCCGCCGGCGCAACGGGTGCAACCCGGGGTTCACTCCGTTCGGGCCCCTTTCCGCTACGACCCTGGGATCCTCGTGCTTACCGGCAGTTGCCTGGCGTCACACCGGCACCACATCGGCGTGGCGTCGGCACGGTCCTAATGGGCCATGGGGCACCCAGGGCCCGATAGGCGGGCCCGGGGGCCCACAAGGCCCGTACCAGACAGCTGAGAGGGTGGCTAATGGTGCCTGTGGGGTCATATGAGGCGATCACCAGCGGCTGACCGGAGTCATCATCCCGATATTCGCCGAGGCGTGCGTCTGTACGTGATGCAAGGATTACTCAAGGTAATGAATTCTCTGAATGAGTCGCTTTACCGCTAATGACTGTCATTAACTCGGCACAATCAGTTGAGCGGGGGAATCCTGCGCGCACGGAAGGAGCGTGGTGACCCACCCCGAGCGACTGCCCACGATCGCCCCGGGCACGCCGATGTGGAAGGCCGTGCCGCCGCGCCTGGTCGGCCCGTACCTGAGCGGGCAGCGATCGGTGCTGGCAGGCTACGTTTACCGTGCCGCCGATGTCCGGTTCCACAACCCCGCCGAGGCTTACCTCGCGCTCAGCCTGGGCTGGGAGGATTCCGAATTCACGCCGGTCATGAAGGAGCTGTACCTGCTGTGCTGGCTGGCCCGCACGGTCGACGGCTACCAGCAGGCCGCGGGTCCCGGCGTGCCCGAGTTCTACCTCGAGCCCATCCCGATACCGGTCGGGGCGGGCATGTGCCGGCTCGGCGCCGACGGGGACGAACTGGTCGCGCGGTATGACGGCCTGGCGTGGCAGCAGACGGAGGCGTGAGCCATGCGTCTGCGGCTGATGGCCACCTATCTCGGCATCCCTTACCAGGCGGGTCTCGGTCCGGACGGGAACCGGGTGACGCTGTTCTCCCCCGGTCCGCCGCCCGAGGACCTCGGCTTCGTGGCCGGACCCGGGCACTGGCGCAAGGAGGTCAACGCCTGCGACCTGGGGGCCTTGTGGCAATCACGGCCGGTCGGCGAGTACCGGGGCGAGCCGTGCCTGGTGCTCGACGACTTCGGCGACCGGCTGCACATCGCCTACCTGGGACGGGACGCCACGCAGGCCGCGCAGCTCGGCTACTGGGAAATCGACCGGGAGGTCTACGAGGTCGTGGTGGCCCGGCACGACGTGACCGGCCTGGTCGAGGAGCGGGTGGACTTCCCGCTGGCCGCGGCCATGTTCCCGGCGTCCGGGCCGTCCGGGCCGCCCAGGCCCTCCGAGCCGTCCGGGCCCTCCGAGCCGTCCGGGCCCGCCGGGCCGTCCGGGCCTGCCGGGCCGTCCGGGCCTGCCGGGCCATCCGGGCCTGCCGGGCCGCGTGGGCCGGTGGCTCAGGCGGGCGCGCCCGCTGTGGTGGCCGCCGATGCGCCAGGAAATGGCAGCGTAGCGGCGGAAAATGGGCGGCCGGAGGGATATGGCGGCTCGGATCACGCGCCCCGCATGCCGGACCGGGTGGCGGCCTGGCACGGGTCGCCCGCGCCCGAACCCTGGCCGGGACCTCCGGCCGAGGAGGGGGCCGGGTCGGGGCCGTGGCCGGTGCACGATCCGCGACCCGAGTTCTGGGCGGCGCGCGATCCCGGCCGGGCGCCCTCGGCCGAGCCGTGGACTGAACGCGACTCCGAGGCCCCGCGCACGACCGAGGCCGGGAGCGCACCAGAGGCCGCGCGCGAACCCCAGGCCTGGCGCGAACCCGAGGCCTGGCGCGAACCCGAGGCCTGGCGCGAACCCGAAGCCTGGCGCGAACCCGAGGCCTGGCGCGAACCCGAAGCCTGGCGCGAATCCGAGGCCTGGGGCGAACCCGAGGCGGCGCCGGGACCGGGCCGGCGCACCGCGCGCAAGGACCGTATCTCGCCCGAGTCGGTCTTCGCCGAGCTTCTCAACCTGGCCGCGATCCCGCAGGCCGCCTACGCGGTCGACGAGGAAGTGCCCGGCGCCATGTGCCTGGTCGAGACGGACGGCGGCTTCGAGGTATTCAGCCGGACGGATGACGCTCGCCTCGAAGTGCGGTTCTTCGAGGATGAGGAAGCGGCCTACTTCTACCTGTTCGGCGTGCTGGCGGCCGAGGCGATCCGCAGCGGGCGACTGGCCCCCAGCGGCCCTGACCGCGCCAACGGAAACCACAACGGGACAGTCAGGCCCGGGACATCGGCGTCCACGGAAAACGTTTCGAAGTACTTACGGAGCAGAAAGCTACCCAAATCGGCACCTCACCCCGCTATCGTTTATTTCAGCCGGCGGGGCTGACGGTCCCCCGCTCCCCAAGCAGCCCCGTCGGTCTCCCTAAGCCCTAGGCCACAAAGGCCTTGTTGCGTATCACAAATTGGTTTATTTGTCATTACTCGCCAAACGTCCTTAACCTCACGATAGGTTTGTCGGTTCGTTCCGGGTCACAAGCAGCGGCGATATCGTCCGGTCGGCGTTCCCCGGTACCGTGGCGGGTGTGACTCGTTCAGGGGGCCGAGGCGGGGCGGCCGGAGCGTCCGCGGGGCCCTCGGAGTTGCCGGGGCTTCAGGAGCCCTCGGGGCTTTCGGGCACGGTGCCGGTGGCGGCCGGGGTGGCGAGCCTCGCCGTCCGAAACCTGCTGCGCGGCGCGCGCCGTCACGGCAAGGTGCTGGCCGTCCTGCCGCACGTGATCTACCTGGAATTCACCGACGTCGTTCCCGAACCGCGCGTCATCGCCATCTCGCCGCCGGACGCCATCAGGCTGCCGAACGCCATCGTCACCGGGCCGTTCCAGGCGCAGGCGTCCGCGGAGTGCTGGGCCGGCGAGGATCGCGTCGTGGCGTGCGGGCTGGATATCCGGATCGTGCGCTGGTGGGATCCGTCCCCGGTGTTCGGGCCGCTGTCCCGGGCCCGGCTCGACCACGGCTGCAGCGTGCTGGCCCGGCTCTGCGCCGCGGCCGAACGCGCGCCCGGATTGGCCGGCCACGACGGGCCGGCCCGGCTGGCGGCTTGTTGCGCGAGCGGCGACCTGGCGGGCGCGGTCGAGGCGGTCGAGGAGCTGATGGGCCTCGGGCCGGGCCTGGTCCCGAGCGGCGACAGCGTGGTCAGCGGCGTGCTGCTCGCGCTCAGGCTGCTCGGCGGGGCCATCTCCGGCGGGACCCGGGCGGCCTGGCTGGCCAACTGGCTCAGCGCCTCGGCGACCTACCACGCGGAGCAGCGCACCACCAGCCTGGCGGCCTCCCTGCTGCACTGCGCCGCGAGCGGCCAGGCGGCCGCCGAGGTGTCCGCCGTCCTGCTCGGGATGGCGGGCCAGGAACCGCTCGAGCCCGCGGCGGCCAGGCTGCTGGCGGCGGTCCAGGGGGCGGATCTGGCCTGGGGCCTGGTGGCCGGCTGCCGCGCGGCGCTGCTGCTCTCCGTATCCTGAGCGAATGAGCGTTCCGCTTACCGGGCAGCAGTATCGAGATCGGCGCGGGCTCCTACCGGGCCACGGTGACCGAACTCGGCGCGGGGCTGCGCGAGCTGGCCCACCGCGACCAGCCGGTCATCGCCGGCTACGCACCGGACGAGCTGCCGCCCTCGGGCGCGGGCCAGTTGCTGGCGCCCTGGCCGAACCGGGTGGACGGCGGGCGTTATGCCTTCGGCGGCGCGGAGTTCCAGCTGGCCCTGACCGAGCCCGGCCGGGCGAACGCGATCCACGGCCTGACCCGCTGGACGGCGTGGACGCTGGTCAGGCACGACGCCAGCGCCGTGCTGCTGCGCAGTACGCCGCACGGGTATCAGGGATATCCGTTCTGCGTGGAGATCGACGCCGAGTACCGCCTGCATCCGGATGACGGGCTGCACGTGGCCATCACCGCGACCAACCGCGGCGAGCACCCGGCACCGTACGGCACCGGCTCGCACCCCTACCTGACGGCGGGAACGGCCCTGGTCGATGAGTGTGAGCTGACCCTGCCCGCGGCGTCCCGGCTGCCCATGGACGAGCGCGGCATCCCGTCCGGGCCGCCGGCCGCGGTCGACGGGACCCAGTACGACTTCCGCACGCCGCGGGTCATCGGCACCACCCGGCTCGACGACGCGCTGACCGGCCTGGACCGCGACGACGACGGCCGTGTCTGGGTGCAGCTGACCGCCGGGGACGGAGCCGCGCGCGGCCCGGCGGGAGCTGCGGCCGGCCCGCGAGCTGCGCGCGGCCCGGGAGCCGGGGTCCGGCTGTGGGCCGGCGAGGGCTATCGCTGGCTGCAGGTCTTTACCGGCGACCCGCTTGGCCCGGACCGCCGCCGCAAGGCGCTGGCCGTGGAGCCCATGACCTGCCC
This sequence comes from uncultured Actinomycetes bacterium, assembly GCA_963705835.1. Taxonomy (GTDB): domain Bacteria; phylum Actinomycetota; class Actinomycetes; order Streptosporangiales; family Streptosporangiaceae; genus Palsa-504. The sequence continues at coordinate 58,480 of CAVPLC010000068.1, forward strand.
GCCGAACGCCTTCGTGACCGGCGACGACCTGCTGGTCCTGGAGCCCGGCCAGGCCGTCACGCACACCTGGGGCATCCGGGCCTGGTGATCGCTACCCGGCCGAATCCTACCGAGCGATCCCGGGCATCACCGTGACAGGCTAGCTCGCCCGGTGGGCCGCGGCCAGGGCCGGCGAGTGCGCTCTGCGCGATCAGGGACCGGCGAGAGTGCGCGTGATGCGGGCCAGGTCGGCGGGGGTGTCGATGTCGTCCGGGCGGCCCGTGTCCCCGCACTCGATCAGGCTGACGAGGTCGGCGCGGGCGCGCAGGAACGCCCGGGCCCCGGTGTCGCCGGTGGCCGTGGCGATTACCTCGGGCCAGTGCTCGCGGGCCAGCAGCACGGGATTGCGCGGCTGGCCGTCGTAGGCGGCGACCGCCACGCTCGCGCCGGCGCGGTAGGCCGCGATCAGGCGCGCGACCGACTCCGGCCCGACGAGCGGCTGGTCGGCGAGCGCCACTACGACGGCGCCCACTTCCTCGGGGCCTGCGTCTTCAGGACTGGCGTCTTCGGGACTGGCGTCTTCGGGACTGGTCAGGGCGTTCAGGGCAGCGCGGAGGGAGGAGCCCATGCCGGTGCGCCACTCTGGATTGTATACAGTATGTGTTCCTGGGATCTGGACTTCGGTGGCGCCGGTGACGACCAGGATCGGGTCCGCGCCGCCGGCCCGCAGCAGGCCGACCCCGCGCTCGGCGAGGGTCTGCCCGTCCAGCTCGACCAGCGCCTTGGGCCCGCCGAACCTGGACCCCTCCCCCGCTGCGAGCAGGACCCCCGCGACCGTGGTTCGCACGGCGTCTAAGCGTACGCGCCCGCCTTGATAGCATCCATTCTCGTCACTCGTCAGGAGAGATGGCGCAAATGACTGATCTGGACCTGGGGCCTGGCGGCATCGATACGCGGACGCCGAACGTGGCCAGGATCTACGACTACCTGCTCGGCGGTAAGGACAACTTCGCCGCCGACCGGGAGGCGGCCGAGCAGCTTATCGCCGTGATCCCGGACGTGGCGGCGATCGCGCGCGACAACCGGTCGTTCCTCGGCCGGGCGGTGCGGTACCTGGCCCGGCAGGAGGGCATCCGGCAGTTCCTGGACCTCGGCGGCGGCCTGCCCACCGCGGCCAACGTGCACGAGCTGGCCCAGGGGGTGGCTCCCGACGTGCGCGTGGTCTATGTCGATAACGACCCGGTGGTGGCCTCCCATGGCCGGGCCCTGCTCGCCGCCCGCGACTCGGTGGCCATGGCCTTCGCCGACCTGTGCGAGCCGGCCAGCGTCCTGGAGCACCCGGAGGTGCGCGGTCTGATCGACTGGGCGCAGCCGGTTGCGGTGCTGTGCACGAGCACGCTGCACTTCGTCTCGGACGACGCCAGGCCGCACGCGGTCATCGCCGGGTACCGCGACCGCATGGCACCGGGCAGCCACCTGGTCATCACCCACGGCACCAAGGAGAAGGACGCCGCGGCCGAACGCGACGCGGCAGCCGACGTCTACCGTGAGGCGTCGTCGCACCTGCACCTGCGGACGCTGCCGGATGTCCGGCGGCTGTTCGACGGGTTCGAGCTCGTGGACCCGGGCCTGGTCTGGATCACGGAATGGCGGTCCGAGCCAGGCACCACGCCGGTCGGCAGACCGCAGTCGATGCGCGGCGGCGTCGGCCGCAAACCCTAGCCCAGGCTCGAAATCAGTGAAAGCGGCACGGTTACCGGGTGCCTTCCTTCACGGCCAGCAGCGTCCACAAAAAGTCCTCGCCGAAGTACGGCCCGTGCGCATCTACCTTGTGCATCGCCCGGAGCACCTGCACGGAGAACGGTGCCTCGTTCCACAAGGCAAGCAGGCGGTCTTCTGTATAACCCAGGCCGCCGCCAAGGCTCGCCCGCTCATACACCTGCTGGTCGGTGTAGCCGCTGCCGCCCTCGGGCCGGAAACACACCAATCCGTAGCTGCCGCCGGGCCTCACGGCGCGGTGCACCAGGTCGACATAGTCCTTGCGGCGATGCGGCGGCACATGATGAAAGCAGCCCGAGTCGTAGACCAGATCGTAGGACCCGTCCGTGATCGCCGCGTCGAAGATGGAGCAGCACCGGAAATCCACCACGACGCCGGCCCGCCGGGACCGCTCTTCGGCCCACTCGATCGCCCGCGCCGAGAAATCAACGCCGTCGACGGTGCATCCCAGGCCGGCCAGGTAGGTAGCGTTCCGCCCGTGCCCGCACCCCAGCTCCAGGACGCGGCCGGGAGTGAGCAGGCCTTCGCCGAACCAGGCCGCGAGGTTCTCATCCGGCCATTCCACCAGGAACGGGCAGGCCCGGGCCCGGTCGGCGAAGAACTCATCCCACCAACCGCCGCGCGCCAGCAGGGCGTCGAGCATGGCCAGCACGTCGTCTGCGGTGTAGATGAACTGCTCCTGCATCAGCCTTTTCTACCCCGATCCGCCAGAGAGGAGCGCGCTGGACCGGGCGGGCTGGAAAGAAGAGCAGATCCGGGTTCAGTACCCGATTAACAAGGGCCGGATCCGCGCCACCGCGCGCTTGCACCGGCAGGAACGAACTCTGATAGCGGACTATGTTCCTTGAGTATTCCGATGGCCTGCCGATCGCGGCGATCGAGGCTAAGCGAGCCCGGACAAGTCCCCAACTCGCCGACTTGTCATTGAGGCGACCTACGACCTGTAGGGACACAGGCCAAGTATGCAATGCGCAGCCTGGACGATCGACCTAACCACGGCAGGCAAGGGCTACGCCGCGACCGGCCGGCAAACCCCCCGCCCCAGCACCGGCA